>ONIH01000034.1 GCA_900317825.1 uncultured Lachnospiraceae bacterium | reverse complement strand
ACGATGCTCTTTCAGATATGTTTTCCGCATCATTCCATATTTCCCATAATGCGGTTCTTCATCTGTACTGACAAGATTCGGATAGTAAATTCCGTCTGCGCCAAGTGTGTAGGTTCCACCCATTTTTTCAAATGTGCTTTTCATGTGTTATTCCTCCTTGAAATCAGCGATGTCCTTAGATCATCGCATAATATTTCAGGGCAGCCTTGATAGCATCTTCTTTCTCTTTCGGGCATTGCGGAACTCTTGCATTTTCTGATTTTGGAAGATTATAGTTTTCTCCCACTTCAATTCCACATTTGCGTTTTACCTGAGAAATATATAAACTTGAAACCTTCAAGCCAAATTCTTTCAGCACATAATCTTTGATTTCCTGATAGGTTGCTTTCAACTCGGCACTGGTAGCATCCAGCTCGTCCAGGTCTAAGTCGATCTCTATCGTGTCATCTGGTTTTTGTTGGGACAAAAGAACAACAGTCTCGACGTGCGTACTTTCCGGAAACTGGTCTACCGGCGCGTATCGTTTCAGCTCATACTCACCATTCTCACAGAGGATGCGCAGGTCACGGGCCAGAGTCGCCGGGTCACAGCTGACATATACAATCCGTGAAGGGGCAACAGAGAGGATAGTATCAAGGACTGACTTCTCGGCGCCTTTTCTCGGAGGGTCTAAGACTATGACATCTGCCGGTCTGCCCTGAGCCACGAGCTTTGGGAGCACATCCTCGGTCTTTCCGGTGTAGAAATTCGTATTCGTAAAGCCATTGAGCTTCGCGTTCCTTACTGCGTCCTTTACCGCATCCGGAACTACTTCGACGCCTGTCACGTGTCCTGCTTTTTTTGCCAGAAAAAGTGAGATAGTCCCTATCCCGGAATACAGGTCATAGACATTCTCACTGCCCTTCAGATCAGCGTACTCCAGCGCCTTTGAATATAGCTTCTCCATCTGCACCGGATTCACCTGGAAAAATGACTTCGCTGAAATATCAAAGCTGATATCACCGACTCTATCAGTTATCACCGGTTCACCCCAGATGCATTCGGTTCGTTCTCCGAGAATGGCATTTCCTGTATTTATATTCACATTTATGCATATACTCGTGATATCAGGGCAGGCGACTGTCAGTCTGTCGACGAGATTATCGGCAGCCGGGATCGACTTTCCGTTTATGACCAGGCAGACCATGACCTGACCCGTGTGCACTCCATGCCTTATCAGGATATGCCTCAGTAGGCCCTTTCTGGTCTGCTCATCGTATGCGTGGACTTTGTTCTCGTACATCCATGACTTCACAGCGTGAGTTATCTCTTCATTCTCCGGAGAGCCGATAAGACAGCCGACTGACGAGTCGGGTTCGACTATCCGGTGTGAATGCCTCGCGTAAAAGCCGGTTACTATCCGTCCATCCGACAGCTCTCCGACCGGGATCTGCGCCTTGTTCCTATAGTGCAGTGGATTTTTCATGCCGATGATAGGTTCTGCTATTTTTTCTATAATAGTGCGGTCAAAGCCGCCGATGCGGACCAGATCGTCCTCGACGAGTTCCGCCTTCATCCGAAGCTGCGCTTTGTAGGAAAAATCCATAAGGCTGCACCCGCCGCATCTCTTTGAGACAGGACACGACGACTGCACCCTGTCAGCCGACGGCTTTAGTATCTCAAGTACCCGCGCGTAACCGTATGTCTTCTTCAGTTTCGTAGCCGAAGCCTTTACGACATCTCCAGGCAGCGCTCCGGTCACAAAGAAAGTCATTCCCTCATAATGCCCGATTCCCTCACCATCTTTGCCGAGTCCAGTTATCTCCACTTCAAATACATCATTTTTTTTCATAAGGGATATTATACTTTCTTGCGGGCAGTTGCACAAGGTGTTATAATTTTTTCCATGAATAAAAAAGTACTTCACACACTTGAATTCGATAAGATAATCGAGCGGCTCGCCGGCTTTGCGACCTCAGATAAAGGCCGTGAATACTGCGAGCTTTTAAAACCCATAAGCGATATAGAAAAAATACAAACACGTCAGAAAGAAACCGGTGACGCACTCCAGAGACTTTTTAAGAAAGGCGAAGTCTCGTTCTCGGGAATCCACGACCCATCTCTCTATAAAAAGAGACTTGATATCGGAAGCTCCCTGAACACGGCCGAGCTTCTGTCTGTTGTAAGCATCCTGACAGTGGCTTCACGGGTAAAAGGCTACGGAGAGCCCGGCAGAGCTGACTCCTCTACTGACTCGCTGACTCACTACTTCAACGATCTGGACGGAATAGAAGCTCTGCGAAATGAGATCAGCCGCTGCATCATCTCAGAGGACGAGATCGCGTCAGACGCTTCCCCGGCGCTCCGTTCCATCAGAAGACAGATAGGTACGATGGGTGACCGCATCCGTTCAAAAATGACCGAACTTCTGAATTCACACAGGGACTATCTGTCAGATTCAGTCGTTACGATGCGTGACGGAAGGTACTGCCTGCCGGTAAAGGCCGAGCACAAAGGGAATGTCCCAGGTATGGTCCACGACCAGTCCGGAAGCGGCGCTACTCTTTTCATAGAGCCTGCTGCCGTCGTCTCTTTAAATAACGACCTCCGGGAGCTACACTTAAACGAGCAGGAAGAGATCAAGAAAATTCTCGAAGAGCTCTCCGCTAAAGTCTATGAAAATATCGGTACGATAGTTCAGGATTTTAAGGTATTAGCTGAGCTTGATTTTATTTTTGCAAAGGGAAAACTGGCACAGAGTGAAAACGCAATGGAACCGCTCTTAAATACTGACGGGCGTATAGATCTGAAAAAAGCCCGCCATCCGCTTCTGGACCCGAAGAAGGTAGTCCCGATAGATGTAAACCTCGGGAAAGACTTCGACCTACTCGTAGTCACAGGACCGAATACCGGCGGTAAGACTGTATCCTTAAAGACTGTCGGACTTTTGACACTGATGGCCTGCGCCGGGCTCTATATCCCCGCCGCTGACCGTTCTGAGGTCGCTGTATTTAATGACGTCTACGCGGATATCGGAGATGAGCAATCGATAGAACAGTCACTTTCGACATTCAGTTCTCACATGACGAACATCGTAAAGATCCTCCGCCAGGTTCATCTGCCACAGAAGGC
Organism: uncultured Lachnospiraceae bacterium; assembly: GCA_900317825.1. GTDB lineage: Bacteria > Bacillota > Clostridia > Lachnospirales > Lachnospiraceae > Weimeria. Next base: position 13,162 of record ONIH01000034.1, on the reverse strand, counting down.
TGAGAGAACGGCGCTGGTACTTTTCGACGAGCTCTGTGCAGGAACTGATCCATCTGAAGGAGCCGCCCTTGCAGAGTCCATTCTCGACGAGCTGCACAGGGAGAGAATAAGGACGATGGCGACCACTCACTACCCGGAGCTGAAGGCTTACGCTCTGACGACTCCGGGAGTCGAGAACGCGAGTCTCGAATTTTCAGTCGAGACACTTTCTCCGACGTACAGACTGCTGATCGGAGTTCCTGGAAAATCAAATGCTTTTGCGATAAGCAAAAAGCTCGGTCTCTCTGACGATATCATAAACGACGCTGCTGCCCGGATGAACCAGGAGGATCAGAACTTCGAAGACCTCATTACGGGCCTCGAGCAGAAACAATCTGCCGTCATAAAGGCGCAGGAAAAGGCCTCTCACGACGCCGCAGAAGCTGAGAAGCTGTTAAACCGCGCAAAGCAGAAAGATGCTTCTCTTTCCGACAGGACAGACGCCATCCTTGCGAAGGCAAACGCCGAAGCCGCTGAGATCCTGAAGCGTGCCAAAGACCAGGCTGACACCGTCATCCGGAATTTTAATAAATACGGTACTGCCACCCCTGATATGTCAGAGATGGAGAGACAGCGTTCCGCTCTCGGCGAATCGATAAAGGAACACCAGGGCAAAGCTGCACTTAAGCCTAAGAAGACTACTGCCCTTAAAGGCAAAAAAGTCGACGCGAAGAAACTCCGCGTCGGCGATGATGTGATCGTACTCTCTATGAATCTGAAGGGAACTGTCCATACTCTTCCTGATGCAAAGGGCAACCTGACAGTACAGATGGGTATCATGCAGTCTAAGGTAAATATAGACGACATCGCCCTGATCGGCGACTCATCTTCAACCGCAAAGAAATCAAAAGGCGGCACCAGACACTCTATGAGCAAAGCCGCTTCTATTTCACCTGAACTGATGCTCATCGGAATGAATTCTGATGAAGCCATAAGGACTCTCGACAAATACTTAGATGACGCGAGACTTTCACACCTGTCTCAGGTGCGCATAGTCCACGGTAAAGGTTCCGGTATCCTCCGCAAGGCAGTGCATAACTACCTTGCCAGACAGAAGGATATCAAGGACTATCATCTCGCCGCTTATGGCGAAGGCGATACCGGAGTCACGATAGTAGAATTCTGATCCTTCTGTTTTCCTATCGATGAAAAAATTACGATGATCAGAAGGAGTATCGCCGAGATCATAGAACCGTTGTGCCAGTCATAGGCATTGAAATAACTGCCGATCAGACTTCCCATGATGTAGGTCGAATTATACAGCATATCAAGAACTACATAGTTCGTCATAGCAGGAAGAAAGACCATAGTGATCCCGCTTACGATGCCTGGCATAGACAGCGGAAGCACCACAGAAAAGAAAAGGCTCTTTCTGTCCGCCCCTAAGTCCCTGCCCGCTTCGAGCAGGGACTTATCCATTTCATCAAACACCGTAAAAAGCGGCAGGATCATAAACGGTAAGAAATCGTACACCTGTCCTATAATTGTATTGAGGAATGGATAATACGCAAGGTTTCCCTCGAGAAAATCCAGCACCTCTTTTAACGCAGTGATCCGCAGTGTGAAGTTTATCCACATCGGCACTATCGCAAGCAGGAGCAGGATATTTTTTTTCTTAAAGCCGCTCCTGGCAAGCGCGTAGGCTGTCGGGTAAGCGAGCAGCAGGCAGACCACCGTCGTCACCAGCGCCACGAACAGGCTGTAGATCAGAGTCGCAATCGTTCTCGAGCTTCTGAAAAATCCGAAGAAATTTTCAAAGGTAAAATGCCCGCTGCCATTCGTAAAGGCGAATACAACAACGACTGCAAGCGGCGCCATCACGAAGATGATCAGGAATACGATATATGGAATTGAAAGCATGCTTCTTTTAAATCTCATAGTCTATCCTTCCCACGGAAAACGGTAGCATCTGACGTTTGTCCACATCTGCGATATCCGTCTGTTTGCCTCGTCCGAAAAGCATTTCATTACTGCACAGCGCTTCAGTACATCCTCGGTAGGGTACTGGGCGTATAGCTGTCTGTCGAGCTGCTCGGGATCAGTCTTTATCACACATTTTTTACCGAAGAGGTAGCTCACGTCGTAGTCGACTGAGCCGTCCTCATCCGAACCGTAAGTGTAGTTTAAGTATTCCTCGATCATCGGGTCATCTCCGCCGGTGATAGCTGAAGTGTAGCCAATGTAGTACATATTCCTGATGACAGAATCCGGGCGGGATACAAAGTTTATAAAGGCTTCGGCTGCCTGCTTTTTATCAGCATCCCCGTTAATACCCTTCTTCATCATGACCCAGCCGTCAAACCAGAGATTCGAGCCTTCCTCCGGAACCGCATAGCAGAGCTTCAGTCCCGTTTCATCAGCCTGATCCATGGAGAAAACCGCGTCTCCTGACCACTGGAGGCTCGCGTCTGCCTTCTTTGTGACCAGATCCTGCTTTGCCGAATCAGTCTCCATCGAGTATGCATTTTCACGCATCGCGGTGACTATATCCTCTACACTGTCGACAGTCTTCTGCGAAGTATCGTTAAGGATACTTGAAATATCTGCGTCAGGATCCGCCAGCTCCTTTTCTTTATCTATCGCAAGACCGGCAAAATACGTATCCCTGATGGAATCCTTTATAGTGATGCGCTTGCGGTATTTTTTATTTAAGTAGATGAGGAAGCTCTGCGCGTCCTTTTTATCGACCTTCGACGGGTTATAGACGGTCCCGAGAGTTCCCCACATATATCCGGCAGCATAGTCAGTAAGTGCCTCGCCGCCCTCGGTCAGCTGCTTCATCCTGCTAAAAATATACGGTGAGACTCCCTTCGCGTAGTAGTTGTAGACACTGTCCTTATCGTAAAAATCCTTCGACAGCGGCTCGAGCCTCTTTTCACGCATCAGCTTCATTATCATGTACTCAGACGGGCAGACCAGGTCAAAAGAGTTCCCGAGAGTCATCTGGTTGTACAGGTCCTCATTCGTGCCGTAGGTCGAATAGAGAACCCGGACTTTCTTCCCGTACTTCTCCTGATACCACTTCTCGAAATCGCTTACCAGAGAGTCGACTCCGCGGATCTTCTCTCCGTCCGGGAGCTCGATCGTCTCCGAAGCGTCCCAGCCTCCCTCGTCTATGTACTCCTCCGAATTCGCTATCCGAAGAGTCACGACCTCGTCAGAGACCGGAGCTGTAGTATCTGAAGTCCCGCCGCAGCCTGCGAGAAGGAGCGTTACAACAGTTAAAAGTACCAGAACTTTTTTCATGGATTCTCCTCCTTCCCTCTGACATTCGCAGCTACGACTACTGCCACCGCTATGAAAAAAATGATAGCTGACAGTGCCCAGAGTGCTGTCTTTACTTCTGTCTGGGCTCCCTTTGTGGCATTCACTGTGTAAGTGCTTATTGTATCGAATACCGCAGGCTTTGTGTATGTCGTCACGAAGTAGTCGTCCATTGAAAGAGTGACAGCTGTGAAAAATCCCGAGCCTATCGCCGGAGCGAGCTGCCGCAGGAGCACCTTAAAGACAGCCTGTGCCGGTGTGCAGTACAGGTCGAGCGCAGCCTCATAGATCCTGTGATCCATCTGAGTCAGCGCCGGCATGACCTGTAAGTACACGAACGGCGTGCAGAGCGCCATCTGTCCGGCGACGAGCGGTATATAGGTATCCTTGTCTACTCCGAACACTACTACTAAGAGAATGCAGACCGAAAATCCAGTGACTACATCAGCGTTTACTACAGGCACCTGATTCATCGCTTCGATTATCGTCCGCCCTTTTTTCTTACTGTAAAAGGCTCCGATAGCTCCGAAGGTTCCGAGAACGGTGGAGAGAACTCCGACCACGAGCGCCAGCACCAGTGTCCCGATTATCATGCTCTGCAGATCCGGTGTCGTGAAGAGTGTCCGGTAATTTTTTAAAGAAAAGCCTCTGACCTGGCCTATCATCGAAGCGTCTGTAAAACTGTAAAATGCCAGCAGCACTATCGGCAGATACAGAAACGCATAGATCAGCACGAGCCAGACTGTCGGAAATAATTTTTTCTTTCTCATGGCAGCTCCCTGTATCTGAACTTATCCTGCGGCACGACTACGCTGACACGGTCGCCCATGTTCCAGAGCCAGTCGTCATCCGCATAGTACTCCTCTTCGTTGTCTCCACGGACGATGTAGGTGTAATGGTCGCCGATGTACATGATCGTGTCGATATTACCAGTCACGAAGCCTGCCTCCGGATCATCCGAAAGGTCGGCATCCGATGGCTCGAACGATACGGCGATCTTCGTCCCGGCAGCAGCATTTTTAAGGAACTCTGCATCAGGCGCAAGTGAAAAATAAGTAAAATCGGCACTTCCGTCGTCATTTACGACGCCTTCGAACACGTTCATATCCATGTCATGCGGCATCAGATGAATGGCTTCCCCTGGAAAGTCGATTCCGATCGTGCTTCCAATCTCGAGCTTCTTTTTTCCGTTCGCAGTGACTTCGTACTTGCCAAACTCGGCGGTTATCTCATGGTGGGTTCCCTTGTAGATGTCCCCTGTCACGACAGCGTCTATGGCTCCTTCGCCGGCAGGTCTTATCTCGACATTCTCCGGCCTTATCATGGCTTCTATCCTGGTCCCAGCGTCCAGCTCTGTGTTCGTCTTGAAGGTCCTTCCAGCGAACCTGGCCCGCCTTTTTTCTGTCACAACCCCTGTAAAAATATTACTCACGCCGATAAAGTCAGCCACGAATATATTTGCCGGATGATCGTAGATCTCCTCAGGGACACCCTCCTGCTGGATGACTCCGTTCGCCATCACGACTATCCTGTCTGATAAGTTCATGGCCTCTTCCTGGTCGTGAGTCACATAGATAAATGTCATGCCGAGGTTATCATGCATGCTCCTGATCTCAGCCTGCATCTCGAGGCGCATTTTATGATCCAGGGCCGAGAGCGGCTCGTCCAGGAGCAGGATCTCCGGTTCATTGACTATGGCACGGGCCACAGCTACACGCTGCTGCTGTCCGCCTGAGAGGGAATCCACGCTCCTCTTCTCGAAGCCCTCGAGATCTACGACTGTCAGAGCATGCTTTACCTTCTGCCTGATCAGGTCCTTATCCATTTTTTTCTGGCGGAGACCGAAGGCGATATTATCATAGATATTCAGAAATGGGAAAAGCGCGTATTTCTGGAAGACGGTATTTATCGGGCGCTTGTCAGGCGGCAGCTGTCCGATGTCCTCCCCATGCAGTAGGATCTCTCCGGAATTCGGAAGGTCAAAGCCCCCGATCATGCGGAGAAGAGTCGTCTTTCCACAGCCTGAAGGTCCCAGGAGGGTTACAAGTTCACCCTTGTTCACCGAGAGATTTAAGCCTTCGATAACATTTATTCCATCTTCGTAGCTTTTCGTGATGTGGTTAAGTTCAAGAATTTTTTCCATATGATACCAGAAAAGGCTGCAAGCACTTCGTGCCTGCAGCCTCTGTGATGCTAATTATAAGTATCTAATTAAACGAGCTCGAGAACTACTTCGAGAGCGCCGTCACCTTTACGCTGGCCGATCTTTACGATACGGGTGTAACCACCGTTTCTTCCAGCATACTTAGGTGCTATCTCATCGAAGAGCTTGGCAGCGAGATCGACTTTCTTAGTGTCGGTCTTCTTCTTTCCGTTCTCAGTTACGTCATAGAGAACTGAAAGGATCTGACGACGAGCGTGAAGACGTGAAGGCTGATCCTTCTTTATCTTCTTCTCCTCGGTAACATACTCTGTTACTTTCTTTCCGTCCTTTACAGTCTTTACTCTGTGTCCGTCGGCATCCTTCTTAGGAACCTTGGCCTGAACTGTAACCTCGTCGAAGTTATCCTTCTCTTTGATAGCAAGCGCGATAAGCTTCTCGGCGATTTTTGATACTTCCTTGGCCTTTGCCTCGGTAGTAACGATACGGCCGTGCCAGATAAGCTGTGTTACCTGGTTTCTGAGAAGAGCCTTACGCTGTGAACTGGTTCTTGAGAGTTTTCTGTAATGTGTAGCCATTGTCTAACCTCCTGTGGCTTACAAAGCCTCGCACTTATGGACTTACAGGCTTCGTATATAGTTGGGGAGTCTGCCGTTACCACTCCGGATTTACACAGCAGACACTGTCATTTATTACTCTTCTTCCTTTCTGAGTGAAAGGTGGAGTTCATTGAGCTTATCCATGATCTCGTCAAGAGACTTTCTTCCGAGATTTCTTACTTTCTGAAGCTGATCCGGAGTCATATCGCAGAGCTCCTTTACAGTGCCGATTCCTGCCCTCTTCAAGCAGTTGAATGATCTGACTGTAAGCTCTAAGTCGTCGATAGGCATGTCAGCGCCGATGGTCGGCTTGTCATGGCTGGTAGTATCGATGACTGTGACTTCTTTTCCAGCCTCTGAAAGATTTACGAACAGATTCAGATGATCGGTAAGAACCTTTGCTGCGAGTGATACTGCATCATCCGGGCTGATGGTTCCATTAGTCCATACCTCGAGTGTCAGCTTATCATAATCGGTAACCTGGCCTACACGGGTATTCTCGACCTTCATGTTCACTCTGTCGATAGGAGTGTAGATAGAATCTACTGCGATGACACCGATAGGAGTGTCCTCGTTCTTATTCTTATCTGAGCTTACCCAGCCTCGTCCTGAGGTAATAGTCAGCTCCATAGAGAGCTTTGAATCCGGTCCGCCGTTTAAATGAGCGATCTCAAGGTCAGGATTTACTACTTCGATATCATCATCGAAATGGATATCTGAAGCGTGAACTGTGCCCTCGCCCTCGAAATCGAGGTAAGCGGTCTTCGGCTCTTCGGTCATATTTGAATTCTTCAGAGCCAGCTCCTTGATGTTCAGGATGATCTCTGTGACGTCCTCTTTTACTCCTGGGAGTGATGAGAACTCATGGAGAACTCCGTCGATTTTTACCTGACTAACAGCTGTGCCCGGCAGGGATGAAAGCATGATCCTTCTCAGAGAATTTCCGAGTGTAGTTCCGTAACCACGCTCGAGCGGCTCTACGATAAATCTGCCGTACCTGTCATCTTCACTGATCTCGTCGATCCTGATATTCGGTTTTTCAAATTCGAACAATTATATTCCCTCCGTTAATAGTTGGAAGTTGATAGTTCTGTATTTAAGAGACGGCAGATAACTGCCGCCTTTAAAAAATTACTTCGAATACAGCTCGACGATAAGCATCTCATTTACAGGAACATCGATCTGGTCCCTGTTTGGAAGCTCTTTGATAGTTCCAGTCATGGTATCTGCGTTGTAGTCGATCCAGTCTGCGATGATACGCCCGCCTGTAGCCTCAGTGATATCCTTGAATCTCTGACTGCTCTTACCCTTCTCTGTGACTGTGATCACATCTCCAGCCTTTACGAGGTATGAAGGGATATTTACTTTCTTTCCGTTTACAAGAATGAACTTGTGGTCAACGACCTGACGTGCCTCACGACGGGTACGTGCAAGTCCCATACGGAATACTACATTATCGAGACGGCTCTCAAGAGTACGCATAAGGTTCTCACCTGTCATGCCCTTGCTGTTAGCTGCCTTCTCATAGTAATTTCTGAACGGCTTCTCAAGTACGCCGTAGATGAACTTTGCCTTCTGCTTTTCTCTGAGCTGAAGCTTGTACTCTGAAGGCTTTCTGCTCTGATGAAGCGGAGAACGTCTGCTCTTCTTGTCAACTCCGAGATATGCCGGCTCTAAACCTAAAGATCTGCATCTTTTAAGAATTGGTGTCTTATTAACTGCCATCTGTAATATACCTTCCTTTCAATCAGACTCTTCTGCGCTTTGGTGGACGGCATCCGTTATGAGGAACCGGAGTTACGTCGCGGATAGAAACTACATCGATACCACATGCTGCGATAGCACGGATAGCTGCTTCTCTTCCTGATCCTGGTCCTTTTACAAATACGTCAACGTTCTTAAGTCCGTGCGGAAGTGCTGCCTTAGCTGCTGTCTCTGCTGCTACCTGTGCAGCATAAGGAGTGGACTTACGGCTTCCTCTGAATCCAAGGCCGCCTGCTGATGCCCAGCTTAATGCGTTTCCTGCTGCGTCTGTTATAGTAACGATCGTGTTATTGAAAGATGCCTGAATATGTACCTGGCCGTGCTCAACGTTCTTCTTTTCACGCCTCTTTGAGGCCTTCTTTACTGTCTTTGCCATGATTTATCAACCTCACTTCTTCTTGTTTGCTACAGTTCTCTTCGGTCCTTTGCGTGTACGCGCATTTGTCTTTGTCTTCTGACCACGTACAGGAAGTCCCTTTCTGTGTCTGATGCCTCTGTAGCATCCGATCTCCTGGAGACGCTTGATGTTCAGTGCTGTGTCACGGCGAAGGTCACCTTCTACAAGGATTCCCTCATCAGCGATAGCTTCTGAAATCTTCTTAACCTCATCATCAGTGAGATCCTTAACTCTGGTATCAGGGTTAACTGCAGCCTTCTCAAGAAGACGGTCAGCTGTAACTCTGCCGATACCGTAGATATAGGTAAGGCCTATCTCGATTCTCTTTTCTCTCGGTAAATCTACACCTGCGATTCGAGCCATGTGTATTTACTCCTTTATCTCAAAAATATACTTCCGGACATCTCCGGATCTGGTTTCTAAAAAATCCAACTGACAGCTCCGGTGTCCCGGCCTGAAATGTGTGTCAGCCTTCAAATGACATCGACCCTTTTCTAACGAAAGGATCAGGCTCCCTTGGTATGATAAAAGTATATGGGAGCGATGCTTGTGCCCTGCCTGGCAGGACCATTTGAATGTATTTATGTATATAGAGCTCATGCTCTACAGCCGCCATAGAATACATCAGGAGACAGAGTGCATCAGCCCTGTCTCTGTTTGTGCTTAGGGTTCTCGCAGATAATGCGAATCTTGCCCTTCCTCTTTATGACCTTGCACTTCTCGCACATAGGCTTTACAGAAGATCTGACCTTCATATAACGACTCCTTTCTTTAAAAAATATGCGTTTTCCAAGGGCGCATTTCACCCACGAAAAAACGTCCGTGTAATATTATACTCGGACGCATGCAAATAAGCAACTATTCTTTTTGTATTTTATCTAATGCAAAAGACTAATAAAAATCCTGTCTTTTACTTGTCTCTCCAGATGATCCTGCCCTTTGTCAGGTCGTATGGACTCATCTCGATAGTCACTTTATCTCCCGGAAGGATACGGATGTAATTCATACGGAGCTTTCCGCTGATATGAGCCAGGATCTGATGACCGTTTTCCAGCTCTACTGAGAACATAGCGTTTGGAAGCTTCTCCAGTACCTTTCCTTCTACTTCAATAACATCTGCTTTTGACATTTCATTACTCCTTGGTCGAAAGACTTTTTGTATATATACTGATTACCCGTTTGATCCAGAGATCATTAAAATCATTTTCCTTTTCTGAGACGGCACTGACTTCAGCCGGTATATTTTTTATCAGCTGTACGTGCTTTAATTTTTTTCTCTTGGGAGAAGTGACCGTGCGGTTCTTCCCGTTCGCCAGGTAAACCGCATCACCGTCTTCTCTGATCACTACATATACTTCTGTCTTATCGTGACCTGCTATGGACTTTGCCATTGTAAATGTCATGATCACTCTCCAAGGATTTTTACCACGTCTGCAAACACTTCATCGAGCTGCTTTGTTCCATCCACTGAGTGAAGGATACCGGCCTTTTTGTAAAAGTCGATAAGCGGCTGTGTCTGCTCGTGATAAACTGAAAGTCTGTGCTGTACTGTCTCAGGCTTGTCATCATCGCGGATGGTAAGCTTACCGCCGCAGTGATCACATATACCTTCCACCTTCGGAGGAGCACTTACTACATGATAAGTAGCTCCGCAGTTTACGCAGGCACGACGACCGCCCATTCTCTTTACGATGGAATCGTCCGGTACTTCGATATCAATGGCAAAATCCATTTTTTCGTTGTCTTTTGTCAGAGCCTTATCGAGTGCCTCTGCCTGCGGAATGGTACGAGGGAAACCGTCGAGTACAAATCCGTTCGCACAGTCATCCTGATGGATCCTGTCGACTACAAGGTCACAGGTCAGCTCATCCGGAACCAGTGATCCCTTATCCATATACTCCTTGGCTTTTTTTCCTAACTCTGTACCGTTCTTGATATTTGCGCGGAAGATGTCTCCTGTGCTGATATGCGGAATGCCGTACTTCTCCGCTATCTTTATCGCCTGGGTTCCTTTTCCTGCGCCCGGTGCGCCAAGCATGATTATTTTCATTATAATCCCTCCTGTCTAAAAAAGAGGCCCGAAAGCCTCTTTAGTTTTTAGTCTGTAAGAAATCCCTTGTAGTTTCTTACCATCATCTGACCTTCGATCTGCTTTACAGTCTCGACTACAACGCCGACGATAATGATGATAGATGTACCACCGAATGATACGTTAGCGCCTGTAAGTCCGTTCAGCATGATAGGAAGGATACTTACTATAGTAAGTCCTATAGCTCCTATGAAGATGATAGAATTCAGGACTTTCTGGAGATAATCACTGGTCGGCTTACCAGGTCTGATACCAGGTACGAAGCCGCCGCTCTTTTTCATGTTATCTGCGATCTCAAGCGGGTTGAATGTGATCGATGTATAGAAATATGCGAATGCGATGAGCAGAAGCACATAAACTATAGCGCCGATAGAATAAAACCAGTTATCAGGATCGAACCAGTGGCTCTCTGAAAGCATATTCAGGATAGTATATCCTACGCCTTTTCCGTTTGACTTTCCGGCAAGGGCTGCGATGATGACCGGTGTCTGCATCAGTGACTGTGCAAAGATGACCGGGATAACGCCGCCTGTGTTTACCTTCAGCGGAATGTAAGTGCTGTTAGCTGCTGAGTAAGTAGCTCTGCCGACACCCTGGAGTTTTCTGGAATACTGAACCGGGATACGTCTCTCAGCACACTGTAAGATAACTACGAGAACTACGATTCCTATTATGATCGCTGCGATGATGACTCCGATAAGGATTCCTCTTGCAATCGTCTGTCCCTTGATGAACTGATTGAAAAGTGTTGTGACATCCTGTGGAAGTCTCGAAACGATGTTTATTACAAGAACGATAGAAATACCATTTCCTACACCGTTCTTAGTGATACGCTCACCGATCCACATAAGAGCTGTGGCACCGGCAGTAAGTACTGCCACCATCATCAGCACGTATGGGAAATTAAAGTGACTAAGATAGCCGCTGCGGCCGAAGCCAATAGCCATAGCCAGTGATTCCATTACTGAAAGGCCTATAGTCACGTAACGGGTGATACGGTTTAACTTCTTTCTTCCGTCCTCACCATCACGCTGCATTTCCTCGAGTTTAGGGAAGGAAATAGTAAGCAGCTGGATAATAATGGAAGATGTGATGTACGGTGTGATGCTTAAGGCAAATACTGACATCTGCTCGAAAGAACCACCTGTAATAGCGTTGAAGAAATTCAGGGAATCTCCGGTATTTCCGAATAACTGCTTGAATACGTCCGGATCAACTCCCGGTAATGGGAGCTGTGAACCGATACGTACTACGATCAGCATAAGAAAAGTAAAGAAAAGTCTTTTCCTGATCTCCTTTATCTTGAACGCGTTACGGATTGTCTGAAACATCAGATCACCTCTGCTTTTCCACCTAAGGCTTCGATTTTTTCCTTAGCGCTCTTTGAGTAAGCGTTTACCTTTACGTTGAGCTTCTTTGTAAGCTCGCCGTTTCCAAGGATCTTTACGCCGTCTGCTGCCTTGCTGATTACTCCGTTCTCTAAGAGTGTATCAACTGTAACATCAGAACCATCGTCAAATCTCTCAAGAGCTGAAAGATTTATAGCCACGATCTCCTTTGTATTTATATTCTTGAAGCCGCGCTTTGGAAGACGACGGAAAAGAGGCATCTGACCACCTTCGAATCCAAGTCTTACTCCACCGCCTGAACGTGCCTTCTGACCTTTCTGGCCCTTACCTGCGGTCTTTCCGTTTCCTGAACCGTGTCCACGTCCTCTTCTGAAGTTATTGCTCTGCTTTGAACCATCGGCCGGCTTTAAGCTGGATAAATCCATTCCTGGCACCTCCTTATACTTAGATTTCTTCTACCTTTACTAAATGAGCTACTTTACGAACAGCACCCTTTGTGGCATCGTTGTTCGGGAGCTCTTTTGACTGGCCCGGCTTATGAAGGCCGAGAGACTCTACGATCTTCTTGTTCTTCGGAACAGCGCCAATCGTGGACTTAACCAGTGTTACCTTTAACTTATCTGCCATTTTATCCTCCTTATGCCAGTATATCCTCTACGGACTTGCCGCGAAGTTTTGCTACTTCTTCAGGGGACTTGAGCTTGCTTAATGCATCGATAGTAGCGAGCACTACGTTCTGCTTGTTTGAAGATCCAAGTGACTTGGTACGGATATTTGTAATACCTGCAAGCTCGCAGACACTACGTGCCGGACCTCCGGCGATGATTCCAGTACCTTCCGGAGCCTTCTTTAAAAGAACAGATGCACCGGTGTGCTTTCCAATGATATCGTGTGTTATACTGTGATTCTCATCAAGTGCTACCGGAACCATGGCCTTGACAGCTGCCTCACGGCCCTTCCTGATAGCTTCAGGGATTTCTGCTGCCTTACCAAGTCCTGCGCCAACGTGGCCAGCCTTATCGCCGACTACTACAAGAGCTGTAAGACTACGTTATCTTCGTATTCGTCCTGACGGGCGTCTCTGTTATCACGTCTCATCTATAGCTTCCTCCTTAAAAATCCAGTCCTGCTTCTCTTGCTGCATCAGCCAGAGCTGCTACTTTTCCGGCGTAAATATATCCGCCTCTGTCAAAAACTACGGTCTTGATACCAGCATCTGAAGCTTTCTTTGCTATAACGCTTCCGAGCTTCTTTGCGGCCTCAGTGTCGTTTGTCTTCTTAAGGCCATCCTTTACTTCCTTATCAAGGGTGGAAGCTGATACTAAAGTCTTGCCGACTTCATCGTTTATGATCTGTACATACATGTGATTGTTACTTCTGAACACACACATACGCGGTCTTTCTGCAGTACCGGAAAGAGTGTGGCGAAGTCTTCTGTGCTTTGTCTCACGGACAAGTGCTCTTGATTTCTTTGCTATCATAGCTTTACTCCTTTACTTA
>ONIH01000008.1 GCA_900317825.1 uncultured Lachnospiraceae bacterium | reverse complement strand
GATTTCCCACACAAACCTATCTATTTAGTTTAATTACACGGAGGTAATTATTATGGTAGTACAGCACAACATGCAGGCAGCAAATGCCAACAGAATGCTCGGAATCACAGTAAATTCCCAGCAGAAGAGCACAGAGAAACTTTCATCTGGTTATAGAATCAACCGTGCAGCAGATGATGCAGCAGGACTCGCTATTTCCGAGAAGATGCGTTCACAGATCCGTGGCCTTGATCGTGCTTCAACAAACGCTCAGGATGGTATCTCAGTAGTACAGACAGCTGAGGGTGCTTTAAACGAAGTTCACTCAATGCTTCAGCGTATGAACGAGCTCGCTACACAGGCTGCTAACGATACCAATACCACCCAGGACAGAAAGCAGATCCAGCTCGAGGTAGACCAGCTCACCTCAGAGATCGACCGTGTATCATCTACTACACAGTTCAACACTATGAACCTGCTCGATGGCTCGTTCTCTAAGAAGAACCTGCAGGTAGGCTCACTCTCAGGACAGACTATAGAGCTGAATATCGGCGAGATGAGCGCGAAAGGACTGGGACTGACGGGAGGATCGGCAGCATCAGCCAAAGCACAAACACTTACAGCAGATCAGATAGCTGACCAGTTCGGCACAAGCGGTCTCTCAGGCATCACTGGCACACCCGCAAACGACATTGTATACAGATACTTTGATCATACCCCTACTACAGATGATTTAGATGCTGACAAAACTGGCAAAATAGACGGTGCTAACGACAAAGGACTCACAACAGATGCCGGTGCTGGTTGGTATGCGGTTGATAGTGACAATAAGATCACAGACGGAAAACCTCTTGCACTTAGCGCTGATGAACAGAAGCTGAAGGGCTTTAAGAACGCTCAAAACGGAGATGAGATCACAGTAGACAAAACAAACAAAAACGTAACGGCCGCCAGCAACCACTCGATTCCAGAAACTCATCCGAAGGAGTTAAGCTCCGATGAAAGGGAAGCCATATATGGTCTCAAACTCTTTAACGGGAAAGACGGCAGCGAACTGGTGACAGGTACATACAAGTACTTCGATGAGGAAAGTCTGAAGACGGTTACTCTTAACGCTACAAACGACAAAAGACCAACCAAAGCAGGCTGGTACAAGTGGGAATCAACAGGCGCGGGCAAACTGGCTGACAGCGGCGCAACTACCGCAGCGTCTGCATACGAGATCAAAAAAGGTGACACTACAGACGCCATCGTAGGTAAAAACGGTGATACCGTAGAAGTAGGTGATAACGGTACAGTAAAGAAAGCCACTACTATTGTCACCGGTCCTTCTGGTTCCACTGTTGGCGGTCTTGATGTCACCACCCACGATGGTGCTGAGTCTGCTATGTCAAGCGTTCAGAACGCTATCGACAAGGTTAGCACACAGCGTGCAACCCTCGGTGCCGTCCAGAACCGTCTCGAGCACACCATCGCAAACCTCGACAACGTATCTGAGAACACCCAGTCCGCCGAGTCACGTATCCGTGATACAGATATGGCTAAAGAGATGGTTACATGGAGCAAGAACAACATCCTCGCACAGGCTGGTCAGTCGATGCTCGCACAGGCTAACCAGAGTAACCAGGGTGTACTTTCACTGCTTCAGTAAAGTCGTAAGGGTCGCTGGTAGGCTCTATTCAGTACACACATCACATAAAAACGCAGGCCCGGGAAACCGGGCTTGCGTTTTTTTATAGCCAGGAAGGAGACAATTCTTTGAGCCCGCTATTATCCATCTCACTACTCACTCCATGAAAAACACAGAGATTCTTACCAAATGTCTCGAGTCACTTATGACTATTAAGGAGCAGATAAGTACAGAGATCGTCGTTGTAGATACCGGGTGTGACAGTGAATAGAGAGCTATAATCGAGAAATACACAGATAAGATCGCAAACTTTACATGGTGTGATGACTTCGCCAAGGCACGTAACGCAGGACTGTCTCTATGCACAGAGGAGTGGTTTTTGTATATAGATGACGATGAGTGGTTTGGAGATAGTAGTGCAATCATTGATTTTTTTAATACCGGCGAATATCAGAAGTACAATACCGCTTATTACATACCGAGGAACTATACCACTGTAGATGGAAAGGACTTTGAGAATTTTTGGGCGCTTCGGATGTCGCGGCTTACACGAGACCTTCATTATGATGGTGTGAAACATAACTATGCAATATTCCAGGATGTTCTGGCGAAGATAAAGTGATGAGGAATTTTAATGTATACTAAAGAATCAGCAGGAAAAGATAATACGACTGGTATAGATGGATCTATTGATTCCAAAAGTCGGTACCCATCAGCTCAGTTTCTTGTAGATGCCTGCTTTAATGATTATCAAAGACTTCAAGGAAACTACAGCAAGCTTTATGAGAAGACAAATTTTGCTTTGGCTTTCGTAGGAGTTATCTTAACAATAATGCTTGGCACGCTGAATTTCTCGTCGCTATCAAAGATAGCGGGAAATTTGAATGTGGGGCAGTTATTACTGACGCTGATAGAGGCAGGCTGCTGCATTTGCGGAGTTGGACTTCTTCTTATTTCTGCGATTAAGTTTTTGTACCTTTTGAAGGGGAAAGACATTCCTGTTTTTAACAGTGTGAATGTAAGAGATACCGAACTGTATAGAGAAGACAATGAAACAGCAGCAATGTGGTTGATAGAGAAATATACTTTGGTTGTATATGAACTTAGGCCTATTGTCGAGAAAAAGCAAAAAATTTTTGATTCAACATTAACGATGACTATCGGCGGTATCATCTTATATTCTATTTCAGTTATTTTGCAAAAAGGAGGCTTTTAGATGAGCGATTCTTCAATAAATGATATTAAAAGTGGGAAAGGATTAAAACCCTTGCAAGGTGAGAATGCTCCTAAATCCGGTGTTACTTTGGAGCATAGATCTCAAGATAATATTAAGGTTTCGCAGAGTAATGCGGGAATCACTTATGAAACCTTTTCCTATCATACAGATGGTGAAAAATTAGGAAGTGACAAGTAACAGACAGTAGGGAATTTATGGCTCTGCCTGATTTATAATGGTTCCGTAAAATCAGACACTTTTTAAAACAGTTGGGGTGCGGGCATTTTCTTGGACTGCCTAAGCGGCGATCCCAAGTGATGCCCGATACCCTTCAGGACTCATATATCCTAATGACTCTTTTATTCTGTCTTCGTTATACCAGTGGAGATAGTTATCCAACTCCCGCATGAATTCCTTAAGACTTGCTTCCGTCCAATCTCTGCAATAGAAGAATTCGTTCTTAAGCCTCCCGAAGAAGCCTTCACATGCCGAGTTGTCTGGTGAGTAGCCTTTCTTTGACGTTGATCTTATCCAGCCGTTTGCCTGCATCCGGCCAATCCAGCATCGCATTTACCAGATTGGCATTTGGTCTAAGACTTATGGTCCACGTTGGCAGGTATCCATCAAAGCAATCTACCACCGGCGAGAGATAAACCTTGTCAGCAGGAAGTGAGAATTCTGTAATATCGGTAAGAAGCAGCTTTCCGGGCTTGTAACTATGGAAATCTCTATTCACCAGATTGGGTACTGCAGGTGCTATTTCCTCTTTATATGAGCTGTATTTCCGCCTCCTCTTCGATGTTACGACAAGACTCTCCTCCATCAGACGGCGAACGACTTTTTTCTGATATCACTGTGCCATCATTCTTCATGATGCTATGGATTCTGCGATACCCGTAACAGTCCCTGTTGTCGTGAAAAGCCTGTTTTATCTTTTTTCGTATGGACATGTACTTGTCTGGTGACTTAAGAGCATTTACTTGGTCTTTCAACCCCTCAAGCTCGGACATTTCGGATACATCTGCTTTATGAGTATCTTTTTTGTTATTTTCCATCAGTGAAACAGTACCTCCTCTGAGATACTTGTCTCGCCACAGATAGAGGCTTGTAGTGCTGCATCCCAGTTCTTCCGATACTGATTTTACCGATTCCCCATCATAAAAGCAACGTTTAACCGCAGATACATGGATTCTCTGCTTGGATGCCCCAAGATTCTAATGGTTTTGGTTATAGAACCGCATTTGCGGTACAGTCTCAGTGCTTTCAATACCTGTTTTCTTGAATACATCTCACAGTTCCTTTCGGTTCCTATCAGAGTTCAGGTTTTTGTCCGCACCCCCAACTGTCTTTAGCGAATTGAAAAATATCAGCTCAAAAAATGATGCCTTGATGCAGCGGTGGACGCAGCGATAGATTCGATGCCTGGCTTCATTCATTCCCAGTATAAGCAGATTACCGGAGTCGGCAGTCAGAAAGCTCGCTTCGCAGCTTAATATCACAGTGCTTTGATCTGCCTGTGAGTTGATTATCGGCACAAAGAGACGCTAAGTCAAAGGACTTCGCCTATCCGCGGAGCCCTTTAAATTCAACCACCTTCGGCCACAGCCTTCTCACTTGAATGTGTCACTTCTGTATCATCAGGAAATCTCATATATGAAAACATCATAATATCACGCTTTCTGTGAGGCCGATTACTAACATCAACATCCCATCAAGAGCACAAAGCTTCTATTAAAGAGAATTATCTGATTCCTACCTTCTGACTCCTAATCCTTGCCTTCTTCCACCCCATAGTCCGCCACATTTCTTTTCTCTGTCGAAAACACTACTCCTACCTTGTACAGTTTTCTGCTGTCTGCAATGTATGGTATGGTATAGCCCTTATCGTCTATCTGCTTCATGGCATCTTCTACCGGAGCATCCAGCTTGAACTCGAATACATAGATGTAGTCAGCTGTCTTCACCACACAGTCGGCGCGGCCTGTTGCCATATGCACCTCACACTGGGTATAGGCTCCCATGAGTGAAAGGATGAGGTAGAGTTGTCTCGACCATTCGCCCTCGTAGACAGGGGACTTCCCTTCCGGATAGGGAATTGAGGCAAAGAGGGATCTGATACGGGTAATAAAGGAATCCGGTTTACCGGCTCTAAGATCCATAAGCATACTTCTAAGCGAAGCAGGATTCTCATCCTCTGACTGTCCTAACACAGAAGGAACAAGCGAGTCAAAAAAGCCGTACTTAACCTCATTATTTGGCAGCTTCAGTGTATACAGCCTGAACTCCCGGTCATAGTCACAGATTGTAAGGTAACCTGACTGGTAGAAAAGAGGGATTGGATCAGGATCATCTACTCGATAATTCATCAGAGCGGATTCTGTCGCCACGACTCCTTCCGAAAGCTTATACAGAGGCATCCGTGATGTATTGAGTTTCTTTATCAGTATGTCAGGAGTCCCGGTCTCGAACCAGTAGCTGCCGAAATCCCGCCTATGAAACGCACTCAGAAGAGAAAAAGGATTATATACCCCTGTCCCGTCCGCGGAGAAATGGTATCCATCGTACATTTTGGCCAGCTCTGACAGGCATTCTTCGTGCGGAAGCTTCTGTTTATGGGCCAGTTCCTCTATCTCCGGCCCGAAATTATCCTCAAGCTCATCCTCCGTGATTCCGCAGATCCCTGAATATTCATCATCCATTGAGATATCGCTGAGCTGGTTTAAGTCAGAAAAGATCGACACTTTAGAAAACTTCGTAACTCCTGTAAAGAACACGAACTTAAGATAGCCGTCCATATCCTTAAGCACGGAGAAAAAGCCCTTGTAGAGCTGCCTGTTTTCCTCTTCCTGCTTTGTATTCGAGATCATCGTGGAAAGAAGCGGCTTGTCATACTCATCTACAAGCACTACAACCTGGCGACCGGTCTTTTCATACAGTTTTCTTATGATATTCTCAAAACGTCCTGATAAATCAGAGTCATAATATTTAAGCCCGTATTTTTCTTCAACCACATCAAGGGCCTGAGACAGCTTGATCCCAAGGCCTTCTGGTGTATTATATTGTCCTCCTGACAGGTAGAATGATATGATCGGATACTTAGCCCAGGCATCCCCTCCCTTCTCATTTTCCTTTTCTTCGATATAGAGTCCTTTGAAAAGTTCTTTTTCCCCAGAAAAATAGCTCTCAAGCGTAGAGATGAACAGGCTCTTTCCGAACCTCCTCGGGCGGGAGAGAAAATATGAAAGACCGCTGTTTGCCAGGTCCCAGACATACCTGGTCTTGTCCACATATACATAGCCGTTCTCTCTTATATTCTTGAAGTTCTGTTTACCAATAGGAAGACGTCGTGCCATAGGTATTACCTCCTGTCATGATGATGTCATCTCCATACATTATATATCGGATGCAGTTTTTTCTCAATCACAACAACGAATGCCAGTGACACTTATCTCACTATCAGCCCATTATCAAAGGGTTGTCACATTAAGCTGTGCTGCCAGTTTTTTTATAGCAGATTCAGACAGTTTACTGATCCTCGATATAACTGATACCGGATATTCTCCTTCCTGCAGCAGATCAGTCGCGATTTCCATACTGAGTTCCTGTCTTCCCTCTTGTCTGCCTTCTTCTTTTCCTTTTTTTCTACCTTTAGTAAGTTATAATTAAAAATGTCCGCACCCCCGGTTTGTGTTTATCAAGAAATTGGACAACAAACAATTCAACAGATTAATGATAAATTCGGATTTGATATTTTAGCGTTAGGCGAAGATCATAGAGAAGAGAGATTTAAGATGATGGAGCACTGATGCCTTGAAAATGGCAAAGATGTGGTGAGATTGAAACGTACTCCCGGTATTTGCTCATCTGATATAAAGGCAGAATTTGCTAACATCTGTATTTGTGGCTGTCAACAATTTTTTGATTGTTCGCATAAAAATACAAAAATGGCTGGCTTTTTCTTCTGAATATCATACCGATCGTGAATATCGTGATCAGTATCGCTTTTGAAGTAAAGCTGGCAAAGGCATTCGGACAGTCGGGAGCTTTCGCGGTTGGACTTATTTTCCTGCCGAATATCTTCCAGCTGATCCTGGGCTTTGGTTCGGCAAGATACATCGGACCACAGTAAAACACAACGGAGTCGTGGCATCATCCACGGCTCCGCCTTTTTTATCAAAAATGGCAAAATCATATAAAGCAGTCTTGACAAAAATGTCCATGTATCAACATTTCGAAACTTTTGGTTTTTCGTATCATACTATATTGTAGATATTTTTCAAGTGTGCTATTATATTTTAAATATAACGAATGTTTGCGAGGGAATTGTGTGAGGACGGAAGGGAGGACGTTTCATGCTGATAAAGAAAGAGAACAAGCACTCGATCACCTGCAGGGTTTCTAAAGAAGAGCTTAATGCGAGAGGCTTCGACAGTATGGAGGAGCTGATGCATGACCAGGTGCAGGCGAGAAAGCTGCTGAACGAGGTCATTGAAGAGGCTAGGGAGACGGTGGATTTTACCGCGGAGAACGGTCAGGTAAATGTACAGATGGTCGGGCTTTCAGATGGATCCATCAGCATAAAGATTTTTTCGGACAGGAAGACGGCAGTCCGCTCGATGCTTGAGAAATACAAGGATATAGTGCAGATAGTGAACCAGCAGGATGCACAGCAGCCTGAAGAGAAGCCAGAGGAAAAGGACCCGGACGAGGGCGTTGAGATAGACACTATAGCGCCACGTTTCAAGGGCAAGCAGAACATCTCGATACTTCCGGCTGAGAAGGTCACTGAGCTTCTGGCACAGACACCTGAGGACACTTCAGTGCTGCTTCCGGTAGCCGTTTCGTTTGACGATCTCGAGGATGCGATCTCGCTTTGCCGGACGATCGATCCGATGAACCGGTATGCAGATTCTGACTTGTATAAAATGGACGACCGTTATTATCTGACGATGAACCTGATGGATACGAAGAAGACGCTAGGGAATTCAGTTTTCGCGATTTCAGAGTATTCCGGCAGGATCGAAAATCACGGTGACATCAGGGCACTTCTGAAGGAGCACGGTGAGCCGATAAGACTTGGAGATGCAGTTCCTGTTCTTGCAGGACTTTGATGATGAAAAGGGGATTGCCCCTTTTTATCTTTTTATAGGAAAAGGAGAAAAAATGGATTACAGGATCGGAGTTATCGCGGGCGATGGAATAGGCCCGGAGATCACTGATGCGGCGTGGACTGTTCTTGAAAAAGTGGCCGAAAAGTACGGCCATCATTTCGAGAGGACAGACATTCTGATGGGCGGCTGCTCTATCGATGCGACCGGAGAGCCGCTGACAGACGAGGCTATTGAGACCGCCAAAAAGCAGGATGCAGTTCTTATGGGAAGTATCGGAGGAAATACTTCGACTTCACCGTGGTACAAGCTTCCACCTGAAAAGAGGCCGGAGGCCGGACTTCTGAGACTGAGAAAATCTCTCGGACTTTTTGCAAATCTAAGACCAGCTTACCTTTACCCTCAGCTGAAGGAGGCTTGTCCTCTGAAGGAAGCTACTGCCGACAAGGGTTTTGACCTGATCATCGTGCGTGAGCTTACCGGAGGACTTTATTTTGGAAAGAGGCACACGGAGTCTTTGAACGGTGTGATTCAGGCGACAGATACCCTGACTTATAATGAAAACGAGATCAGGCGAATTGCTATAAAGGCCTTTGATATCGCGCGCAAGAGAAGAAAGAAAGTGACTTCTGTCGACAAGGCAAATGTCCTCGATTCTTCACGTCTCTGGAGAAAAGTGACCGAAGAGGTCTGGGCTGACTATCCTGACGTAGAGCTCGAGCACATGCTTGTTGATAACTGCGCTATGCAGCTGGTACGTGATCCTGGACAGTTCGATGTCGTGCTGACTGAGAATATGTTCGGAGATATTTTATCGGATGAGGCTGCTATGATCACAGGGTCCCTTGGAATGCTCTCATCAGCTTCCCTGAACGAGACGAAGTTCGGCCTCTACGAGCCGAGCGGCGGTTCTGCTCCGGACATTGCCGGACAGGACATCGCGAACCCGATAGCGACTATCCTTTCAGCAGCCATGCTCCTGCGCTACAGCCTCGACCTCGATGAAGAGGCAGACGCCATAGAGAATGCCGTGAGAAAAGTCCTCGATGACGGCATCCGCACGAGAGACATCCTACCTCGCGAGGGCACCGACCAGGTAAAGGTAGTCGGCTGCTCACAGATGGGTGGGGAAGTAGCAGAGAGGATCTGATGCTAGACTAATTTTCAAGAGATATAATAAAATCGATCAGACTGGCTGACAGTGGAAGAATCCATGTCAAGCCAGTTTTTTTGTGGCTTTTTTATGCATATATCACTGGTGTTATTTTCGTCATTGTGAACAAAAAAGCTTCCAGATATATAGTCATCGTGTCCGCGGAGATAAGGATATATTTATATAAAAAGAAACACAGATGGAAATGGAGGCAGATAATGATGAATAGTATAGGACAGGAAATACAGGATAAACAGAAGAAATATGTGCTACAGTCCTGGAATGCACAGAAGGATCTGAGACCAATCCCGATAGAAAAGGCAGAGGGTATTTATCTGTATGACTATGATGGAAACAGGTATACAGATATGTCATCCCTGCATGTTAATGCAAATCTGGGGCATGGCAACAGGGAGATCAATGAAGCAATAAAGAATAAGCTGGATCAGTATGCTTTTATTAGTGAGTCATTTGCAGATAAGGATAGGGGCGACCTCGCGGAGATGATAATATCACTGATGCCAGGTATGGGAAAGGTGTTTTTTACAAATGCTGGGGCTGATGCGAATGAAAATGCGATAAAGATCGCGAGACTCTATACGGGAAGAGAAAAGATCTTTTCAAGATATAGAAGCTACCATGGCTCATCATTCGGAGCAGGAAATGCGACTGGTGAACAGAGGAGATTTCCGGTAGAGCCGGGCATTCCGGGATTTATCAAGTTCCGTGATCCATTCATGTATGATGATAATATGCCATTTGAGACAGAAGAGGAATACACCGATTGGCAGCTCAGAAGGCTAGAGGAACAGATACTTTTTGAAAATCCTGATAATATCGCAGGTATCATAATGGAGACCGTGACAGGCACTAACGGGATCATAATACCTCCGAAGGGTTATCTGCCGGGAGTGAGAAAGCTGTGCGATAAGTATGGAATCATGATGATATGTGACGAGGTCATGGCTGGATGGTGCAGAACAGGAGAAATGTTTGCATATCAGAATTTCGATGTAGTGCCGGATATTGTCACATTTGCGAAGGGTGTCACCTGTGGATATGTCCAGTTAGGCGGCGTGGCAGTTTCTGAAAAGATAGCAGAGTATTTTGATGATCATGTACTACTGTGCGGACTAACATACAATGGACATCCTCTTGCGTGCGCAGCCGGAAAGGCGTGTGTACAGTATTACCTTGATCATGATATCTGTGGCCACGTGAAGCAGGTCGGAAAGGTCCTGGGTGAGATTCTTGAAGATCTAAAGCGCAGGCACAGATCTGTAGGTGATGTCAGATATATAGGACTATTCTCAGCGATAGAGCTGGTAAAGGACAGACATACGAGAGAACCATTCGTACCGTATGGAAAAGACCCGGAGGGCAGGATGAAGAAGCTCGTAGGTATGCTTCATGATATGGGATTTATCACATTCAGCCATGAGAACATGATAATGATCACTCCTCCGCTCATTATCACCGAGGAGCAGATAAGGGAAGAAATGCAGAAAATGGATGTAGTGCTGGATACAGCAGATCAGATGATATAAGGAGGACTTAAAATGTCACAGTTTACAATGCCAACGCGTGTGTTCAGTGGAAAAGAGGCATTCGATGAAGCAGTCCCGTATATCGCATCACTTGGCAGAAGGCCTCTGATCGTTACCGGAAAGCATGTGGGTGCATCACAGACAATGGAATATATCTGTGAGAGGCTCGAAGATAGTGGTCTCAGTCCGGTGATATTTGATGGTATCACAGGAGAACCGACAGATGTGATGATAGATGATGGCGTCAGGGCATTCAGAGATAATAAGAGCGACTTCGTAATAGGCGTCGGAGGCGGGAGCCCGCTTGATTCAGCAAAGGCCATTTCGGCAATGTCTGTACTCGAGGGAAGTATCGCAGACTACAACGGGAGAGAACTCAATGGAGAGTTCCCGAAGATCGTGGCAGTAGCTACTACAGCAGGGACAGGATCCGAAGTCACGAAGTATTCTGTCATCACCTCAGTAAAGGATGGGATCAAGATGCTTCTCAAGGGAAGCGTGCTCCCGGATATAGCTGTGGCAGATCCATTATTTACCATGGACTGTCCGAAAAATGTGACGGCAGCTACAGGAATGGACGCGTTTACACATGCAGTGGAAGCATACACTTCGATACATGCTTTTCCACTCTCAGACGTATATGCTCTAGACGCGGCTGAGAAGATCTATAAATATCTGCCACAGGCATATGCAGACGGTAATGACGAAGAGGCCAGGGAACAGATGTCACTGGCGGCTCTTGAAGCAGGATTTACCATTAATAATTCGACGGTGACGATAGTACATGGTATGAGCAGACCAATAGGTGCACTATTTCATGTGCCACATGGTATCAGCAATGCGATGCTTATCACAGAATGTCTGAGCTATGCGGCAGAGGGAGCAGTGGAGAGATTCGCAGTCCTAGGAAAAGCCCTCGGAGCAGCAGGCGATGACAGCACGGACGAGGAAGCGAAGGATGCTTTTATAGAATGCATTAGGAAGCTGTGCAGATCAGTAGATATACCTACACTCAGGGAATATGGTATCGATAAGGATGAGTTTATTGCTGCTATCGATAAAATGGCGCATGAT
Source organism: uncultured Lachnospiraceae bacterium (assembly GCA_900317825.1). GTDB lineage: Bacteria > Bacillota > Clostridia > Lachnospirales > Lachnospiraceae > Weimeria. The sequence continues at coordinate 39,835 of ONIH01000008.1, read as the reverse complement.
GCCATAGCTTCCGGAAGCCCGGGCAATACCATAAGGGATGTGAGTGAAGAGGATATAAAGCGTATATACCATAGAGTGATAGAAGCCTGAACAGGAAGGAGGCAGACCATGACTACAGAAGAAAACAGCAGGAATGAGGTGGAGATTTCTATAGAAGATCTGGACGTGACATTCCATGACAATTCCGGCAATGAGGTCAGGGCTCTCGAAGGAGTAAGCTTAGATATCAGAAAAGGAGAGTTCATATCACTGGTAGGCCCGTCGGGTTGTGGCAAGACCACGCTTCTTCGTACTATTGCAGATCTGCAGAAACCGACAGATGGAATGATCCATGTGGCTGGACGGCTTCCACGGGAAGAGAGACTCATGCAGAAGTTCGGGATAGTATTCCAGCAGCCGGTCCTATTCGACTGGAGGACAGTCCAGAAAAATGTAGAGCTCCCACTGGAGCTGATGTATTATTCACGAAAGGACAGACATCAGAGGGCGAAGGATATGCTCGAGATGGTAGGACTATCGGATTTTGCAGACAGCTACCCATCACAGCTGTCAGGAGGTATGCAGCAGAGAGTAAATATCGCGAGAGCCTTTGCGATAAGGCCTGAGATTCTCCTGATGGATGAACCGTTTTCGGCTCTCGATGAGTTCACGAAGGAAAAACTGCATGAGGATCTGCTGCGTATGTGGAGACAGACTAATAAGACAGTCATATTTGTCACACACAATATTCAGGAAGCGGTATTCCTTTCAGACAGGATATGTGTGCTTTCCCCGCATCCAGGGAGGCTGTCGGCTATCGTCGATGTCACACTCAACCGGCCGCGTACAGCGGAAATGAAGTATACTCCTGAATTCAATAGCCTGGTGGAAAAGGTCAGGAATAGTTTTGAAGGGGGGAGCATATGAAAAAGATAGTAAAGACCAGATGGTTCTCCATACTATTCTGGGTGGTGATACTGGCAGCAGTATGGGAGGCGGCTGCTTTTCATGTGGCAGCCACCAAGAGAAATCCTGAGAATATACTGCCGCATCTGTATCAGATAATAGCAGCAGCGTTCTCCACACAGAAGGTCAATCAGTCCATGACTGCCACGCAGCTGGTACTTTCAAGCGCGGCGACAACGGTGTTCCGCGCGGCGCTCGGTTTTGCGATAGGTGTAGCAAGCGGGTTCGTGCTGGCTCTTCTTATGAATCTGTCGGGAATAATTGAAAAAATTGCTTTTCCATATCTCATGATAATACAGATGATCCCTATCCTGGGGATGGCTCCTATCATCCTGTCGATCACAGGGAGCATTAATGTATCCCGTATCCTGATAGCAGCGATCCTGACTTTTTACCCGGTAGCCACGAATACACTGGCAGGATTCAAGTCAGTGGAAAAGGAAAAGTACGAGCTGATGGCATCATATGCGGCAAAGAAGAGAAGCCTCTATACCAAAGTGCTGATCCCACAGTGTATACCATATTTCTTTACAGGGATGAAGATATCGGCACCTATGGCCATTACTGCGGCGATACTCGTAGATACACTCCAGGGTGATGGCGGCCTGGGCTGTGTACTGTCACAGTCACTCAGGCATGCGATGTCTATATCTGTGTTCTGGCTGATAGTATTTTTCTCAGCTTTTCTGGGTATCATCAGCTGGAAATTGATGGGGTGGCTGGAAGTGATGTTTACACCACAGAAGAGACATCTTAGTAAAAAAAAACAGACTGATGGAAAGGATGTGGAACTATGTACGAAAGAAAAAAACCGCTCTGGAAAAAGCTTTCTGAAAGCAGGAGTTTTGCAACGGTGACGACGGTTCTCTACCCCGTGCTGTTCGGGATACTGATACTTGTACTATGGCAGACGAAGACGCTTCATGCCATTCTTCATACGGACACTTTTACCCTGCCGCTTCCCGGAAGGATCAATGCAATAATAGCAGACAATTTCCCCACGATACTGGGAAATACCATAGTCACAGTCAGGGTGGCGATCCTGGGGCTTCTGATAGGATCTGCGGCAGGATATCTGATAGCGGTCCTGGTGGTTATTTTCCCTACACTTGGTCAGGGTGCTCTGGCAGTGACATCTGTATTTACAGCTATCCCGATAGTAGCACTCGCTCCTGTGATGAATAACTGGACGAAGGATGTGAGCGGTGTGGTATCAGTCAGGTCCGCTGTATCAAAGATCATAGTCGTCGCTCTCGTGTGTATGGCCAATATGAGCATAAATGCGTATAGAGGTCTTACAGAGGTGAAGCCGTTCTCAGAAGATCTGATGAAGGTGCTCGCTGCCAAACCGGTAAAGATGTTTACGAAGCTTCGTATCCCGAACAGTGTGCCCTATATTTTTACAGCACTGAAGGTAGGCGTTCCGTCAAGCATCATCACGACAATAGTTAGTGAGTATTTCGCAGAATATCTGATGGGAATAGGACGTCAGATCAAAGAAAACATACTGATGGCACAGTATGCGGCAGCCTGGGCATATATAGTGACAGCGTGCGTTATAGGAATAGCGCTCTATGCACTGCTGATGGTAGTGCAGGCACTGGTCATGAGAAACAGGAAGGCCAGATAGGAGGTATTCATATGGACATGATCATAAGAGATGGCAGGGTCGTATCCCCTACCGGTATATACAGAGCAGATGTCGCAGTAAATGGAGGAAAGATCGCTGCAGTCGGCGACCTGAACGGAGTGAAGGCTGACAAAGAAGTCAGTGCCCACGGACTCTATGTGCTTCCGGGAGCTATAGATGTACATACACATCTGGCGGCTCCTTTTCAGGGAGGAGTGTCTGCGGACGGATATATGTCAGGGACTAGAGCCGCAGTCTGTGGAGGTACGACGACTGTATTTGATTATCCTGTGCAGCATAAGGGACAGACCATTCATGAGGTCGTAAATGAGAAAAAGCAGATCTGTGAAAAAGAAGCATGCAGTGATTATGCGTTTCATTGCGCAATCACTGACTTCAATGGCGGAGATATACTCGATGAGATGTCAGATGCAGTCGCAGATGGTATAGCCAGTTTCAAGTGCTATCTCGTATATAAGAAGGAAGGGCAGATGGCAGATGACGGAATGCTGGTGAGACTCATGCTGCGTGGAAAAGAACTGGGCGCTATGATCAATGTACATGCAGAAAATCCGGATCTGATAGATGTGCTGACAGAGAAATATGCTTCAGAGGGAAAGCTGTCTTCATGGTATCATTATATGAGCAGACCGGAGTTCGTAGCGGCAGAAGCGGATAAGAGAGTGGTGCACTGGGCAGCACATCTGGATGCTCCCGTATATATAGTGCATATGTCAGATAAGGAAGGTCTCATGGCATGCCTGGAGGCAAAGGCACATGGGGTTCCTGTATATGTGGAGACATGTCCGCAGTATCTGGCATTTACCTGCGATGTATATAAGCGTGAGGACGGCAGGAATTTCGTGTGTTCTCCACCTATGAAGGGAGAGGAAAGCAGGCAGGCGCTGTGGCAGGCAGTAAAGGATGGGACTCTCGATGTGGTCGCGACGGATCACTGTCCTTTTATGAGCTATGAGAAAGACTGGGGTAAGGACGATTTCAGAAAGATCCCGAATGGATGTGCCGGTATCGAGAACAGATATCCATACATGCTGGATGCGGCAAACAGAGGTGTTATAAGCTTTGAAAGAGCAGTAGAACTCTGTGCAGCAAACCCGGCCCGTATCTTCGGATGTCCGTCCAAGGGGACGATAGATCCTGGGAAGGATGCTGATATCGTGCTCTACGATCCGGAAACAGATTTCACCGTACATACGTCTAATATGCATTCTGACTATGATCATACCATATGGGAAGGGATACAGATGCATGGATACCCGGTACAGACATATCTGCGTGGAAAACTCGTATATGATCATGGCAGCTATGTAGGAAATCCAGGAGATGGAAAATTTATAAAGAGAGTACCGGTAATGCGTTGAGAAAGGAGGATCCAATGGATAATTATGTGATAACTATCGCGAGAGGGTTTGGAAGCGGAGGCAAGGATATAGGCACGAGACTGTCAAAAAGACTCGGAATCCCATGCTATGAGAGACAGCTCCTGACAATGGCGTCAGAAAAGAGCGGAATAGCAGAAAGCATTTTTGTAGAGAATGATGAGAAACTGCGTGGAACGAAACTGACCCGTTTCATGAACAGGCTGCCGCAGACGAGAGCAACGGTGCTCGAGCCTCATGAGAAAGCCTTTGTATCAGACGAAAATGTCTTTAATATCCAGTCGGAGCTGATCAGGACTCTGGCAAAAACGGAGTCATGTATCATCATAGGTAAATGCGCAGATGACATACTCTCAGAATATGACAATGTGCTCTCGGTATATATTGAGGCTCCGAGATCAGCCTGTGTGGCATCTATAAGGGAGAAGATGCATGTGTCAGAAGAGAGAGCCAACTATCTGATACGTACTACTGATAAATATAGAGCCAGGTACTATAGTTACTATACCGGAGGAAAAGACTGGACGAATCCTATTAATTATGACTGTGTATTAAACAGTGACAGACTCGGCAGAGAAAATTGTGTGGATGTAATATGTGATATGCTTCATACGAAGCTGAAAGTGAATTTCGATTAAAAAAAGAATGAGCCGTGAGGGATAAGGTATTCCCTGTGGCTCATTCTTTTAGTCTGTCAATGCGATGGCTCTTACAGGAGAACCGTCGCCATTTTTAATTTTAAGTGGCAGAGCGATAAATGTGAATTGTTTTCCTATCAGTGATTCTAGATTGGTGAGATTTTCTATTATGACCTTGTCACCATTGCAGAACAGCTGACGATGGTGTACAAGCATCCTGTCTGCTACAGGGTCGAGTCCTATCACATCCACGCCTATGCCCTTCTTGCCTGTGTTCATCACATATGATATGACTGAGTCATCAACAGCCGGATAGTCTCCGAAGTATTTTTCCTGACCCCAGTATGTATCCCATCCGGTATAGAAGAGAAGAAAATCGGCCTTATCGGCAATAGTGCCATAGGGTCGGATATCATTTACTGTTATTGACTCCCCTTCATGTCTGCTGCTTACATCTATGACGACACCTGATCCGACGAAGTGATCCGCTGCCAGCCCGTCGATCGCCGGCTGACCTGGAAGTACATGGACAGGCGGATCCATATGGGTCCCTGTGTGGGTCACCATATGGATACTGCTTTCCTTGAAGCCGTCTTTCTGATAGGTGTTCGTAAGCGTTATCACAGGACCTGAAGTGCCAGGAAATACCGGCATGTCTTCAGAGATCGTATGTGTAAGGTCTACTATCTTCATAAAAGCCACCTTCTTTTTAGTCTAATTCCTGTCCTATTGCTTTTCCCGCATCTGCACATGAGAGAAAAATCGATACATTTCCATCGAGAGCTTTCTGCATGAAGTCCACTCTGACTTTATCATATGGAGTGTGGGCGTACTGTTCCTGCATCGGTGAATATCCGATGGAAGGTTTTTTATACATGCCTGCTGTGACCGAGAGATCCGTGGCAAATACCCAGTGTGTGTATTTGACTTCCTGGTCTGCGTTAAGTAACCCCTGGGCGGCAGCTTTCGCAAGAGGATGATCCTTTTCTATCTTCCATGGATAGCTGTTCTTCTCATCTGTCACTGTCTCTCCGGTATATGTGGTGTGGGTTCCTTTGTTGGCTTCTACATCACATTTGAAGTCAGGATCTGTAGCGGCTACCTCGTCTGCGACAGCTTTGAACTGGTCGAGGACCTTTTCGGGATCCTCACTCGGGATAGTTCTTCTGTCGAACGCCATCAGACAGGTATCAGGCACTGTGGATAGTGCACCCGGCAGACATGAGATGATATTGAGTGATATCGATGACTGTCCGAGATCAGGGTCTGTTGGAAGAGATGGATACAGCTTATCTTTTACTTTAGTGATGAATGGAATAGCTTCATATACGGCATTGATGCCGAGCCATGGAGCTGATCCGTGCGACATGCGTCCGTGCGTAGTGGCCAGATATTCGATCCTTCCTCTGTGTCCTAGTGCGAGCTTTAGGGATGTGGCTTCTGATGATACTACGCAGTCATAGTCGAGACCGTGCTCAGGGAGAGTATAGCGATGCAGCAGTTTCATGCCGAGGTTCTCGCCGGCCTCTTCGAGTACTACGCCTGTAAACATGAAGGTTCCCTTCAGTGAGAAGCCTTCCCTCTTGAGACGGGCCAGCACCGCGCCTGAATAGATCTGTACAGCACCGCCGGACTTTACATCAGAGGCAGCACGACCATGAAGGCAGGTGGTTTTTTCTACAGCGGTCTTTTCCTGGTTGTCGACCTCACAGATGTCCTTTACTCCACCATATGGGTCATATCCTTCCCAGTTCTTAATGTCTCCTTCATCCACGTGATCCATATGGGAATTGTACATTATAGTAGGTCCTTCAGGATCACCTTTTACGAGACCTACCACATTGCCATATTTGTCACGGAAGAATTCATCGTATCCGAGCTTTTCCATCTCAGCCAGATACAGATCTGCGACTCCTTTTTCATGTCCGCTGACTGCCCTTACACGCAGGAGTCTCTGTGCGAAGTCGATCATGTCGTCTCTGTACTCATCTAAGTACTTTGCGGCATCTTCAAATGTTGCATATTTTTCAGTCATTGTGATTACCTCCTTTATAGGTTAGATATTAACAGGTTGGTTTCAGTATAGATGTGGAACGAAATGCAGGGTGCACAAAAAGTGACAGGGTTTTTTGGACACGATGCACCATGGATTTATATTATGATATCCGCAACACAGAAATTCATTCAGCTTCAAAGGAGGTATCATATGAATAGTAGAAAAGTAAAAAAGATTGCCGCTATATTGTGTGTGGCAACGCTGGCAGCGGGATCAATGTCCGGGTGTGGTGGAACCTCCTCATCAGGGACATCATCAGCCAGTGGAAGTGCTGCTAAGACATCATCTTCTTCTGATGGGACATTTAAAAAGAGCGATTCGGTAGAGACGGTACTGAAGGCAGCGGCAGCGGCCGGATCGATCGGTGACTGGGGCAACGGCGAACAGTACGAGATACTTGCTCTTCTGAATAAGTACGGCATCAATGTATCTAGCTCGGATCTCTTAAATCAGGGATTTGATATGAGCGGATTTGATGATGGATCGATAATGCTCGCTTCTGCGATGTCATACAATGAACTCGGACTCATAAAGAACAGTTATGATGGAGCATATGGATATGGTGACAAGATAGGTACGATCGACTTCAATAAAGAGGGCATCAGTATGGTAGAAGATAATCTGGTCTGTACCAGGGATTTCGCAGAGAAAAATCCTAATACCGTGAAGGCATTTATATATGGAACCATACAGGGATGGAAATATGCTTCTGAACATCCTGATGAGGCAGCACAGATTGTAGCAGATGCCGGATCTACCCTGTCTGAGGATCATCAGAAGTATATGGCTGAAGAAATGGCAAAGCTGGCATCAACAAAGATCGATGGATCTGAAGTGGATAACTACTGTGAGATGTATGATGACGCTCTTCAGCAGACTCTTGATATATCGCAGAAGTATATAAAGCTCGATGACTCTACGGCTCAGGATGCGCTGTCCAAGATGACACTCGATACATTCAGGGATCCATCCTATTACAATGACGCGAAGGATAAAAACTTCGGTACACCTGAGAAGAAGAACGTGACAATCCAGCTCAAATGGCTCGCTCAGTCACAGTTTATGGGATATTATGTGGCTCTTGATAAGGGATATTACAAGGACGCAGGTCTTGATGTGACTATCACTCCTGGTGGTGGTGATATCTCAGAGATCACACAGGTGAATTCGGGACAGGCAGATTTTGCATCATCATGGACAGTCCAGACCATCACGGCTGATGCGGGTGGTATGGATCTGATCGAGGTGGCACAGCCGACAGAGTCAGCAGGCATGACCATGATATACAAGCTCTCTGACTGAGATATGTGAGTGAAAAGAATGTGAGGAAAGTATATGAAATATTCAGTACAGATAATGCATGATGCAGCCGCAGAATGTCTGCTCTGTACCGACGGGGCATGCCAGAAGGCATGCCCTGAAGGCTATCATATAGCAGATCTGCTGAGAAGTGTGAGATTTCGTAATGAAGAGGTGGCGGCTATATCGCTGGGAACAGTGTCACCATGCAAGGATTGTGACAGGGACTGTGAGAAGGCATGCCGACACGGCGTAATAGACCGTCCGGTAAATATCAGGGAATTCATGGAGTCTCTGGGAGAGATGTATGACAGTGATGTGAAACAGACGGATGAGACCTCAGATCCTGATCTCTCAATCGATTTTCTAGGATTCAGATGTGTCAATCCGTTTTTTCTCTCATCATCGGTAGTCGGTAGCAATTACGAGATGATAAGCAAGGCATTCGATCTCGGCTGGGGCGGAGTGGTATATAAGACGATTACGAGCTTCCCACATAAAGAGGTCTCTCCCAGATTCGATGCAGAGTATGACAGCCCGTCATCATTCATAGGATTTAAAAATCTCGAGGAATCATCTGAGCATACAATAGAAGAAAACAAAAATATACTTAGCAGTCTGAAACGTGATCACCCCGACAGGATGGTCATCGCATCCATTATGGGGCAGCATGAGGATGACTGGACATATCTGGCAGAACAGATGACAGAAGCAGGAGTAGATGCTCTAGAACTGAATTTTTCATGTCCGCATATGGCCTATGATGGTCTTGGCAGTGACGTGGGTGTAGATCCTGATCTGGTAGAAAGATATGTGAAGGCTGTAAAGCGTGGAACGGATCTGCCTGTTATCGCGAAGATGACTGCTCAGGCGACGAGCATCATCCCACCATCTATGGCAGCAGTACGTGGGGGTGCAGTATCTCTTGCTGCCATCAATACACTCAAGAGTATCCTGGATATCGATACTGAGGATTTTTCTTCAGGACCTGATATCGCAGGAAAGACTGCTGTCGGAGGATTCTCAGGTAAGGCCGTAAAGCCGCTCGCACTGAAAGCTATCTATGATATGGCTTCATTTAGTGGACTGAAGGGTGTGGAACTGTCAGGAATAGGCGGCATAGAGTCATGGAGAGACTGTCTCGATTTCATTGCTCTCGGATGCGTGAACATCCAGGTGACCACAGCTATAATGCAGTACGGTTACAGGATCATTATAGATATGATCTCAGGAATGCGTCATTTCATGAAGAAAAAGAATATATCTTCGGTCTCTGAACTCGTAGGCTGTGCCCTTGGCAATATCGTACGCCCTGAAGATCTCGACCGTCATTCCATAGTATATCCGAGGATAGTCAGGAAGAACTGCATCGGATGCGGAAGATGCGTACTGTCATGCTATGATGGCGGACATCAGGCACTTGAGATGAAGGACGATGGCAGGGTGGTGATGGATCCTGTAAAATGTGTCGGCTGTCATCTGTGTATAAAAGTCTGCCCGTGTGGAGCTATAGAGAAGGGCGTGAGGGTTGACAAAAAGTGAAAATCGCATATAATACTTTTCAAATGACGAAGTGCAAAGGAGCATGTCTCCCTTGTGCTTTTTTTGTTGTGTGAAAGGTATGTGATCCAATTGACAGTTTATGACATTCTTGAAATGAAAAGGATGGGGAAATGTCGTCTGCTGGCAGGGGAGGAAAATCTAGGGCATCCGGTCAGGTGGATCCATCTTATATATGAAAAGGATATAAGAAAATGGATCAACAGAGATATGATCGTGGCTACAGATGGTCTTGAATTTACAAATCCTGAGGAGGATCTTTCGGAGATACTCTATGAGCTCAGTGATGCCGATGCTGCGGGGCTTATCGTGCTTATTGGCCTTCATGTCAATGTCATTTCTCCGCGGGTGACAGAACTCGCAAGGAAACTCGGAGTTCCGTTCTTTACGATCATAGATGGAATGGATGCCAGAAAGCTGATGACTGATATAGCCCAGGCATGTGTCAGAAGCCAGAAGGATGATATGCATTCTGATGTGCTGAAGAAACTTATGTATTTCCCATTATCAGATAATGAAAAAGACAGATATTCCAGGCTGATCTTCTGTGATGAGGATTCATATGTACCGATCTGCTTCGAAGTGGATGCTGATGATAATGAGGACAGCGGAAAGGACACTCACTGGGCATCCGACAGAATGCTGTCTTTTATCAGAAATAAATTCGATATAGTCCCAGCTCATTTTTTATACTACCGTGAAAAGGAATACTGTGCAGCAATGCTGCCATCATCGGGTAAGAACTCTGATGAGATCGTTTCACTGATAGATGCCGCGAGGAAAGAAATATTCAGGGCCACAGGAGAGACATTCTGTATCGGGATAGGATCTGATGTGGACTGCATAGATAAGGTACGCACAGGTATATCACAGGCAAGGGCTGCTGTCGATTCTCTTCATATGTGCCATAGGTCAGATGACATCAGACTGTATGAAGATATGGGTGTTTATAGGATATTTTTTTCGATGAGTGACGATAGGCAGCTTCGGAAAATATCAGATAATATACTAGGAAATCTTCCTGATACGGAGGAAAACAGAATGCTTCTAGATACGCTTGGCTCGTATATATCCAACGGATGCAATCTGGCCAGGACTGCGGAGAATCTCTACATCCATAGGAATACATTGAAATACCGTCTCAATAAGGTAAGGGAGCTGATAGATGAAGACCCATGTGATGTCAATGAGAATTTCAGGCTGCATCTGGCCTTCAAGATCAGGAAATACCTGGCGCTCAAGGAGATGAAAGGGTAATATGTTTATCACTTATAGTGAGCTGTTCTCTGAGGTCAGGGATTCGGGATTTGAGACCGTGGCAGGTCATAATGGTCTATGTAGGGTCATTACCGGATGTCAGATAGCGGAGATAGAGGATGAAAAGATGCTTCCGATGTGCAGGCAACTGATATTTACTGCCGGAGTGGGCCTTACATCGGATGATGATCTGCTGTCATTTGTGCGATATGCCTGCGATCATGATGCATCTGGCGTAGTCATGGAATCAGGAAAATTCATTGATGATATAAGCAGTGATGTAAAAGCATTTTCAGATGAAAAAGATTTTCCGGTGCTTGTGATGCCGTACAGGATACCTGTTGGGAACGTGACACACAGTATCGAGAGCATGATAGAGGACAGAAAACAGAAACTCAATATAGCATCAGGAATCTTAAAGAAAATAACTATAGGAGATGTGTATGATTTTTTCTCGGGTCAGATTGCATATTACGGATATGACAGTAATGGGGAATATTTTCCGATAGTCATCGAAAAAGATGAGGGCGAAGCGGATCAGATCAGTGTGTTTGAGGCCATGATACGAAGCGGCTTTGACATCGGTCTATGGGATCATATAGGCGCCAGATTCGTATTTATCATCGAGGAATGTCCGGATCCGGTTGTACGTCTCGAGCAGCTTAAGAATATGCTGGGGCAGGAGGATGGGGCTACGTACAGTATAGGTACAGGTCCGGTCATCTGGTCGATATCTGATATCAGAGGCTGTGTACTGGAGGCTGCCGAGGCACTTGATATGATAAGGCAGTGCCATAAAAAGGATGAAGTCAGGCTGTTTGAGAATACGGGAGTATACAGACTGTTCTTCGAGTATGGACATCCAAAAGAGCTTCAGGATATCAGTGATCGTGTGCTGAGCCGTATCGTAGACTATGATTCAGAAAACGGGACAGAACTCGAAGGTCTGATAGAAGATTATCTGGATAACAGATGCAATCTGGCTGTGGTATCAAGAGAACGCAATATCCCGCGAAATACGGTCAGATATCAGATAGACAGGGCGGCTGAAGTCCTGGGAGTAGATCTGAAAAATGTAAATGACCTGTTTACACTACGCCTGGCATTCAAGATACGAAAGTATCTTAACAGGATCAGGTGATCAAGACCTTCTCTTATACGGATCTAAAAGGAATGCCAGTATTAGCCCTACGATGAAGCCTCCTATGTGAGCAGTGACACTTATACCGGTGGTGTAGAATCCAGGCAGCAGGGCGAAGAAGATACCTGCTATGACTCTTCTGATAGGAAAGGCTCTTCTGGTCAGCGGATTTACGGCGAAGACCACGAAGGCAGACATGATCCCGAAGATGGCTCCACTGGCTCCCGCAGTCAGTGAGAAGTCACGGGACTGAAGCTCGGTCACCAGAGTCAGGAGCCCTCCGCCGAGCCCTGCTGCCAGGTAGATCACCAGGAAACGGATCTTTCCATAGTAGGCTTCTACTATACGCCCCATCATATACAGGGACACCATATTGCTGGCTATGTGTGTGAGTCCGAAGTGGATGAACATACTCGTAAAAAGCCGCCACCACTCATTTTTTTCAACTACATATGGTACGTACAGCGCACCGAAGCGCAGGGATACCATAGAGTTCTCACTTCCTCCAGCCAGAGTTTCGGCGAGGAGGACGAGGACATTTATTACTATTAGTGCAACTGTTATAACAGGTCTATAGACATTTCTTTTTTCAGACATATGTCTATTATAGTCCTTGTCAGAATATAATTGATGAATTTTATTTCATGCATACTTGAATTTTTTTCACAAATAGACTATAGTAGATGATGTACAGCACCATTTATTTTTGAAAGTATAATAAAACAGTAGATTTATATATGGAAAGGAAGAAAAGTATGCAGAGTGATAATATGAAGCGCGGCATGCAGCAGGCACCAGCGAGGAGTCTCCTGAACGCTCTCGGATTTACAAAGGAAGAGATTAACAAGCCACTGGTCGGAATCGTCAGCTCGTATAATGAGATAGTTCCAGGTCATATGAATATCGACAAAATCGCTGAAGCCGTAAAGCTTGGCGTTGCCGAAGCAGGCGGAAATCCGGTGGTTTTCCCTGCGATAGCGGTATGTGATGGTATAGCCATGGGGCACATAGGTATGAAGTATTCTCTCGTGACCCGTGACCTGATCGCTGATTCTACAGAGTGTATGGCTATCGCGCATCAGTTTGATGCCCTGGTCATGATCCCGAACTGCGATAAGAACGTTCCGGGTCTTCTGATGGCAGCAGCCAGGATAAATGTCCCGACAGTATTTGTATCTGGCGGTCCTATGCTCGCAGGTCATGTAGAAGGCAGAAAGAGATCACTGTCATCCATGTTCGAGGCTGTAGGAGCTAACGCCGCCGGCAAGATGACTGACGAGGAAGTCCGCATCTATGAAGAGAATGTCTGTCCTACATGCGGCAGCTGTTCAGGTATGTATACAGCGAACTCCATGAACTGCCTGACAGAGGCCATAGGAATGGGACTCCAGGGAAATGGAACTATTCCGGCAGTTTACTCGGCCCGTCTGCGTCTGGCAAAGCAGGCCGGATACGCTGTCATGGATATGCTCAAGAAAAATATCCGGCCTCGTGACATCATCACTAAGGATTCTATCATCAATGCACTGACGGTAGATATGGCACTCGGATGCTCTACGAATACGATGCTTCATCTGCCAGCCATAGCTCATGAGATAGGCTTTGATTTCGACATCAGCTATGCGAACCCGATCTCGGAGAGAACTCCGAACCTCTGCCACCTGGCTCCGGCAGGACCTACATATATAGAGGACTTAAATGAAGCCGGTGGTGTATACGCTGTCATGAAAGAGCTCGGAGACGCAGGCCTATTGAATCTCGACTGTATGACAGTCACCGGAAAGACCATCGGTGATAACATAAAGAACGCTGTAAACAGGAATCCAGAAGTCATCCGTCCTATCGATAACCCATATATGAAGAACGGCGGACTTGCAGTCCTTAAAGGAAATCTCGCACCGGATGGCTGCGTGGTAAAGCGCTCAGCAGTAGTACCAGAGATGATGGTACACACAGGTCCGGCCAGAGTATTTGACTGTGAGGAAGACGCTATCGCTGCCATAAAGGGTGGAAAGATAGTAGCCGGAGATGTAGTAGTCATCAGATATGAGGGACCTAAGGGCGGCCCTGGTATGAGAGAGATGCTCAATCCTACATCAGCTATAGTGGGAATGGGACTTGGCTCATCTGTTGCTCTTATCACAGACGGACGTTTCTCAGGTGCCAGCCGTGGAGCTTCTATCGGACATGTATCACCGGAGGCTGCCGTTGGCGGGCCTATCGCCCTCGTAGAAGAAGGCGACACGATCACCATCGACATCCCGAAGATGACTATCACCCTTGAGGTATCAGATGATGAGCTGGCTAAGAGAAAGGCAGCCTGGAAGCCGCGCGAGCCAAAGGTGACGACCGGTTATCTCCGCCGCTACCAGGCACTTGTCACCTCTGGTAATAGAGGTGCCATCCTGCAAGTACCAGGAGAAAACTAAGGTACAAGTGAGAAAACTAAGGCGAGAGCTGTCCCGCAAGACATATACTCGCGCCGGAAACCGTAGTATGAGGTATTATAATGGAACTTACAGGAGCACAGATAGTTATAGAATGTCTTGCCGAGCAGAAAGTGGATACGGTGTTCGGATATCCAGGCGGGGCCATTCTGAATGTGTACGATGAATTATATAAGAATAAGGACAGGATCCGCCATATCCTGACGAGCCACGAGCAGGGGGCTTCACATGCTGCAGACGGCTATGCGAGAAGTACAGGAAAAGTCGGAGTGTGTATGGCTACCTCCGGACCGGGAGCCACGAACCTGGTCACCGGAATAGCCACGGCATACATGGATTCTGTTCCTGTAGTAGCCATCACTTGTAACGTCACCGTACCTCTCCTGGGAAAGGACTCTTTCCAGGAAGTAGATATAGCCGGTATCACGATGCCGGTCACAAAGCATAACTTCATAGTAAAGGACGTCACAAAACTGGCAGCTACTATCCGCCGTGCGTTCAAGATAGCAAAGAGCGGAAGACCAGGTCCTGTACTGATAGATATCACAAAGGATGTCACAGCTGCAAAGACTGATTATGAGTATGAAGAGCCGGAGGAGATACCTAGAAGGGCTGACCAGATAAAGGACTCTGACATAGATACAGCGGTAGAGATGATAGAGAAATCCCAGAAGCCGTACATTTTTGTCGGAGGCGGAGCCGTTATCTCGAGAGCAGCTGATGAAGTCAGACGCTTTGCTGATCTGATAGATGCTCCGGTTTGCGACTCACTTATGGGAAAAGGAGCTTATCCGGGAACTGGAGACAGATATACAGGAATGCTCGGAATGCATGGAACCAAGGCTTCTAACCTTGGCGTGTCATCATGCGACCTGCTGATCGCAGTAGGGACCCGCTTCTCAGACAGGGTACTTGGAAATCCGAAGACTTTTGCTTCGAATGCGAAAGTCCTCCAGATAGATGTGGACCCGGCCGAGATAAATAAGAATATCATCGTAGATGCTGAGATCATCGGAGATGTAAAGGAAGTCCTGAAGCGGTTGATCCCGAAGCTCCGCCAGATGGATCATCATCACTGGATGGAGCATATGAGAGACCTCTGTCAGAAATATCCTCTTACTATACCGGAGCATGGACTCACAGGCCCATACGCCGTTAATAGGATTTACGAGGCTACTAAGGGAGATGCCATCATCACCACAGAGGTCGGACAGCACCAGATGTGGACAGCGCAGTATTACAGATTCAACCGTCCGGGACAGCTCCTTACATCAGGAGGCCTCGGTACTATGGGATATGGCCTCGGCGCATCTATAGGAGCAGCTATCGGCAACCCCGGGAAAAAGGTGTTTAACATAGCAGGTGATGGCTGTTTCCGCATGAATATGAACGAGATAGCCACAGCCACGAGGAACAAGCTGCCGATAGTGGAAGTCATCATGAATAACCACGTGCTCGGAATGGTCCGCCAGTGGCAGGACCTGTTCTATGGCAAGCGTTATTCGAATACAGTTCTGGATGACGGCGTTGATTACTGTAAGCTGGCCGAGGCGATGGGAGCAAAGGGACTTCGGGCTACGAGCCAGAAAGAGTTCGATGATGCGCTTGCCATTGCGATGAAGACAGATACGCCGGTAGTCATAGACGTTATCATAGGAAGTGATGATAAGGTATGGCCGATGGTCGCACCTGGCAAACCGATAGCTGAATGCTTTGATGAAAGTGACTTAAAGGCTTGATTTCTGAGAAAAAAGTGCTATAGTAGTACAAGTGATTGCCACGTGGCGACAAGTGAACGTCCCACACGGACAGGCTATCACCCGACAAACAATACATAGAAACAGGAGGACGATGTAATGTCAAGAGTTTACAACTTTTCTGCAGGACCGGCAGTATTGCCGGAGGAAGTATTAAAAGAAGCACAGGCTGATCTGCTCGACTACAAGGGCTTCGGCATGTCAGTCATGGAGATGTCACATCGATCATCCATGTTTGACGATATCATCAAGACAGCAGAAAAGGACATCAGGACATTACTGAACATTCCTGATAATTACAAGGTACTTTTCTTACAGGGCGGTGCTTACCAGCAGTTCGCAGCCATTCCTATGAATATGATGAACAAGCACCATAAGGCAGGCTACATCCTCACCGGACAGTGGGCTACAAAGGCGTGGAAAGAGGCAAAGATTTATGGAGACGCTGTAGCACTCGCTTCATCTGAGGATAAGACATACTCTTATATACCTGACTGTTCAGACCTTCCTATCACAGATGATATGGATTATGTCTACATCTGCCAGAATAACACTATTTACGGAACAGAGTACTGGGAGCTTCCTAATACAAAGGGCGTAGACCTCGTAGCAGATGTATCCAGCTGCTTCTTATCAAAGCCTATGGACGTAAGCAAATACGCAGTCATGTACGGCGGAGTCCAGAAGAACGTAGGACCTGCAGGACTCGTTATCGATATCATTCGTGACGACCTTATCACAGACGACGTATATCCGGGAACTCCGACAATGCTCAAGTGGAAGACACAGGCAGACAAGGATTCTCTGTTCAACACTCCGAACTGCTGGGCTATCTATATGTGCGGTCTTGTATTCAAGTGGCTGTTAAAGAATGGCGGACTTGCAGAGATGGAGAAGAAAAATGCCGAGAAGGCAAAGATCCTCTATGATTTCCTTGACCAGTCAGAGCTTTTCAAAGGCACAGTAGCAAAGAAAGACCGTTCTGTCATGAACGTTCCATTCGTTACTGGCGACAAGGACTTAGATGCTAAGTTCGTAGCAGAGGCAAAGGCAGCAGGCCTTGAGAATATCAAGGGTCACCGTACAGTCGGCGGCATGAGAGCTTCTATCTACAACGCTATGCCAAAGGCCGGTGTTGAGAAACTGGTAGAGTTCATGGCAGACTTTGAGAAGAAGAACCTTAAATAAGGGAATAGGGGATAGGATATAGGATATAGGGGATAGAGAACAGCCTTTTACTCTAAACCCAAATCCCTAAATCCTAACAAAGAAAGAAGGACACATGTTCAAATACCATACACTAAATGCCATTTCCCCAAAGGGACTGGTAAAGTTTTCAAATAATTACGAGCAGACAGATGATGCAAATGACGCAGACGCTTTTATCGTAAGAAGCGCAAAGCTGCACGATATGGAGTTTTCCGATAAGCTCAGCTGTATCGCCCGTGCCGGAGCCGGAGTAAATAACATCCCGCTCGATAAGTGTGCAGATCAGGGAATCGTCGTATTCAACACTCCTGGAGCAAATGCAAACGCCGTAAAGGAGCTCGTATTTGCAGGAATGCTGCTCGCAAGCCGTGACATCATCGGCTCAGTTAACTGGGTCTTAGAGAATAAAGCAGATGCTGATATCTCAAAGGATATGGAGAAGGCAAAGAAGCAGTTCGCTGGAAATGAGCTCGCGGGAAAGAAGCTCGGAGTCATCGGACTTGGAGCTATCGGGCAGCAGGTAGCCAATGCTGCAACTCACCTCGGAATGGAAGTGTTAGGATATGATCCTTACATTTCAGTAGGAGCAGCGTGGAACCTTTCCAGGAACGTAAAGCACATCGCAAATGTAGATGACATCTACAGAGAGTGCGACTTTATCACTATTCACGTACCTCTTCTCGATTCTACAAAGGGCATGATCGATGCTGCCGCTGTAGAAAAAATGAAGAAGGGCGTAGTAGTCCTGAATTTTGCCAGAGACCTGCTCGTAGACGAGAAGGCAGTTCTCGACGGTATCAAGACTGGCAAGGTAAAGCATTATGTCACAGACTTCCCGAATCCTACGACAGCAGGACAGCCGGGAGTCATTGCTACCTCTCATCTCGGAGCTTCTACAGCAGAAGCTGAAGAGAACTGCGCGATGATGGCAGTAGATGAGATCATGGATTTCCTCGAGAATGGTAATATCCGCCATTCAGTGAACTATCCTGACTGCGATATGGGTGTCGTTACTGCAAAGGGCAGACTCGGTATCCTCCATCATAATAAGAGCGGACTCATCGCCAAGTACACGACTATTCTCGGCGACGCAAATATAAACGTAAGCGATATGACGAACAAGAGCCGCGGTGACTACGCTTATTCTCTTATCGATGTCGATTCAGAAGTTACTCAGGATGTAGTCGACAAGCTGAACGCTATCCCGGATGTCATCCGCGTCCGCGTAGTAAAGTAAAAAGGAGCACTTTATGGCAACAGTAAGACCTTTTGCAGCAATCCGTCCACGCGTTGACATGGCGCAGACGATAGCTGCACTGCCATATGACGTATATAACAGAGCTGAAGCAACGGCACATGTCAGGAAGTTTCCACACTCCTTTCTTGCTATAGACAGGGCGGAGACCTCGTTCCCTCCGGAAGTCAGCGAGTATGATCCGAGAGTCTACCAGAAGGCACATGACCTGCTCTGGGAGTGGGTCGATGACGGATCTTTTGTAAGGGACAAAGAACCTTACTACTACATCTACGAGCTGAATATGGACGGCAGGGCCCAGACCGGCATCGTGGCCTGTGCTTCGATAGATGACTACCAGAATGGTGTCATCAAAAAGCACGAGAATACCCGTGCTGAAAAAGAGCAGGACAGGATCAATCACGTAGATGCCTGCAATGCGCAGACCGGACCTATTTTTTTAGCATACAGACGAAATAACGCGATAGAAGATGTGGTAAGACGCCACAAGGCTGAAAAGCCTGTCTATGATTTCACGACTTTAGATGGCATATCACATAGAGTCTGGATCGTAGATGAGCCGGATGATATAAAGACCATCAGAGATGCTTTTGCTGGAATAGATTCTATCTATATAGCAGACGGTCACCATCGTGCAGCTTCGGCGGTAAAAGTAGGACTCAAGAGGCGTGCAGAACATCCTGGATATACCGGAGATGAGGAGTTTAACTATTTCCTCTCCGTACTTTTCCCTGATGAAGAGCTGAAGATCTTCGACTATAACAGAGTGCTTAAAGATCTGAATGGTCATTCTCCTATGGAAGTGCTTTCAGAAGTAAAGAAGGTCGCAGACTTAAGGCGCCAGGGCAGGATCCCGATAAAGCCTCAGTTCAAGGGCTCATTCTCTATGTACTTAGATGACACCTGGTATAACTTCGCTTTCAAGCAGGACCTCAGAAGTGCCGATCCGGTAGACGGACTCGACGTGTCATTGCTTCAGAACCTGATCCTTGATCCGGTATTCGGCATAAAGGACCCGAAGACAGATGAGCAGATTGACTTTGTCGGCGGTATCAGAGGCCTGAAGGAGCTCGAAAAGCGCTGCCACGAGGACTGCCAGGCAGCCTTCGCTATGTATCCGACATCTATCTCAGAGCTTTTTGCAGTAGCAGATGCCGGCAGGCTCATGCCACCGAAGTCCACCTGGTTCGAGCCAAAGCTACGCAGCGGACTCTTTATCCACGAACTTGACAGATGACAAAGCGCAGCCTGTATACAGGCTGCGTAGAAACACAGATATATTTAAAAATGCGCTCCCGGATTTAAATCCTGGAGTGCATTTTTTATTTCCTTAGCAATGCGCATCCATATCCTGGAATTGTGCCGTCGAAGGTCGTATCGCTTAGCAGCTCTTTGTAGTCGGTGTATTCACGGGCGGAGATGTCGCCGTCTGAAGTGTGGAAGATTAGTACTTCGCCGGAGCTTAGATGGTATTTGAGTAAGCCTTTTTCATCATCTGCATCGACACGCAGGTAGTCGCCCTGGGTCAGGGCGTTTATCGTGTGGCGGAAGTAGGTAAGGCGCTGATACCAGTGATACATGTCCTTATCCTGCTTCGACTCGTCCCAGAGCATTCCGCGCCTGTTGTCAGGGTCATCGCCACCGGTCATGGCGACCTCGTCACCATAGTAGATGAATGGTGTTCCCGGAGTCAGCATCTGGAAAGCTGCAGCCAGAGCGAGCTTTCGCTTGTCGCCGCCGGCTCTGTAAAGGAAACGGCTTGTGTCATGGCTGTCTATCAGGTTCCAGAGGACAGGGAGGACGGCGCTGTGATACTCGCCATTCAGGAAGCCCTGCTGTGACAGGAAACCGGACGGGGTGATGTGACCCTCGCAGATCATCTCACCGATATTCTTATAGAAAGCGTAGTTCATTACCGAATCCCACTCGTCGCCCTGCAGGAAATCCGGTGAAAAATGCCAGACCTCGCCGACGAGGAGAGCATCCGGATTTACGGCTTTGACGGCCTTACGGAATTTTTTCCAGAAAGAGTGACCTATCTCGTCAGCGACATCGAGCCTCCAGCCGTCTATGCCGAATTCTTTTATGTAGTGACAGGCGACACCAGTCACATAGTCGGCAGTTTCCGGATTCGACAGATTGAGCTTCGGCATCATGCCTACATAGGCAAAGCTCTGGTATGATGGTTTTTCTGTGCGGCTTCCGAAGGAGATGTCATCACTGTCGAGATAGTACCAGTCGTAGTATTTTGACTTCTTTCCGTTCTCCTTTATATCCTTAAAGGCAAAGAAATCCGGAGAAGTGTGGTTGAACACGCCGTCGAGCATGACGCGCATGCCGTTAGCGTGAGCTTTATCGACAAGCTCGTGGAGGTCATTTTCATCTCCAAGTGACGGATCCACGGCATAGTAATCGATAGTGTCGTATTTGTGCGATGTGTTCGAGCGGAATATTGGAGTCATGTAGATGACGTCGACACCGAGCTCCTTCAGATAAGGGATGTGCTCGATGATCCCGCGGAGATTTCCCTTAAGGTCATCGTTCCAGGCGATAGGAGCTTTGTACCAGAGCTTGTCCGGAACGTCTTCTGTCGTCGCGAATCTCGTCGGGAATATCTGGTAGACTACGGCATTTTTTGCCCAGTCAGGTATGCGGAAAGTCAGCTCACGGCGCGAGATCAGCGGGCAGTCATACATAGCCTCGACATCTCCCGGCTCTCCCGAGAAAAATCTTGAATCGCCGTACCATACCCGTGCTCCTGCTTCATCCACGAGCTCGAAAAAATATCTGAGGCACAGCATATCCGGATTCTTCTGGAAATGTCCTGCCATCTGAATGTCTATATCCGCAGAAAAATAGTCGTGTCCGAAATCGCTGGCATAGCGGCGCATTTTGTAGCAGGCACGGGTATCCGCACGGTCGAGACCTATATACTTGTCTCGCACATGCAGGTAGATGGCGTTCATATCGCCTCTCGCAGTTGCGATACGTATCCTGAGCTTACCGTTTTCTAAGAAAAAAGCGTCCCGCTGGTCAGCGTAATGTGAAATTCCTGAGTAGATCATTTAATTCTCCTGAAGAGCTTTCTCGACTCCCTGGGCGAGCTGGTCGGCGCATGAAGTGCCACGGACTCCGCAGAGATTTCCCTTTAACAGGTCGAC
Organism: uncultured Lachnospiraceae bacterium; assembly: GCA_900317825.1. Lineage (GTDB taxonomy): Bacteria > Bacillota > Clostridia > Lachnospirales > Lachnospiraceae > Weimeria. Next base: position 18,080 of record ONIH01000008.1, on the reverse strand, counting down.
TGCGGCCTGGGCGTCATAGCCTTCGAGCAGTTTTGCTACGGCCTTTGTATTCCCATTGCATCCGCCATGGAAAAATACGTTGTGCAGTTTCTTGTCATCATCGAGTGAAAAATCGATCTGGGTCGCGCAGGTGCCCTGAGTCGTAAAACTATAATCTTTCATTGCCTTGCCTCACTTTTTCAAAAGTTTTCGAATACCTATGATAACACAAAAATACGAAAAATAGAACCTCAGCTGGCGGCGTGCGGAACATTTTTTTCGCGGAGATAGGCGATGAAGCTCTGCTCGTCGATAGGCTTCGAGTAGAGGTAGCCCTGCTCGTACTTGCAGCGTGCCTCGTTCTTGAGCCAGATGTGCATGTCCATCGTCTCGACACCTTCGGTCACGAGGTCAAAGCCCTTGTGGTGCATCATATCATATATGCGCGGGACCATGTCATCACGGTTCTTGAAGTAATCCCAGAGAATGGATTTGTCTATTTTTATGATGCGGAAAGGCATTGTGCTGACGCGGATCAGGTTCGAGTATCCGGTCCCGAAGTCATCCACTGAAAAAGTGGCGCCGCGGTCGATGAGAGGCGTCATCAGATGAAGCAGCATGTCGTTAGATAGGGCAGCAGTTTCGGTTATCTCGAAGTTCAGGTACTTCATGTCTATCCCGTAGTCGTCGGCGATAGTGATCAGATCTCCCGGAAGAGATGACTGCATGCACTGGATAGGCGAGAGGTTCACTTCGATATAGTGGAGCCCGAGAGCTTCCATGTCGTTATCTCTTATGAAACGGCAGACGTTTTCGTACATGATGCGGCCGAATTTCAGGATAGTACCGTCCTGCTCGAAAAGCGGGATGAAGCTGTCCGGATAGATGAGACCGAGCTCATCATCGTATATACGGGACAGGGCTTCGGCGGAACTGATCCGGTCACAGGTATTGTCATAGATAGGCTGGTAATATACGCGAACCCCACCGTGGTCTACTGCGTGATAGATAGCCTTGTAGAGCTTTGCCTTCTTCTCGGAGTCAGAGATGTCTTCGGCACTGATCAGCTCAAACGGTGATTTTTCGTAGACAGGCTTTCTGATAGTGTCTGTAGCGACTGATAGCATCTCACCCGGATTGTCAAAATGGCAGCTCGTGTCAGCGGCGAGGGTCCTGTAGCTGATATCGCCAGGTTCGTATTCTATGAAAATTTTTTCAGAGAGGACATCGCTGATACGACTTTCGGTCGTGGCGAAGTCCCGCTCATTTGTGGCGACCACGGCATAGAGACCGGAATGCAGGTAGAAAGTAAAAGGCCGTATCCTGGTCAGGCTACTACCGATATGCCTCAGGATCCTGTCAGTATTATCACGGCCGTACATCGAAAGAAGCGATGAATAGCTCGTGATCTGTATGAAAAATGCCTTGAACTTTTTGTGGCCTAATAGACGCTCTGTCATGTAACGCCTGAAGCCAATCGTATTAAAGGTAGAGGTCTTGTGCTCTATGTCATTCTCGGTGTTCATGAATGCCATATATATTATAACGAGTGAAACTGATACGCCGAGATTCATCATAAGCCTTCCAGGCTCGATAAAGACCTGATAAGCTGATGTGAGAGCCATGAAGATCAGAGCCAGATAGATGCTGTACCTGATACGTCTGGCTATCTGTTTTCGCGCACGGATGATGCTTATCGAACCGATAGCCATCTCAGCCAGCAGATACGGATAGATGAGGTAATAGTACAGGAATCCGCGCTGGTAGCCATCTGTACCTACGGTGAATATCATACCGTTGAACAGATTTATGAAAAGAAATACATCAGTAGCTGCGTAGAGGATGAAATCATACGGCTTGTGATGGTAGTAGCGCCCACTTTTCTCACAGGCGATGGCATTCATAAAGATGTGGATGGAGATAGCCAGCAGGAACATCAGCGCGAAATACGCGGTATTTAAAAAAATTTGCAGACCAATAAACCGACCCTTCAGGGCATCATCCATCCAGGAGGCTCCGAGATCTACTATTATAAGAAGGACTTCTATGATGATAGTGTTTATAAAAAGAAGCGCGCTCTTTAAAGGCAGAAATTTTATGGATCTCACGTTCGCCAAGAGCAGAACCGAGATCAGGAGAGATACGACCTCAAACTCCATCGACCAGTGCATTTTAGTTTCCCGAGCCCTTTCTCATTTTTGTTCCTTAGTGTAACAGGACATTTTTATTTTATCACGGATACCGGAAAAATACAGCCCCTGTTTTGTAAAATCTTATTGCGGTCATTTGCAAAAGGTGTTATCATAGGTTGTAGGTAAAACGTTACACTAAATCAGGTAAGGAGGAATCCAGATGAAGCGTTTTTTGGATCCGGAGAGCCCGATCATGTCGTTTTTTGGGCTTGTTTTTGATTTCGTATGGCTGAATATACTGACTCTCGTCTGCAGTATACCTGTCATCACGGCGGGAGCTTCATTTACAGCGATGTATTCGGGACTCGTCAGGATGATAAGGGGCAATGACACGAGACTTACAAAGCATTTTTTTACTGACTTTAAGGCGAACTTCAGACAGGGGACAGGCATCTGGGCTATAATGCTCGCGGTTCTTGCGGTCTGGTACTTTGATCTGAGAGTCGTAAGCGGCATGAAGACAGATACCGGAGAGCTTATCCGCGTGCTCCTTATAGTGATGCTGACCCTGATCATCGGGATCATCTCGTGTACTTTCCTGATGCTCTCGCATTTTGAGAACACAGTCACCGGAACACTCAGGAACGGTGCGACGCTGATGCTCGCGAGGTTTCCGCTTGTGCTTATCAGTGTGATCGCGGGACTTTTTGTGGCGTATTTCACACTCAGATTTCCTGTAAAAATGGCCTTTGTTTTTATCTGCTGCGGATTTTCGCTGCCTGGCTATCTGCTGGCGGCATTTTTAAATAATACGCTTGAGAAGCTTGAGGGAAAGCAGGAGAGTGCCTGATCACAGATCGGAGGGATGCAGATGGTTACGATAAGAGAGATAGCTGAAAAAAGCGGTGTTTCGATAGCTACTGTGTCAAACATCATAAATGATCGCGGAAAAGCCAGCGAAGAGACTGAGGCGAAGGTCCGCAAGGTCATCGAGGAGATGCACTATGTGCCAAACGCCATGGCGAGGAACCTGAAGTCGAAGCGGAGCATGAGCATCGGTACCATAGTCGAGGATATGACGATTTTCTCAGTTCCTGATATACTCGACGGCATCACAGACTACTTTGACCACCATGGCTATAAGGTGTTGCTCACGAACCTGCGCCTGTTTAAAAATTACGGCGATTCCTACTATAACAAAGACTTCTACTATGACATGGTCCACAAGGAAGTGCAGAAACTCGTAAACCTCCAGGTCGAGGGCGTCATATATGTGGCTTCACACGAGAGAAAACTGCCTGTCTTTGCGACAGACATGGATATCCCCGCGGTCATGGCTTACGGCTATTCACAGAACGAAAAAGTACCGTCGGTCGTCGTGGATGATGAGAACGGGATGTATCAGATCACGAAAAAAGTCATCGAAGCCGGCCATAAGAAGATAGGCCTTATCACCGGGAAAAGTGACTCGCTCCACGCCCAGGCGAGACTCATGGGCTTCCAGAAGGCGCTCTACGAATCATCTTTTCCGATAGATCCGGGCTTTATAAAGGTCGGAGACTGGGAGAGAGAAAGCGGGTTCAATAATACGGATGAGCTGTTAAAGCACGGGGCCACAGCAATCATGTGCATGAACGATATCATGGCGGGCGGAGTCTACGACAGGCTCGAGAAGAAGGGACTTCGCGCCGGACAGGATGTCTCCGTCACCGGATATGATGACAGACAGCTTTCCGTGTACTACAGGCCGCCTCTTACCACGGTCGCATTGCCACTCCATGACATAGGCTATCGTGCAGCCGGGATCCTTTTTGATATGATAGAAGGAAAAAGTAAAACGGTACAAAAAGACGGCAACAGAGTCGAGGAAGTCCCGTGCGCCCTTGAAATCCGTGACTCTCTGGTAGATGTAAATCACTGATTTGTGCAGTATGCACAAAATAAAACGTTTAACTTTGTGCAACTTTACAAACAAATATACAAAAATTTCCCTTGATTTTTTCACAGACATTTCATATAATGTGCTTAACAGTTGAGGCAGCCGAGAAGAGGTTACGAAGGCTGCCCTTAAATTTTCACATTTTGTAAAACGATTAACTCGATTACAGCTTAGAAATGCTTTTAAACGGGATAATCGTTTTACACGGAAGGAGAATCTTATGAAGAGGAAACTGGTTACAGCAATTCTTTGCGCATCCATGGCAGTCGGAATGCTTGCAGGATGTGGCAGCAGCTCCGCGAAGAAGAGCGGTGGAGATGCAGGCGGAAAGACAGAGATGAAGGTAGAGGGCGATAACGTCACGACACTGAACGTATGGACCTTCATCGAGTTACATCAGAAGTTCTACACTACGATGGCTGAGAAGTGGAACGAAGAGCATCCTGATAAGAAAGTAAGGCTTGTCCTCCAGAATATGGCATACGATGATATGCACAACAAGCTCTCACTTGCACTCGAGTCAGGAAAGGGAGCTCCGGATATCGCAGATATCGAGCTTGGAAAGTTCCCATCATTCATTGCTGAGAAGGATATAAAGCTCAAGGATCTCTCAGATGCCATCGCTCCTTATAAGGACGATGTAGTCCAGTCAAGACTTGACATCTATTCAAAGGACGGAGTTCCTTACGGACTTCCTACTCACGTAGGTACGACAGTTGCTTTCTATAACACAGAGCTTCTCGAGAAGGCCGGAATCGACTACACGACGATCAAGACCTGGGATGACTTCAAGGAAGCAGGAGTCAAGTATCACAAGGCAACCGGAAAAGACTTTGCCTGTGCTGAGACTTCAGCCAGCTGGATGGTGAACCTGATGCTCGCTCAGAAGGGCGGCGACTACATCGATGCCAGTGGCAAGGTAAATATGGCAAACAACAAAGAACTCAAAGAAGTTCTCCAGTATATCAAGGATATGCAGGATGCCGGAGCACTCGCTACAGTACCTGGTGGACAGCCTGATAACGAAGAGGCTTATCCGCACTATAACAACGGCGACTTCGCAGTACAGATCATGCCGTTCTGGCAGACTTCACGTTTCACGAACTACATGAAGGATCTGTCAGGAAAGGTAGCTATCGCAGCTGTTCCTAAGTTCGGCGATTCAGACGCTACATGGACCATCGGTGGCGGTGGTACAGGAACTGCTATCGTAGCTTCTTCAAAGAACGCAGACCTTGCAGCAGAGGTTATGGCTTACATCAAGCTCTCACCTGAAGCAAACAAAGAGGTCTGGAACGTACTTGGATTTGACCCGGTTAACACTTCAGTATGGACTGACACCTCTCTTACAGAGAACCCGGACAACCAGTTCGTTAAGTACTTCGCGAACAAGCCATTCCAGCCGCTCCTTGAGATGAAGGATTCTATCGGATCACTCAAGTCATTAAGCGATGAGAAGATGCCGTCTATCAACAATGTCATCTGCACCCAGCTTCTGACAAATATCTACGAGAGCGGAAGCGATATCGACTCCGAGCTCAAGTCAGCTCAGGATACTCTCGATAACGAGTTCTCATCATAAGTTAACAGATAAACCAGGAACGAGTCTCTGCGGGCACGTCTCGTATATGCGGGATGTGCCCGTTTTGTATTAAAAAAGATTAGAAAACGGGGTAAAACTGATGAAAAAATTTTTCTATTCACAGAAAGCGGCTCCATATGTATTCGTGCTTCCGTTTGTACTGACTGTCCTTCTGTTCTGGCTGGGACCTATCATCAAAGGTATCAATCTCAGTTTCCAGGATGTCATGAAAGACCAGTGGGTCGGACTTGGAAACTATCAGCGTCTTCTGACAGATAAGATATTCTGGAAGGCCGTATCAAACTCAGTAAAGTACTGTATTCTCACGCTGGTGCTCCTGATACCGTTCCCACTGCTTTTTGCAGTTCTTCTGAACAGTCATCTGATGAAGCACTCCAATATCTTTAAGTCGATATATTTCCTGCCGGCTCTTACATCTGTAGTCGTAGCAGGTACAGTATTCAGACTTATGTTCGGTGAAGCAAGCGAATCCCTGCTCAACCAGGTCATCGGACTTTTCGGACATGCGCCTATCAAGTGGCTGAAGTCACAGGGTACAGCGTATTTCGCACTGCTAACTCTCTGCTGCTGGAGATGGACCGGAGTAAATATCATGTACTTCCTGGCCGGGATCCAGTCGATACCTGCAGATCTCTATGAGGCCGCCGAGATCGACGGAGCCAGCAAATGGCAGCAGTTTAAATCGATAACTATTCCACTCGTAAAACCGACTACTATCTACGTGCTGACGATCTCCATCTACGCAGGTCTCGCAATGTTCCTTGAGTCATTCATGCTGTGGCGTGGTAATAACTCACCGAACAACATCGGACTTACCATCGTAGGATACCTTTACAGACAGGGTATCGAGAAGAGAGCCATGGGTTATGCATGTGCCGTAGGTATAGTGCTTCTTATCTTTGTAATGATCGTAAACTTCATCCAGCTGAAGCTGAATGGTACTTTCAGTAAGGAGGAAAGATAATGGCAGATCTAAGCGTAATGTCAGAACAGGCCAGAGCTTCTTATAAGAAAAAGAAAAGAAGAGACAACGGAAAAACGGCCGGACTTATCATACTTTTTACTATCCTTGCTGTACTGATCATCATCCCGATCTACGTACTTTTTATCGCGAGCTTCAAGCCGGGAGATGATTTCGTGGCATACGGACTGAACTTAAATCCTGAGTTCAGCAAATGGTCACTCGTCAACTATGATCTCCTGTTCAACGGAGATCACAACTACTGGATATGGTTCAGGAACAGTATCATCCTGACAGTCATCACAGTAGTCCTTACCCTTCTGGTAAGTGCCTTCGTAGCTTACGGATTTGCAGCTTATGAATTCAAGGGCAGGAATTTCCTGTTTATGATAGTCTTAGGGATCATGTCAGTTCCTTTCGAAGTCATCATGCTTCCTCTGTATCAGCAGATGTCAGACTGGCAGCTGATGGATACTTACTTCGCTATCGTGATCCCGTTCCTTGCGAACGCTTCGACTATTTTCTTCTTCAGGCAGTACCTTCTCGGAATGCCGAAGTCGCTGATCGAAGCTGGCCGTATCGACGGAGCTACAGAGTACGGTATATTTTTCAAGCTGATCATACCTATCATGAAGCCGGCTTTCGCAGCCATGGCTATCCTCAACGGTATGAACGCCTGGAACAACTACATGTGGCCTCTGCTCGTTATCAGAAGCGAGGACAAATACACCCTGACCCTTGGTCTTAACACCCTTCTGAACCCGTATGGAAACAACTACAGTCTCCTGATCGTAGGTTCATGCTTCTCGATCATCCCGATCTTCATTCTGTTTATCGCATTCCAGAAGTACTTCATCGAAGGAATGACCGCAGGCGCAGTAAAGGGCTGATGCTATTTTTGGGAAAAAGGAGAATCTTATATGGCAGAAAAAAACGGACAGATAAAAATGGTCCTCGACAAGGACTACAGACTATCAGAGGTAGACGAGAGGATCTTCGGCTCCTTTATCGAGCACCTCGGAAGAGCAGTCTATGACGGGATCTATCAGCCGGGAAATCCAAACTCAGATGAGATGGGTTTCAGGACAGATGTCATAGATCTTGTAAAGGAATTAAACGTCCCTATAGTCAGATACCCGGGCGGTAACTTTGTATCGGGCTTCCGCTGGGAGGATTCGGTAGGCCCTAGAGACAAGCGCCCTGAGAGACTCGACCTCGCGTGGAGGAGCACTGAGTCAAACCAGATCGGCATCGGCGAATTTTCAAAGTGGGCTAAAAAGGCAGACTCTTCAGTCATGATGGCTGTAAACTTAGGAACCCGTGGGATCCAGGATGCCTGCAATCTCCTGGAGTACTGCAACCATCCGTCGGGAACCAGGTATTCCGATATGCGTGTCGCAAATGGAGACAAGGATCCATACGGCATCAAGGTATGGTGCCTGGGAAATGAGATGGACGGCCCGTGGCAGGTAGGTCACAAGACAATGGACGAGTACGGTCGTCTCGCAGCAGAGACCGCCAAGGCCATGAAGCTCATCGATCCTTCGGTAGAGCTCGTGTCCTGTGGCAGCTCGAATATCCAGATGCCGACCTTCCCGCAGTGGGAGGCTACGACTCTCGAGCACACCTATGACTACGTAGACTATGTATCGATGCATAACTACTATGGAAATCGCAGCGGCGATTCAAACGACTATCTGGCACAGTCAGATGATATGGATTCGTTCATAAAGACAGTCATCTCGACCTGTGATTTTGTAAAGGCGAAGAAGAGAGGAAAGAAGGATATAAACCTCAGCTTCGACGAGTGGAATGTATGGTTCCATTCAGATGAGGCAGATGCAGACACTATGGATAACCATCCCTGGCAGCATCATCCGGCACTTCTTGAGGACGTCTATAACTTCGAGGATGCGCTTGTAGTAGGCCTTCTCCTGATCACTCTGTTAAAGCATGCTGACCGTGTAAAAATGGCCTGCCTGGCACAGCTCGTAAACGTCATCGCTCCTATCATGACAGATAAAAACGGCGGTAAGGCATGGAGACAGACTATCTACTTCCCGTTCATGCACGCTTCAAAGTATGGACGTGGGACCGTTCTCGTACCGTCACTCCACAGCACGAAGCACGACACAAAGGAGCACGGAGAGGTAACAGACGTAGAGTCAGTAAGCGTTTACAACGAAGAGAAAAAAGAGCTTACTATTCTTGCAGTGAACAGAACACTCGACAAGAACGTGGAGTTCTCGGCTGACATCAGGAGTTTCGGAGATTCAAAGCTGATCGAGCACCTGGTACTTGAGAACAGCGACCTGAAGGCAGTGAACAGCTCTTCTGACGAAAAAGTAGCTCCTTCGACCTCGAATGAGACAAAAGTAGACGGTGGGGAAGTGACAAGTGTCCTTCATCCAGCATCATGGAACGTGATAAGGATATCACTCGTATGAAAACAGAGATTACTTCAGCATTCATAAAAAGATACCGCAGCGTAGTGCGGGATGTGATGCTCCCATTCCAGTGGAGAGTCTTAAATGACGAGGCTGACATCACTATAGCCAGAGAGAGAAAAAATGACGCCGGGATCCCGACCGAAAAGAGCCACGCTCTGGAGAATTTCCGGATAGCAGCAGGCCGCACGGAAGGCGAATTCTACGGAATGGTCTTCCAGGACAGCGACGTCTACAAATGGCTCGAGGCTGCGGCTTACTGTCTGATGCAGGGCGATGATCCGGCACTTAAGAAAAAGACTGAGTACGTCGTTGACCTGATCGCGGATGCTCAGGAAGACGACGGCTATCTGGATACATTTTTTACGATAAAGGAGCCAAAGCATAAGTACAAGAGGCTCGTGGAAAGCCACGAGCTGTACTGTGCTGGACACTTCATGGAAGCGGCAGTGGCTTACTATGAAGCTACCGGGAACCAGAAGGTCATTGAGACTGCGAAGAAGCTCGCGGACCACATATATGACTGCTTCGGACCGGAGGAAGGCAAGATCCACGGTTATGATGGACATGAGGAAGTCGAGATAGGGCTCCTCAGAATGTACCATCTGATCGGCGAAGAAAAGTACTTAAAGCTGGCTGAATATTTCCTTCTCGAGAGAGGCCGTCATCCTGGATTTTTCTTGGATCAGGTAAAAAAAGACGACATGACTCCGGTCTTCCCGGGTATGGAATACGCTCCGGCGACCTATTTCCAGGATCATGTACCTTTCGTTGAGGCAGAGGCTGCGGCAGGACACGCGGTAAGACAGATGTATCTGTGCACCGCTATGGCTGATCTCGCGGCGACTACCGGAAACGAAGAGGTAAAGGCTGCCTGCGAGAGGCTCTGGAAAGATATCACGAACAGACAGATGTACATCACAGGCGGAGTTGGAGCCACTGTAAATGGAGAGTCTTTTACTTTTGACTATGATCTGCCGAACGACACGATGTACTGTGAGACCTGCGCAGCAGTTGCCATGGTATTTTTCTCGAGGCAGATGCTAAGGATGGAAGACTCGGCCGATTACGCTGATGTAATGGAGAGGTCTTTCTACAACTGCGCTCTTGCGGGAATGGCACTGGATGGCGAGCATTTTTTCTATGTGAATCCGCTTGAAGTAGATCCTGAAAAGTCTGACAAGGATCCGGGAAAATCTCATGTGAAGCCTGTCCGCCCTTCGTGGCTCGGATGTGCCTGCTGCCCGCCGAACCTGGCTCGCCTTATCGCCTCGATCGATGAGTATGTGTACATGGTAAAGGGCAGGGATGTCTATGTGAATCTGTATATGGCTTCTTCGATGTCAGACGGCGTTATCAGGGTGATCCAGGAAACTGATTATCCGTACAGCGGTTCCATAAAGCTGCGTGTCGTAAATGATGGCGCGGATGCGAGAGTCGCTCTGCGTATTCCTGGCTGGTGCGAAAAGTACACTATCTCCGCACCTTATGAATTGAAAAATGGCTACGCTTTTGTAAAATGTCCGAACGGTGAGACTCGGATCACGCTCGATCTCGAGATGAAGCCGGAGAGGAATTACGCGAATGCAAAAGTGTCAGAGGATGCCGGGCTTACGGCTGTCTCCTACGGGCCGCTTGTTTACTGCCTTGAAGGCGTCGATAACGGTAAGTACCTCCATGATCTTCTCCTTCCATCTGAAGAGGAGATAAAAACTCACCGTGAAGACGACCTGCCTGGCGGAGTCGTGACTCTGACGGCAGACGGGATCCGCGAGGATTCTCCGGATGGCGCGCTGTATTCACGCAAAAAAAAGACCCGGACACTGCAGGAACTCAAGTGGGTTCCGTATTTCTCCTGGGGTAACCGTGGAGAAAATGAAATGCGTGTCTGGGTCAGGGAGAGTTGATCTATTTAGCTGAGAGGATGGGTCATCAGATATCTGATGATCTTTACCTCGGTCTGCATTCCTTCAAGAGTGCAGTGCTCATAAGGACCATGGAAACAATAGCCTCCTGTGCCGAGATTCGGGCATGGGAGGCCCTTGAATGAGAGCTGGGCTCCATCTGTTCCTCCGCGTACAGGACGGCTTATCGGCTCGAGTCCTACGGATTTTATGGCAGCTCTTGCTGCGTCGATCACGTCCATGTGGTCTTTCATGATCTCAAGCATATTCTGATACTGATCAGTTATTTCGAGCTTCACAGTGCCTTCACCGTACTTCTGGTTCAGAAGTCCGGCGACAGAGGCCATGAAGCTCTTTCTGCTTTCAAATGAATCCTTGTCGTGATCTCTGATGATATAGCCGAGTTCGGCTTTTTCGCAGTTTCCGCTCATATCAGTCAGATGATAAAATCCCTCGCGTTTCTCTGTGTGCTCCGGCGTCTCAGCCTCTGGCAGCAGGCTCTGGAATTCGCAGGCGATAGAAGCGGCATTTTTCATGATATCCTTAGCCTCACCTGGGTGGACATTTTTTCCTGAAAAAATGACACGGGCGCCAGCGGCGTTGAAGTTCTCGTAGGCAACCTCGCCCTCGTAATCGCCGTCTACGGTGTAGCCGTAATCAGCCTTGCACTTTTCAAATGAAAAATGGTCAGGTCCCTCACCAATCTCTTCATCCGGAGTGAATACGATGTAGATGTCTCCATGCGGAGTTCCTTCACTGATGATCTCAGAGACAGCAGTCATGATCTCGGCATCGCCGGCCTTGTCGTCAGCGCCTAAGAGAGAAGTGCCATCAGTGGTGATCAGAGTCCTTCCTTTAAGACTTTTAAGCTCCGGGAAGTCAGCTACTGTAAGCATCTCACCGCTACCTTTGAGCTCTACATCACATCCATCGTAGTTTTCAAAGATCTGTGGCTTTACGTTCTCACCGCTGAAATCTGGAGCAGTGTCCATGTGCGATATAAAGGCGACAGCCTTTTTGCCCTCGAACTCAGGAGAAGCCGGCAGATGGCCATACACGTATCCCGTCTCTGTACATACTTCAGGAACGCCTATTTCCCGTAACTCTGCCTCAAGTATTTCAGCCAGTTTTAACTGCCTGTCAGTACTTGGAGTCTTACCAGTTCCTTCCTCCGAAGTAGTCCATACTGATATGTATTTTAAAAATCTGTCTAAAAGTGTCATTTGTAAATCCTTTCTATTCGTTTATGGCATCCTTAAGCACCGATTCGTTGAAAGCGACGCTGTGAAGGAGGACGATATTGCCTTTCTGGGTCTTTTTTACTTTATAGAGGGCATTGTCAGCGCCATAAGTGTAATCCCAAACCCTGTTACCCGGTTTCGGTACAGAATTCCTAATGCCCTGCGAAACCGACAGATAACCGGTAGTCTTCGAATGCTCATTTTTTATATGCATCTGTGATATGGTATCACGGATCTGCTCAGCTTTTTTCAGGATCTGGTCATCAGTCATATCATAGTAGATGGCCATGAACTCATCACCGCCGTACCTCGCGACGAAGATGTCATTAGAGGAGATGTCCTTCAGGATATTCGCCACGAGCCGAAGGCAGCGGTCACCCTCCTGGTGACCGTAGGTGTCGTTGAACTCCTTGAAAAAATCCACGTCAAGCATTTCAACGCCCAGAGACGCCTGATACATGTCGGCCATCTGAAAATAAAACTCAGCCTTCTGGTTCAGGAGAGCTCTGTTCGCTATCTGTGTCAGAGGGTCGATGGAAGCGGCCTTAAGCAGCTGACGGTTTTCTTCTTCGACCCGGTCCTTTTCTGCCTTCAGGCTGTTCAGATCGTTATGGATGCTGATATTCGTCCGGTAGATGCGCAGATCCTCGCGGTTTTTGATGCAGCTGATCTGGAAGTATTTAGATTCGAGCAGATGAACCTGCTCATCATCGCCGATGCGCTTGTGGTACTTCACGTCACGCTCGAGAAACTGAAGCTGCATAAAAGGGATCCCCGAATCCATCACGGAATCGCGGGTCAGATCCAGGAGATCTCCGACGAAATCGAGCTTCCCGGAATTAAACATTGTATCGCAGATCCAGTTTATATTTTCGGAATAATCGATAAAAGAACCGTCGTATCTGCGTAGAGCATCTATATAAGTCCTGAAAGCCTGATCCCGCTTTTCAGGTTCCTGTACCGTATCGTAGTAATATATCTGAACCTCATAGAGGTCTGTAAAAATCTCATCCGGATATTTTTGACGGAGCCGGTCTTCAAGATCAGAGAGCTCCTGCATTACTTCGCGCGCCTTGACGAGCCGCTTGGACCAGATATTGTAAGTGGCTTCCTGAGCGAGTTCTACGAGCAGCGAGTAAGGATGGTCTTCTTTCTCGAGGATAGTGCGTCCTCTTTTGCAGTAAGACAAGGCCTTGTTAAAATCACCGACCTCATAATAGATGTGGCCGATATTTACCAATGCAGCGCCGGAAACGGACTTGCCCGGCTCGTGGGCGTCCAGCGCGTTTTCATAATAGTCAAGTGCGATAGGGTACTCGCCATGGTTCATGGCGTCGATGCCGAGGAGATTATAGGAGATGGAGATCGAATCGTAGTCCTTATTCGCCTCCTGAACCTTCAGGCCGGCACGGATGTGACTCATACACTCCTTGAGATCACCCTTTATATAATAGTACCGGGCAAGATAGGCATGACAGAACCCACAGACAAGCGAGTTACCGGTTGCAACGGCCTCAGCCATCAGCTCTTTGGTAAGCTCGAATGCTTTTGTTTTGTTCGAGTCATAATCACTCTCGATCATTCGTATTTTTTCCTGAACTTCTGGTGTCTGTAGATTGAAATTCTTCATGTCTGCTGCCTTTCGTAAGCATGTAAATGCACTATAACAGTATAGCATAACTTTCAAAGGAAATGAATTGTGATTTCGTGAAAAATCAACACGATTCTAAGAAATGTATCATTGATTCTGCGCAACCTTGTAAGTATTATTTAATAAATGCTTTATAAAGAAGTTTCCAAATAAACGCAAATTAACTGGAGACTTCGGATTGACGCTGGAACTGTGGAAGGAGGGCGTAAAAATCAGTCCTGCGGGGATGCTACAGCGAGGTTTGCTGCGGCAGTGACTTTACATTATGAAAGGGATCTACACAAATGAAGAATCAGAAAAGAAGGGCGTTTGCTGCCATCATGGCGGCAGCCTGTGCATTCACGTTCGTTTCACCTCAGAGCGGATTTTACGCTGTAAGGACATATGCAGCGACCCCTGCATCCAGAACACATGCTACAGATGCAGAGGCCAGGGAGAATAATCTGGCAACGAATACAGTAGATGGAGCTATCCTCCATGCCTGGTGCTGGTCATTTAGGACCATAAAGGCTAACATGAAGGACATCGCAGCCGCAGGCTTTTCGACAGTGCAGACTTCTCCAGCCAATGCCTGTGTCAATGCTTATCCGACTATGAAGCTTATGGGTAATGACCAGACGAACGGAACGGATGGATGCTGGTGGTGGCAGTACCAGCCTACAGACTGGACTATCGGCAACTATCAGCTCGGAAGTGAGGAAGACTTCAAGGATATGTGCGCCGAGGCTGACAAGTACGGGATCAAGGTCATAGTAGATGTAATCCCTAACCACACGACACCAAGGCTTAATGATGTATCACAGAATCTGATCAATGCAGCAGGCGGTGGAAAAGGCGTAGCTGGCGGACTCTATCATAAGAACGGCTTTAATAAGATCACCCAGTGGGGCAACCGCTATGAGTGCACGACCGGAGAGATGGGCGGACTTCCTGATGTAAATACAGAGAACCCTGGCTTCCAGGATTATTTCGTGAAGTACTTAAACGAGCTCGTTAAGGACGGCTGCGACGGAATGCGTTATGATACAGCCAAGCATATAGGTGTTCCATCCGATCCTAAGGACGAGTATACAAGCCAGAAGGGCTGGACCAACAATTTCTGGCCTCTTGTCACTGGAAAGGAAGCCAACAGGCACGGAACCAAGTTCGATGCTTCAGATCTCTTCATCTATGGAGAAGTGCTGCAGGGAGACAATGTTCCGCAGGACGAGTACCAGAGGTATCTGTCGATGACTGCCTCGAACTACGGCGGAACCATAAGAAGCGCGGTATCTAATAATAATTTCTCTGCCTGGAACTTAAAAAACATGCAGGTAAGCGATACCTCCAAGGCAGTTACCTGGGTGGAGTCTCACGATACCTACTGCAACAACCACGAATCTGGCAGGCTTACTGACAAGCAGATCGAGCTCGGCTGGGCTATCCTTGCGGCACAGAAGAACGGGACACCTCTGTTTTTCTCAAGGCCCGACGGATCGAACGGCTCAGCAGGCAACTACTGGGGAAACAATGTGCTCGGTGCCAAGGGCAACGACGAGTTTAAAAGCACTATCGTAAGGTGTGCGAACTTCTTCAGAAATGCGATGGTCGGTCAGGGACAGAACATCTCGAATCCTACAGGCAACAACAATCTCGTGATGATCGAGAGAGGATCAAAGGGCGTCGCTTTAGTAAACGGCGGCGGAAATACCTCTGTCGATGTTTCGACAAAGCTTTCTGACGGAACCTATGTTGATACAGTAAGCAGGAATACATTTACTGTACAGAACGGGAAGCTCAAGGGAACCATAGGAGGATCGACAGCTGCATTCCTTTACAAGACAAGCAGCACAGGCGCTCCTGAAAATACAGGAGACTCAGGAAAGACTGATTCCGGAAATACAGACAGTGGAAATACTGGCAGCCAGACGACTGATACTTCCTCTGTGATCGACGGATCATACAATATCTACTTTGTAAACAACGATAACTGGTCAGGAGATATAAAGGCATATCTCTATGACAGCAACGATACGAATAATAAGAACAGCGACTGGCCTGGAGTAGCCATGACAAAGGTCGGAACGGTAAACGGCAAGGATGTATACGCAACCAATGTACCTTCAAATCTCTCCGGAAAGTCGGTAAAGGTAATTTTTACAAACGGAAGTCAGCAGTTCCCGACTCATCAGGGAGACAGAGACGGACTTGACTACGGCAGCGGCTCATATGCACTCAGCTCAATAGATGCTTCATCATGGAAGGCTGTTGAAAAGAAGACCGGGGAAACGGGAAAGGAAGACGATAATACAGGAAAGACTGACGGTGATATCGATTTATCAGGCGATGGAGATATATTTGACATCGACTATGAAGATATAGAGGGAGATGACTCTGATGCTGCCGAGGTAGGAGATGAGCTTACGACTGAGAATGCGGTTTATACAGTAACAGCTGTAGGAGATAAGAATGCAGTAGAGTATTCAGAGTGCTTCGTCGAGAATCCAAAGAAGATAGTCGTTCCTGATACAGTAACGATCGATGGAGTTAAGTATGATATTACCTCTATCGGAAACAAGGCCTTCGCAAGACAGAAGACAATGACAGCAGTAGCTATCGGAAAGAATGTTACTTCTATAGGCAATAAGGCATTCTACGGTTGCAGCAAGCTCAAGCAGGTGATTGTAAACTCAACAGTCCTTAAGACTGTAAAGACAAGCTCCTTCAGGAAGGTCAATAAGTCTGTGATGGTCCTCGTGCCTAAGGCAAATGCAAAGGAACTAAGGAAGCTTTTCAAGAAGGCCGGCATCAACTCAAAGAACATCAAGGCTATAAGTGCTGACCAGAAGAAGAACAATAATACATCGAAGGACACAAGCACCAGCAAGAACGATACTGAAAAGGACGATACTGGTAACAAGTCAGAAAACAATACCGGAAGCGATACAGGCAATACAGCTGGCAATAACCAGACCAAGGGTCAGACAACTGAGGCTGTAAAGACAAAGCTTTACTCCACAAACGCCAATGGCTTCGGATCAAAGAAGACTATCACAAGCCCGTCTGACTTTACAGACTCTGATATAATTGCTCAGGGAGCTGCAAATGACGATCCAAGGACCTTCAGAGGAGCTCATGAGGGACCTGTCTATGATGATTATGCTCTGTATGCGGCCTATGATGATACCAATCTCTATGTTGGATGGCAGTATGTAAATGTCGCTGACGTTTCCGCCCCTGAGCAGGGCTATCCGAACAGTGACAATGGATATCCGGATAACGGGGATATCCCTCAGATGCTTGCCTTCTATGTGCCAGGTCAGAAGGTTTCTTCTGGAAATCTCTCCGGCAATGGCGGAAAGGTATGGGGGCTTAATGTCGACTTCGCCACACCGATCACGGCACTTGCATGCTTCTCATCGAAGAATACCAATGGAACTCCGGCTCTGTTTACGACAGGAAGCGACGGCGATTTCAACTATGATGCCAACTGCATCGGCTTCAAGAAGGCCGGGATCAGCTACAAGTCATACAGAGGAGTAAGCCTTTCATCCCATATCTATGGAATCAATGGAAATGGATACACAGGCCTTACACCTGATAAATTCCTTGACGGAACAGGAACAGTGGTTGACTTCAACAGCTTAGGCCATGACAAGTCAAAGGATACCTTCTATCTGATGACCATTCCGCTTAAGGCTCTTGGGACCTCTGCTTCACAGATCTCCTCAAAGGGACTAGGACTGATGCATATTTCTACATTCGGAGCAAGCGGTATAGGAAGCCTTCCTACCGATCCGACAATGTATGACAGTGCAACTCTTGCCTACAGCTCTGATGAATCGACCTCAGCAGAGAAGGAGGATGTGGACAATGTCACAGTTCCTCTTGCATATGTTGGAAAAAAGGCATCATGAAAAGCCTGTGAAATTTTTATAAAAAGACTTTACAAGGTGCAAAAATTGTAATATTATATGTGGCGAATAAAGCGTTGAAGAGAAGAGTAGCAGTCAGGCTTCTTCCCAGAGAGGAATACATGTGGATGAAAGTATTCTGTTGAGGCAGTCTGTGAAGACCATCTCCGAGTGACCCTTAATCGGGTACGGTGACTCCGTCACAGTCTAATGAAGTGGCTATCGACTGATAGCAAGCAGGGTGGAACCGCGTATATTTTTTAAAAATTTACGTCCCTCGCACAAACTCTTATAGTTGTGTGAGGGACGTTTTTTATGTTTTCTCGTCCC
>ONIH01000014.1 GCA_900317825.1 uncultured Lachnospiraceae bacterium | reverse complement strand
ACACCTATGTCAGCAGAAAATGCCCTGCGCCTGGGACTGGATCCGATGGTCGTAAATAACACTGATAACCATGAGACAGCCTTTACTGTATCGTGTGACCACATCACGACCACGACAGGCATTTCAGCAGAAGAGCGCGCGATCACGATGAATAAGCTCGCGGATGAGAACAGTGTGCCTGGCGATTTCAGAAGGCCGGGACACGTCTTTCCTCTTATCGCAAAAAAGAACGGAGTCCTGGAGCGCGACGGACACACTGAGGCTACAGTAGACCTCTTAAGGCATGCGGGTCTTAAACCATGCGGCATCTGCTGTGAGATCATGGCAGAAGATGGACACATGATGAGACGCGACGGACTTATAAAGTTCGCAAAGGAACACGGGCTTACATTTATCACTATAAAGCAGCTGAAAGATTACTGCCGGATCCATGACAAGCATGTGGTTAGAGTGGCTACAGCGAAGCTCCCGACAAAGTACGGTGATTTCATCATGCACGGTTATCAGAATGACATCACAGGTGAGCACCATGTGGCGCTCGTAAAGGGAGACTTAGGAGATGGAAATGAAGTGCTCTGCAGAGTCCATTCAGAGTGTTTGACCGGAGACTGCTTCGGTTCTCTCAGATGTGACTGCGGTGACCAGCTTCACAATGCGATGAGGATGATAGATAAGGAAGGCAGAGGAGTTCTCCTGTACATGAGGCAGGAGGGAAGAGGCATTGGCCTTCTTAATAAAATAAAAGCCTACGCGCTTCAGGAACAGGGCTTTGATACAGTCGAAGCAAACGTGATGCTGGGCTTCGCGCCAGATTTAAGAGAATACTGGGTCGGAGCTCAGATACTCGAAGACTTAGGGATACATTCTCTTCGGCTTTTAACTAATAACCCTGAGAAGGTCTATGGACTTTCGGGCTTCGGACTTTCTATAACTGAGAGAGTTCCGATAGAGATCGCTCCGCAGAAGTACGATGCGAAATACCTGCGGACCAAGAGAGACAAGATGGGACATTTATTTAAGGAAATAATTTAACCAGAATTTAAGTACAGGAGGCATTCAGATGTACGAAGTAAAGACACTGGAAGGTAAATTAGTCGCAGACGAGAACATGAAGGTGGCCATTGTGGCATCGAGGTTTAACGAGATAATCGTAAACAAACTGTTAGGCGGGGCGCTGGACGGTCTCATTCGTCACGGCGTAAAGGAAGAAAATATCACAGCCATGTGGGTCCCGGGAGCATTCGAGATTCCTGTTATAGCAAAGCGCCTGGCTCTATCGAAAAAATACGACGCTGTGATCTGTGTCGGTGCAGTTATCCGAGGTTCGACTTCTCACTATGAGATGGTCTGCAATGAAGTCTCAAAGGGAATCGCCCAGACTTCACTCGAGACCGGAGTTCCAGTACTCTTCGGTGTCATCACAACTGATAATATAGAGCAGGCTGTGGAGCGTGCCGGAAGCAAGGCCGGGAACAAGGGATACGACTGCGCGACATCAGCGATAGAGATGGTTGATCTGATGAGGCAGATATAAAAATGACAGATGAGGAATACATGAGGCGAGCCATAGAGCTTGCCCACAGGGGAGAGGGAGGCGTGAACCCAAATCCGCTTGTCGGTGCTGTCATAGTAAAAGACGGAGAGATCATCGGAGAAGGGGCTCATCTGCGATACGGCAGTCTTCACGCCGAGCGCAATGCTATAAAAGCTGCAAAGGAAAATGGCAAAGACCTGCATGGCGCTACTATCTATGTGACGCTTGAACCATGCTGTCATCACGGGCATCAGCCGCCATGTACGGAGGCTCTAGTAGAGGAAGGCATCTCGAAAGTTATTATCGGCTCGCGTGACCCAAATCCGCTGGTGCATGGAAAAGGCGCAGCTTTTTTAAAAGAACACGGTGTGGAAGTAGTTGAAGACTTTTTAAAGGATGAGTGCGATGAATTAAACCCGGTATTTTTTCACTATATCACCACGAAGACGCCGTATGTCGTGATGAAGTGCGCTGAGTCGCTCGACGGAAAAATAGCCACGGTGACAGGCGAGTCACAGTACATCTCAGATGAGGAGAGCAGACGTGAAGTAATGCGGATGAGAAACAAATACAAGGGCATAATGATAGGGATAGGAACGGCGCTCGCCGACGATCCGATGCTGACCTGTCGGCTGCCTGAAGGCGGGAGAAATCCTATCCGGATCATCTGCGATAAAAGCCTGAGACTTCCTATGGAAAGCAGGCTGGTAAGAACAGCCGCTGAGATTCCTACGATAGTATTCTGTTCTGAAAATGCCGATAGTGAAAAAGCGCAGGCCTTAACTTACAGAGGCGTTACTGTTTTACGAGCTCCGCTAAAAAATGGCGAGCCGGAACTTCACTGTATAATGAAGAAACTAGGAGAGATGGAAATAGACAGCATCCTTCTCGAAGGCGGCGGAACCCTCAATGCATCGATGCTTGAAGCCGGTCTTGTAAACGAACTCCACCTGTTCATCGCGCCACTGATCCTCGGCGGTAGAGCAAAGACCATAGTCGAAGGCAAAGGCGTCTCACACTTAAATGACGCGTGTCATTTTTCTCTTAAGAAGATGGAAAAAAGTGGGGAAGATGTACATCTGATGCTTATTTTAAAGCACTAATGGACCTGCTTTTACTCCGTTAAAGGATGAACAAGTATTTGATCATCCAGTCATTTTTCATGGAGTTATTACATGGGATGATGGAGAGCCTTCCGGGGAATTACTTTAATTTATATGATATAAAACAGGCAGCTCCCCGGCGGTAACGCCGGGGAGCTGCCTGTTAATAGAAAACTCAGCTGTTATTATTTACCGAAGTATCTCTTTAGAAGACCTTCGAATGCTTTGCCGTGTCTTGCTTCGTCACGAGCCATCTCATGAACTGTGTCGTGGATAGCGTCGAGATTTGCAGCCTTAGCGCGCTTAGCGAGGTCTGTCTTTCCGTTGGTAGCACCGTTCTCAGCATCGACTCTGACACGAAGGTTCTCCTCTGTAGAGTCAGAAACTACTTCGCCGAGAAGCTCAGCGAACTTGGAAGCGTGCTCAGCCTCTTCATGAGCAGCCTTCTCATAGTAAAGACCGATCTCTGGATATCCCTCACGATAAGCTACACGAGCCATAGCGAGATACATACCTACCTCAGAGCACTCGCCCTCGAAGTTCGAACGAAGGTCAGCCTTGATGTCTTCCGGAGCATCCTTTGCTACACCGACTACATGCTCAGAAGCCCAGGTCTTTTCACCTTCCTGCTTTACGAACTTGTCGCTAGGAGCCTTACATACAGGGCACTCCTTTGGTGGCTCGTCTCCTTCATAAACATAACCGCATACGCTGCATACCCACTTTGCCATAATAGTTACCTCCTGAAAATAAAATAAAATAAAAATACATACCTTTGTTACTATATCAGAACTCCCGATGGGAGCAGATATCAATTACCAGACTGCTTTTTAGCGCAGTCACTGCAGATGCCCTGGACAATGACATTCGTGATCTCAAAAGATGGATCGTTCGCAGGCTCGAAAAGCGATGGATTTAATGGATGGTCCTCAATCTTCCCGCAGAGGTGGCAGCACACATGAATGTGCGGGTGGTTATTCCCGTCGAAGTGCTCCTTACCATTCTGGGTGAACGAGAGGATCTGATAATCACTCGCTAAGTCCTTTAAGTTCCTGTAGACAGTTCCAAGACTGATATTCGGGATCTCTTCACGAACTGAGGAATAAACCATCTCAGCAGTAGGATGATCAGTTCTGCTTTCGAGATTATCAAGGATGCATTGCCGTCGTTTTGAAAATCTCTTCATAATTTGTGACTCCTTATCGGTAACGATAATCATTACTGTTTATGTTTTATATCTTACTCTTATTTTTTCAAAAGTCAAGTACCAGTATTGTATTTATGTCAATACATTATAATCGCCTATATTCGTGTACAGTCATTGAATTTTCATCTTGTGAATGTTAAAATAATTTCACGTCTAGTTAAAAATAGAAAGGAATTTTTACAATGAAGAAGAAGCGGGCAAGCTTTACTGGAAAGCTCGGTTTTGTGCTCTCGGCAGCGGGAGCGTCTGTTGGTCTGGGGAATATCTGGAGGTTCCCGTATCTGTGCGCGAAGTACGGCGGAGGAACCTATCTGATAACTTACATCATTCTGGCGGCTACCTTCGGTTACACCATGATAATGGCGGAGACAGCAATAGGCAGGATGAGCCAGAAGAGTCCTGTCGGGGCCTTTGCCCATTTTTCAAAGAAGAAAAGCTATAGGTTTGGCGGCTGGATAAACGCGATAGTTCCTATGCTTATAGTGCCTTACTATTCGGTTATTGGTGGCTGGGTCATAAAGTATCTGTTCGATTACATCACAAAGCCTGCAAAAAAAATAGCGACAGACGGATATTTTTCAGATTTTATCAGCGGTGCGACTCCGGAGGTCTGGTTTATCATCTTCGCGCTTCTTACGACTGTTATAGTATATATGGGAGTGCAGAGCGGAATCGAGAGAGTATCGAAGATACTGATGCCGATACTAGTGGTTCTGGCTGCCGTGATCTGTGTCTATACGATGACGAGACCTGGCGCCGGAGCGGGAATTAAGTACCTGCTGGTTCCTAGTACGAAGCGTTTCTCCTGGATGACCATAGTCACGGCGATGCAGCAGATGTTTTACTCGCTCTCTATCGCCATGGGAATCCTGATCACTTTTGGAAGCTACATGAAAAAAGAAGTCTCTATAGAAGAGAGTACCGACCAGGTAGAGATATTCGATACGCTCATCGCATTCCTGGCGGGACTTATGATAATCCCGGCGGTGTTTGCATTTTCGGGCTCGGATGCCGGAAAGAACTTAGATGCCGGTCCGTCGCTTATGTTCATTACGATGCCGAAGACCTTTGCGTCATTCCCGTCAGGAAGAGTTTTCGGACTTTTATTTTTCCTGCTTGTGCTTTTTGCAGCGCTGACTTCATCCATAGCGCTGATGGAATCAGCAGTTTCTACCTTAGAGGATGAGCTGAAGTGGAGCAGAAAGAAGTCGACTCTCGTGATCGGAGCTGTAATGCTTGGCCTCGGAACTCTTTCAGCTTTAGGCTACGGAGTCCTGGCTGACGTAAAGATAATCGGAATGCAGTTTCTGGATTTCTTTGATTTCATCACGAACTCAGTCATGATGCCGCTAGCTGCAATAGCTACCTGCCTTCTCGTGACAAAAGTCATCGGACTTGATGTGGTAGACGAAGAAGTGACTTTGGGCGGCGCGAAGTTCGTCAGGAAAAAAATCTTTCATTTTATGATAAAATGGCTGTGCCCTCTGTTCTGCCTGATCATTCTGGTATCTGCAGTGGCTAATGCTTTCGGAGTGATACATCTGTGATGAAATGTGAGTATGTAGAGGACTGCGGTTCATGTGACCGCATTTATATGGAGTATCAGGCTACGCTTGACCTGAAGCAGAAGGAGATGGAAAATCTCTTCGGTGACGGAGTGCTTCCGATCATAGGGATGAACTATCCCTATTACTACAGGCATAAGGTGACCTACACCCTGGGCTTTGATTTTGATAAAAGACAGATCATCTGCGGCAAATACCGTAAAGGCTCGCATGAGGTGGCGGAGATCGACGACTGCCTGATAGAGTCGAGGGATGCTCAGAAACTCGTGCATTTTATCACCGGGATTCTCCCGAAGCTACATATAAAGGTATATGACGAGGACACTCAGACCGGAAGCCTACGGTACATTTTTATCAGGCAGAGTTTTGCCACGGGAGATATGATGCTTGTGCTTGTAAGCGCAGACACCTTTCTTCCTGGTAAAAATCACCTGATCGAAGAGATCACTGAGCACTTTCCAAAAGTAAAGAGTATTTACCTCGACATAAATAAACGGACGGACAGCCTCGTCCTCACCGACGAGCTGACACTTCTCTACGGGGAGAGGTACCTGACTGACAGGGTAATGGGAAAGACATTCAGGCTCTCGCCGCTGGCTTTCTATCAGGTGAATCCGCAGCAGATGAAAAAACTCTATCAGACTGCAATAGGCTTTGCTGACCTGCACGGCCATGAAAAAATAGTCGATGCCTACTGCGGAATCGGGACTATAGGCATATGTGCGTCAGATAAGGCAGCTTCCGTCATTGGAATCGAGAACAATCCGTCGGCAGTAAAGGATGCCATCGCAAACGCAAGGGCAAACCATGTAAGAAATGCCAGCTATATCTGTGGCGATGCCACAGAACTTTTTTATCAGAAAAATATCCAGGCAGACGTAGTCTTCATGGACCCGCCGAGGGCAGGCGCCAGCAAGGAGTTTCTTAAGTCCCTTATGAGGCTGGCGCCGGAGAAGATAATCTACATCTCATGCAATCCGGAAACGTTAAAGCGTGACATGGGTATCCTTAAGCGGCGTTATCTGGTGAAAAATATACAGCCGGTAGATATGTTCCCATTTGCAGGCGAGCATATAGAGACAGTCTGCGAACTGTCGCTTGACTGACTTTTTGAACGGAGGATAAGATGGCTTTGACCAACG
The DNA here is from genome assembly GCA_900317825.1 of uncultured Lachnospiraceae bacterium. Taxonomy (GTDB): domain Bacteria; phylum Bacillota; class Clostridia; order Lachnospirales; family Lachnospiraceae; genus Weimeria. Next base: position 41,029 of record ONIH01000014.1, on the reverse strand, counting down.
AGCAGTTGGAAAGGTATTCCATGAACAGTGAAGAAGATTACAAAAGAATTAATGCCGAAGATTTCCTGCGGATGGATTACAGCAGCGTGACACTTGTCGATCTGCGTGAACCAGATGACGCTGCGCTTGCGAAAAGCCTCCTACTCTATGCAGTAACAGACAGGCGCTGGCTAAAAGACGGAGAAAACCTTAAAGACGCAGTAGCTGCTGCAGTAGACGGCGGGGCCACGATGATCCAGCTTCGTGAGAAAAACCTGTCAGCTGAAAAGACTATAGAAGAAGCAAAAGAGCTTAAAAGCATTTTAACTGAAAAACAGATCCCGCTCATAATAGATAACAGCATCGAGATCACTGTAAGGTCTGGAGCTGACGGAGTTCACTTGGGGCAGGACGACTGTCCTGTAGCAGATGCCAGAAAGCAGCTGGGACAGTCTGTTATCATCGGAGCCACAGCTCACAATGTAGACGAGGCTATAAAGGCTGAAAGGGACGGAGCTGATTATCTGGGGGTAGGCGCTGCTTTCGGTTCTAGCACCAAATCAGACGCAAAGCCGATCGTCTCTCTTGAAGAGTATAAAAAAATTACAGAGGCTGTGTCTATCCCTGTTGTTGCGATCGGTGGGATAGATGAGTCGAACATTATGCGGCTCAATGGACTCGGCCTTTCGGGCTTTGCGGTGGTATCTGCTGTTTTTTCAAAAGATGATGTAAGAGCAGCAGCTGAGCGGATGAAAAAGCTCGCCTTACAAGCAAAGACAGGCTGCCTGCTGATTTGCCTTTAATAAATCAAAGTAGTAAAATATACGTTATTGTTTTAACAGATAGCCTCAGAAGGAGGAATACAGATGGCAGTTACAGATAATTCTGCTTTGAATAAAGAAAGTAAGCCCACAGTAATCGGCGGCGAGGCGCTTGACGCTGCGGATGACAGAAACAAGCAGATAGTAAAGACTAGTATTATAGGAATTCTCGCAAACGTCTTTCTTGCCGCGTTTAAGGCTGTTGTAGGAACGCTTTCAGGTTCTATTGCAATCGTACTCGATGCAGTAAATAACCTCTCAGACGCAGCAAGCTCTGTAATAACGATAGTCGGCACGAAACTCGCCGCAAAGCAGCCTGACAGAAAGCATCCGTATGGCTATGGCAGGATAGAGTATTTGAGCGCGATGATAATCTCGGCTATCGTTCTCTTCGCCGGCGCATCCTCATTAAAGGAATCAGTCGCAAAGATCATAAAGCCGCAGAAGCCTGACTATACTGTTGTAGCACTTGTTATCGTGGCAGCTGCTGTCCTGGTAAAAATTGTCCTCGGACGCTTTGTAGAGAGCAGAGGAAAGAAGCTCAATTCCGATTCGCTGGTGAACTCCGGTAAGGACGCGATGCTTGACTCAGTAATCTCAGCATCAACCCTTGTAGCAGCGGTAATTTTTATTTTTTCAGGAATATCACTCGAGTCATGGCTTGCAGCAATTATTTCGGTTGTTATCATCAAGTCAGGTATCGATATGCTGCGTGAGGCGATTTCGGAGATTCTTGGTGAGAGAGCGGATATCTCGCTTTCGCAGCAGATAAAGGCCACTGCAAGGGAGTTTCCACAGGTAGAAGGAGTCTATGACCTGATTCTTCACAACTATGGTCCGGATTCATTTATCGCTTCATTTCATATAGAAGTACCGGATACACTTTCAGCAGCGGACATTGACAGACTGACGAGGCAGATTACTTACGCTGTATACTTAAAATGCCATGTGCTTACTGCGGCAATAAGCGTTTACTCTATAAATACGCAGGATAATGATGTAATAGAAATCCGTGAGAATATCAGAAAAATAGTTATGGAGGATAAGAATATCCTTCAGATGCACGGATTCTATCTCGATGAAGAGAATAAGAAGATGCGTTTCGACTTAGTCGTAAGCTTCAATTCTTCAGACAGACACGCTACATTTATGAACGCGCTTAGCAGACTATTCAGAGACTTAAAGCTGTGCTATAATCGTAAGGTTTCAAATGATCCCGCAAAAAAGGAAAATAAATGGAAAAAGCATTTTTAGTAAAATACGGTGAGATAGGTCTCAAGGGAAAGAACCGGTACTACTTCGAGGAGACCCTGGTAAAGCGGATAGAAGAGGCCCTGAAAAAAATAGACGGAGAGTTTAAAGTAACTCGTCCGCAAGGACGTATCTTTGTCGAGGGAAGCGGATTCGACGAGGATGAAGTGATCGACGCTTTATCGAAGGTATTCGGCATCATCTGGATCTGCCCGTGCATCATGACTGACGATACAGGATTTGATGATCTCTCAAAGCAGATAATCGAATACTTAAAGGAAGCGCTTGGGGATAAGCCTTTTACCTTCAAGGTAGAGGCAAGACGTGCCAGGAAAAATTATCCAATGAATTCGATGGAGATAAACAGAGAGCTAGGTGCGAGGATCCTCGATGCTTTTCCGAATTCAAAGGTTGACGTCCATCATCCTGAGCATCTCGTGGAAGTCGAGATCAGGGAAAGGATCAACTTTCATATCTTCTATCACAAGGGTGTAGGCGGTATGCCTGTGGGAACTGCCGGAAAAGCTATGCTCCTTCTCTCTGGCGGTATAGATTCGCCTGTAGCAGGATATATGATAGCGAGACGAGGAGTTACGATCGATGCGACATATTTCCATGCGCCTCCTTATACTTCAGAGCGTGCAAAGCAGAAGGTCGTGGACCTGGCGAAGATACTTACGAAGTACACCGGACCTATAAGGCTTCACGTCGTAAACTTCACCGATATTCAGATGGCTATCTACGAGAAGTGCCCGCACGATGAGCTTACTATCATAATGCGCCGTTACATGATGATAATCGCAGAGCATTTTGCAGACGAGGACAAGGATCAGGCACTTATCACTGGTGAAAGCCTGGGACAGGTCGCTTCACAGACCATGCAGTCCCTCTATGTGACAGACCATGCGGCGACTCTTCCGGTATTCAGACCGCTGATCGGATTCGACAAGCAGGATATCATAGAGATTTCCGAGAAGATAGGGACTTATGAGACTTCGATACTTCCGTATGAGGACTGCTGTACTATCTTCGTAGCCAAGCATCCGGTCACAAAGCCGAGACTTGACGTGATAGAGAAGTCTGAGACAAAGCTTAATGACGTGATAGACGGTCTGCTGCAGACAGCTTACGATACTACTGAAACTATTCTGGTGAAATAAAATGGAATGCTATTTTGATAATTCAGCTACTACGAGATGCTCTGAAAAAGCAGCTGAAAAAATGAGACAGGTGCTTCTTACGGACTACGGAAATCCGTCATCCCTTCACACAAAGGGAATGGCAGCTGAAAATTATATAAAGGAGAGCCGTGAGACGATCGCAAAGACATTGAAGTGTGACCCGAAGGAGATCATTTTTACTTCAGGAGGCTCAGAGGGAAATAACCTCGCTATCTTCGGCTCTGTCAGAGCGAATAAGCGTATAGGGAAGCACATCATAACTACAGCCGTAGAGCATGCGGCTGTCTATATGCCTTTTAAGGAGCTTGAGAAGCAGGGATACGATGTGACCTTTCTTCCGACAGATGAGAAGGGCGTTATCAGATTAGATAACTTGGAAAATGCCCTGACTGATGATACTGTTCTCGTAGCGATGATGCAGGTAAATAACGAGATCGGTTCTGTAATGCCAGTAGCTGAAGCCGGGAAGCTGATACACGAGAAGTGCCCGGAAGCTGTATTTTTTGTAGATGCGATCCAGTCATATGGAAAAGTTCCTGTCATCCCGAAGAAGATGGGAATAGATCTGATGTCGGTAAGCGGCCACAAGATCCATGGACCTAAGGGAAGCGGCTTTTTATATAAGAGAGATAAGGTAAAGCTCGACCCGATCATCTTCGGAGGCGGTCAGGAAGGCGGTTTCAGGAGCGGAACGGAGAATGTCCCTGCGATAGCAGGCTTAGGTGTCGCAGTGCAGGAGATGTTTGCAGACTTTGACGGACACAGAAAGCATTTATTTGAGCTTAAGGACCATCTGGCAGAAAAGCTCTCTGATATAGAGGCTGTAAGTTTTAACTCTCAACTCGATGAAAATTCTGCTCCACAGATACTTTCCGTAAGTATAGAGGGAGTGCGTGCTGAGGTCCTTCTTCATGCTCTTGAGGATAAGGACATCTATGTATCTGCCGGAAGCGCCTGCTCTTCGAACAGGCCGGCAGTTTCGAGAACACTTAAGTCTATAGGGCTTAAGGACAGCCTCCTCGAGTCTACCGTCAGATTTTCATTTTCTATCTACAATACTGTAGAGCAGGTCGACTATGCTTCAGACGTGATGCATGAGCTGATACCGGTACTGCTCAAATACAGGAGATTTTAGTATGGAACACGTAGAGAGAGTCGGAAGAAAAAAAGTCTACGAAGGCGCAGTCATAGACGTCTATCAGGACACCATGAGGCTGGCTGACGGAAGAGAAGAAAAATGGGACTTCGTAGACCATCGGATGGGAGCTGCAGCTGTAGTTGCAGTGACAAATGACGGTAAGCTCATTATGGTACGCCAGTACAGACCGGCACTCGACAGATACACGCTGGAGCTTCCGGCTGGAAAGAGAGACTCACTGACTGAAGACACTCTGGTGACTGCAAAGCGTGAGCTTAGTGAAGAGACTGGCTACGAATCTGATGACTGGAAAAAGATCCTTTCAGTCCGCACTACAGTCGCCTTCTGTGACGAGCATATAGATATCTATCTGGCTGCAAACTGCCGTAAGACTTCGGGACAGCACCTGGATCCTGATGAGGATATCGATATATTGGAATACGACGCTGATTTTTTAAAGAAAAAGATCCAGGCCGGTGAGATAGAGGACGCAAAGACCATCGCCGGGATCATGTCGTACCTGGTACTCAAAGGAGAAAACTGATGCGCTGGACTAAATTCACGATAGATACGACTGAAGACGCCGAAGACCTGGTCAGTGCACTTCTATACGACTACGACATCACGAATATAGAGATCGAAGACAAGGCAGCTGTCACTCCACTGGAGGGAGAAGACTATGAAGAACTGGTCCCTGACAGAGGAGCAGACGATGGAAGAAGCCGGGTCATTTTTTATGTCGAAGAGGGTAAGGACTACGGAAAGCTCTTAGAGGACATAAGACTGGGACTCGATGATCTGCGGAATACTGCAGACATAGGCGCAGGCACTATAGATATATCATCGACCGATGAAAAGGACTGGAGAGATAAGTGGAAGGAATTTTTCCATACCTTTACTGTGGGTGATTACACGATCATACCTAGTTGGGAAAATGTAAAGGCTGACGCTGATCCAAAGCATGTCATCCGTATGGATCCTGGAATTACCTTTGGTACTGGAAAGCATGAGAGCACCAGGATGATCATCACGGAGCTGCCTGAGTACATTCACGGCGGAGAGAAAGTTCTTGACCTGGGAACTGGAAGCGGTATTCTCTCTATGGTAGCTCTAAGGGAGGGAGCATCGATTGTCACCGCGACTGACATAGATCCGGCGACAAGAGACGCAGTCTCTGAGAATTTCCAGAGAAATGATCTGCCTATTGAGAAAATGCACTTAGTCATCGGAGACCTGTCGTCTGATAAAAAAGTGCAGAGTGAGGTAGGAAGCGGTTACGATGTGGTCTGCGCGAATATCCTCGCTGATATCATAATCGGAATGCTTCCAGCGATAAGATATGCCATAAAACAGGACGGCTATCTTCTGACTTCCGGGATCATAGATTTTAAAGAGAACGAAGTAAAAGACGAGCTTGAAAAGAATGGCTTTCAGGTAAAGCTCATAGTCCATGACGGTGAGTGGGTTTCTATCGTAGCATCAAAAAAGGAGTAATGAACAGATGAAAAAGAAAACGAAACTATTGAGACAGTCAGTGCTTTTAATACTGATCGCTGTATTTGTGATGTCAGTCTTTGCTGGCTGCGGGGCAAGAAGCCACAAGGTAACTGACAAGGCTTCCCTTACCGGAGCCAGGGTCGGAGTCCAGATCGGAACTACAGGAGACACAGATGTCACTGCGTTAAAGCACGGCACGAAGGTCCAGCGGACGCCGTAGTAATCGACGGCGAAGTCGCAAAGGCCTTCGTAAAGCAGAATCCGGATCTCAAGATCTTAGATGAGCCTTTTGAGACCGAGGAGTACGCCGGAGTTATTGCAAAGGATAACACCGGGCTTCTCGACAAGGTAAATAAAGCCATGCAGGAGATAAAGGATGAGGGAATCCTCGACAAGCTGTATGACACCTATATAAATGACAAGGGCAATTACCACTACAAGCAGAAAGTCACCAGCGGCAAGAAGCTCGTCATGGCTTCATCTATCGACTTCCCTCCATATGAGTATTTCGATAACGGAAGCAGCACTCCTGTAGGTTTTGATGTCGAGATGGCCTATGCCATAGCCGATAAGCTGGGAATGGTCTTAGACGTCCAGAACATCCAGTTTGACGCGATAATAAACGCAGTAAACTCTGGAAAGGCGGACATAGGACTCTCTGGATTTACAGTCACTGAGGAGAGAAAGAAGAGCATCAATTTCACTTCGAACTATATGGAGACGCAGCAGGCTATCATCGTCCAGAAGGGCGGAGCCGGAAACGGTCAGTCGTTCGGAGACAAGCTCTATAACAGTTTCGTAAAAGACCACAGGTTTACCTACCTGCTTTCAGGTCTTGTGAACACCCTGATCATCACTCTTTTCGCAGTGCTCATCGGTGTAGTGCTCGGATTCCTTATAGCTCTTATCCGTGTGACTCATGACAGGAACGGTTCATTTAAGGTATTAAACTGCATAGCCAGGATCTATCTGACTGTAGTCCGTGGAACACCTATGATGATCCAGCTGCTCATCATCTACTTCGTTATCTTTGCGTCTGTAGACATCAGCAAGATCCTTGTCGCAGTCATAGCCTTCGGTCTCAACTCCGCAGCTTACCAGGCAGAGAACTTCCGAAGCGGTATCATGGCTGTAGACTCTGGACAGTTTGAGGCCGGACATTCACTGGGACTAAAGTTCGGAACTGTAATGACTTCGATCATACTGCCTCAGGCGCTTAAGAATGTGCTCCCTGCTATCTGCAACGAGTTCATCTCACTTTTAAAAGAGACCTCTATCTCAGGATACATAGGACTCCAGGATCTGACCCAGGGCGGTATGATCATCAGATCCATCACCTACGAGGCAATGGTCCCGCTCCTTGCTGTAGCAGTTATCTACCTGGTCATCGTACTTATCCTGACCTGGCTTGTAGGAAAACTGGAAAAAGCTCTTAGAAAGAATGAGAGGTAAATGGGATGTCTGAGACGATAATGCATGTAGAAAAATTAACGAAAAAATTCGGTGACCACACTGTCTTAAAAGATATCGATTTAGATATCGAAAAAGGGGAGGTCATATCGATAATAGGTCCTTCAGGCTGCGGAAAGTCTACTTTTGTACGCTGCCTGGACCTTCTGGAGAAGCCGGACAGCGGACATATCATTTTTGACGGAACTGATATCACAGATCCGAAGACCGATACCTCGGCTATACTTCCAAAGATAGGAATGGTCTTCCAGTCTTTTAACCTGTTTAACAACATGACGATCGCTGATAATATCACCTTTGCTCCTGTACATCACGGCTTCATGACAAAGGACGAGGCAGATAAAAAAGCCGCAGAGCTTTTAGACAGGGTAGGACTTTCAGATAAGGCAGCATCATATCCGTCACAGCTTTCGGGAGGACAGAAACAGAGAGCGGCCATTGCCAGATCACTAGCGATGAATCCTGACATAATGCTTATGGATGAGCCGACATCTGCACTCGATCCTGAGATGGTAGGTGAAGTGCTTGGTATCATTCAGGAGCTGGCTGAAACCGGAATGACGATGGTTATAGTGACACACGAGATGGCATTCGCTAAAGAAGTATCTGACAGAGTACTCTTTATAGATGAGACTCATATAATGGAGCAGGGTACTCCGGAGGAAGTGTTTGAACATCCGAAGAACGCCCGTCTACAGAAATTCTTAGCATCGGTAATGCACTGAACAAAAAAAGGCCTCCCTCAGATGAGGGAGGTCACTTTTCTCAAAGGGGCATCATCCTTCGATGATGTAAGGCTTTAATGCGTCGAGGATCTCAGCGTCATTATCATCGTGGATAGTGAGATCGATAGGACTTGAAAGGTCCAGTGAGAAGATTCCCATGATGGACTTCGCATCGATCACATATCGTCCTGAGATCAGGTCGAAGTCACTGTCGAACTGTGAGATAGTGTTAACGAATGACTTTACCTTATCGATTGAGTTAAGAGATATCTTTACTGTCTTCATGTGTTTTTCCTCCTGTAAAACATATGCAAAAACTATAAATCTATGTTAAATCAACACAGGTAAAAAGTCAATCAGAAGGAGTTATTATTTTGAAAAATAAAACCGCAGCCTTCCATAATCTGGGCTGTAAAGTCAATGCTTATGAAATGGAGGGTATGGAGGAAAGTCTGCGCAATGCCGGCTACACTATAGTACCATTTACAGAAAAGGCTGATGTCTATGTGATAAATACCTGCACAGTGACAAGAGTCGCTGATCAGAAGTCCCGCCAGATGATAAGCCGGGCGAAGACTCTGAATCCCGACGCCATAGTCGTAGCCTGCGGCTGCTATGCGAACACCGGTAAGGACGTCCTTATAAAAGACGGAGTGGCTGATATCATTCTCGGAAATAATGAGAAGAGCCAGCTGAACGCAGAGATAGAAAAACTCCGCACAGCCCGCCTTTCTGATAAAAATGCCCGTGAGACCTTTGTACCGGATATAAATAAAGGCAGCTGGGAATTCGAGGAGACGACTGTCTCGATGAAGGAAGAGCACACGAGAGCTTTCCTGAAAGTTGAAGATGGCTGCAACCAGTTCTGTACCTACTGCATCATCCCGTTCGCCAGAGGGCGGGAGAGGAGCCGTGATCCGGAGAAAGTAGTAGAGGAAGTAAAGACACTTGTGGACAAGGGTTTCAGGGAATTTGTCCTGACAGGGATAAGGCTTACGAGCTATTCTTATGAGAATCTGACTCTTGTAGATCTGATAGAAAAGGTATCGCAGATAGATGGAGTACATCGGATAAGACTGGGCTCTCTGGAGCCTAAGGCCGTGACAGAGGATTTTGCGAAGCGGCTGTCGAAGCTTGATAACTTCTGCCCGCATTTTCATCTGTCACTTCAGAGCGGCTCTGCGGGCGTCCTGGAGAGGATGAACAGGCACTACACACCTGAAGAGTTTATGGAATCGGTCAGGTATTTAAGAAAATACTTTGATGATCCGGCGCTTACTGCTGATATGATCTGTGGATTTCCGGGAGAGAGCGAAGAAGAGTTTAAAGAGTCGGTAGAGTTTGCGGAGAATGTAGCCTTCTATGAGATCCATGTGTTCCCGTACTCTGTGCGTCAGGGTACCAGGGCAGAAAAAATGTCCGGTCAGCTTTCTAAAAAAGAGAAAGCTGACCGGACAAAGATCCTTCGTGATAAGGCCGCTCAGATGAAGCAGGCCTATCTCGAAAGGCATCTGGGTAAGACTGCCGAAGCTCTGCTCGAAGAGACTACGGAGCTTAACGGAAAGACTTACTGGACCGGCTACACTCCGGAGTATATAAGAGTTCTCTTCGACTCATCTGATGACATGTCAGGAAAATTCGTGACAGGAAAACTGACCGGAATAGAAGACGGCTTCATTCACCTGTCAGACGGTCAAGAATAAATTCTCGTCCATGGACTATCGTTGCCTTGAAGCTGTTGCACGAAGGGCAACGGTAGTCATTTTCTTTTGAGGGGTTATACTCAGTTCCGCAGTCAGAGCACTTCGTCGTGACAGGGATAAAATGGACTGTAAGCTTTGAGCCTTCAAGTATGGTGTCTTTCACGCACTGGGGATAGTAGTCCTTGAGATAGTGCGGGATAAGGCCGGTGGCTTCACCGACGCTTATCTCCATTTCAGTTACTTTTTCCAGGTCATTCTGCTTACAGGCATCAAGTGCTGTGTCGACCATTCTCATCATGTAGCTTAATTCATGCATTTTATTTTTATTTCGTCCATTCTGCAAATTCCTCATCAGTACATTTGACTAAATGAGTTCCTTCAACAGTATGAGCGAAACCGGCGTCATAGTCAATACCGCTGGTCTTATAATCGTAGGAAATGGCCTTTCTCTTTTTCTCGAGGATCGGGTTAGGCGCCGGGATAGCGGAGAGAAGACTCTTAGTATAAGGGTGGATAGGATTTGAGAAAATCTCATCCTTTGTACCGGTTTCTAACAGATGTCCTAAATGAAGAACGCCTATCCTGTCAGAGATGTATTTTACCATCGACAGGTCATGCGCTATAAAGAGCATGGCGGTTCCGGTTTCTTCCTGGATATCTTTCATCAGGTTGATGACCTGTGCCTGGATAGACACGTCAAGAGCCGATATACACTCGTCTGCGATGATGAGCTTCGGATTCATGATAAGAGCTCTGGCTATTCCTACACGCTGTCTCTGTCCTCCGGAGAACTGGTGAGGATAGCGGGTGGCATGCTCCGGGGAAAGTCCGACCTTTACGAGCATCTCCTTGATCTTATCTTCACGCTCTTTCTGGGTCTTATACGCGTGGTGGATATCAAGTCCTTCTCCGATGATATCTCCGACAGTTTTTCTCGGGTTAAGCGATGCCATAGGATCCTGGAAGATCATCTGCATCTCTGTCCTGAGTTTCTCGTTATCTTTTTTATTCAGCTTTCCGCTTATATCAGTTCCATCGAAGACTATCTTTCCGGCGGTCGGATCGTAGAGCCTGATCACGTCACGTCCGATCGTGGACTTTCCGGAACCGGATTCTCCTACGAGTCCGTAGGTCTCTCCAGGCCAGATCTTGAAGCTGACATTTTCTACTGCCTTTACTGTATAAGTGTTGCTTATCTTAAAATACTGCTTTAAGCCATCGACTGTGAGAAGCGGGGCAGCACTGTAATCTATCTGTTTCATGCTTCTGCCTCCTTTGCCTCTTTCTTCATCCTCTCGATCCTGTCCTTGAGCTCGGAAGGCATTTCAACCTTTGGAGCACGAGGGTCTAAAAGCCAGGTAGCAGCATAGTGGGTATCTGATACCTTAAACATCGGAGGTTCTGCCTTATCATCGATCTCCAGTGCATACGGGTTCCTCGGAGCGAATGCATCGCCAGGCTTTTCATGCAGAAGGTTCGGAGGTGATCCAGGGATGGTGTAGAGCCTCGGATCATCGGTGGTCAGATCAGGCATAGCCGAGAGGAGTCCCCAGGTGTATGGATGCTTAGGATCATAGAATATCTCGTTTATGGTTCCCTGCTCGACTATTTTTCCGGCGTACATGACGTAGACGAAGTCAGCTACTTTTGCGACAACACCGAGGTCATGGGTAATGTATATGACTGAGATACCACGCTCTTTCTGGATACGGGTGATAAGCTCGAGTATCTTTGCCTGGATATTCACATCGAGGGCGGTCGTAGGCTCATCGCAGATCAGAAGGTCGGGGTTTGCAGACAGTGCTATAGCTATGACGACACGCTGTCTCATACCGCCTGAGAGCTGATGAGGATATTCCTTCATCCTTTTTTCCGGGTTCTCTATGCCGACCTCTTCGAGAAGGGAGACTGCCTTTTTCCAGGCTTCCTGCTTCGGAGTATGATAGTGCCAGCTCATACCCTCCATGATCTGTTTTCCTATCTGCATGGTCGGATCGAGGCTTGTCATAGGATCCTGGAAGACCATTGCGATCCTTTTTCCGTTGATATGGTTTCTGATCCACTTTTTGTCTTTTGATAAAATGTCGACCTCGGCAGGAGTACCGTCCTGATGAGTGTAGCGGAAGTTTATCTTTCCGCTGTTTACGACTGAGTTCGATGCGAGAATACCCATGACGGCTCGCATTGTGACTGACTTTCCGGAACCTGACTCGCCGACTATGGCAGCAGTCTGTCCTTTCATCAGTTCTATATTTATCCCGCGGATGGCGTGAACCGGACCAGCCGTGGTCTTGAAGGTGATATCGAGGTTATCGATATCGAGTATCTTTTCTTTTTCAGCCATCGGTTACATCTCCTTTAACTTAGGGTCTAAGGCTTCTCTTAATCCGTCTGCCACGAGGTTAAAGCTGAGCATCAGAAGTGCCATGACTATAACCGGCGGGACTATCTGGTAAGGATGCGTTGTAAATGAGTTAAATCCATCGGAGATAAGTGAACCGAGGGAGCACTGAGGTACCGGGATACCAAGTCCTACGAAGGAGAGAAAGGCCTCTGTAAAAATAGCCGTAGGTATCGAGAACATGACCTGGGTGATGACTGGTCCGATGATATTCGGAAGGATCTCACGGAAGATGATGTGCATATTGCTGGCACCTAAGGTCTTTGACGCGAGAACGTATTCCTGTTCTTTAAGCTTCAGCATCTCAGCTCTGGCTATACGGCTCATACCGATCCACTCGGTGAGCATCAGGGCGAATACGATAGTTATCATACCTGGCTTTAATACGAGAAGCAGCAGAGTCACGATAACGAGTCTCGGAATGCCGTTCGCGACTTCGAGGATTCGCTGCATGACCATATCCACTTTTCCGCCGAAGTATCCGGAGATAAGTCCGTAGGTAAGACCGATGAGCATATCGATGACAGTGGCGGCTACAGCGATGATAAGAGAGACACGGGCACCTGACCAGGTACGGGTCCATATGTCTCGGCCGAAGTTATCGCTTCCGAACCAGTAGTAGACCTTTGTGAATCCCTTGTCTTTATAGCTATTTACCGTCTTTGAACCTGAGGTTGTGTTCATGCTCTCGTTTCCGTTAAAGATGCCGAGCTTTTCAAGTCCCGGAATTCTCGGGGCGAGGTTTTTCTGTGCCAGGTTCTGTTCTTCATAAGTGTATTTGTTCATGCCAGGGCCTGCTATAGCGAATACAGCTATAAGTATGATGAAGATCATGCCGACCACGGCACTTTTTTTCTTGAAAAATCTGATGACGACTTCACGCCAGTAAGACTGTCCGGCGAAGTTCTCATCGTTTCCAAGTACTTTTCCTTTATTTTTAAACTGGAAGTCCGCTTCGGTAGGGATGTAGCCTGCGTTTGCGGCGATTCCTGCATTGATGTCTGACATATCAGCTTCCCTCCTTTGCAAGTCTGATCCTCGGGTCGATGATGCCGTAAAGGATATCGACTACAAGCATGATCCCTATGTACATTGCCGAATAGATAAAGCTTAAGGCTATGACTACGTTATAGTCATTACTCTGAATGGCTGTTACGAGAAGTGAGCCGACTCCTGGGATAGCGAAGATTTTTTCAACTACGAGTGAACCTGTCATCAGATCGACGATAAGCGGTGCGAGTACAGTTATGATAGGGATGAGGGCATTGCGGAGAGCATGCCTGAAGATGAGTGTTTTCCCGGAAAGTCCTTTGGATTCTGCGAGAAGCATATAGTCGCTTCCCAATACCTCGAGCATCTCAGAACGGGTAAATCTGGCGATAGACGCCATCGTGAACATCGAAAGTGAAATGCTAGGCAGAACGCTTGACTGGAACATCTGCTGCTGGGAAAACAGTATCGGGAACCATCTGAGTTTGAATCCGAACTGGTAGGAGAGGGCGAGAGCGAACACATATGATGGAACTGAAACTCCGATGACGGAGATGATAGTCGCTATCGTATCCCAGATGGTATCGTGTTTGAATGCAGCTAAAAGTCCGAGAAGGAGACCGATCACGGCTCCGACAAGAACTGCCATGAATCCGATATAGATGGAGATCGGAAGTCTGGTCGCTATAAGCTGCGAGATAGGAGTATTTTTACTTATGTTATAGCTGACACCGAAGTCGCCCCGGAGCATATTTGCCACGTAGCGGAAGAACTGGATTATGACTGGCTGGTCGAGTCCGTACTTGGCGTACAGTGCAGCCTTCTGGTCGGCAGTCAGCTTCTCGTCGTTAAACGGGGACCCCGGCATCAGCTGCATCAGTATGAAAAGTACGAGAAGGATGACAAGCAGCGTAAAAATGGATGTCAGCACTCTTTTCAGGAGGTACTTTTTCATTTCTTTCCTTTCTATATCTTTATACTAAAAATAACCGGGACTGTGACTTTTCTGTCACAGCCCCGTCTTTTAAGAAGGACGCTTCAGGTTATTCTGACTTTACGGCATCCTTATATACACGGTTTAAAGCGACAGGGTGATATTCGATTCCTGTTACTTTTGATGAAACCATCTCAGCGTTGCACTGAGTGTAGAGAGGGAAGATAACTGCGTCATCCATGACAATCTTCTCGGCGTCATAGAGGCGGTCCCATCTGCCCTGGGTGTCTGTTGCGAGCTTTCCTGTCGTGCATTCTGCGATTATCTTATCGTAGTCTGAATTGCTCCAGAGTCCGTAGTTGTTTGAATTGTCTGTAACCCACATACCGAGGTATGTCATAGGGTCAGCGTAGTCAGGTCCCCATCTGGTAAGACCGAGCTGGAAGTTACCGTCCTGCATATCCTGGACACGCTGTTTCTTTGGCTCTACCTTAAGAGTGATAGTAAGCCCCGGAAGTGCTTTCTGGAGCTGCTGCTGTACAACGGCTGCGACTTTCTGTGGAGCGTCATCAGCATCTACTACCATTGATAGCTCGAGCTTTGATTCTCCGAGCTCTTCAAGGCCTTTCTTCCAGTAGTCGGCAGCGGCAGAAGCGTCTGTCCTGCAGACATCCTTGAACTTCTCCTGATCTGCTGAGAAGTCTGATCCGTCCGGACCTGTAGCGAAGTCCATAGGAACTGCAGTGTAGGTAGGCTTTGAACCGTCCTTTAATACATCTGTAGTGATGGCTTCACGGTCTAATGCCATTGTCATGGCGAGACGGATATTTTTATTAGCTAGCTCTTTTACCTTATCCATGTTCGGGGAGATGTACCAGAGATATCCGGCACCGATAGCCTTGAACTCAGGATCGTCCTTTACCTGATCTACCTGCTCACCGTTTACGAGGGTAGTATCAAGTGCTCCGGTCTGATAGTTCATAAGAGCCTGCTGTGAATCCTGGATTACCTGGTAGTTAAGACCTGCGAGCTTTACTCGGGAGCTGTCATAGTAATCGTCGTTCTTCTTTAAATGGAAGGATGTAGCTGCTGGCTGATAATCATCAAGTACGAAGGCTCCGTTTGAAAGCACGGTGTCAGGGCTTGTTCCGAACTTGTCCCCGACGCTCTCATAGAACTTCTCGTTTACAGGGTAGAAGGTAGGGAAGTACATAAGACTTTCAAAATATGAAACAGGTACGTTGAGCTCTACCTTTATGGTCTTGTCATCTACGGCTGTGATGCCAAGCTCTTTTTTGTCTTTCTTTCCTGCGATGATATCAGCAGCATTTTTAATCTGGCCGATATCACTTAGCATATAGGAATACTCTGATGCGACATCCGGATCAACGGCTCTCTGCCATCCGAATACGAAGTCGTTTGCTGTGACTGCATCACCGTTTGACCACTTGGCATCCTTTAATGTAAAGGTGTAGGTCTTACCGTCATCAGATACTTCGGTCTTCTCAGCGAGTGCCGGAACAGCCTTTCCATCGGCATCCATCTGATAGAGACCGTCGGTGTAGTCCGCAATGACCTCAAATGAGGTACCGTCTGTGGCCTGCTGCGGGTCAAGTGACTCGACAGGTGTCTCAAGCATTACGTTGAGGTCCGACGACGATGACTTTGCAGAACCAGAGGCTGATTTGCTGCTTCCAGACCCTCCGGTCGTCTGTGATCCTCCGCAGCCGGTCATTCCAATAGCCATGACCGCCGCGCAGAGAAAAGCCAATACTTTTTTCTTCATTCTTTTTCCTCCTTATCCAGGCTCGGGATAAAAAAAGAGCATTCACAGACACGTATGATGTCTGTAAATGCTCCATTGCACCCCATTCGTTTGTTTACAACTGCGATACTATCACTTATATTCACCTTAGTCAAGAAAAAAATTCACGTTTCGTTCACAAAAAAAATGTTTTCGATAAAGTGCAGCTAAAACCATAAACATTTATTGAACCCATTTTAAAAAAAGGGTAAAATATCTACCAGAAATCAAGGAGCCGCACAGAGTGATCTGTGTAGGCTTCAATGTATGAAAGGAGAAAAAGAAAAATGACAAGCGTACCGATAGTACCGTTTTTAATCATTTTTCCAATGATCATAGCATTTGTAATGCTTATCATCCCGGTGAATCCAACTGCAAACCGGGTTCGTAACGCGATCGCCTATTTAAGCTGCATAGCTGTTATGGCAGCAGTAGGCATTTTAACAGCTGTCTGGATCGAGGGAGGCGCACAGCCTGTCTCACTGTATTCCGATGGAATGGAGCTGGCTGATAACGCTGCTCTTCTCGGGAAGATCATCCTGATGGCAGTAGTTACTTTCCTGTCGTTCAAGTATCGCAAGTACTGGATATGCATACTTTCCATTGCTCCGAATATTGCCGCAGTCTGGCTTCAGAAGTCGGGACTTATAACACTGGATACTCCTAGAATCTATATAGACCATCTTGCTGTCCTGATGTGCCTGATAATAGGCATCATCGGTTCTTTGATAGTTATCTTCGCAGTCGGATACATGCATGGCTACCACCACTATCTTCATAAGAGAGTAGCAGACAGAAGAAATTATTTCTTCATGATACTTTTCATTTTCCTGGGAGCCATGTTCGGCCTGGTGCTGTCAGATTCTCTTACCTGGATACAGCTTTTCTGGGAGACCACATCTGTATGCGCTTTCCTGCTTGTCGGATACACCAGAGAGCCTGTAGCTGTCAGGAACTCTTTCAGAGTTCTCTGGATGAATCTGCTCGGAGGCTGCACCCTTACTACGGGTATCATCGTCTTTGCAGCTGCTACCGGAGTTAATTCGCTCTCTGGACTCACAGCGTTCGCAGAGCTTAAGGCGGGAACACCGGAAGAAGGACTGGCTGTAATCCCGGTAGCTCTTATCGCATTTGCAGCTCTTACTAAATCAGCCCAGCTGCCTTTTTCCACATGGCTTCTTGGAGCCATGGTCGCACCTACGCCTTCGTCGGCACTCATTGACAGTGCCACGATGGTAAAGGCCGGGATCTATATGCTTTTCAGACTTGCACCGGCTATGCACGAGACAGCCACAGGGAACATGGTCGCTTTCGTCGGCGGCTTTACTTTCCTGGCAGCTTCTTTCATCGCGATCGCACAGAGCGACGGCAAGAAGGTTCTCGCCATGTCCACGATCTCGAACCTTGGACTTATGGTAGCCTGCGCAGGCATGGGAACTCCGGAGACGATCTGGGCAGGTATCTTCCTTATGATCTTCCACGCTGTGTCGAAGTCGCTTCTGTTCCAGGATGTCGGAGCCACAGAGAACTCACTCGGTTCCAGAGACATCGAGAACATGCACGGACTTCTCTACAGACTTCCGTTCCTTGCATTCTGCATGTTCATAGGTATCGCAGGCATGTGCATGGTACCTTTCGGAATGCTTATCTCGAAGTGGGCTGTACTCCGCTCATCTATCGATGAGAATGACATTATCATGACTTTCATGGTAGTATTCGGTTCAGCCACGACTTCGTTCTACTGGACAAAGTGGCTCGGCAAGCTTATCGCCCAGACCAATGAGCCAAAGGTAAAGGATATCACAAAGCCTAACGAGAAGATCTCAATCTCAATCCATGCAGTGCTTATGATAGCGCTCTGCGTTCTTATGCCGCTTCTCACAAAGGTATATGTTGAGCCTCTTCTTGGAGAACTTTTCGGAACAACGGCTCAGGTTATTCCTACTACTGTTCTGTACCTTCTGGTATTCATCATCGTCTTCTTCTTTGCAGTACCTATTATTTCGTACGCATTCTCCAAGAAGATGCATGCCAACCAGAAGCTCTCTTACATGAGTGGTATCAATACCGGAAGCAACGACGGATTTACTGATTCATTCGGCAATGAGACGAAGCTTCAGCTGTCGAATTATTATTTCAAAAATGTACTTGGTATCAGGAAGCTTATGATTCCGTGTCAGTTTATTACGCTGGCGGTTCTCATAGTCATGATGGCAATGATCATAGGAGGTGCATTCTGATGAGTATTAATACTAGAATTATTCTGGCTGTATGTTTCATAGTGCTTGCACCTTTCGTCGGAGGATTCCTTGAGGGATGCGACCGCAAGATTTCAGCGAGAATGCAGAGACGTATCGGACCTCCGGTGCTTCAGCCGTTCTATGATGTGACGAAGCTTTTCAAAAAGCAGTATGTAGTAGTAAACCGTTCAGTACATTTTCTGCTGGTAAGCTACATGTCACTGATGATCCTTACAGGAGCAATGCTTTTTGCAGGAACAGACCTGCTGATGTGTTTCTTCGTGCTTTCTACTGCGGCAACCTTCCTTTATTTTGCAGCAGCAGTTACGAATTCGCCGTACACCACGATCGGCGCACAGAGAGAGCTCATCCAGATGATGGCCTATGAGCCTGCAGTGCTTCTTACAGCAGCAGGTTTTTATGTGGCAGCCGGTTCTTTTAACACTGCCGATATCATTAATTCTGATTACAGCCTTATCATAAAGATGCCGGGCTTCTTCTTCGCCTTCGTCTTCATCATGACGATCAAGATGAGAAAAGCTCCTTTCGATATCTCTACATCACACCATGCTCATCAGGAGCTGGTCAAGGGTATCACGACCGAGATGAGCGGCAAGAACCTTGGAATTTTCAATATCACAGAGTGGTATGAGAATATTTTCCTTCTTGGGGTAGTGGCTCTTTTCATTCTGAATAAGAACCCGTGGAGCATTCTGGCAGCCGTAATAGTGATTCTTCTTGTGTATTTCGTGGAGATCCTGATCGGCAATTCCAGTGCCCGTATGAAGTGGGAGACGATGCTCAAGATGACATGGATCGTTACACTCTTTAGCGCCGGAGTCAATCTCCTGGTTCTTATGGTGATCAAGTAAGTATGTGTGGAGGCAAAAGATGGCAAATGTAAAGAGATCGCCATGGCTGCTCCATTACGATGGAAGCAGCTGCAATGGCTGTGATATAGAAGTACTCGCCTGCATGACTCCTGTCTATGATGCGGAGCGTCTCGGTGTAGAGAACACCGGTGACCCGATGCAGGCCGATATTCTCCTGATTACCGGAGGAATCAATGCACAGGCTGAGCCTGTAGTAAAGCAGATATATGACCAGATGCCGAGACCGAAGGTAGTCGTAGCTGTAGGTATCTGCGCATGCACCGGCGGTGTATTCAAGGACGCATACAATATCAAGGGCGGAGCCGACACTGTGGTTCCTGTAGATATCTATGTACCTGGCTGCGCTGCAAGACCTCAGTCCATCATCGATGGTATCATCCAGGCCCGTGACCTTTTCCAGAAGCGCTCAGATGAGCATGATGCTATGGTGAAGGCCGGCAAGACCTACGAGGATATCAAGCGTGAGAGGGAAGAGGAAGAGGCTTGGAAGGTAGCCGAGGCTAAGGCCGAGGAAGAGAACAGAGAGGAGACACCGTCAAATGTCAGAAGTAATTAATCCGGGTAATACCATGGAGACTATTCCTCTCGAGGATCTTCTTGAAGAGGTAATGAAGAGAAAGCATCAGGGCATGAGATTCGATCAGGCCTGTGCTGCCTTTGTCGATGGAAAGTTCGAGCTGTCATATTCATTCAGTGATGATGACGCTTATTCATTCGATACACTTCGTGTCGTAGTAGATGATCTTGCCAGGCAGATCCCGTCAGTGAGCGTGATCTATCCGTGTGCATCCTTCTATGAGAATGAGATGCGTGAGCTGTTCGGATGTCAGATCGAGATGATCGGTTTTGACTACAAGGAGAAGCTCTACAGACTCAATGTCGAGACACCAATGCTTCCAGAGGCCGGCAAGGCTGCATTAAAGGAAGCTCTTGCAGCAGCAACTGAGAAGTCTGTACCTGGCTCAACTGTTGATGCTGCCGATGTAGAAGTAGAGACTGACGAAGGAGGTGCACAGTAATGGCAAAGAGAAGCGTAGTTCCTTTCGGACCACAGCATCCGGTGCTGCCTGAGCCTATCCACCTCGATCTCGTGATTGAGGATGAGAAGGTCGTAGAGGCCATTCCTAATATCGGATTCATTCACAGAGGTCTCGAGGGACTCACAGACAAGAAGGATTTCAAGCAGATGACCTACGTCATCGAGCGTACCTGTGGTATCTGCTCATTCGGACATGGTCTCGGATATGTAGAGACCATCGAGCATATCATGAATGCAGAGGTTCCTGACCGTGCGAAGTATCTGCGTACGATCTGGGCTGAGCTTGCAAGAATGCATTCACATCTTCTCTGGCTTGGCCTTATCGCTGATGCTTTCGGGTTTGAGTCACTGTTCTATCAGGCATGGAGGATCCGTGAGAGAGTCCTTGACTGCCTCGAGCTCACTACTGGCGGGCGTCTGATCTTCTCAGTCCTCGAGCCGGGCGGAGTGCTTCGTGACATAAACAGTGATCAGGAGAAGGAGATCCTTACTCAGCTTGCTTCAGTAAAGGAAGAGTTAAGGGCAGTGGAGAAGACTTTCCTTCTCGACTATTCAGTGCAGACCCGTCTCAAGGGCGTAGGAGTCATCACGAAGGAGAAAGCTCATGACCTCGGATGCTGCGGACCTGTTGCCAGAGCTTCAGGCCTCTCATATGACATGAGAAAATTAGGCTACGAAGCATACGGGAATCTCGATTTCGAGCCTATCATTTCCAAGGAGGGTGATTCATACTCGAGATGCCAGGTCCGTATCCAGGAGATCTATCAGTCCATAGACCTTATCCGCCAGGCCTTTGCCAAGATGCCTGAGGGAGATCTGGCTGTTCCTGTGAAGGGAAATCCGAATGGAGAGTACTTCACCCGTATCGAGCAGCCAAGAGGCGAGGCTATTTACTATGTCAAGGCCAATGGTACCAAGAAGCTCGACAGATTCAGACTTCGTACTCCGACCTTCTCAAACCTTGCTGGTCTCTGCGAGATGCTCAAGGACTGTGAGTATTCAGATGTCGGAATCCTCTGCGTAACTATTGACCCGTGCATCAGCTGTACAGAGAGATAATGGAGGTGTAAGAAAAGTATGGGAATCATGAGATTTGCACCGACTATGCTAAGGCAGCTCTTTGAGAAGCCGGTCACAAAGAATTATCCTGCTGAGCCTATCAATTATCCTGAAGGTTCAAGAGGACATATAGATATAGATATCCAGCAGTGCATCAGCTGTGGTGCCTGCATGATCAACTGCCCTCCTGGTGCTATCACCGTGGACAGGAAGAATAAGACCTGGACCATCAACCGTTTCGACTGCGTCCAGTGCGGATACTGCACGAGGGTCTGCCCGAAGAAGTGTCTCTACTTAAATCCAGGATATCAGACTCCGGGACCTGAGAAAGTGACATATTCGCAGACTCACATCATGACTGAGGCTGAGAAGCAGAAGGCAGCAGAGATGGAAGCCAGGAAGCAGGCAGCCATCAAGGCAGCACAGGCAAAGAAGGCCGCCGCAGCAGCTGCTGAGAAGAAGGATTGAGGGGATAGGATATGATCCTAACCCCTTACACAAAGGAGGCTCAGAATATGTGTGTCGCACTACCAGGTAAAGTGATCGATGTGCGCGACCGCAAGGCTACCGTTGACTTCAACGGAAACAGAGTCGATGCGCGCACCGGTTTTGTAAGCATAAAACCGGGTGACTATGTATTAGTTCACGCCGGCTGTATCCTGCAGAAGCTAACCGAACAGGATGCCGATGAAATGACTGAGATTTTCTCAGAGTTAGGAGCATGAGATGAAAAAGGGGATTTACCCCTTTTTCATCTTTTTTATGGTAAATTATGACACTAGAAGAAGTAAAGAACGGACTTAAAGATTACGATGGTCCTGAAATGAATATAATGGAGGTTTGCGGAAGCCATACCGGAGCCATAGCCAAAAACGGCATCCCGGGAATGCTGTCTGAAAAGATTCATCTCCTGAGTGGTCCGGGCTGCCCGGTCTGCGTGACCCCGTCATCATATGTGGATAAGCTGCTTGAACTCGCGAAGGATCCTAAGAACTGTATAGTGACATTCGGAGACCTGATAAGGGTTCCAGGCTCTGCTAAGGCAAATCTCTCATCTGCAAGAGGGGAAGGCGCCCGGGTAGAGATGGTTTATTCACCTATGGATACGCTTGACCTGGCTGAAAAGGATCCAGAAACTGATTTTATTTTTGCAGCAGTAGGATTTGAGACCACTACTCCGGTCTATGCTCTTTTAGTCGATGAGATAGTAAGAAACGACATAAAGAATATAAAGCTTCTGACTGCGATAAGGACCATGCCTGAAGTCATACGCTTCCTGATGGGATCGGGTGCTCCGATAGACGGCTTTATAGCGCCGGGACACGTATCAGTAGTCACAGGAACTCATATATATGAACCTATAGCCCGTGATTTTTCTATCCCGTTCGGTGTGGCCGGTTTCAAAGGCCCCGAGCTTTTAGCGGCGATCTATGGTATAGTAGAGGAGTATGGCCATGGAGTCGTAAAGAATTTTTATCCTTCTGCAGTAAAAGCAGACGGAAATCCAGCGGCACGTGCGCTGATAGATAAATACTTCGAAAAATACGACGCAGCCTGGCGTGGGATGGGCATAGTAAAAGGCTCAGGGAAAATCCTTCGTGAAGAGTACAGATACTTAGACGCCGGAAGTCTCGGACTTGACGCAGATCACAAGGCAAACCCGGCCTGCTGCTGTGACAAGGTACTTATGGGGAAAATGCGTCCGTATGAGTGTCCGCTCTATGGAAAGGTCTGTACCCCTATGAATCCGCAGGGAGCCTGCATGGTAAGTACTGAGGGCTCGTGTTTTTCATACCTTTCAAACCACAGAAAGGATAAATAAATGGAAGAAAAGATAATGATGGTTCACGGCAGCGGCGGAAGCGCTACCGGAGAACTGATAGACGAGATATTTGACAGAGAATTTTCAAATGCTACTCTTGACCAGATGGAAGATTCAGCCGTAGTTCCGGGAGCCAGGCAGATAGCCATGACGACGGACAGCTTTGTCGTGACACCGGCAGAGTTCAGAGGCGGAGATATCGGCAGGCTTTGTGTCTGCGGGACTGTAAACGATCTTCTGATGCGTGGAGCAGTGCCAAAGTACCTGACCTGCGGATTTATCCTCGAGGAAGGGCTTGACGTAGCTCTTCTGAAGCGCGTAGTCCACTCGATGGCGAAGACTGCTGAAGAGGCAGGAGTGCATATCGTAGCAGGAGACACCAAAGTCGTGAACGGAAACGGTGAGCTCTATATAAATACAGCCGGAGTCGGTTTTGTGTCTGAGGGAGTAGATATCGCAGCTGGTAATGCCAGAACGGGTGATGCCATAATAGTCTCCGGAAACGTCGGAGACCATCATGCAGCTATCCTTTCAGAGCGAATGAATATAGATACAGATATAGAGTCAGACAATGCTCCGCTGGTCGATATAGTATCAAATCTGCTGAACAGCGGCATACATGTACATACCTTAAGAGACGTTACCAGAGGCGGACTTGCCACTGTACTTAAAGAGCTCTCAGGCCAGTCGAAAAAGACCTTTGTCATAGAGGAAAATAAAGTTCCGGTTACAAGCAAAGTGGCTGACTTTGCCGGACTTTTAGGACTTGATCCGCTCTATATGGGGAATGAAGGAAAGCTCGTAGCTATCGTAGATTCCCATGATGCGGATAAGGCACTTGATATCATAAGAGACTCGAAGTATGGCAAAAATGCAGCTATCATCGGAGAGGTAAAAGAGGATTCGGAAGGAAAGCTTATAGAGACAACGGAACTCGGTGGCGAAAGAGAACTAGACATACTGCAGGGCGAAGGTTTACCTCGTATCTGCTAGAGGATTTTTATGAAGGCAGTATTTTTTGATATAGACGGAACACTCTGGGATGTAAACAGTGTTATTCCGGAAAGCACAGTGGAGGCTATTCATGCTCTCCAGAAAAACGGACATATGGCATTTATAAATACCGGGCGTACCAGAGCCTTTATCAGAAGAAGAAATCTCCTGGATATAGGCTTTGACGGCATCTGCTGCGGCTGCGGCACCATGCTCGAGATAGACGGAAAAGCAGAGTATTACTATAGGATTCCAGAGGATTTTGCTGTCTATACGGTGGAGACTATCAGAAAGTACGCTTTTAGACCGGTTCTCGAGGGAAGATACCATCTGTACTTGGACGATGAGGACTTTGCCGAAGATTTTTTCGGGATGAAGCTAAAAGAGGAGATGGGAGAGGACTTATGGACCATTAAGGACCATTGGGGAGACTGGGAGATAAGCAAATTCAGCTGCTCTACTCCGCAGCCTGAAGCTGATGTAAAGGCAGCAAAGCAGGTACTGGGGAAGGACTACGCTTTCATGTCGCATAACCCGGAGGTCGTGGAGCTGGTACCGACGGGACACAACAAGGCGACCATCATAGACAAGGTCTGCGAGAAGTACGGGATAGCATTAGAGGATACCATAGCCATAGGTGACGGGGTAAACGACCTGGAGATGCTCCGTCACGCAGGGACTGGAGTGGCTATGGGAAGCGGAAGCGATGAGGCAAAGGCAGCGGCTGACATGGTTACCACCGGGCTTAAAGAAGACGGCATAATGAACGTGCTCAAGAAACTGACTTTGATATAGTCTTGAAAAAAGTCCATAGGTGTTGTATCATAAAGAAAGTAAAATTGCCCGCGCATAAAAGAGATGCATGGGGATCTTGAAGGAGTACTTTATGAAAGATCTGAGCCAGACCCAGTATTTTAAGGTCACAAGTGATAATTCTATCACGGTAAAGGAGATTATAGCCTTAGTATACAAGGCACTTTCTGAAAAAGGATATAACCCGGTAAACCAGATAGTAGGTTACATCATGTCAGGTGATCCGACATTCATCACCAGCCATAACAACGCCAGAAGCCTTATCATGAAGGTAGAGCGTGATGAGCTGGTAGAAGAGCTCTTACGTGAGTATATAAAGAGAAAAGCCTGGGAAGACTGATGGCAGAGAGAGAACGGATTTTAGGACTTGATTATGGGTCTAAAACTGTGGGCGTAGCAGTTTCTGACCCTCTTTTTATTACTGCACAGGGGCTTACCGTGATCACGAGAAAGCACCCTACGAAGTACAGACAGACCATAGCGGCCATCAGAGAGATCTGCGAGGAGTATCATATAGGACGTATAGTTTTAGGACTTCCGCTCGGGCTCGATGGCGTTGAGGGAGACAGATGCCAGGCGACCAGAGCTTTCGGAAGCCTTCTCGAGGAGAAACTCGACATACCTGTAGATTACCAGGATGAGCGTTTTACGACTATAGAGGCGGAGTCTGTGATGAAGGCGGGAGGAAAAAATGATCCGCGTGAACGAAAAAAGACGGTGGATCAGGCTGCGGCAGTTCTTATTTTAGAGACATACATGCATAGAAATGGAAAAAATTAGTTTTTTTGATGAAGAATCCGGCGAAGAGCAGGATTTTTATATATTATCTGAGACAGTTATAAACCAGCAGAGCTATCTTCTGGTGACAGACCAGGATCCTGACGAACAGGAGGAGACTGACTGTTATATCATGAGGAAGACGGCGGAATCGGACGGGGAGATCTCATACGAGTTTTTAGAAGATCAGAAGACGATTGATGCGGTTTTCTCTGTCTTCAGAGAGGAATTACAGGAGGTATAATGAAATCGCATCAGAAACCACATCTTAAAGTCATACCATTGGGCGGTCTCGAGCAGATCGGCATGAATATGACAGCTTTTGAGTACAGGGATACCATAATCGTGGTAGACTGTGGACTCGCATTCCCTGAAGACGACATGCTCGGGATCGACATGTGCATCCCGGACATCACCTATCTCGTCGAGAATAAAGAAAAAGTCAAGGGATTTTTCATAACCCACGGACATGAGGACCATATCGGAGCCATTCCATATGTCATCAGAGAGGTAAATGCCCCTATCTATGCCACAAAGCTTACTATGGGTCTTATAGACCACAAGCTCGAGGAAAAGGGACTTCTGAACAAGACCAGAAGAAAGGTCGTAAAGTTCGGACAGACTATCCAGACAGGTCCGTTCAAAGTCGAATTCATAAAGACGAATCACTCTATCCAGGACGCAGCGGCACTGGCTATTTTTACGCCGGTCGGAGTGCTGATGCATACAGGAGATTTCAAGGTCGACTACACCCCGGTATTCGGAGACGCTATCGATCTGCAGCGTTTTGCTGAGATCGGAAAGAAGGGTGTCTTAGGCCTTATGTGTGACTCGACAAATGCCGAAAGGCCTGGATTTACAGAGTCAGAGAGCACTGTCGGAGTCCAGTTTAACGACATTTTTGCGGAGAACAGGGACTACCGTATCATCATCGCTACCTTTGCTTCGAATGTAGACCGAGTGCAGCAGATCATTAACACAGCTTATAAGTACGGCAGAAAAGTAGTCGTAGAGGGCCGCAGCATGGTGACTATCATAGATATCGCCCAGAAGCTCGGCTACATAAAGATTCCTGACAAGACGCTTATCTCTGTAGACGACCTGAGCAAGTACCCTGATAACAGGACTGTTCTTATCACTACAGGAAGCCAGGGAGAGTCAATGGCAGCTCTTTCCAGAATGGCTAACGGCACCCATAAGAAGATCTCGATAAAGCCTAACGATACGATCATTTTTTCATCGCATGCCATCCCTGGAAACGAGAAGGACGTATCGAACATCATAAACGAGCTCTACCGTAAGGGCGCCAACGTCATCTTCCAGGATGTCCATGTATCGGGACATGCCTGCCAGGAGGAGATAAAGCTTATATACTCGTTAGTCAAGCCTAAGTACGCTATTCCTGTTCACGGCGAGTATAAGCACCTAAAGGCTCAGGAGAGGATCGCTAAGGCTTTAGGCTACGATTCAGACCATATAAAGATTCTTTCATCCGGAGATGTCCTCGAGTTCAATGAAAAGGGACAGGCGAAGGTCACAGGCCACGTACACACAGGTACAGTCATGGTCGATGGTCTTGGAGTCGGTGACGTCGGAAATATAGTTCTAAGAGACAGACAGCACTTAGCTGAAGATGGTATCATCATAGTAGTCATGGCTATAGACAAGGCAAGCGGCACTGTGGCAGCAGGACCTGATATCGTATCCCGCGGGTTCGTCTATGTAAAGGACTCTGAAGACCTGATGGATTCGGCGAGAGAGATAGTAGCTGACAAGCTCTTAGAGCTTGAGGACGCAAAAGTCCGTGACTGGTCACGCATAAAGACCGAGGTAAAGAGTGTCCTTTCAGACTATGTATGGAAGCAGACCCAGAGAAATCCTATGATCCTTCCAGTGATCCAGGAAGTATGATATTTACAGACTATGACAGGTTCGAGGGATTCCTTCGGAGCTTTCCGTTTGAACTTCCCCCGGACCTTACTCAGATAAAAAGACACGCCTTAGAGACAAATGTCCCGATCATAAGAGAAGACACCCAGCGTTTTATGGCTTTTCTTATGCGAGCCTTAGCTCCGGAGCGTATCCTTGAGATAGGAACAGCTGTCGGCTTTTCAGCTCTACTAATGGCTCATTTCGATGACAGCCTGAAAGAGCTTGTCACTATAGAAGACTACGAGCCCCGGATCCGGGAAGCCTCGGAGAATTTCAGCCATACAGATGCTCCAGTAACGCTTCTTACCGGAAACGCTTCAGAGGTACTAAAGGCTCTTAAAGGGCCGTTTGATTTTGTCTTTATAGACGCAGCAAAGGGGCAGTATCCTGACTATCTGAGGCTTGTTCTCCCCCTTCTTTCTGATCGGGCAGTCATTGCCGCAGACAATATCCTGCAGGATGGTCGGATCCTCGAACCGAAGGAGGCCCTGGAGCGCCGTGACCGCACGATCCACAAGCGTATCCGGGAGTATGTCTCTCACGTGATGACAGAGGATGAGTTTACATCTACAGTTCTCCCTATCGGGGACGGTCTGTCAGTCAGTTTTAGGAGTACCAGATGAAATTACCAGAATTATTAGCGCCGGCAGCCAATCTGTCGGTCTTAAAGACTGCTATCCGCTACGGCGCCGACGCTGTTTACTTGGGCGGCGAGAACTTCGGTCTCCGTGCCGGTGCGGATAATTTTTCAAATGAAGAGATAAAAGAAGGAATCCGCTTCGCACATGAGCGTGGTAAAAAAGTCTATGTCACAGTGAACATCTTCGCTCATGACAGAGACTTGGACGGCGTCAGAAAGTATTTAAAAGAATTAAATGTCATAGCACCGGATGCGCTTCTTATAGCAGATCCAGGCATTTTTTCAATGGCAAAAGAGATACTGACTAATGGAAAAACCGATATCCATATCTCGACTCAGGCGAACAATACGAACTATGAGATATTTAAGTTCTGGCATGATCTCGGGGCTTCGAGAGTAGTCGGAGCCAGGGAGCTTTCTCTTACAGAGATAAAGGATATAAAGGCGCATATTCCATCAGACCTCGAGATGGAGATCTTCGTACATGGAGCCATGTGCATCTCTTATTCGGGCAGGTGTCTTCTGTCGAACTACTTTACAGGCAGAGACGCAAACCAGGGCCAGTGCACCCATCCGTGCCGCTGGCAGTACGCAGTCATGGAAGAGACAAGGCCTGGTGAATACATGCCTATAGAGGAAAATGACCGCGGGACCTTTATTTTTAATTCAAAGGATCTGAATATGGTAGGCCACCTGGATGACCTCGTCGATGCCGGAGTCGATTCGTTAAAGATCGAGGGGCGCATGAAGACGGATCTCTACGTCGGGACTGTCGTAAGAGCATACCGCAGGGCCTTAGATGACCTGGCAGAGTCGCCTGATAGATATAAAGCCCATATCCCTGACTATGAAGCGGAAATCAGAGAATGCACCTACAGACAGTTTACGACAGGATTTTTTTATGGAAAGCCGTCAGATGAAGCCCAGATCTACGATGAGAACACCTATGAGAAGGGTGCTACCTATATCGGCGAGATAGAGGAAATTAACGACGGTTTTGCAAAGATTTCACAGAAAAATAAATTTTCTGTTGGTGAAACTATTGAAATTATGAAGCCAGATGGTGATAATATACCTGTAAGGATCGATAAACTTTTTAATGCGGATAGGGAGCCTGTAGAGAGTGCCCCGCATCCGAAGGAGACCATCTATTTCGAAGTTCCTCCGGAGGCAGAGCCAGGCGACCTTTTAAGACGCAGAGAGATGGTGGTAAACTTATGAGTAAATATGTGGCTTATGTGGGTACTTACACCCATGAGAACAGCATCGGTATCCATGTGTACGATGTGAACCCGGAGACAGGTGTTTTTACAGAGAGAGGCGTAGCCCCGATAAATAACGCTTCAGACCTTGATGTATCAAAGGACGGAAAGTTCCTCTATTCTATCGAGGATGAGGGTGTGACTTCATTTTCCATCGATAAAAATGGTGACATCACGAAGATAAACCAGGCTGATATCGACGGTATGAGAGGCTGCTGTGTGACGACAGATTCCAAGAGAAGATATCTGTTCGTAGGCGGCTTCCACGATGGAAAAGTCACGATGATGAAGCTGAACGAAGACGGAAGCATAGCTGGCATTGCAGACGGCATCTTCCATCAGGGCGTGGCTATCTCAGCTCAAGCCAGGAGACTCGACCACCCGAAGGTATCGAGCGTAAGGCTCACACCGGATGAGAAGTTCCTCTTAGCAGCTGACTATGGTCTCAACCAGGTAAAGGTATATAAGCTTGACTATAATCGCGGCAAAATGCACTTATGCGATACTATCCGCTGCAACCTCGACTCCGGTCCTAGAGCCCAGAAGTTCTCATCAGACGGAAAGTTCCTCTATATTCTTGACGAACTGACAAATGAGATAGAGGTATACTCCTATAAAGTAGACGATGATGAGCCTGTATTCGAGCAGATCCAGGTAATACCTTCGATGGATGACGCAGACTTAGCAGATCTTTCGAGTGAGCTCGTGATCTCAGATGACGGAAAGTACGTATATGTGTCTATCGACGGTTTCAATGGCGTAAGCTGGCTTTCAAGAGATGAGAAGACAGGACTTCTGACACATAAGGGACAGATGCCTACGAGCGGATATTTCCCGAAGTCAATGGCAGTCATCCCAGGCGGCAAGATAATCGTGATGTTAAACCATGATTCGAATGAGATGAGGACCTTTGCGATAAATCACGTCACAGAGACTATCCTTCTTAAAAACGCTCCTGTATCAGTAGGAAAGCCGAACAGCATCAGGATCAAAGAACTCAAATAAGGAGAGGCATGGCAGGTTCAGTTTTCGGTAATTTTTTTAGAGTAACGACTTTTGGTGAATCCCACGGCGCGGCTATCGGATGTGTGATAGATGGCTGTCCCGCGGGACTTCATCTGTCTGAAGAAGACATACAGAAGTACTTAGACAGAAGAAAGCCCGGGCAGTCCGACTTCACTACGAAGAGAAAAGAGGCTGACAGGGTCGAGATTCTCTCGGGTGTCTTTGAGAAAAAGACAGAAGGCACACCTATAGCGCTTCTTATAAGGAACGAAGACCAGCATTCAAAGGACTATTCAGATCTGAAGGATAAATTCCGTCCGGGACATGCGGACTATGGATTTTTTGAAAAATTCGGTTTCAGGGATTATCGCGGAGGCGGACGTTCTTCAGGGCGTGAGACTGCTGCCAGAGTAGCAGCCGGTGCTGTTGCCGCAAAGCTGTTAGACGAGTTCGGCATCGAAGTACACGCTTATACGAAGGCCATAGGTCCGGTTGAGGCATTAAAAAATGACTTCGACGAATGTCAGAAGAACCCGCTCTACATGCCAGATCATGAGGCTTATAAAAAAGCTTCAGAGTACCTGGAAGTATGTATGCAGGATAAGGACTCGGCAGGCGGAGTAGTCGAGTGCGTGGCTACCGGAGTTCCTGCAGGACTTGGAGACCCGGTCTTCGATAAGCTCGACGCCAGGCTGGCATATGCCATTGTCTCGATCGGAGCGGTAAAGGGCTTTGAGATAGGAGATGGCTGCAAGGCTGCGAAGGCCAGTGGCTCTGAGAATAACGACGCATTTTTTATGGAAAATGGCAGAGTCTACAAGAAGACGAACCATTCCGGCGGAGTCTTAGGAGGCATCTCAGACGGAAGTGACATCATCCTTCGTGCTTACATAAAGCCCACTCCTTCGATAGCGCAGCCGCAGTCAACGGTTACAGACGCTGGGGATGATGCGACTATAGAGATAAAGGGAAGACACGATCCGGTCATAGTGCCTAGAGCCGTAGTGGTAGTAGAGACCATGACAGCTCTGGTATTAGCAGATGCCTTGCTTTCGAACCAGGCATCCAGAACGGACAGAATTGAGTTATAAGATGGCAGAATACATTTTACGAAAAGTAGACGGCCGTGCGAAGCGGGCCACTTTTAAAACTGTACACGGGACGGTAGAGACACCGGTGTTTATGAATGTCGGAACTGTCGGAGCCATAAAGGGCGCAGTTTCTACTGACGATCTGCATGAGATAGGCACTCAGATAGAGCTCTCGAATACCTATCATCTGCATGTGAGGACCGGAGACGAGACGATAAAAGAGCTTGGCGGTCTTCATAAGTTCATGGTCTGGGACAGGCCAATCCTTACCGATTCAGGCGGTTTCCAGGTATTTTCATTAGCAGACCTCAGGAAAATAAAAGAAGAGGGCGTTACGTTCCGCTCGCATATCGACGGCCACAAGATATTCATGGGGCCTGAAGAGTCTATGCAGATCCAGTCGAATCTTGGATCGACGATAGCCATGGCGTTTGATGAGTGTCCGAACGCTTTAGCAGAATACGACTATGTAAAAAATTCCGTAGACCGTACCTATCGCTGGCTCGTCCGCTGCAAGAAAAAAATGGCCGAGCTCAACAAGAGAGAGGACACTATAAATAAAAACCAGCTTCTCTTTGGTATAAATCAGGGAGCCATCTACGAGGACATCAGAATAGATCACGCAAAGCGCATCAGTGAGCTTGACCTCGACGGCTATGCGGTCGGAGGCCTGGCAGTCGGTGAGACGCATGAGCAGATGTATCATATCCTCGATGTAGTAGTTCCGTATCTGCCACAGAATAAACCGACCTATCTGATGGGAGTCGGAACCCCGGCAAATATCCTCGAAGCTGTAGACCGTGGCATCGACTTCTTCGACTGCGTATATCCGTCGAGAAACGGCCGACACGGACACGTCTACACTAACAAGGGAAAACGGAACCTCTTCAACGCCCGCTACGCAAAGGACATGCGCCCGATAGAAGAGGGCTGCCAGTGTCCTGCCTGTCGGACATATTCGCGCGCCTACATCCATCATCTGCTAAAGGCAAAGGAGATGCTCGGAATGCGCCTCTGCGTCCTCCACAACCTCTACTTCTACAATCATCTGATGGAGCAGATCCGTGACGCGATAGACGATGGCCGCTACGCGCAGTTTAAAAAAGAAAAACTCGATGAGCTTCAGGAAGTTTCAAAAGAGACTTGCTAAACACAGGCTAATTAGGTAAAATAGAAGAAATTTTTTGATGTTTTAGGAGGCAAAAATGTTAAACCCGATTTTTCTCAGTAAGACGAGCAGCCAGGGCGGCGGTGGACTTGTGATGATCTTATGGATCGTGATACTTTTCGTATTCATGTATTTCCTGATGATCCGTCCGCAGCAGAAAGAGACAAAGAAGAAGAACGCTCTTATGAATGCACTCGCAGTAGGTGATACAGTGCTTACTACAAGTGGCTTCTACGGAGTAGTCATCGATATCGATGAGGACACTATCATCGTAGAGTTCGGCTCAAACAAGAACTGCCGTATCCCGATGCAGAAGTCAGCCATTGCAGCTGTCGAGAAGCCGGAGGACGCAGCAAAGGAAGAGACTACCGAAAAAAAATCAAAATAAAGTCTTGACAAAAGCATTGTAAAAGCCTATACTTTTTTACAACTTAAGACGAACGGCAAAGGTGCCGCGAACTTCATTTGGAGTTCGTGGCGCCTTTTTCTTTGTCTGAAAACAGGAAAAGAAAAGAGGTTACTTATGTGTTCTATCATGGCAGTAGAGGATATGACAGATATATCCGATGCTTCATTCAGGGAGCATTTCGCAAAGACACATTCCAGAGGTCCTGACGATGAGAGGATAATGGACTTCGGAAAAAAGAGACTCGGGTTCCAGAGACTTTCTATCATGGGGCTCACTCCGGAAGGCATGCAGCCTTTCGTGCTGAATGAAAACGCAGTTGTCTGCAACGGTGAGCTATACGGATTCAGAAAAGAAAAGGAAATCCTTGAAAAAGAGGGATATATCTTTAAAAGTGACAGTGACTGTGAGATCCTTCTGCCGATGTATGAGAAGTACGGGACGGAGATGTTCAAGCGTCTCGATGCAGAGTTTGCCTGTGTCATCTATGACGCAAAGGCAGATACACTTATAGCTGCCAGAGACCCGTTCGGCATAAGACCACTTTTCTATGGATATGATGACAGCCAGAAGATAGTCTTTGCGAGCGAAGCAAAGGATCTGGTCGGACTGGTAAAGACGATCATAGCTTTTCCTCCTGGCTACTATTACAAGGACGGAAAGTTCACTCTTTACAGAGATATCTCAGCAAGACACGAATATATAAAGGGAAGTATCGATGATATCTGTGCAGGCATTAGAGAGAGACTTATCACTGCTGTAGATAAGAGACTCGACGCAGATGCTCCTGTAGGTTTCCTTCTTTCTGGAGGACTTGATTCATCGCTTGTCTGTGCTATCTCCCAAAAGCTCCTGGGTAAGCCAATAGAGACCTACGCCATCGGAATGAAAAAAGACGCTATCGATCTAAAGTACGCAAAGGAGGCAGCTGACTATATAGGATCAGATCACCACGAAGTGATCATCGACCGTGACACAGTCATCAGTTCCCTTGAAGAAGTCATAGCAGAGCTTGGTACCTACGACATCACTACGATAAGAGCCAGCATGGGAATGTACTTATGCTGTAAGGCAATCCATGAGCAGAGTGATATCAGGGTGCTCCTTACCGGAGAGATATCAGACGAGCTCTTCGGATACAAGTACACAGACTACGCTCCGAACGCAGAGGAGTTCCAGAAGGAGGCAGAGAAGAGAGTTCACGAGCTGTATTTCTATGATGTCTTAAGAGCAGACAGATGTATATCTACCTGGTCGATGGAGGCCAGAGTGCCGTTCGGAGACTTAGACTTTGCCAGCTATGTCATGAGCATTAACCCGGAGCTTAAGATGAATAAGTATAACAAGGGAAAGTACCTCCTCCGCCATGCGTTTGAAGGAACTGACTATCTGCCGCATGACTTACTTTTCCGCGAGAAGGCAGCCTTCTCAGATGCAGTCGGCCATTCAATGGTAGACGATATCAAGGAGTACGCAGAGACAGTTTATACAGATGAGGAGTTTAAGAAAAAAGCAGTCGCCTATGGAAAACAGGGCGGCGCACCGGTGCCGTTCACAAAAGAATCCCTGCTCTACAGAGATCTTTTTGAAAAATATTATCCAGGACAGGCACAGATGATCCCGGCATACTGGATGCCTAACAAGAATTGGGAGAACTGTGATGTAGATGACCCGAGCGCACGAGTTCTTAAGAACTACGGAGCTTCTGGATTTTAACCTGAAAACTGAAAGGAGAAAGAAAATGGTAAACGTACCCGAGATCTTTGGAAGTAAGGTATTTAACGACGAGGCTATGAAGCAGCGCCTTCCGAAAGATATCTACAAGGCACTTCAGAAGACGATCAAAGAAGGCAGTCACTTACAGCTCGACATGGCAAATGTCGTGGCTGAAGCTATGAAGAACTGGGCCTTAGAGAACGGAGCTACACATTTCACGCACTGGTTCCAGCCTATGACAGGAGTCACAGCAGAGAAGCATGACTCATTCATTTCACCTGTAGACGGTGGAAAAGTTCTGATGGAGTTCTCAGGAAAAGAGCTCGTAAAAGGTGAGCCGGATGCCTCATCTTTCCCGTCAGGCGGGCTCCGTGATACATATGAGGCAAGAGGATATACAGCCTGGGATCCGACAAGCTATGCTTTCATCAAGGAAGATACGCTCTGCATCCCTACAGCATTCTGCTCTTATTCAGGAGAAGCTCTCGACAAGAAGACACCGCTTCTGCGTTCTATGCAGGCTCTTGATAAGCAGGCTGTAAGAGTTCTAAGACTCTTTGGCGATACAGAGACCAAGAGAGTCATCACTACAGTAGGACCTGAGCAGGAGTATTTCCTTATCGATGAGGATGTATATAGAAAGAGACCAGACCTTCTCTACACTGGACGTACTCTTTTCGGAAATAAGCCTCCAAAGGGCCAGGAGCTTGATGACCACTATTTTGGACAGATCAAGCCGCGTGTCAAGGAATTCATGAAAGACCTCGACAATGAGCTATGGAAACTCGGTATCCTCGCAAAGACCGAGCACAACGAGGTGGCACCTGCTCAGCACGAGCTTGCTCCTATTTTTTCAACAACGAATATAGCTACTGACCATAACCAGCTGACAATGGAGCTGATGAAGACAGTCGCTAAGAAACACCATATGCATTGCCTGCTGCATGAGAAGCCGTTCGACGGAGTAAATGGTTCAGGTAAGCATAATAACTGGTCTCTTTCTACAGATACAGGAAAGAATCTCTTAGAGCCAGGCGATACGCCGTCACAGAATGCCCAGTTCCTTCTGTTCCTTACAGCAGTTATAGAGGCTGTTGACAGGTATCAGGGACTTCTGAGATTCTCAGTAGCTTCTGCCGGAAATGATCACAGACTCGGCGCCAACGAGGCACCTCCAGCCATCATCTCTGTATATGTAGGTGATGAGCTTGACAATGTCATAAAGTCGATAATCGATGGAACCGACTATACAGACAAGAGCAAGAAGATGATGTCGATCGGCGCTACAGTCCTTCCTCATATCCCGCAGGATACTACAGACCGTAACAGAACAAGCCCGTTCGCATTCACAGGAAATAAATTCGAATTCCGTTCTCTCGGCTCAAATGCTTCTATCGCATCTCCGAATATAGTTCTTAATACTATAGTCGCTGAGGTATTAAGCGAGTATGCCGATGAGCTTGAGAAGGCAGCCGATTTCGATTCTGCTCTTTCAGATCTCGTCAGAAAGCATCTGACAGATCATAAGAGGATCATCTTCGAAGGAAACGGATATTCAGAAGACTGGGTAAAGGAGGCTGAAAAGAGAGGCCTTAGGAACCTTCCTTCTACTGTAGAAGCTACAGAGGCATTTGTCGAGCCTGAATCTATCGAAGTATTTACAAAGAATAAGGTATATACAGAGACAGAGATCCGTTCGAGATATGAGATCAGCTTTGAGAATTATTACAAGCAGATCAATATCGAAGCCCAGACGCTTTCAGATATGACCAAGGACGAGATCATCGGAGCAGCACTCCGCTATGAGGAGTTCCTTGCAAATACTATAAACGATATGAAGGCTACAGGAACCGGCATCCCTACAAGAGTAGAAGAGAAGCTCTTACAGCAGGCTGCTGATATGGTTGAAGTCCTCTATGACAGACTGCAGAAGCTCGATGCCGATATTGCTAAGGAAGACGATATGGATGATGTAAAGGAACTCGCTTCTTACAACAGATATACGATCCTTCCTGATATGGATTCACTGCGTGAGGTTATCGACGAACTTGAAAGCCGCGTACCTCACGAGCTCTGGCCATATCCTACATACGGAGA
This sequence comes from uncultured Lachnospiraceae bacterium, assembly GCA_900317825.1. Classification (GTDB taxonomy): domain Bacteria; phylum Bacillota; class Clostridia; order Lachnospirales; family Lachnospiraceae; genus Weimeria. The sequence goes on along the minus strand of ONIH01000014.1, from coordinate 4,182 downwards.
ACTTCTCTATTCGGTTCAGTAATAAGAATTTATATTTTGGAAAAAGAAATCACAATACACCGGGCTGGCAATACCAGTCCGGCTTTTTTAGCTTTAACAGATTTCTATTCAAGGACAAATGGCTTTTTTTCAAATAAAGCTTTTATTTTTTGCTGAATTAGGGTATAGTATTAGCGTTGTTTTCAAATAAATCATATCAAGGAGTTCATGTATTATGAAAGTGTACATCATTGATTACAAGAGCGTAGGCGCGGAGGGCGTCAGAGAAATTGAAAAAGGTGCTGATGGAGACGCTGTACTCTTTATCACCGGAGATCCGACAAAGCTTCCGGTACAGATAAACAGCATCTTAGACAAGGCTGAAAAAGATGCTTCTCCCGAGAAAAAATCTGAAAAGCCTGCTGCTCCTGAAAAAAAGGCTGAGCCTGAGAAAAAGGACGAAAAGAGCGCTAAGATCTCTCCAGACGTATTAAAGAAAGCCAGAAACGCATTTGCTCAGGCAGCAAAGAAGGCTCAAGATACAGATAAAAAGAAAGCTGATAAGAAGCCTTCTACGAATCTGACAGACGAGCAGAAGAGCAAACTTAAAGACGCTGTAAAGCCAGCAGGACTCAAGGCTATCGAATACGCCAGACTCTATAAGGCTGTTTCAGAATCAGCTGACAAGAACGAGTACAATATAGCCCTTACCAGAAGCTTCAAAGTCCAGAAAAAGGCAAATGACATCTATAAGCTGACAAGACCAGTCTTTGAAGAGATCAAGGGAAACTGATATTATTTTATAAATCTGCAATAGAAGGGATTTAATTAAAATGCTGGAAAAGACATTCCACCTGAAAGAAAACGGAACCAATGTAAAGACCGAGCTGATGGCCGGCTTTACTACATTTATGACAATGGCGTACATTCTCGCTGTAAACCCGAATATACTCTCGAGCACCGGTATGGACTCGACAGCTATTCTTATTGCCACCTGCCTTGCCTCCTGCTTTGGTACTCTTTGCATGGCATTCATGGCTAATTACCCGTTCGCACTTGCGCCAGGAATGGGACTCAATGCATTTTTCGCATATACAGTCTGTCAGAATATGGGATACAGCTGGCAGGTAGCTCTTGCAGCCGTATTTATCGAAGGTGGTATCTTTATCATTCTTTCACTGACAAATGTCCGTGAAGCTATTTTTAACGCGATACCGTCTACACTGAAAAAAGGTGTTTCAGCAGGCATCGGACTTTTCGTGGCTTTCATAGGTCTTCAGGACGGAAAGCTCATAGCAAATTCAGATTCTACTTTTGTCACATATGTAGACTTCAGAGCGAACTGGCACCAGGCCGGTTCATTCGCCTTACTTGCCCTTATCGGTCTTATGATCGTATCAATTCTCTATATCAAAGGAATTACCGGAGCTGTTCTTATCGGTATCATCGCTACCTGGATCCTTGGTATGATATTCCAGGCCTGCGGTATCTATGTACCAGATCCTAAGAACGGATTCTATTCAGCATTCCCGTCAGGTGTATTTACTGATTTCTCAAGATTCGGAAATACCTTCGGACAGTGCTTCAAAGGATTTTCCACAATGAACGATAAGGGAGTATTCAACTTCATCGTTGTCGTATTCTCATTCCTTTTCGTAGATATCTTTGATACTATCGGAACTCTTGTAGGATGCTCTGAAAAGGCCGGCTTCCTCGATCAGAACGGAAAGCTGCCTCATATTAAAGGAGCTCTTTTAGCTGATGCCTGCGCTACTTCAGTTGGTGCGGTATTTGGTACTTCAACAACTACTACCTTTGTAGAGTCAGCTTCAGGTGTAGGTGCAGGCGGACGTACAGGTCTTACCTCAGTTACGACGGGACTTATGTTCCTTGTAGCTATGTTCTTCTCACCTATATTTACAGCAATCCCTGGATTTGCTACTTCACCGGCACTTGTATTCGTAGGATTCTTAATGCTTTCATCAATCCTTAAGATCGACTTCAACGATTACCGTGAAGCTATTCCTGCATATATGGCTGTTATCGCAATGCCGATGTTCTACAGCATCTCAGAGGGTATCTCGATCGGTATCATCTCTTATGTAGTCATCAACACGATCTGCAACTGCTTCATGAAAGAGAAGAAAAAAGTCACGGTGCTCATGTATATCCTCGCAGTGCTCTTTGTACTGAAGTATATATTTATCCCGAGATAAGCTATTGGAGGAAAAATGGAATTAAGATCACTTGCAAATGAATTAAATACAAATACCTATCCTGGAAGGGGTATTGTAGTTGGAAGATCACAGGATGGAAAGTACGCGGTAACTGCGTATTTTATCATGGGAAGATCCGTAAATTCGAGAAACCGTATTTTTAAAGAAGCAGAGGATGAGGGCATTAGGACAGAGGCCTTTGATCCTTCAAAGCTCGAGGATCCATCGCTTATCATCTATGCACCAGTCAGGGTTCTCGGAAATGATACTATCGTCACAAATGGAGACCAGACAGATACAGTATTTGACGGTTTAAAAAATGGCCTGACTTTTGAGCAGTCCTTAAGAAGTCGTGAATTCGAACCGGATGAGCCGAACTATACACCTCGTATATCGGCTGATATGCATATAGAGAACGGTGAATTCTCATATCAGATGTCTATCCTTAAAAGCGACAGAATGGATCCGTCGTGCACGGACAGATACACTTTCTCATACGACAAGCCGAAGGCAGGAGAGGGACGTTTCATCCACACCTACATAGGCGATGGCAACCCGCTCCCTTCATTCGAGGGTGAACCAACCCCGGTCGACATCACAGGTGACATCGATTCATTTACTGATCTCGTCTGGACAAACCTGAACGCTGACAACAAAGTCTCACTTTTTGTCCGCTACATCGACATCGCTACAGGCAGATATGAGACAAGAATTGTCAATAAGAATAAATGAAAGGAGACCACTTTTGAAAGAATTTGAATTAAAATACGGCTGTAACCCTAATCAGAAGCCATCAAGGATCTACATGGAAGACGGAAGTGACCTTCCTGTCACTGTCCTTAACGGCCGCCCTGGCTATATCAACTTTCTCGATGCCTTAAACGGCTGGCAGCTGGTATCTGAGATGAAGAAAGCCACAGGACTTGCCTCTGCCACCTCATTTAAGCATGTATCACCGGCAGGAGCAGCCACAGGCCTCCCATTATCAGATGTAGAGAGAAAAATCTACTGGGTAGATGATATGGATATGGATTTTTCTCCGCTTGCAAATGCCTATGCCAGAGCAAGAGGCGCAGACCGTATGTCTTCATTCGGAGATTTTATCGCTTTATCAGATGTCTGCGATGTGCCTACTGCAAAGATCATAAAGCGTGAGGTATCAGACGGAGTCATCGCTCCTGGATATGAGCCTGAAGCTCTTGAGATCCTGAAGAACAAGAAGAAGGGAAACTATAACGTAATACAGATCGATGAGAATTACGTTCCGGCACAGATAGAGAAGAAGCAGGTATTCGGAGTTACCTTCGAGCAGGGAAGAAATGAGCTACATATAGGACCTGATTTCTTTGATAATATCGTAACAAAGAATAAAGACCTTCCCGATGCCGCAAAGCGTGACCTTGCTATCTCGATGATCACTCTTAAATACACGCAGAGTAATTCAGTCTGCTACGTAAAGAATGGACAGGCTATAGGAATAGGAGCCGGTCAGCAGTCACGTATCCACTGCACGAGGCTCGCTGGTCAGAAAGCCGACAACTGGTGGCTCCGTCAGTGCCCGAAGGTATTAGACCTTCCGTTCAAGGAAGACGTACACAGAGCCGACAGGGACAATGCCATCGACCTCTATATCGGAGACGAATACGAAGATCTCTTGGCAGACGGCTCCTGGCAGAACGTATTCACAAAGCGTCCTGACGTATTCACGAAAGAAGAGAAGCGTGCATGGCTTGATAAGAATACAGGCGTTACTTTGGGCTCCGATGCATTTTTCCCATTCGGAGACAATATCGAAAGAGCTCATAAGTCAGGCGTTAAATATATCGCTGAGCCGGGCGGCTCTATCCGTGACGATAATGTCATAGCTACCTGCGATAAGTACGATATGGTAATGTCATTTACCGGTATCAGACTCTTCCATCACTAATATGAATATAGCACTCTGCCTTAACAAAAAGTATATCCCGTATGCCACGGTGACAGTCAT
>ONIH01000002.1 GCA_900317825.1 uncultured Lachnospiraceae bacterium | reverse complement strand
GTCTTGATCCATATCCAATATTAAAAGGCTGTAAAAATACAGCTTGTTTACTATGCCCTTTTTTAGTTTTCCTTAAGCGCTACTTTGTTTCAAACTTGCTCCTTTAAGACATCCCTGTTCTTTACCAGATAGTCTATAAGTGAGACTACCGTAAGAATGACAGCTATATACATCAGAAGTGTCTCAAGCACCATGAAAAACTGAGCGAAAGGCTCTACCCTGATGTGAAGTATCATTACTATGACCATAGCCATCTGGAAGACCGTCTTGAATTTGCCCCAGTAACTGGCAGCTATGACCCTGCCGTTATCGGCGGCTATAAGGCGGAATCCTGAGATGATGAATTCTCTTGCGATGATGATGATGAGCACCCAGGCAGGAAGCTGTCCGAAACTCATAAGACAGATCATCGCCGTGCAGACTAACAGCTTGTCAGCGAGCGGATCCATGAATTTACCGTAGTCAGTTATCAGGTTGTACTTTCTGGCTATTTTTCCATCGAGCATATCAGTAAGAGAAGCCGATATAAAAATGACCTCAGCTATGATACGTGTCGTGTAATTCTGACTTCCGCCTACAAGTATGACTATCGCAAACACCGGCACCAAGAACATACGCAGTGTCGTCAGTTTATTCGGCAGGTTCATCTTCATCGATTATCTCTCCTATCAGGTCGTAGTCCTTTGCTTTTGTTATCTTTACATCTACGAGATCACCGCTAAGCCTCTGGTAATCCCTGTCCATATACACGTATCCGTCCACATCAGGCGCATCCCTGTATGTCCGTCCGACATAGACTCTGTCATCAGGTATCTCACCCTCGATAAAGACCTCGAATTCTTTTCCTACGAGTTCTTTATTCTTCTCGAAAGTGATCTGCTGCTGGACACGCATTATCTCATCATACCAGAGCTGCTTGGTCACGTCCTCGACCTGATCAGGCATGTCGTATGCGACTGTTCCCTTTTCTCTCGAATACGGGAAAGCTCCGAGTCTGTCAAAGCGCATCTCCCTTATGAAGCTGACCTGATCCTGATGCATCTCCTCTGTCTCACCCGGGAATCCGCAGATCAGAGTCGTCCTGATGCAGATGTCGGGGATTTTGGTGCGAAGACGGTTAATGACAGATATGATATCAGCGCGCTTAGTTCTTCGTCCCATACGTCCGAGAATGTAATCATTCGAATGCTGGATAGGCATGTCTATGTAATGGCATACCTTAGGGTTTACTGCCATCTCATCGATAAGCGCATCATCTATCTCCTCAGGATAAGCGTAGAGAAGCCTGATCCAGGCCAGTCCCTTTATCTCTGAGATTTTTCTGAGAAGCTCAGGAAGAGCCTTATGTCCGTAGATGTCAGTTCCATAGAGCGTAGTCTCCTGCGCCACGAGGATAAGCTCCCTTACTCCCTGAGCCACCAGTGACTCAGCCTCAGCTATAAGCTTTTCCATAGGGAATGATCTATAGTGACCTCTGAGCTTAGGGATAATGCAGTAGGAACAGTTCTTGTCACAGCCTTCAGCAATCTTCAGGTAGGCGAAGTGCCCTCCAGTCGTAAGAATACGTCCGCTGTCCTCAGGAGTTCTCGAGATATCCTCGACTTCTTCTACATTTTCTTCGCCAGCCAGGACTCTGTCTAAGACTTCCTTTACCTCATCGTAGGAGCTAGCCCCGACTACTCCGTCTACTTCAGGAATCTCGACTCCGATATCCTTTGCATAGCGGGTAGCCAGACAGCCTGTGACTATAAGGGCTTTGAGATGCCCGGTTTTCTTCAGATCTGCCATGTCAAGGATAGTATTTACACTCTCCTGAGCAGCATCTTCGATGAAGCAGCAGGTATTTACTATGATGACATCGGCATCTGACTCGTCTTCTGTGATCTGATAACCGTCAGCATGTAAGAGTGAAAGCATGTGCTCGGCATCGACCAGATTTTTGTCACAGCCAAGCGAAACAAAGAACAGCTTCTTCATGAGTCACTCTCATCAGTGTCTTCTGTAATCTCTTCTGACTCAGTCTCAGCGTCTTCATCTGTCACATTCTCGTCAGCCTCTGACTGAGCCTCGTCAGGATCATCCTCTGATCCTTCCTCAGAAGCCTTTTCCTGATCTTCCTCTTCCTGCTGTCTTGCAAGAGCTTCAGCCTCTTCACGACGCTGTCTGATGACTTCCTTTACCTTCTTTTCCTTCTCAGCCATCTCCTCACTCTCTTCATCGGTGAGGATCTTCAGTTCGCCCTCATAGAGCTCGTTTACTGCAATGGAAAGCGGCTTGTCCTTCTCATGGTAGTCAATAAGAGGCTCTTTTCCGTCGATGATCTGACGGGCACGCTTTGCGGTAGCACAGACTATGGAGTAACGGCTGTTTACAACCGGCTCTTCTCCTACGTCAGTTCCCTCGTTTACTACCTTCATAAGTTCCACATAGGACGGATGTATCATTTATTTTCTCCTTTCGAAAATGTCTTAAGCTCTTCCTGTAACTCGGCTATCTGTGCGCCGTTATTCTTCGTAGCGTAGTGAGCGCTCTGAATGATCTCATGGACTCTCTCAACGCTGTCTTCTATTCTGTCATTTATGACGAGGTAATCGTAATGCGGCATCAGAAGCGATTCCTTTGATGATATGGCAAGGCGCTGCGCTACGACTTCAGGTGTCTCCGTCCCCCTGCCTACGAGCCTGTTCTTAAGCTCTGCAGCTGATGGCGGAGTCACGAAAAGGAGCAGGGCATCCGGGAATATCTTCTTTACCTGTAAGGCGCCGTTTACCTCGATCTCGAGGATCACGTCTTTTCCCTCGTCAACAAGATTCTGTACATAGGCCTTTGGCGTACCGTAAGAGTTCCCATTAAAGGTGGCATGCTCTAAAAGCTCGCCATTTTCGACCATCTGATCAAACTCTTCTCTGGTCTTGAAAAAATACTCTCTGCCGTCTTCCTCACCCTGTCTCTTTCCTCTCGTAGTAGCCGAGATAGACAGGTTATACATCCCCGGGTATTTATTCAGGAGATGCTTCATGATAGTTCCCTTGCCTGCTCCGGAAAATCCCGAGAGCACCACTACAAGGCCTTTCTTTTCTGCCATTTTAGCCTATACCTCTTCTGTATTAAGTCTACCTGCGATCGTCTCCGGGACCAGAGCCGAAAGTATCACCCTTCCGTCTGTCGAAAAAATGACTCCTTTCGTCTTTCTGCCCTGGCTCGCGTCGATAAGCAAACCCTCTTCCTTTGCTTTGGAAACGAGCCTGTGTACCGGCGCCGAATCAGGAGACACTATACACAGTATCTTTTCTGAGTTTACCAGATTTCCATATCCGATATTTATAAACTGCATAAAATGCCTCCTGTTTTCAGAACACAATCTAATGTATTTTATACCAATAACTGCCTTTAGTCAAATAGTCTTGTCATTTTTTAGCATTACGTTTAAAATATACTTCTATGATAAAGGAGTTTAAATTATGTCATTTGATGGAATCACAGTTCACGCGCTTACAAGAGAACTGAATGAAGCTCTGGGAGGCGGACGCATCGTAAAGATAGCCCAACCTCAGCCTGAAGAGCTTATGATCACTGTAAAAAATAACGGCGGAAAGTACCTGCTTCTGATGAATGCAAATGCTTCCCTGCCGCTCATATATCTGACACAGACAAACGAAGTATCCCCTCTCAAAGCACCAGGATTTCTTATGCTTCTTCGAAAATACATAGGAAGCGGCATCATCGAAGAGGTCACCCAGCCTGGGTTAGAGCGTGTAGTCTGCCTTCGAATCAGACACTTAGATGAAATGGGCGATGAAGCACACAAGAATCTCTACATCGAGATAATGGGAAAATACTCGAATATCATCTTTACAGATGATAATGGAAAGATCCTTGACTCGATAAAAAGGGTCGGAGCCAATACTTCAAGCGTCAGGGAAGTGCTCCCTGGAAGAGACTACTTTATCCCGGCTCAGAAGGATAAGTATAACCCGTTTGAGATCACAGAGACCATGTTTAAAGAGGATATACTTAGGCGCCCTCACGAAACTGCCAAGGCCATAAGCTCTGGTGTGGTCGGTTTTTCTTTTGTGACATCAAACCAGCTCTGCCTTGAGGCAGCTGTCGATCCGGGCGTTTCAACAGCCGCTCTTACGACTGACGATAAGGATCATTTATACGGAGCTTTTAAGAATCTGCTCGACACCATAGAAAATAAGCCAGCTTCCCCTGTGATCTACTCAGATCCGGTCACTAAAAAGCCGCTCGAGTTTTCAGCCTGGCCGCTTCTGGCTTATTCCGACTCTGAGAAGCAGGATTTTACTTCAGTAAGCGAAATGCTCTACACTTTTTACGCTTCAAAAAATACCTACTCGAACATGAAGCAGCGCTCTGCAGATCTCAGGAAGAACGTAAAGAATCTCTTAGAGCGCGAGTCGAAGAAGCTTAACCTCCAGGAAAAGCAGCTCAAGAGTACCGAAAAAATGGATAAGTACCGAGTCTACGGTGAGCTTCTCCACACCTACGGCTACTCTGCTCCAGAGGGCGCCAAATCGATAGAAGTGACCAACTACTACTCGAACGAGCCGCTTACGATACCTCTCGATCCGGAAAAGACAGCTATGGAGTGCGCCGAAAACTATTTCAAGAGATACGACAAGCTAAAACGAACCAAAGAGGCAGTCACGATCCAGATAGAAGAGACTAAGAAAAATATAGAGCAGCTCGACTCAGTACTCACCTCTCTAGATCTCGCCGAAGACGAGGGTGACCTCTCCGAGATAAAAAAAGAGCTCGTTGCAGCAGGCTTTATCCATAAGAATTCCCACGGGAAAAAAGAAAAGGACGTAAAGGCAAAGCCGCTCCACTTCATGACAGATGACGGCTTTGATATCTTCGTAGGGAAAAATAACTACCAGAATGAATTCGTGACCTTTAAGAAGGCAGATCCGGACGACTGGTGGTTCCACGCCAAAAAAATCCCCGGTTCTCACGTCATCGTAAAAACCGGAGGAAAGGAGCTGCCTGACAAAGACTACGAGATAGCCGCCCAGATAGCTGCCTACTACTCGAAAGGCCGTGACAACGACAAGACAGAGGTAGACTACGTCCAGAGAAAAGAACTTAGGAAAACCAATGGCGGTGCTCCTGGTTTTGTCATCTATCACACGAACTATTCGATCACAGTCCATCCGCAGGTGACCGGAGTGACCAGGGCCTAAAGGTTCGAATACTGACGGTCAGACTGTTCTTTCAGGTGTGATCTAAGCTGCGGAAGGCCATCAAGTGTCGGGTCAGAATCCAGAAGCATCTGTACGCTATCCGACGCCTCCCGTAGCAGGTCGGCATCATTATAGATATCTGCGATCTTAAATGACACATCTCCCGACTGCCTTACACCGAAAGTATCTCCGGGGCCTCGCATTTTAAGGTCCGCGTTTGCGAGATAAAAACCGTCGTTTGATTTTTTAAGTACTTCAAGGCGCTTTGACGGCGTCTTTGAACCGCTGGTGTCTACGAACATGCAGTAAGCCTGCGCATCACCACGCCCTACTCTGCCTCTTAACTGGTGCAGCTGAGCGAGGCCGAATTTCTGAGCGTCCTCTATCATAATGACCGTAGCATTCGGCACATCTACTCCGACTTCTATAACAGTCGTAGAGATCAGCAGGTCAGTTTTTGCGGAAGCAAAGTCAGACATGACCTGCTCCTTTTCATCTGCAGGCATAGGTCCGTAGAGTTTTCCTATAGTTATATCATCCGGGAAGATTCTTACGATCTTTTCATAATACTCTTCTACATTTTCTCCTTCGGCGTTTTCAGACGGCTCTACCAGAGGGCAGATGATGACTCCCTGGTGACCGGCTCTTATCTCTTTTATAAAAAGAGCGTAGGCGTTTTTCCTGAGGGATGGGTCTATGACAGCATTTTTTATGGGCTTTCTGATCGAAGGTTTTTCGGTGATAGTAGAGATGTTAAGTCCCTGGTAGAGGATAAGCGCCAGAGTCCTTGGGATAGGTGTAGCGCTCATTACGATAGAAAAGGCCTCTTCTCCCTTCTCTGCCAAAGCATTTCTCTGCTTCACGCCGAACCTGTGCTGCTCATCTGTTATCACCAGGGCTAAGTTCTTAAACTCCACTTTTTCCTGAAAGAGAGCATGGGTTCCTATGACAAAAGATGGGATTCCAGAAGCTATGTCTTCCAGTGCTTTTGTACGTGCCTTTCCCTTCACATGACCGGTCAGAAGGACGCATGGGACATCAAGTCCGGCAGTATTACATAAAGCTATAAACTTCTCATAGTGCTGTCTTGCAAGCACCTCAGTAGGCGCCATTATAGCCGAAGTGTAACCGTTTTCTGCCATTACAGCCATTGCGATAAAGGCCACTATAGTCTTTCCGCTCCCGACATCTCCCTGAATAAGCCTCTGAGTTATATACTTACCGTTAATGTCACGTAGAACGTCGTTTAAAGCACTTTCCTGTCCCGCCGTCAGCTGATAGGGAAGCGAAGCTTTTATCTGTTCTACGACAGTAGTATCGAATTTTCCAAGAGTATTTATGGTTTTAGTCTCTTCAGCTGTGGTCATCCGCTGATTTAAAAGAAATAGGAAAAATTCATCGAAGGCGAGCCTTTTTCTGGCTTCAACAAGCATTTCGTCATTTTCAGGGAAATGGATATTTCTGAAAGCCGTATCTATGTCTATAAGAGAATACTTATCAGTGATAACAGTCGGTAGATATTCCTGTATTTTTACACAGTCCAGCACATTTATGACTGCTTTTTCTATCATCTTGTCAGTCAGTCCGAAGACCTTCGGATATACCGGCAGCTTCATACCGACCATTTTCTGATATTCATTCAGTGAAAAAATCTGCGGCTGTACCAGTTCAGGAGTCTTCCCCTTATAGGATACTTTTCCAAAAAATACGTACCGGATGCCAGGCTTAAGGCTCTTTTTCAGGTAGCGCTGGTTAAACCAGACGAGATTTACATTAAGACCCAGGACACTTACATTCGCTGTAGTCAGTGTCTTTCCATTTGCGTAGCGCTCGTAGATATTTTTTACAGGGGCAGCCAGAGCCACCGATGCGCCTTCATCCGCCGAAAGGACTGCCGATACCTCCGGGTAATTCTTATATGAAGATGGATAGTAGGTAAGAAGGTCATATACACAAAAAACGCCCGCCCTCCTGAAGGGGGCGGCCGTCTTAGGTCCGATTCCTTTTACAACTGTGATATCGTCATTTAAGTTCATTTACTCAACGCTTACTATGTAGTAGTACACATTCTGTCCGCCGTCCTGAATATCTATCTCAAGCGACGGATAGTTCTGCTTTATCATGTCCTTTATCTGGTCTGTCTCATCAGACTTCGCATCGGCTCCTGTATAGATGGTAAGGAGAGCTGAATCCTCATCTACCATCTGGGTAAGCATTTCCTTAAAAGTCTCTACGATAGAGGTATTTACTGCCTTTATGCCAAGGTCTGTAAGCCCCATGTAGTCACCGGCTTTTATGGCTCTTCCGTCTATCGAAGTATCTCTTACAGCATAGGTGATCTCTCCAGTCTTTACCTTTGAGAGTTCTTCCTTCATGCGCTCTTCATTTTCCTCGACTGACTGGTCAGGGATGAAGTTTATCAGAGCTGTAATTCCCTGAGGGATGGTCTTTGCCGGAAGGACGATTCCCTTCTTGTCATCTAAAAGCTCTGCTGCCTGACTGGCTGCAAGAACGATATTTTTATTATTCGGGAGGATGAAGACGTTCTTCGCGTTTACCTTCTCTGCCGCCTGGAGGATGTCATCTGTAGACGGGTTCATGGTCTGCCCGCCTTTTATCACGACATCAGCGCCCAGCTCTTTAAAAATACTGTCTAATCCCTCGCCGCAGGATACGGCTACAAAGCCTATCTCCTTCCACGAATTCTCAGGCTGCTTTTCCTCTTCTGACTGCTGCTTCGGAGCTGAAGGAGCAGGTGTCTTTCCGTCGAGCTTTACATTCGTGATATGGATATCGTAGGCTTCACCGAGCTTTATAGCGTGGTTTATGGCTTTTCCAGGCTCATTTGTAAGAAGCGAGATCTTCATCGTCTCAGAATCTGATGTAAGCTTTACCTCTTCACCTATTCCTGAAAGGTAAGCACTGAGGTCAGAGTCTACTCCTGCGGCAAAGCGCTCAGGAGCCTTTACAGAAAAGGCTACACTGTAGGTGAACTTTACCTCTTCTTCTTTTTCTATCTCGGCTTCATCAGGCTTTTCCTCTTCGATAGTGATATCAATGTCCTTACCGCAGAGGTAATCATAGGCGCCCTTTAATACCTCGAGAAGTCCTGAACCGCCCGAATCTACGACTCCTGCTTCTTTTAAGACAGGAAGAAGCTCCGGAGTGGACTCAAGTGCAGCCGTGGCTGCGTCTACTATCCTCTCTCCTATCTCTATAAGGTCATCTGTCTGCTCTGCAGCATCGACTGCTGCATCACTGGCCGCCTTAGCGACTGTGAGGATAGTGCCTTCCTTTGGTTTCATGACTGCTCTGTATGCAGTCTCTGTAGCCTTCTGCATTCCCTCAGCGAGAACATTCGCGTCGATCGCGTCTACAGTCTTCATGACCTTAGTAAAGCCTCTGAAGAGCTGGGATAAAATGACTCCTGAGTTTCCTCTGGCGCCTCTTAGAGAACCTGAAGAAATGGCCTTTGAAAGAGTCTTCATGTCAGGATCCTTTATGGCACTCACTGCCTGGGCTGCTGACATGATCGTCGCTGTCATGTTCGTTCCGGTATCACCATCCGGTACCGGGAATACATTCAGTTCGTTTATATGGTCTTTCTGATTTTCGAGATAACGGGCGCCTGCCAGAAACATTCTGGATACCTGGACCGCATCTATTGAATTAACTGCCAATGTATCCTCCTTAATCGATGACGCGAACGCCCTCTACATATACATTTATCTGGTCAACCGACATGCCTGTAAACTCCTCGACCTTGTACTTTACAGTCTCACGGAGATTTGAAGCTACTGCTGCGATAGAGACTCCGTAGCTTACTATACAGTGGAAGTCAAGTGAAATGCTTCCCGCGTCGTTATAGTGTACCTGTATGCCATGTCCTAAATACTCCTTCTTCAGGAGCTTTACAAGACCATCCTTCATATTTACCGCTGCCATGCCGACGATCCCGAAACACTCAACCGCTACGGATCCTGCATATGTGGCAATGACATCGGTGTCGATAATGATCTTTCCGAGATCATTTTCCATCTGACCCTGTGCCTGCATAAATTCCTCCATATAAAAAAATCTATTTATTTCAAAAAACTGCTAATACCATTATATCTAAAAAAGAATTTTTTTTCAACTAAAAAAAGTACTTGCAATCTATATATAGTTTTGGTAAAATACAGTAGTTGTGTCGTGAAACGGCATAATATAATTCAGATCATTCTTTAAGAGATAGGAGGTGCTTTGGTATGGCAAAGTGTGCTATTTGCGGAAAAGGCGCTCACTTCGGAAACAACGTGAGCCATTCTCATAGAAGGTCGAACAGGAGAAATCAAACGTTAAATCAGTTAAATGTATCGTTAACGGTACTCCTAAGAGATTATACGTCTGCACTTCCTGTCTTCGTTCAGGCGCTGTTGAGAGAGCTTAATAGAACGCGTATAAAAATGCCGCCCCATTGGGGCGGTTATTTTTTTTGCCTTATTCTGTTTTTTCTGATGCTTTCTGGACGCGCTCTTCTATCTCTTCTTTTGCGGCCTCGCGCGCTTCCTTATCCTCTTCCTTTTCAGATGCTTTTGAGGATTTCTTTCCCCTGAACATATCTATAAAATCCGGTATCAGGTCTAAGAGCTTATCCATTCCGCTTCTGGTACCTATGTCCATAAGGCGGACAGATCCGTCTTTTATCACGATGACTGACTGCGGGCGGGCCTTTACACCGATGCCTCCGGCGCTGTTGGAATTCTTCTCGCCATTAAACGAGCCGCTTATCATGCCGACCGAGATGTCGACTAACGGGATGATCGTGGTGTCGCCGACCTGTACCGGGTCGCCGACGACGGATTTCGTGGAAAAATTCGTGTTCATGCCTTCGAGGAGGGCCTTAACTGTTGTCTCGAATGTGTCTCGTGTCATTTGTATACTCCTTGTAATCACGGGTTAAAAAATATCCGAATCAAATAATACAGCACCCAGAATATGTGAAACGAACCGCAGAAAGAAAGATGCCCATTGATATATGCGTCATCACTCATCAGGTCGCAGGTCAGGTTTGTAGACTTACTGTACATGAACGGGAGTGATGACAGACCGCCGTAGATCAGGGCTGTCGTGTCAGGCTCGCCTGTTGAAAAATCGATGTCGCAGTCATCTATGTGGATGCGGCATTTTTCCAGCAGGCCGATGATGCTTTTTAGTATAGGCTTAAGCCTGGTCTTTATGAAGTCTTTTAGCTTCTTCTTTTTGTCAGCAGGCTTTTTTTCTCTTTTCTTCTGCCGTTTCTTCTTTTTTTTCTGTCCTGTCCTCTCTTCTTTTTTCTTCCCGAAAGGCTTTATAAAGTAAAAGATCCGGAGAGAAAACTTTTCTTCGAGAGAAGTGTCGTACCTCAGGTCTATAAACCGTAGCGGATCGTGAACGTAGGCTTTAAATGACTTCGCGTCGAAGTCTCCCTTCGCGCCGAACGCTATCGGTATAAATATAAGATACACTAACAGAGCAAGGATTACAAGAAGAACTGTGACTACTGTCCTTATAACCATTTCCCTATCCCAAGTATGCGTCAAACAGTTGCTTTGCGAGCGGCGCTGCGTGTGATGAGCCTGCTCCGCCCTTTTCCATTATAACAGCTACTGCTATTTTTTTCTTCCCTTTTTTTGCAAATCCTATAAACCAGGAGTGAGCCTCGTCCTTGTTTGACGAGAACTCTGCTGTACCTGTCTTTCCGTAAGCCTCGTAGGAAGAAGAATTCACCACTCTTCCGGTCCCGTTCGTTACGACGTAGCGCATCAGCTCTTTTAAAGTGTTTGCTTCGTCTCTGGTGCAGATGCGCTCGCTTCTGTCCACATGGCTTCTTACAAGTCTTCCGCCGTCATTTTCTATATGGTCTACGACAAAAGGTTCCCTGATCACTCCGTCATTTGCCACGGCTTCACTGATGAGCGCCATATGGAGCGGTGTCACGAGAGTGTTTCCCTGTCCTATGGCAGTCTGCATCACAAGCGCCTTAGAGTCCGAGCTTTTGAGCGTAAACTGGCTCTTATTTATATTTGAGATGTCTGACGGTATTTTTTTATTAAATAAAAATTCCTGGGCGGTGCTCTTCAGAGCTCCGTTCGGAAGTGACAGCCCCACCTTTGAAAAAGCTACATTGCAGGAGTTTCCGAACGCCTGCTTGAACGTCTGCTTTCCATGGACTTCCCCGCCGTAGCAGTGGATCGTATAACCGTCCTCGGTGTAAGAGCCCTGGCAATCGAAAGTATCGGAAAGCTTTCCGCCATTTTTTAAATAGGAGAGCGCTGTTATGACCTTAAAAGTCGAGCCTGGTGGGTAGAGTCCCTGAGTGGCACGGTTTAAAAGTGCCGAGTTCTCATCTGATGAGAGGCTCTTCCAGTTCGTCGTGACCGTGTTTGGGTCAAAATCCGGCTTCGATACCATGGCCAGGACTCCACCGGTATTACAGTCTATGGCGACTGCTGCTCCCTGGTAATAGCCCATTCCGTTATAGGCTGTGTCCTGAAGCTTAGTATCGAGTGAAGTCACTGCGTTATCTCCGGGATTTTTCTCGTTCTTTAAGTCATTTACTATGCGGTTTACAATGAACGAATGAGAACGGAGCATATAAAAGCTCTTATCTGATTCTATCCCGCTCATGCCATTTGAGTTATAACCCACTACATGAGCATATTCGCGTCCCTTAGGATACTCGCGCACTTCTTTTCCGTTTCTTGTGACGGTACGCGCCAGGACCGTTCCGTCCGCTGCTTTTATCTCACCGCGGACTACCAGCTTTTCAAAGCCCTTTACCCTGGGGTTTGCTGGGTTATTGATAAAGTCCTCGCTCTTAAAAGCCATGAAATACACGAAGTACGCCACGAGCAAAAGAAAGAGCGCCAGGAAGACATAGGCTATGACTGAAGTCTCTACATTTAACGTGTGCCGGCTTTTTCTAGCGTCTCTGTCTTCTTCTCCGTTTATATCTCTGCTTCTCCTCGAATTCTGCTGTCTCATCTGCTTCTTCCTTGTCTCCTCTGTACTGGTAAAGTCCCTCTACCATAGCAAACATAAGCATCGTAGCCATCAGCGAGCTTCCTCCGTAGCTTATGAGCGGAAGGGTGACTCCTGTCGAAGGGATAAACTTCGTGACTCCGCCAAGTGTCGTAAACACCTGTGACGCATAGAGGACACCGAGCCCCAATGCCATCAGCTTATAAAAACGGTTATTTATCTTCAGCGCTATATTAAAGAACATCAGGAAATTCGCTATGCAGATAAAGATCAGGCATAGGGCAAAAAGTCCTCCGAGCTCTTCTGATATGGCTGAAAAAATAAAGTCGGTCCCGACTACAGGAATACGTTTAGGCATTCCCTGATAGAGCCCTGTTCCGAACCATCCTCCGCTTCCTATCGCAAAAAGTGACTGGCTTATCTGGTAACCGGCCGAATCCACTACTGAAAGCGGGTCTTTCCAAGCTATGACTCTTGTTCTTACATGAGAAAATGCGAAGTATCCGACGAATGCCGCAAGTACAAAAAGCCCTGCCCCGCCAACCAGGTAACCGGGCTTCTGAGTAGCTGCATAAACCATCAGTAGTAGCGTCAGGTAAAAAATCATCGCGTTTCCCAGGTCTCTCGAGTAAGCCAGTATCAGTATCATAAGTCCGCAGAGGACTACAGTCTTAAAGACCTGTTTTCTTGAGACGTCCTTTACCAGCATGCAGGCTATGAAAAGCACCATCAGGATCTTTACAAACTCTGAAGGCTGGATAGCAACACTTCCAATCCGGATATTTATCTTCGCTCCGTAGGTGGTCTTTCCTGCCACAGCTACTACCGCCAGAAGCAGGATCCCTGCTACTATGTAAAACAGCTTAAGCCCCTGTATAAGCCTTACATTCGACAGAAAAAGCGGTATCACGCAGGTAAGGATCAGCGCTATACACGCGAAGAAAAGCTGTCTTATCGCCTTGCTCTGGTCGAGTCTTGTAAGCATGATAAAACCGATCGACAAGAGCATGCACATATTATTTACGACAGCAGGTGAAGCGCTTTCGTAGATCTTCCGGTAAATGATCATGGCTATAGTCACAAATACTATCTCCGCAAGCGCCAGAACAAAGATCTTCGGGTCTAAGGTGTTAAAGTAAAGAAGCAGGTTCCCGTTTACCAAAAACAGGTAGATCATCGCCGTCTGCCTCGAGTAGAGAGCTCTGGCCTTATCTTCTGTCGTATTCTTTTTTAGGGCGTTAAAGCAGTCATAGGTAAAGACCGCAAAGATGACTATAAAAGTCACCCTGGATATTTCTGTAACTAAATGCAGCACTACTCTGCTCCTCTGTGAAAGTGTCCCCTGGTAACATCAGCTCTGACATCATCAGTGGCACCGTCTATATTTTTAGAAAAAATACTTAAAACGTCTTTTACTTCTTTCCTGTCTTCAACCGTGAAGTCTATCCGCAGTCCTTTAAATCCCATCTGCTCTATCTGCTTTATGTATGGCAGAAGTGAAGTCGGAAGACTGTTGTAGACCACGTTTGTACACGAACTGCAGAAATTAACGATCGGAAACTCTGCTTTTCTCTCATCCCTAAGGAAAAGTGTCGTCTGCTTTCTGTCGCAGCCGTCTGCGTTTTTATGCTGACAGGTCGCCGTGTACATGACAGGTGTCCTGCCATAGGCTGTCATAAATGAGGAGCTGTTATCCAGATGCCGAAGCTCTTTGTCGTTCAGTTCATAAGGAGCTGAGATAGCAATGGCACCAGTCTTTAGGATCTCGTTTCTGCTCCTGTCAGACCAGGAATAGATCCTCTCGTCGCATATAAATGGCATGCCGTCAAGCCTCTCCTGCACGTATTCTATCTCATCGAATGATGAAACCACAACACCTGCGAAGAGTTTCTTTATCTCTTCATCGACTGTAGAAAAATTTCTGTCAAACCGAAGGATATCAGGAAGACAGAGATAGAAGCCTTTTCCTGCAAATGTCTCCGCAGGCATTCTCCTGTACAACTCATAATTTACAGTAATTATAACAGAAAAACCGTCAGGTTTGAAGTCAGCGGCTTCTTCAAGCTGTTCTTTACTGATACAGGTGATAAGGAGATTTTTTTCAGTATCTTTAACACTGTGTTTTTCAGGAAGCGGCTTAAAAGGAAGAGGCTCATTTCGTTCTACTTTCACCCCTCCCAGGAATTCAGATACTGCCTGTCTCCGCAGGTCCTTTACGACTCCCACCGGTATAAAGGCGTCATCATCTATGTCCAGGATCACCTGCTCTATAGAGATCCGCTCATCCCCTGTCCGGCTGATCTTCTCCCTGAGCTCATCTGAGATATCACGTGGCTTTCTGGCTTTATCGACTACAGGCCCCTTTGCCTCCACATATCCGTCTTCGTTTTCTATCGTAACAGAAAACGGCTTTCCAATACGTGCTGTAAGGCAGGCTATGGCTATAGTCTTTTTTTCTTTAAGAGGAACTGATGAAGCACCGTTCGTTTTAAAAGATGAGTCCGCAATGCTTACCATATCCGTATCATTATGAGCGTAGAGGTATCTGTCTGTACTTCCCGCACGTGTTCCGGCATCTAAGAGAATATTCTTCTTTTTCTTAAGCTCTGATCTGTCAGGAATCTGACCTGACTCTGCGTAGTCAGCAGCCCATCTGTATGCTGAAGCCACCTCTGCCACATATTCAGGAGACTTCATCCTCCCCTCGAGCTTAAGTGATGAGCAGCCGGCATCGTATAAAGCCTTTACATCATCTATCGTACAGAGATCCTTAAGACTCAGCGGATATCTGCCGTTAAGACTGTTCTCTGCTCCCTTCAGATCATAACACTTCCTACACGGCTGGGCGCACCTGCCCCGGTTTCCGCTTCTCCCACCTATCATCGAGCTCATAAGGCACTGTCCGGAGTATGACATGCACAGTGCCCCGTGAGCAAAACACTCGAGCTCTATGTCACAGCTCGCGTGGATTTTTCTTATCTCAGGAAGAGATAGCTCGCGTGCCAGGACTATCCTCTTTGCTCCGAATTTTTTAAAAAATCGGGCCCCGTACTCAGAAGTCACATCCACCTGAGTCGAGATGTGAAGCCGCATCTCCGGGAAATAAGTCCTGATAAGCTGCATAAGTCCTATATCCTGAACTAAAACAGCGTCTATCCCGGCCTCATAGTAGGCCTTCAGGTATTCATATACTTTTTTCTCTATCTCTATGCTTTTTAACAGGGTGTTTACTGTCAGATATGTGCGTTTTCCGCGCGCATGGGCGAAACTGATGCCAGCCTCGGCATCCTCATATGAAAAATTATGTGCGTATGCTCTCGCCCCGAACATCTCCCCACCAAAATAAACTGCGTCTGCCCCTGCCAGAAGAGCTGTCTTTAATGTCTTTAGATCTCCGGCCGGAGCAAGTACCTCTAAATGTCTCTTTTCACTCATACTTTCATTTCTTTGTGTCCTTTTTACCGGCGTCGTCCTTATCCTCTTCGACCGGTCCCAAAAGGGCATCTGCAAGCGAAGCCTCGAGCTTTTCTTTCATAGTGCGAAGCTCCTGATTTTCTTTTTTCAATGCCTCTTCCCGCTCTGAGATGTCATTCTTTGCCGCCTGGTTCGTGATCAGGTCATGCTTTAAGCTGTAGAGCTCCTTATCCTTCTGCTTCAGCTGATTCTCTAAGTCTGTGACTTTTTCTTTCATCGAAAAATAGTCGTCAGCGATATTCAGCTCGAGAAGGATAGCCTTCATGTCCGCATTCATCTTCCTGTAGCTGTCGAGCTTCGTGAAGTCATCTATTTTTCCATTGATATAGGTCGCTACCCGCTGAAGATAGTCCTCCTCCTCATAACCGCTCAGAGTCAGGACTCTTCCACCTATAACGACTGTTGTACTCTTCTTTGCAGACATAGAAGTCTCCTTTGTGTCAAAAACTGCTCCACCTATTATAAATATATTTCAGAAATATTACAACTTATTTTTTAAATGATCGTAGGCTTTTTGTGTCAGCTGGCGGCCCTTAGGGGTACGTACTATAAGGCCGGTCTGCACCAGATAAGGCTCTGTCACATCCTCTATGGTGCCCTTGTCCTCACCGACATAGGCTGCCAGAGTCTCAAGCCCGACAGGACCTCCACCGAAAGCGTCACGGATGGAAGTAAGAATTTTCCTGTCAGTCTTATCAAGTCCCATCGAATCAACTTCTAAGAGGTCAAGGCTCTTCGCTGCAACCTCCTCAGTGATCTGTCCGTCGAAGCGCACCTGAGCTATGTCCCTGACACGGCGCAGGAGTCTGTTCGCAAGCCTCGGAGTTCCACGGGAACGCTTTGCCATCTCGTAGGCACCGTTTTCATCTATATCAACACCCAGCTTCTTAGCAGATGCCAGGATTATGGTCTTTAGTTCTTCCGGAGTATAGTACTCCATATGAAAAATAACGCCGAACCTGTCGCGGAGCGGTGCCGAAAGAAGCCCGGCCCTCGTAGTGGCGCCTACCAGGGTAAAGTGCGGAACCGCGATACGCGTAGACTTCGCCGTTGGTCCTTTTCCTATCATGATGTCTATCGCAAAGTCTTCCATCGCAGGATATAAGACTTCTTCGACCTGACGGTTCAGCCTGTGGATCTCATCGATAAAGAGGATGTCGTTCTCTTTAAGTCCCATGATGATGGCTGCCATGTCTCCGGGAGTCGCTATGGCTGGTCCTGAAGTGATCTTTACCCGGACTCCCATCTCATTTGCGATGATGCCTGAAAGCGTAGTCTTTCCAAGTCCCGGAGGACCGTAGAAAAGAACGTGATCTAACGGTTCTCCTCTGTCCTTTGCGGCCTGGATATAGATGCTTAGACTCTTTTTGATCTTCGACTGGCCGATATACTCTGATAGGTATTTCGGACGCAGGGAATTCTCCGGAGCCACATCCTCTTTCTGTTTTTCAGTTGTGATAACTCGTCTTTCCATCACTTGCTACCCAGTACACGAAGTGTCTCACCTAAAAGTGTCTCAAGAGTCATATCTTCGGCTCCGTCTATTTTTTTCATGGCATCAAGCACATCCTTACCGGAAAATCCCATTCCGGTAAGAGCGACAAGAGCGTCATTTTTTACAGAAGAAGCTGTAAGAGTTACTGCTTCATCCGAAGCGCCCTCGTCAGATGCGAGGTCAGAGACGTCTATCTTATCCTTTAGTTCAAGGATGATGCGCTCTGCCATTTTCGTACCGACTCCCGGAGCGCGGGCTATGGACTTCTTGTCTCCGGCTATGACTGAAAGCCTCAGCTCATCCGGAGTAAGCACTGATAGGACTCCCATAGCTGCCTTCGGTCCTACCTTGGATACTCCTGTAAGCAGCCTGAAAAAATCCCGTTCTTCCTTATCATAGAAACCGTAAAGTCCAAATCCGGTGTTCTCATTGAAGTTCAGAAGCGTATAGATGCGAACCTGACTGTGGTCTATCGGCAGATGTGAAATGGAATTTCCGGACATCGCCATCTCAAATCCCATTCCGTCATGGTCTATGACCACCATCCCGTCGCTCACTTCGTCTATATATCCATCAATAAATGAAATCATATTCTGCTTCCCAGATAATAAAAGCCCTTGCACTCGTCTAGATGAACATCTATGATCTGTCCGATAAGTGAAGCGTCTCCCTTCAGGTGGACTACGCTGTTGTTCGTAAGACGGCCTGTCACGAGTGAAGGATCCTGCTTATTTATCTCTTCGACAAGTACCGGAAGAGTCTCTCCGGTAAGAGCTTCAGCCTTTTTCTCTCCGATGCTTCTTACCGTAGATAAGAGCCTGTCAAAGCGAGATTTTATGACGTCCTCAGGTATCTGGTCATCTCGCTTTGCGGCCGGAGTGCCGGTTCTCTTCGAGTAGATGAAGG
Source organism: uncultured Lachnospiraceae bacterium (assembly GCA_900317825.1). Taxonomy (GTDB): domain Bacteria; phylum Bacillota; class Clostridia; order Lachnospirales; family Lachnospiraceae; genus Weimeria. The sequence goes on along the minus strand of ONIH01000002.1, from coordinate 101,574 downwards.
TAAATGCTGAATCATACTGGACACGGTTTACGACATCCATAGTTTCCTCAAAGTCTTCATCGGTCTCGCCCGGATAACCTACTATGATGTCTGTCGTAAGGGCGATATCAGGTATCCGCTCACGGATCTTATCTACGAGCTTCAGGTACTGTTCCTTGGTATAGTGCCGGTTCATGTCTTTAAGCAGTCTGTCACTTCCGGACTGAAGCGGCAGATGCAGATGATTGCAGACCTTATCACACTCTGCCATCGCATCGATCAGGTCATCCGATAAGTCCTTCGGATGGGATGTCATAAAGCGGATCCTATCAAGTCCATCGATATCATTTACCATGCGGAGAAGCTCTGCGAAGCTGACAGGGTTCTCGAGGTTCTTGCCGTAGGAGTTTACATTCTGCCCTAAGAGCATGACTTCCTTTACGCCGTCAGCCACAAGGCGCTTTATCTCTGAGATGATAGCCTCCGGCTCACGGCTTCTCTCACGTCCCCTGACATAAGGCACGATACAGTAAGAGCAGAAGTTATTACAGCCGAACATGATATTTATGCCCGACTTGAATGAATACTTTCTCTCAAGAGGAAGATTTTCGACTATGCGGTCAGCCTTCTGTCTTACATCTATGACCTTTTTCTCGCTGGTAAACCTCTCGAAGAGGATCTCAGCGAGCATATAGACATTATGAGTTCCGAAGACTATATCCACGAAGGGATAACTCTTCTTTAATTTCTCTATAACTACGTCTTCCTGCGCCATACAGCCGCAGAGTCCGATCATCATGTGCGGATTTTTTTTCTTATAGCCGTGAAGAACCCCGAGCCTTCCGAAGACTTTATTATCGGCGTTCTCCCTGACAGTGCAGGTGTTATAGAGCACGAGGTCAGCGTCCTCTGAATCCGACTCCGTGTAGCCACACTTTAAGAGAATGCCTCTGAGCTTCTCGGAATCCCTGGCGTTCATCTGACATCCGAAGGTCGTTACATGAAAAGTCAGGGGCCTTCCGAGCTCCTGCACTTTTCCGTCTGTTATCTCTTTTACCTTCCCCATGAAAAAATACTGTCTCTCCGGCTCTGTAACTGGTATTTCAGTGTCCGCCGCAGAAAGACTCCCCTTGTATTCGTATTTATTCTCTGATCTGTCCATTTCCATATATGATATACTTCGTAGATAGCAGTGCCTCCAGTCCCATCGGGCCTCTTGCGTGGAGCTTCTGCGTACTTATTCCTATCTCGGCTCCAAAGCCGAATTCATTTCCATCTGTAAATCTCGTAGAGGCATTGACATAGACGCAGGCTGCATCTATCTCATCCAGAAATCTCTGTGCGTTCGTATAGTTTTCGGTAATTATCGCCTCTGAATGTCCGGTATTATAGTGATTTATGTGGCTTATCGCCTCATCAAGACTCTTCACTGTCTTTACCGACATCTTATAATCCAGGTATTCCCTGCCGAAGTCCTCATCAGTGGCTTCGTGTGAATCCACGAGATACTTCATCGCTGAAGCATCAGCAAAGAGCTCGACTCTTCCTTTGAAAAGTTCTGCGAGCTTCGGTAAGAATACCGGAGCTATTTTTTCATGGACGACTAATGACTCTGCCGCATTGCAGACCCCTATGCGCTGGGTCTTCGCGTTATCAGTGATACGAAGCGCCATGTCTATGTCCGCGTACTCGTCTACGTAGATGTGGCAGTTCCCGGTTCCTGTCTCTATGACAGGGATCGTTGAATTCTCGACCACGCTTCTGATAAGTCCTGCTCCTCCTCTCGGTATAAGCAGGTCCACATACTTATCCATCTTCATGAATTCATTGACCGATTCATGGGAAGTATCCTCGATATAGAGGACACAGTCTTCCGAGAGATTCTCCGACAGAAGCGACTCATGAAGAGAATCTACTATGGCCTTATTCGTGTTCGCAGCTGCTGAGCCTCCTCTGAGGATCACTGTATTTCCAGTCTTAAAGCATAGAGAAAATACATCGGCTGTGACGTTCGGTCTCGCCTCGTAGATGACCCCGATGACTCCCATAGGGACCTTTTTCTGTCCTATCATAAGCCCGTTCGGACGCTTCCACATCCGTGTCACGTCTCCAACCGGATCGTGCAGGGCCGCTACCTGCTCCATTCCTGCGGCTACGCCCTTTATCCTCTCTTCGGTAAGCTTTAGCCTATCTAGAAGCCCTAGTGAAAGACCGTTCGTCTCTCCGTTATGCACATCCTTCTGGTTTGCCTGAAGTATCAGGTCGGTATTTTTCACCAGATCGTGAGCTGCACGTATTATCAGCCTGTCCTTTTCTACAGTCCCGAGCTTTGCCGTTATGTATTTATTCTCGTATGCCCTCTGGCATATCTCTTCTATCGTCATAGCTTTTTCCTCAAAAAAAGTCCGGTTTGTGACAAACACATCTAGTTTACCATAAATCGAACAAGTTTTCAAATATATGACTTTCATTCCCTGAGCTGCTCTGTATGTCACTCAAGGATTTTTCCTATATCACCATCAGCAACAGTAAGAACAGGTGAATAACCAGCTGCTCCGGTTCGTTTTCTCATATCATTGAGGCGTTTATCACGTTCTTTTTCTGAAAGGTCAAATGTATTTAAGAAAATGCTGTCCATGCCCACTGACGCTGCTATGCCGATATCGGAATCATAATCGTTTCCTACCATTACGCTGTCATGTATTTTCAGATCGTTATCATTCAAGAGCTTTCTCATGAATTCAGGTTGCGGCTTCTTAATTCCCAGATCAGATGAGATAAAGATGTCATCAAAAAAGTTCATTAATCCAGTCTGCTCTATCTCCGGCATTGTAAAAATTCGCTGCGCATTTGAAAGCAGATAAATGCCACAGCCTCTGTCCATAAGAGTTTCAAGGACTTTGTGTGTATTCCGATATGCATGGCATTTTTTTCGTGAGGTAACTCTGAACGCATTCGCGATAAAATGAATAAAATCACTTTTTTCAAGGCTTTCAACTGTTCTACTGCTGAAGTTCCTCTCTGCGTTGTGTCTGACAGGTGCCTCCAGATAAAGCCTGGCGAATACTTTTTCAAGCTTTATCTCAGGATATGTATATCCGGTTTCCTCCCTGAGTATTTCCTCTTCTTCCTGAACATATTCGGAGTATCTCTTTTTTAGTTCTCTCCAGGAGTAGTCTGCTCCATAGACGCTGTAGAGCCCGGCCATTTTTTTCCATAAAGCAAGGCCGTTCTCATTCGTCTCGATGTCTATCAGGGTTCCATACAGATCAAATATATAGTTCTTATACTTTTTCATTCTTTTTACGTTCCAGTCTTCTTAGCTGCCTGTTTATGAACAGGTCTTTCACTTTATCCTGCTCCCTATCCCGGCACGGACTACCCAGACTTCGTCTGCTTTAGCTGCCAGAATGCAGGAAGTGCGGCCGACTAACTCAGCGTGGAAGCGCTGCCGTTCGTCTACCGGGACTACACCACAGCCCATGATATGGCAGAATATCACATCTGATTTTTTAGAAAGCACCCGTTCTGCGAGCTCTGAAGCTGCCGCATCTATATCATCTGATATATCATATGAAAAATCACTGACATTTTTTTTAGAGAGAGTCAGACCAGGAAACTTTCTTTTAGCGAAGTCCTCTTCGCCCTGGTACTTTCCTGACAGGATAAGGATCATATGATAAATCCCTTCTCGGTGCATGCATAGTCCATATATACATCCCCATCATGTGTCGGGAGTTTTGGGACTACACAGGCAGTAAAGCAGATTCCGATACGGAATACCTCATCATCATATTTTTTGAAAAAACGGTCATAATAGCCCTTGCCATATCCGAGCCTGTCAGTCCTGTGTGAGTCAAAAACCAGTCCCGGCGTAAATGAAACCGTCCTGTTCTCTCCTGCATAAGGATGAGTTCTGTCTATCGGTTCCATGACATCGAAAGTACCTTTCTTAAATCCATGCTCCAGGTCATTGACTCTGTAGAACACTATGTCATCTCCCTCAGTGACAGGAAAATACAGCTCGTGTCCTTCCTCTAAAACCCAGGCTGCCAGAGGAAGAAGATCTACTTCGCTTCCCTTTGGATAATACATCAGTACATGATCGTCAGTACTCTCTATCATGTCCCAGTTATCTATCAGGATGTCGACTATATCCTGCGAATACTGCTTCCTGTCTGCTTCTGGGATTTCATCTCTTATCTTCTTATATTTTTTTCTTAGTTCATCAGCTGTCATAGCTTTTATTACCTCTTACTGCCAGTCTGTTTATCTGGGTTGCTATATATCCCGCACCGTAGCCGTTATCTATATTTACCACTGAAATGCCGTTCGCGCAGCTGTTTATCATAGTAAGCAGGGCTGAAAGTCCATGAAAGCTGGCTCCATATCCGACCGAAGTCGGAACTGCTATGATGGGATTCGATACGAGGCCTCCCATAACAGAAGCGAGTGCCCCCTCCATTCCAGCTACACAGATAACGCAGTTAGCCTTCTGTATAGCTTCAGTCTTTGAAATAAGCCTGTGGATACCACTTACTCCGACGTCGTAGATCCTCTCCACCTTTCCACCAAAGTACTCTGCCGTCTGCGCTGCTTCTTCAGCTACCGGCACATCGGCTGTTCCTGCTGTGCAGACAGCTATAAGACCCTCCTGCTCTACAGGCTCTTTTGGAGGAACCATAAGGATCCGGCCTACCTTATCATACTCGGCAGCAGGCAGAGCATTTTTTACTATTTCATACTGGTGCTCTGTAGCTCTGGTACCAAAGGCCGAGCCCTCATCTTCGACCATTTTTTTATAGATGGATACTAAGAACTCATCTGTCTTTCCCTCACAGAATACGACTTCCGGGAAACCTGTACGGCGTTTTCTGTCGGTGTCTATTTTGGCAAAGCCCATTTCTACGTAATCATGTTTCATGTCCTTTATATTAACTATTATAATGGAAAAAGTCTATAAATACTTGAAAAAATCATCGAAGTAAGTTAGCATAAACTTCCGGTATATATAAAACTTATCACCAGATATAGGAAAATGTTATTAGACAAATAATAAATAACTGTTAGAATATTACGAAACGTCTGGTAATGCATTATGCTTATCACAAAGCATCTGGAAAGAGAGAGACAATGGCTATTATTGAGGTAAAAGGTTTAAGCCGTACCTTCGAGACAAAGGACTCCAGGGTCGAAGCCCTTAAAGGCATTGACCTGTCAGTCGAAGAAGGAGACGTGTATGGCATTATAGGCATGTCAGGTGCCGGTAAATCGACGCTTGTCAGATGTCTTAACTATCTGGAGAAACCTACTACAGGGACTGTCATAGTAGAGGGACATGAGCTTGGAAAGCTTACAGGCAAAGACTTAAGAAAACTCAGAAGCGATATAGGAATGATATTCCAGAACTTCAACCTTCTGATGCAGGCTACTGTCATCGGAAATGTCTGCTTTCCTCTTACTATCCATGGTATGCCAAAGGCAAAGGCCAGAAATAAAGCCATGCAGCTTTTAGAGACGGTAGGACTTGCAGACAAAGCACTCTCTTATCCATCACAGCTTTCCGGCGGTCAGTGCCAGCGAGTTGCCATAGCGAGAGCCTTAGCAAGTGATCCGAAGATCCTGCTCTGCGATGAAGCTACAAGTGCCTTAGACCCGCAGACGACCCAGCAGATCTTAGATCTCCTTCGTAAAATAAATAAAGAGACCGGGATCACCATCATAATCATCACCCACTCGATGAATGTCGTAAGAGAGATCTGCCACAATGTAGCTATCGTAGAGAAAGGTGAGATAGTCGAGAGAGGCCTCGTCGAAGATATTTTTACACATCCTAAGTCAAAGGCCGCAAGACGCTTAGTCATAGAAGGAAAGGACCCTGACCAGTGGGAGGATGAAACAGACTCTTCCGCAGAAGTTCCTGAACTGATAGAAGACAGACGTATCCGTATAGTTTTCAGTGAGAACTCTTCATACGAACCTGTCATCGCGAATATGGTCCTGCATTTCGGAAAACCTGTAAATATCCTTAAAGCTGATACAAAGGATGTGGGAGGCACTGCCAGAGGAGAGATGATCCTCGGACTCTCCGATGATAAGAACACATCGGATGCACAGATCGCTTATCTGAAAGAACACGGCCTCGCAGTCGATGAGCTTGGAAAGGCAGGTGAGTGAAATGAGCGCTACTGAAGTACAGATGATCGTAAGAGGTATCGGAGAAACGCTCTACATGACTATCCTGTCTACTCTTTTGGGATATGTCATAGGACTTCCGTGGGGCATCGGACTCACGGTCACAGGAAAAGACGGAATCCACCCGAATTCTGTGGTGTTTAGGATTCTCGATGTCGCTGCCAATATAATGCGTTCGATCCCATTCCTGATCATGCTTATCATCGTGCTCCCTATCACGAAAGCAATAGCAGGAAAGACCTACGGTCCTACAGCCATGATAGTTCCACTCGTTATCTCTGCTGCTCCTCTTATCGCCAGAATGGTCGAATCATCTCTTAATGAAATAGACCACGGTGTCATAGAAGCAGCCCAGTCAATGGGAGCTTCTAATGCTCAGATAGTCTGGCGAGTAATGCTTGGCGAAGCGAAAGTATCTCTTATCTCAGGCGCTACTATCACGATAGGAACTATCCTGGGATACTCAGCTATGGCCGGAGTATTAGGAGGCGGCGGTCTCGGAGACATCGCCATCAGATACGGATATTACCGCTGGCAGCCGAATATCCTGTTTATAACCGTTATACTGCTTATTCTTCTCGTACAGTTATTCCAGCTGATCGGTACACTGATCGGTGAAAAACTGGACAAGAGAAAAAAATAGATCACCCACTTTTTTAAGGAGGAAAAAGAAATGAAAAAGAACTTACTCGCATTACTGCTCACAGCCACTCTTTCAGTCGGACTTCTCGCCGGATGCGGCTCATCATCATCGTCATCATCAGACGCTTCAAAGAGCTCATCAGCTTCCGGTACTGCTGCTTCAGCTACATCTGATGATGACAAGACCATCAAAGTAGCAGCCAGCCAGACCCCTCACTCAGAGATCTTAGAGCAGGCAAAGCCTATTCTCGAAAAAGAAGGCTATAAACTCGAAGTTACTGTATTTGAGGATTACGTTCAGCCGAATAACGTCGTTGAATCAGGCGAGTTCGACGCTAACTATTTCCAGCATGTAAACTACCTGAACTCCTTCAATAAGGAAAATGGAACTCATCTCGTGATCGCTGACAACGGAAAGATCCACTACGAGCCGTTCGGAATCTACGGTGGAACAAAGAAGAGCCTCGATGATATCGCAGACGGCGACTCTATCGCAATCCCTAACGATACCACGAATGAAGCCCGTGCACTTCTTCTCCTTCAGCAGGAAAAGCTGATCACCTTAAAAGACGGTGTAGGAGTTACTGCTACTGTAAATGACGTCAAGGAAAATCCTCATAACTTAAAGCTCGTAGAGGTAGAGGCTGCTCAGGTATCAAAGCAGTTAGGTTCTGTAGCCTTCGGTGTCATCAACGGAAACTACGCTCTCGAAGCCGGGCTTAACGTATCAAAGGATGCTCTCGCTACAGAGTCTGCTGAAGGTGACGCTATCCAGCAGTACGTAAATGTCATCGCAGTAAAGGATGGAAACCAGTCCTCTCCAAAGATCAAGGCTCTGACAGATGCCCTTCACTCAGACACTATAAAGAAATACATCACAGATCACTATGAAGGCGCTGTAGTCGCTTACGATGGTGAGCAGTAACACATATCCATACACGAAAAAGGCTGTGCCCCGCAAAGGCACAGCTATTTTTTTACATAAAATCAAACATCGAAAGCTGATTGCTTTCCGGAAGTCCCTTAAGAAGGCCTAATCGCTTCATCGTATCGCAGATGGTCTGTGACACCTTGCCTCTCTCCTTCATGTCATCTATAGAGAGGAACTCCTGCTGCGAGGCTGCTATCGCAAGTGATTCAGCTGCGGTATCTCCCATTCCGTCTATTGATGAGAATGGAGGCAGCAGCTTCCCGTCTACGATCTGGAAGTATCTCGCATCAGACTTGTACAGATCCATCGGAATAAACTCAAATCCACGCGCATACATCTCCTGAACTATACGCATGTCCCTGTAGCTTCCCTTATCCTTCGCAGTGAGTTTTTCACCACGCTTTTCCTTATCATCTATCTCCTGCAGATAGTGTTTTAAGGTTTCCTCGCCCTGACACATCTTTTCATATGAAAAATCAGTAGCCCTTATCGAGAAAAATGCGGCGTAGTATGCCAGTGGGTAATATACCTTGAAGTAGGCTACTCTCCATGCCATCATGTCATAGGCTGCTGCATGGGCTTTCGGGAACATGTACTTGATCTTCTCACAGGAACCCTTATACCATTCAGGTACACCATGAGCTTCCATATCCTTAACCCAGTCGTCCCACTCCGGCACCTGATGCTTTGCGACCTTTCCTTTACGGACACGCTCCATGATCGTAAAGCTTTCCTCAGGATCAAGGCCCTTGTTTATCAGGTAGACCATGATATCATCACGACAGCAGATACAGGTGGAGAGGTCTGCTGTTCCGCTGTTTATGAGATCCTGCGCATTTCCAAGCCATACATCAGTACCATGAGCAAGTCCTGAGATCCTTATCAGATCTGAGAAGTTTTTAGGCTTAGCCTCTTTAAGCATTTCCATGGCGAAGTCAGTACCAAACTCCGGGATCCCTAGTGTTCCCATCTCAGTATTCTTCCAGAGCTGGTCAGGTGTGACCTTAAGCGCCGACGTATTTTTAAAGAGGCTCATGACCTGATAATCATCAAGTGGGATCTTTGTCGCGTCAAGCCCTGTCAGATCCTCCAGCATCCTGATCATCGTAGGATCATCGTGTCCCAAGATATCAAGCTTCAAAAGGTTCGAATCGATCTTATGATAATCGAAGTGAGTCGTTACGATATCACTCGACATGTCATTCGCCGGATGCTGGACCGGAGTGAAGGTATCTATCTCCTCACCTACCGGAAGTACTACGATCCCACCCGGATGCTGGCCGGTGGTTCGACGCACTCCGGTGCATCCCTCTACTATACGGTCTATCTCACAGTGGCGCTTCTTGATATCGTGGACGTCACAGTAATGCATGATGTAACCGAAAGCCGTCTTATCAGCCAGCGTTCCTATGGTCCCCGCTTTAAAGGTCTGTCCGTCACCGAAGATGACTGCCGTATAAGCATGTGCCTTCGCCTGATAGTCTCCTGAGAAGTTCAGATCGATATCAGGCTCCTTGTTCCCTTTAAATCCCAGGAAAGTCTCGAACGGGATATCAAATCCCTGCTTTGTCAGCTCATGTCCGCAGACAGGACATACTTTATCCGGCATGTCACAGCCTGAGTTCCCAGCAAAGGCCTTCACTTCAGGCGAATCAAAGTCCACATAGTGGCACTTCGGGCACAGATAGTGAGGCGGAAGCGGATTTACCTCTGTGATACCGGCCATCGTGGCTACGAACGAAGACCCGACGGAACCACGGCTTCCTACCAGGTATCCATCCTCCACAGACTTCCACACGAGCTTCTGCGCTATGATGTACATAACGGCGTATCCGTTCGAGATGATAGAATTAAGCTCTCTTTCAAGTCTCGCTGAAACCTGTTCCGGAAGCTCGTCTCCGTACATCTCATGGGCTTTCGTATAGCAGATCTTTCTAAGCATTCCGTCAGAGTTCTCGATGACAGGTGGACACTTGTCTGGCCTTGTCGGCTTGATGTAGTCGACCATGTCGGCTATCATATTCGGGTTGTCGATAACGACCTCATGCGCCTTTTTATCTCCTAGGTACGAAAACTCGGCAAGCATCTCATCAGTAGTGTGAAGATAGAGAGGCGGCTGATGATCCGCTCCCTTCATCTCCTTTTCTGCCTGGATGATACGCCTGTAGACCTCATCCTCAGGATTTAAGAAATGTACGTCACAGGTGGCACAGACCGGCTTATTAAACTCTTCACCCAGCCGCACTATCCTTCTGTTTATTTCGTTTAAACCCTCTTCATCTGTGATACCGCTCTTCTCGTCTGAGAGCAGGAACATATTATTCCCGTTAGGCTGGATCTCGAGATAATCGTAGAATGAGACTATTCGTGAAATCTCTGCCTGATCTTTTCCAAGCATTACAGCCTGATAGAGCTCTCCAGCTTCGCAGGCGCTTCCGATGATAAGGCCCTCCCTGTGCTTTAGGACTTCACTCTTCGGGACTCTCGGGTATCTCCTGTAATACTTCAGATGCGACAGAGATACAAGCCTGTAGAGATTTATACGGCCGACATCATTTTTTGCAAGAACGATGCAGTGGTGAGGCTTTGCCTTCATGATGGCCTCAGCGTTCATTTTTCCCTGCTCGTTTATATCTGTAAGTGTTGTAATGCCCTTATCTCTTAGTTTTTTTGCCAGTTCTATAAAAATAAGAGCTGTACACTCCGCATCGTCTACCGCCCTGTGGTGATGCCCCAGATGCACGTTTAAAGCCTTTGCGACATTATCGAGGGTCAGTTTTCCAATACCAGGGATCAGATATCTGGCCAGCGGCATCGTATCTGCAAAGGTAAAGTCCCAGTCTATTCCCAGATTTTTCGCCTTGTTATGGATAAATCCGGTATCGAAGTCAGCATTATGTGCCACTAACACCGCATCTCCGATAAACTCCTTGAACTTCGGGAGTATTACATCTATTCCCGGAGCATCGGCTACATCGGCGTCAGTAATGCTCGTAAGCTCTGTGATCCTGAACGGTATAGGAACGCCCGGGTTTACGAATTCTGAGAATCTGTCAAGGATCTCACCGTTTTTTACCTTTACAGCTCCAATCTCTATGATCTGACAGTTCTCTGCATTGAGTCCCGTGGTCTCTATATCGAATACGACAAAGGTATCGTCTAAAGTCTGATCCTTTACATTCGTGCAGATGGTCTTCGTATCGTCTACGAGGTAGATCTCACAGCCATAGATTATCTTAAAATCCTCATGGCCTTTGACTGCACCGGCAGCATCAGGGAAAGCCTGCACTACTCCGTGATCTGTAATGGCTATGGCCTTGTGCCCCCACTTTATCGCCTGCTTTATGATGTCCGTGACATCACTGACAGCGTCCATGTCGCTCATCTTCGTGTGGCAGTGCAGCTCGACACGCTTTTCGACAGCGTTATCCATTCGCTTTACCCGGAAATCGTTTATCTGCATGATGCCCTTCACTCGGCCGATAGAGATCTCGTGGTCAAAGGTATCTTCCGACGCATCGCCCTTTATCTTTATGAAAGCTCCTGCCTTTACTTTTTCTTTTATAAGCTCTGCCTGCTCTTTCTGTAAAAAGAGCTTTGTCCTTATCGTATCAGTAAAGTCAGTTACAGTGATGATAAAGAGGATCTTTCCGTTTCTTAATTCCCTGTCCTCTGTACAGCGGACCTGACCATGGATAACGACCTCGCCCATTTCGGCGTTTAATTCTCTTATGTCGATGCTGTCTTCATCGATGTCACGGCCGTATATAGTATCAGGATTCTTTGACTTTGTCAGATATACCTTCTTCTCAAACGGTTTATCAGGCTTTTTTGCATCATCTGATGGCTTGTCATAAGGATTTTCTGCTGGAAGAGGCGCCTCCTCTGGCGCCTCTGGGTTTTCAGCTGTTGCTTCAGCCTTCTCTGCATTTTCTACGATGACAGCTATTTTTCTGTGGAGGACTTCTTCCTTCTGCTCACGGTTATCCTGATGCTCAGACGGAGCCACGTACTCAGTATCTATGACTATATCAAGGCCCAGCCTCTCGCAGAATATCTTATCCAGGACTGCTACAAGCTCAGAATCCTTCCTGTGACAGGTGCTCGTATCCTCAAGGATCACTGTCAGCTTTTTTCCTTCAAACCTGAAGCTGCTCCTGTCGAGTATCTGAAAAAGAACCGGAGAAGCCTTATGGATCTCCTCTAAAATACTGTCCTTATAAGTCTTGTAGAGTTCCTCTGCGGAATAGGTATCCGGTAGATTAAATGACTCGTAGATCCTGACCTTAGTGCCTGTTCCCTGGAAGTACTGATCCTTTATCCGCTCCTCCAGCTTCCAGATGGCGCGCTTCGGGATGATCGTATCGGATTTCAGGTAGACTTTTAATACAGACTTCTCCTTATTGGTCGAGAGCCTCTCTATCTCACAGTTCTGCAACACAAAACCGCCCTTGTCCTCATCCTTTAATTTTCCGAATACATCAAAGAACTTTCTTTCCATGAAAAATCCTCTATCAGGCTTTTTCTGCCCTTATCCGCTCTAATTCTTCCCTCAGTGCCGGAAGTAGCTCGTCCTCCGGCAGCTTTTTCACTATCTCTCCGTGCCTTATCAGAAGTCCTACTCCGTCTCCACCGGCAATCCCCAAGTCAGCTTCTTTTGCTTCTCCCGGTCCGTTTACGACGCATCCCATGACTGCGAGCTTTATGTCCAGGTCGTCGAACTCTGATGCTATGCTTTCTGCCTGCTCTGCCAAGCCTATAAGGTCTATCTGGGTCCTGCCGCAGGTAGGACAGGAAACTATCTCTATCCCGCCCTTTCGGAGGCCCAGAGTCTTAAGTATCTCCCTGGCTGCGTAGACTTCTTCTACAGGATCAGCCGTAAGTGAGACTCTTATGGTGTCTCCTATCCCCTGGCTTAATATAAGCCCGAGACCTATAGATGACTTTATCAGGCCTCGCCTTAGTGTTCCTGCCTCTGTGATACCGACATGAAGCGGATGATCTGTCTTTTTGCTTATAAGCTCGTGTGCCTTTACCGCTGTCATGACATCTGATGACTTTATAGAGATCACGAGATTGTCGTATCCCATGTCCTCTATGACAGCAGCCTCCTTTAAGGCGCTCTCCACCAGGGCCTCTGCCGTGACACCGCCGTATTTTTCTAGCAGGTCTTTTTCAAGAGAGCCGGAGTTTACGCCTACTCTTATCGGGATATTTCTCTCTTTCGCGCAGTCGACTACTGCCTTTACCCGCTCTTTAGCGCCTATATTCCCTGGATTTATGCGGATCTTGTCAGCCCCGTTTTCGATAGAGGCTATAGCCAGTCTGTAGTCAAAATGGATGTCCGCCACCAGTGGAATATGTATCTGCTTTTTTATCTCAGCGATAGCCCTGGCTGCCTCCATCGTAGGCGCCGTACAGCGGATGATATCGCAGCCTGCCTTCTCCAGCTCGTGGATCTGTGCTACCGTAGCGGACACATCCTCTGTCTTTGTATTTGTCATTGATTGAATAAGGACAGGATTACCGCCTCCGATAACCCTGTCTCCAATACGTACTTCTTTAGTTTTCATATCTTAACTTCCGACTATAATCCTTCTGATATCGTTTCCCATGATGAGCACCATCAGTGCCATAAGTATGATAAAACCGACTGCATTTATGTAGCCTTCAACCTTTTCAGGTATCTTTCTTCTGGAAATACCCTCTATGATAAAGATAAGCAGCCGCCCTCCGTCGAGTGCCGGGAATGGCAGCAGGTTCATAACACCGAGGTTTGCCGTCAGTAGTATCGCTATATTTATCATATTCATGACGACATAGTAAGCGCCATCGACAAGCGATGATTTATAGGTGTCTCCTATCGTCTTTACTATGCCTACAGGCCCGGACATATCGTTTATCGTTACATGACCTAATACCAGCTCCTTAAGGCTCTGTATCACGACATATATCTGATACTTTATCTCGTAAAAGCTGTACTGCACAGTTCCAAAAACACCAGGATGCGTCCTGTCTGAGCTTCCGACAACGCCAAGCAGATAACGCTTCAGTTTCTTGTCGTATTTCGGGGTAAGCTTTGTCTCCTTTACCTCTCCGTCATGTCTGTAGCGCACGTCGTAACTCTTTTTCTTATGAAAAAAAGTATAGATGCTTATCTCATTATAAAAATGTATCGGATATCCGTTTATCGAAACTATCTCATCACCTGCCGCAAGGCCAGCTTCCTCTGCCGGGTATCCGGCTGTCACCTGTCCTATCGTAGGTGAATAGTAGCCCGCGGAACCTATCATGATAAGTGACAGGATAAAAGCCAGCAGGAAATTAAAGAACGGCCCGGCAAATACTATAAGAAATCTCTGCCAGAGCGGCTTTTTGTTAAAAGCCCTGTCATCATCACTCTCGGAGTCTTCACCTTCCATGACGCAGCTTCCGCCGAAAGGCAGGAGCTTCAGGCAGTACTTTGTCTCTCCCTTTCCGAATGAAACGAGCGTAGGTCCTAAGCCCAGCGTAAATTCATTAACCCTGACATTGCACGCCTTTGCGACCGAAAAATGTCCGAGCTCGTGAAAAATGATGATAAATCCGAATATGAGTATAGCTATTATAATGTGCAAATCAGTTTCCTCACTATTTCTCTTACGTCCTTCTCAGTCTGTAAGATGTCGTCTATCGACGGATCCTCTTCAAAATCAGCTTCCATCATCGCCGTCTGGATAATCTCAGGTATCTGGATAAAGCTGATCTTCTCGTTTAGAAAAGACGCCACAGCCTCTTCGTTTGCGGCGTTGAATACACATGGCATATTACCACCTGCAAGTGAGGCGTCAAAAGCAAGCTGAAGTCCGAAGAAGGTCTCCATATCTGGATGATAAAAATGCAGCGTCTGCACTTCAAACAGGTCTAACGGCTTTACGTTGAGTTCTCCACGCTTCGGATAGGTCAGCGCATAGTGGATAGGGATCTTCATATCAGGAACTCCCATCTGCCCTATGACTGCTCCGTCGTCGAACTCTACCGCCGAATGCAGGATACTCTCCGGATGCACCAGCACCTGTATATGGTTTACCGGCACATCAAAAAGCCAGTGAGCTTCCATGACCTCAAGGCCTTTATTCACCATCGAGGCAGAATCGACTGTGACCTTTTTTCCCATCGACCAGTTGGGGTTCTTAAGCGCATCCTTTAACGTCACTTTCTCCAGGTCTTCATAGCTCATTCCTCTGAACGGACCGCCTGAAGCCGTAAGAAGGATCCTCTTTATGTCTTCGCCCCTGTTCCCCTTGAGACTCTGGAAAATAGCCGAATGCTCCGAGTCTACCGGAAGTATCTTTACTCCGTACTCTTTTGCGAGTGGCATTATGATATGTCCTGCTGCAACAAGAGTCTCCTTATTTGCCAGGGCTATTGTCTTATTTTTCTTTATAGCTTTAACAGTAGGAACTATTCCCTTCATTCCGACTATAGCGTTAAGAAGCATCTCAGACTCTGAGTCTTCAGCGACTGCATTTAAGCCCTCTTCACCCCAGAGTACCTCTATCGGAAGCTCTTTAAGGTCTTCCTTTAAAAAATCGGCGTCTTCCTTCAGCTCACATGAGATCAGGTGCGGCATATGCTTTCTTGCCTGCTCTAAGAGAAGCTTTACATTTCTCCCACAGGCTAACGAAGTGACCTTTATGTCACTCATCTGATCTATGACTTCCAGGGCCTGGGTTCCGATGGAACCGGTAGAGCCGATTATAGATAATTTTTTCATATAACTATCCTATTACTATAAATGTCACCAGATAGTAGATGACTGGTGCCGTGATAAGAACTGAGTCGAAACGGTCAAGAATCCCGCCATGACCTGGTATCAGCTTTCCGTAGTCCTTTATGTCTACGTTTCTCTTGATCGCAGAAGCAGCCAGGTCACCTACCATAGAGATAAGGGCACCTGCCATAGAAAGAAGGGCCAGAATGATTATCTCCTTTGTTCCCATGTAGGTGAGTTTATCCCTGAAAATCATCATATATATGAGGTTTAAAAGGAAAGCCCCGGCTACACCGCCAACAGCTCCCTCTACCGTCTTTTTAGGCGACAGGAGCGGTGTCATATGATGCTTTCCAAAAAGCCTGCCGGCGCAGTAGGCACAGGTATCGCAGCCCCAGGCCGTAAGGAAGATAAGCCAGACTAAGTACTTGCCATGAGTATACTCCCTCAGCTGGTAGATGTATGAGAGCATCACCGACACATACATAGGCCCAAAGAAAAGCCCTGCTATCTGTTTTATGTCGTACTTCGGATATGAGAACACATAGAAAAACAGAAGTGCTATGAGCAGGCAGACGATAAGCATGATAATGGATGATCCCTTCCACCAGATGGCCTGTCCTCCCAACTTTTCATTCATCGAAAATGCTGCTTCTTTCTGCAGCAGGAAGCTGATATAGTACAGCACCGTAAAAATATATCCGACCCAGGCTGCTGGCTTCTTGTGGAGTCCCAACGCCCTGTAATACTCGAATAAGCCAATAAGCGAGATCACACAGGTGGATACCAGAAGCACCGGTCCTCCCGGGATTATCAGAAGAAGCGCTAGTGCCACAAGCACCACTCCGCTTATAAGTCTAGTCCAAAACATATATCAAACCTTTCCAGATAAATTATCTTATACCTTGCCGTACCGGCGGTTTCTGTGCCTGTAAGTATCGACTGCTTTTTTAAGCTCTTCTTCTGTGAAGTCAGGCCAGTCCACAGGTGTAAAATAAAACTCTGCATATGCGAGCTGCCAGAGAAGGAAGTTCGACACCCTCTGCTCACCGCTAGTCCTTATCAGAAGATCCGGATCCGGGATATCGTAAGTATCTAAATAGGCGCTGAATTTTTCTTCGGTGATCTCCGACGGATCCCTTATGTCTTTATACATCTGCCTCATGGCCCTAACCATCTCATCACGGCTGCCGTAGTTTATGCAGATACAGAGGCACATGCCGGTATTTCTGGCAGTGGCCTGTTCGAGCTCCGCAGCTTCTCTTAACAGGTCTTCCGGAAGGCCCGACTTGTCTCCTATAATGCGGGCTCTCATGCCCTCCTGGAGACAGAGCTTCTGACAGATCTTCATATACCTGGCGAGAAGCTTCATCAGGGTGGAGACCTCTTCTGCAGGCCTGTTCCAGTTCTCCGTAGAAAAAGCATAGAGAGACAGATACTTTATCCCCAGCTCATTTGCGGCTTTTGTGATAGGCTCTACCCTCTTTGCTCCCTGTATATGCCCATAAGTGCGTGGCATTCCCTTGGCCTTCGCCCAACGCCCGTTTCCATCAAGGATGATGGCTACGTGTGTAGGCACCGGCAGTAACTCTTCTTCCATCAGACTCCTTTAATCTAAAAAAGGGGACCCAAGGTCCCCTGGATTTTATATCGTCATTATCTCTTTGGTCTTGTCGTCGATAGCGGCGTCGACCTTTTTTATGTACTCGTCGGTAATCTTCTGGATCTGATCCTCAAGGTCCTTTGTCTCATCTTCTGAGAGGTCCTCAGCCTTTCCAGTCTTTTTTACGAAGTCATTGGCGTCACGGCGTACATTTCTGATAGCAACCTTACCGTTCTCGCCCATTTTCTTGACTTCCTTTGAAAGCTCCTTACGGCGTTCCTCTGTGAGGTCAGGGAAGACAAGCCTTATGGTCTTTCCGTCGTTCGTAGGATTAAGTCCTAAGTCAGATACGAGGATTGCCTTCTCGATCTCTTTTACCATCGAAGGCTCCCATGGCTGTATCTGGATCATCCTGGCTTCAGGAACTGATATATTCGCTACCTGCTGGAGCGGAGTAGGCGCTCCATAGTAGTCAACCGTTATCTTATCGAGGATATGCGGGTTTGCCCTTCCTGCGCGGATCGTGGTGTAATCCTTCAGCAGTGACTCATAGGACTTCTGCATTTTGTCCTTGTATTCGTCTAATCTCTTATCCATATATGAATTTCCTTATACTGTAACTGTAGTACCGTTAAAGTCTCCGCTTATGGCCTTCAGGATGCTGTCCTTCTCATCGAGAGCGAAAACCCGCATCGGCATTTTGTTCTCCATGCACATGATCGAAGCTGTCAGATCCATGACCCCGAGCTTCTGGTCGATGACATCCTGAATAGCAATAGTATCGTATCTCCTGGCATCCGGATTTACCTTCGGGTCAGAATCGTAGATCCCGTCGACTGCCTTCGCGAGAAGGATCATATCAGCCTCTATCTCTATGGCACGAAGTGCTGTAGCCGTATCAGTTGAAAAATACGGATGACCTGTCCCGCCTGCAAAAAATACGACATGACCGGCCTTTAAATACTTCTCTGCCCTGTCCTTAGAGTAGAGCTTTGTAAAAGAACCGCATTCGAAAGGTGTCAGGATATTTGTCATGAGGCCGGTATGTCTTACTGCCTCTGACATATAGATGCAGTTCATGACAGTAGCCAGCATTCCGATCTGATCTGCCTGAGAACGGCCCATATCACCTGATGTACGTCCTCTCCAGAAGTTACCGCCTCCGATGACTATTCCTATCTGTACGCCAGTATCGGCGACTTTTTTTATCTGTTCTGCGACAGAGGCAGCATTTACCTCGTCGAATCCGAAGCCCTTATCACCTGAAAGAGCCTCTCCAGAGAGCTTAAGTAAAATACGCTTCATTACTGTGCCTCGTCACCAAATACTGCACTGACATCCACATCAGCATAAGCCTGCGAGCAGAAACCTTCGATGATAGCACCGTTGTTTATCTGGACGCTCTTTGACTTGATATTGCCCATGACTACTGCTGAAGTGTCTACGACTACAGGTCCCTGTACATCGATGTCACCCTTTACGGCTCCTGCGATAACTGCTGAAGCAGCGCTGACATTTCCGATGATGACTGAACCGACGCCGATCTTTACGGTGCCGTTTGATACTACCTCACCCTGGATACGTGCCTGGTCAGCTACGAACTCAGAAGTCTGTGAGTTACCATTGATAGCTCCTGTAACTGTCAGCTTTCCGTTGCATCTGACATTACCGTTTATAGTTCCCTCTACACTGATGGAACCTGTGGAATCAAGGTCACCAGTAATGGTCATGCCTGATGTAATGACTGCATTTTCATCTGATGCTGACTGGCGGGTATTTAAAGTATCTAAAGCATCACTGGCTGGTGCTGAGTAATCCATGATAGTAGTCTCCTTTGGTGCAGGTGCCGGTTCTGAAACAGGTGCTGCCTGAGCTTCTTCTGCAGCAGCATTTGAAGTGCTTCCTAATATATCAGATACAGAAGATGACTTGACTTCCGGTTCTGAAGCAGCTCCTCCTAAAAGCTCTGCAGGAGTTACCTTGTGTGTAGAATCAGCAGGCTTTTCATCAGGTGCATCGACCTTCTTTGATACTTTCTCTAAAAGTCCGTCGAGTTTTGAAAGCTCTGAATCCACATCAATATTTGAGTCATCGATGGAACCTGTAGATGCCTTCTTCTTAGCATCTGTCTTGTCATCTGACATCTCATCCACTGCATCTGAGAAATCGTCTTTAAAATCCTTAAAGAAACTCATTTGTTTACCTCCATAAACTTATTTAGTGGAAAGACTGACATGCTGGATCAGTCTCGTATTTTCATCTATCGGCAGGATAAGATCCCCCTCCTTCTGAATCCTCTGTATCAGCTCAGGAAGAGCCTTAACAGTAGTATCCTTTGTAGCGGCATCATGCATCAGAACAACCGATGTCTTATATTTTACCACATCTCTCATAACGTTTTCAATAATTTCATCAGAACTCTCTTCATTTGATGTGGCATCCCCGCTGGATACATTCCAGTCGAAGTAGCGGACATGATCTTTATTTAAAAATCTGATCAGAGTCGACATGCTCGTGTCTGATACCTGGTTTGAGCTGCCACCAGGAAAGCGGTACAGGTCACTCTTTACTCCGGTGTAGTCATAGATCAGATCCTGTATCCTGAAAAAATCCTTTTTAAACGAAGAAAGGGATGCATATACCTGACTGTAGTTATGAGTGTAGGAATGCATCCCTATAGTGTGGCCTTCGTCCACTATACGCTTATACATTTTTTTTGAATGGTCATCTGTCCGCCCGTTCACGAAAAAAGTGGCCTTTACGTTATAATCGTCCAGGATATCGAGGATTTTTCCAGTGTTCTGGCTCGGACCGTCGTCGAAGGTCAGATAGACTTTTCTTATATCAGACTCGTCGGCCAGGTTCTCGATATCTGTCTCTACATCGTTTGTCTCAAGGTCCTTTTCTGAGGCAGCCTGCCTTTTCGAAGATGATGACTTATTCTCCGCGAGAGTCTTTACTGTACTGTTCAGATCCTTTATCTTGCGGTACATCGAATACGAAAAAATACCGAGAATGACAATAGCCACGATTGAAAAAATAGTCCAGAATACCAGAAAACCCGTAATGAATTTTTTCATGCGGTGGACCCTGCCGACCTTTTTTCTCTGCTGCCTTATCTGTTCTGCGTTATCTGTCTCGTTCATCTATTCTAAAAAAACAGACACTGATACTACCTACTATGTAATACCAGTGCCTTTACAAAAATCAAATGATTACTGCATCTGCTTTGCTACTTCTTCAGCAAAGTTCTCGTTTCTCTTCTCAAGACCTTCACCAGTCTCGAAACGTACAAACTCCTTAATAGTAAGGTCTGTTCCTGCAGCCTTTGCTACCTGGTCAAGATACTTGGCTACTGACTGCTTTCCGTCCTCAGCCTTTACATATACCTGATCCATAAGGCAGACTTCCTTGAGCTCCTTGTTCAGACGCCCCTTTACGATACCAGCCTTTACCTTATCCGGCTTAGCTGATTCCTTAGGATCATTCTCGATCTGAGCCTTGATGATCTCTGTCTCGTGGTCTAAGTACTCCTGATCTACATCTGAATCTCTGATGTACTTAGGGTTAAGAGCAGCGATCTGCATAGCTACGTTGTGAAGAGCTTCCTTTACATCGTCGTTAGGGTTAGCGCAGTCAGCGTTTATAACAACACCGATTCTTCCGCCACCATGGATGTAAGAAACTACAAGTCCGTTCTCAGCTGTTACCTTCTTGAAACGTCTGATAGAAAGCTTCTCACCGATAACAGCGATCTCTTCATCAAGAGCTTCCTTTACAGTCTTTGAAGGATCTGAGATCCACTTGTCAGCAAGGAAAGCATCGATGTCAGCTGCCTTTGTAGCAAGTGCTGCATTGGCTACTTCTCTGACATAACCCTTGAACTTATCGTTGTTTGCTACGAAATCTGTCTCTGAGTTAACCTCTACGATAGCAGCGGTATTTCCCTCAGATACTACATCTACAAGACCTTCAGCTGCGATACGGTCAGCCTTCTTCTCAGCCTTTGCCTGGCCATTCTTACGAAGGTACTCTACAGCAGCATCCATATCTCCATTTGTCTCACTAAGTGCCTTCTTGCAGTCCATCATTCCTGCGCCGGTCTGCTCACGAAGGTCCTTTACCATTTTTGCTGTTACAGCCATTTTATTCTCCTATCTAATCATGCGGGCAGCGGTCAGTTCCGCGCGGCCTCATGTCCATTCGGCCACACGTGCTGGCCTGCCCCGCCTCGTTGTATACGCCAAATAGAATTAAGCTTCAGTAGTCTCAGCCTCTGCTGCGTCCTTATCAGGTGTCTGAGCTTCCTCGCCCTGCTTTGCCTCGATAACGGCATCAGCCATCTTTGAGACGATAAGCTTTACGGCACGGATAGCGTCGTCGTTTCCTGGGATAACGTAGTCAAGCTCGTCAGGATCACAGTTTGTATCAGCGATTCCGATAACTGTAAGTCCGAGTGAGTTAGCTTCCTTTACGCAGAGAGCTTCCTTCTTAGGATCTACTACGAATACAGCGTCAGGGATTCTGTCCATATCCTTGATACCGCCAAGGTTCTTTGTCAGCTTCTCCTGCTCTTTCTTAAGGTTAGCTACTTCCTTCTTCGGAAGGAGATCAAAAGTGCCATCCTCTGACATCTTCTCGATCTTCTTAAGACGGTCTATTCTGGAACGGATGGTACGGAAGTTTGTGAGCATTCCGCCAAGCCATCTCTCATTTACATAGTACATACCGCAGCGAGTAGCTTCCTCTGCGATCGTCTCTGAGGCCTGCTTCTTTGTACCAACGAAGAGGATAGTTCCTCCCTGTGCTACGATATCAAAAATAGCCTTGTAAGCTTCATCAACAAGACCTACTGTCTTCTGAAGGTCAATGATGTGGATTCCGTTTCTCTCTGTGTAGATGTACGGAGCCATTTTTGGGTTCCATCTGCGTGTCTGATGACCGAAGTGGACACCTGCCTCGAGTAACTGTTTCATTGAAATAACGCTCATTTAAATACCTCCTATGGTTATACATCCAGCCGAATCAACTGCATCGGGAACCTCTGCATAAAAGGCACCATCCTCTGCATTAACGGCTGTGCAAAATAAAAGAGGCCACCCTAGCCTCTCAACTGAGCCTATGGTATTATACTACAGGCTCTTATTAAATGCAAGTATAAATTATCTGCTGGTTATCTCCCTGGCGATGTCCCTGTATGAACTGCCCTGGGCGATAGAAAATGTACCGGTGCGGATCACATGGTCATAACCGTTCTGCTCTAGATAGTCATCAAAGGCGCTAGCCGACGAAACGAGTCCGGCACTCTGGAGTTTCTTCCCGACGCTAAGTGATGAATCGCCTCCGGTGATAGTTATAGATATATTCTTCTTCTGACCGGAGTCTTCGGTGTTCTTTTTTGAAGTGGTGCTTTCCTTAGCCTTCTCAGTATCTGACGACTTCTTCGATGAAGAGCTTTCCGATTTGCTGTCAGAACTGTTTTCCTTTGATGAGGAATCTGTCGAAGAATTCTTTCCATCCTTTTTCTTTTCGAGCGGATCAGATTCTTTCTCGGTCACAGTAGTCACATCGCCATCAGAGTTCGTAGTAGTCGTAGTCTTTACCTTTGCGTCAGAGCCGGCTTTTTTCTCCTGTTCTTCCTGAAGTTCCTTTAAGGTACGGCTTGAAGCATCGCCTGATGCCTCATTCGCCTCCACCATTCCAAGAGCCCTTGCACGCCTCTTTACAGCAGCGTCTGTCATAGGAAGGCCCGAGAAGAAAAGTCCGAGCATCAGGATAAGGCTCGTCGCTATGATGCCCACTCCGAGGCCTCGCATATAATACTTTCTCTTCATACTCAGGCCTCCTCGTCTTTCTCATCGAAGAGCCCGAGTATCATCTGTACCTCGCCCATACCCTTTCCTGTCTCTTTGGCTATGTCAAGAAGGGAATATCCCTGATGATACATCGAGAGGATCTTCTCTCGGATCTGCTTTGAATCAGGCTGCTCGACCTCTGGCTTTGCCGGTGCTTCTTCCTTCTTAGGAGCAGGAGTATCGTCCTGTGCCTTGAGGTCTGAAAGGACAGCCTTCTCTTCTGAAGTCTCTTTAGATGGCTGTGAATCTACCGTTTCTGGAGTTTCAGGAAGTGGCGGAAAAGCTGAAATGTCAGTTTTCGTCTGGACAGGCTCTATGACCTTCTGTACCCGTGGAACTGGTGCAACTGGCTGCACCGGAGTTTTTCTGGCTTCTATCAGCGCGTCCTTCTGTCTCTCAGCTTCTGTGAGAAGCTCACGAACATGAGACTCTGCTTCGCCCAAGGTCTTTGTCAGCTTTGTCATCTGCTCCTGCTTGTCATTTAGCATCTGATACAGGAAAACTATCTCATCGTGAGTCTTACTCATCGAATCAAACACCGAATCTGCGTACTCGCCAATCGACATGATACGGTTATTCGTCTCTTTGTCTGCTCCGGCCGCGAATTCCTCGGTCTTTTCGTCTATTTTTTCGGAAAGTGCCTTGTCGAGCTTCTCATCTGCCTCCTTTAAGTTCCTGTCAAGGAGAGCCTTCATCTCATCCTCGCTCAGGCCCTTTATCTCGTCCATATCAGACGAAGAAAGCTTCTCTGATACAAAGAAGCTTCCCACAAAAAATACTGCACCTATGATCAAAAGACCAATCTCAAGTCCTGACATTTACTTACACCTTTACATCAAAAGAGACAAAGGCACCTTTCTTAATGACTCTGCCGTCTGACTCTTCTGCTATTTCTGCTTTCTTTTTTTTCTTATTTTTTCCATCGGAAAATGCAGCTGATCCGTTGCTTCCGTCCGGATCAAGGGCACTTTCTTTTGCACTCTCGCTTTTCTTTGCCACAGTACGCTGTGCCTGCTCAGCATCCTTTGAGACTGTGATTGTCAGGTTCTGCTGATTTATCGCAGGTCTGGCATCATCTGCTCCCTTCTGGGCGGATACGGCCTGTGTATTCTGAATCGTGGCCTGAAAAGCAACGGGATTTATCGGCATAATCTATCCTTTCAGGCGATGACTTGTCCTCTGACTATCTCGCCGTTTTTCTTTTCATACTGAACGCATGAATAGTTTTCCTTTGTAGTGATCGAAAGCTCTGATATCGTGATAGTGACTCCCGGATATATCTGTCTGTGGACCACTACCTTGGAATGCTTGCTCGTAAGCAGCTCCTGGTGAAGACTGTTAAATTCTTCACGATGCTTCTTAAGGTCTGCCTTAAGCTGGTCTATCTTCTGGAGGACTGTAGTCAGATAGTTCATATTCTTATCGTCGAGCTTCTTTCCGCTCTTTACGAATTCATCGTAGCTGTCGATGACAGGACGTGCCTTCTCTATCTGCTTTGACTCATCAAGTATCTGACGCTGGAGCAGATTATAGCGGGCTTTTCTGGCCGGATCTATGCCTACCTCTATCCTCGTAGCAGCTCCCATCTCTGAACCGATGGTAACTGATTCGACCTTTCCTCCGGCTCTTACCGAAGAACCTGCTATGAAGCCTTTTTTATTCATGACACGGACATCGTCCTTTGCATTTACATCGCTGTAAAGGATTGAACCTGTCTCTACGTAGTTATCAGTAGATACTCTGGCACCCTCGATAAATGAAGCTATGAGAGCTCCCTTGCATTTGATCATGCCCTTGTTCATGCCGTGGATTCCCTGGCGGACGATTATCTGGCCACCGGCATCGAGGTACGCGCCCTCGACTACACCGTCCACTATGATATCGGCAGCTGCCTTTACGGTAAAACCAGTCCTTACAGAGCCCATGATGTGGACATTGCCGTTATAGGTGATGTTCCCTGTGGAGTTATCGACATCGGATTTTACCAGGTACTCATCCTGTACAGTGACTTTGCCATTTATCAGAGAGACATGCCCGTAAATCTCGGAATAGATGGATCTGCCATCTGCTGAGAGCTTTATATGCTCGCCGTAGTCGAGCTTCGCGTCCTTTACCTTGCGGACTGGGATTTCCTTTCCGAAGATGTCTTTTCCGTTCTTTCCAGGATCACCCGGTATCAGGGTAGCGAGCAGGTCGCCTCCGTTTACCATCGAGATAGTGTTCAGATCCTTAAAGTCTACTGAACCGTCTCTTAGCATCTTCGGCTTAAGGCTCGGGTTTGTGTTGAAATTATAGACTATCTTTGCGTCGTGGCCGATAACAGGAAGGTCACCTTTAGCAAGGATATAAGGCGTATTATAATGCCTGTCGTTTACGAATTCTATAATGGCGTCCTGATCGATGCCATAGATAATGCCTTTGTTATTCAGCTCCCCTATGATATCCCTGGTTCCCAGAAGTGCGCCGCCAGATGAAGGCGGTTCAAAAGTAGCCGTGACCTTCATATGGTCGAGGGATACCTTTATCGACATAGACTCGCCGAATTCCATTATATGACAGTCATCTGACACGAGTACCTCAGATGGCTTTGTCGGATCTGCGATCTGCTCTGCCACTGCTGCCAGATCATCGATATGTACTCCGTGGTCGTTTATATACTCGTAGGCATCGGAAATATCCAGGTTTGTACCCCCATCTGTTGGCGGAACGTATTTCGAATATGCTTTGTCATCCTTAAGAACAAGCTGTATATATGCATTAGCCATATGAACCTGCTTTCTTCAGAAAAACTCCATGTAACTCCCTAACACCTTCCGCATCTTCTTCAGAGCCTTGGTGTGAAGCTGTGAGACCCTCGATTCTGAAACATCCATGACCTCACTGATCTCCTTTAAGGTTAGATCCTCATAATAATAAAGTAAAATAACTTTTTTCTCTCTATCTGTCAATACCCCGAGGGCGTCATTCAGCTTCGCGCTGAGCTCCTCCCTGGATACCTTTTCCTCTGGCTGCTCAAAATAGGAGTTTTTCTTCGTATCCATGGCCGGTTCGTTTCCGCCGGCTTCCATGAATTCATTTAAAGATACGAGGTTCGTGATCTTTAATGCAGATATAAACGAATAGTATTCGTCCTCCGTCATCCCCAACTCTTCTGCCAGTTCTTCATCAGTGGGCTGACGACCCGTTCTCTGCCATATCTCCTTAGTGGCTGTATCTAAAGCTCTCTGCCTCTGCCTTATGGTACGCGGGATCCAGTCCATCTTTCTGATCTGGTCCAGGATGGCTCCCTTTATACGAAGTGAGGCATAGGTCTCGAACTTTACGTCTTTATGTACATCGAATTTATCTATGGCATCTATCAGTCCGAAAATACCGTAGCTTACAAGATCGTCGTACTCTACATTATTTCCGAGATACATGCTCATCTTCCCGGCAACTATTTTTACCAGGGGAGAGTATTCGATTATCAGTTTCTCTCTCAGGGCTGGTGTAGGATTAGCAGCGTATTCATCCCAGAGAGAAGAATCGAAGGTCACTGCCATAAGCTATCCTCTTACTCCTGTGTTTGTTTTTCGTCATCAGACTCTTCATCTGAATCATCGGATGGCTTCTCTGCCTCTTCATCTTCGGCTTCGGAGGCGTCTTTTTCTTCTTTTTTATCGACTTTGAAACCCATATCGAGGAATACCCGGACAAGACTTCCCAGTATCCCGAATATGATCACCGTGGTAAGCAGCTTCCAGACAAAATCCCCAAATGACAGCTGCTTTAAGATACTGACAAGGCACGAGATGCCTGCGCCTGCCAGAGTGATCAGAATGGGAATAGGTCTGGTATTCGGTGTAGTATAGTCTTTCTTATCGCTTGTCATATCTTATACGGCGTCTTTCCGACCGCTTTTATAAGAAAATCTCCGTTCTCACTATAGAACTCGACGGTTCTTCCGAAATTCTTTCCACAGTCCTCAGCTATAAGCGGTATGCCGAGCTTTTTTAACATCTCACGGCTGGCGGCGGCATTTCTGTCGCCTACATTTATAGCAGAAGCTCCGCCCATATCGAACATCTTCGCTCCTCCGGCTATTTTGGCACGAAGGCGGCTTTTGGATGCTCCCATCCTGATCATGTCGTCTACCAGCTTCTTGATGCCGGTGTCAGCGAACTTCGCTATATTTGAATTATTCCGAATAGCTGTACTGTCCGGAAGCATGATATGTGCAAGTCCGCTTATCTTCGTGACCGGGTCATAGATGGCGATTCCGATACAGGATCCAAGGCCGATCGTAGTCAGATTATCGGGAGCACGACAGACTTTTAAGTCAGCCATTCCGACTTTTATCATTTCACCCACTTGATCAGTCTCCTTATACCGGAAGTCCTAGGGCCTTCAGTATCTTCTGATACGAATCGCCCTCTGGCATCAGAATGTAATAACCCGATATGTCAAGGTCATCACCCATCTCTGTCTTTATCATAAGAGCATTGTCACCGACCATTCCGAACTGGATAGCCGGGACTGAAAGTATGGCTCCTGCCATATCTACAGCCACATAAGGCACAGATGGAGTTATCTTCATATTTGTGAGACCCGACAGAGCCGAGAGATATGAGCCAGCTATGATATTGCCGATCTCTTTTATCGCGGACATGTCCATCTCGTCGAAGTCTTTATCATAGTCCGGATCTCTCATCATCAGTCTGTTTACCAGATGGTGTGCTGAAGGAAGATCCATCAGAAACATCATCGAACCGGTAATATCATTCTGGACTGCGAGCATTATGCCGACTACGACTTCATCCTCGGAACCTATGGCACAGCCTATCTGCTCCACTGGCATCAGTTCTACATGCGGAACGCTCATGTTTATCTTCAGGTTCAGCATATTGGCAATGGCAGTGGTAGCGTTTCCGGCACCGATATTTCCGATCTCGGTCAGGACATCCGGATACATTTTATTTATCTGGTCTAATGTCATTTTTCCCATAGACATCACTTCCCTGGGTCATCAGGCTTTAGGATCGTCGATTATAGCCGAGATATCAAAAATGGAGATCAGATTATCATCGTGTTTTCCGATGCCGTTTATGAATACGTTATCCTGTTTCTTTGCCTTAACATTTCTGTTGATCTCAGACTCGCCCAAAGCTATGACTTCTTTGACTTCATCTACAAGTATTCCCACGTAGCCGACTTCCTCCATTTTGAGGATGACGATACGTGACTTGTTCGTTACCTCGTCCTCGCCAAGTCCCATTTTTCTTCTGACGGACATGACCGGCACCACTTCTCCACGAAGATTTATGATGCCGATGTAATAATACTGGACCTTCGGTACACGGGTAATCTTCTGCATACGGACTATATTATCCACGAATGAAATATCAAGTCCATACTGCTCATCACCTATCCTGCAGATGATGTACTGTTTCTTTTCTTCTTCTACGACGTTAGTGTCTTTATGCTTTACTTCATTCTTTTTATCCATTTGGTACCCCCTTAGAACAGTGCGTTGGCATCAAGGATAAGGGCTACTTCGCCATCACCGAGGATGGTAGCTCCGCTTATCATCTTGTTGGTATCCATGACTTTACCCATGGACTTGATAACGATTTCCTGCTGTCCTATAAGACTGTCTACCACAAGTCCTGCGTAATTATCGCCTTTCTTTACGATGACTACGATAAGGTTCTCCGGCTTCTCATCCCTAGGCGGGCAGTCGAGCAGCTCGTCGAGATGGATAAGAGGGATAACGAGGCCTCTCAGGTAGATGACTTCCTTTGCCTGGACATACTTGATATCAGAGACAGGGATGTTCTCGATATTCATAATGGAGGCAAGAGCTATAGCGTACTTCTCGTCTCTTACTTCTACCATAAGAGCCTGAATGATAGCAAGTGTAAGCGGAAGTCTGATGGTGAAAGTAGAACCCTGTCCAAGCTCTGTCTTAACCTCTACATCTCCGCCTAATGCCTCGATGTTACTCTTTACGACATCCAGACCTACACCACGTCCAGAGATATCTGTAACGGCCTTTGACATAGAGAATGACGGCATAAACAGAAAATCGATGATCTCCTTCTTCGTCAGGTTCTCAGCGTCCTCTTCGGATACAAGACCTCTCTCAATGGCCTTCTGCTTTACGGCCTCTGTGTCGATTCCGGCACCATCATCTCCTACCTGGATAATGACGTTATTTCCCTCCTGATAAGCGTTCAGGAAGATATTTCCGGTCTCCGGCTTACCTGCCGCCTTACGTGTATCAGGATCTTCGATTCCGTGGTCTGCTGAGTTACGGAGCAGATGCTGCAGCGGGTCACCGATCTGGTCGACCACTGTACGGTCAAGCTCTGTATCCTCACCAGTCATGACCAGTTCCATCGGCTTCTTCAGTCGACGTGAGAGATCACGGATCATACGAGGGAATTTATTTACTGTACTCTCGATAGGTACCATTCGTACCTTCATGACTGATTCATGGAGGGTAGTCGTGATACGCTCGAGGTATTCTATCTGTTCCTGGAAAGTCTGTCTGCTGCTAGAATCACCTGATGCAGCTGAGCTCTCTGTAGCCTGTGCTGAAAGAGAAACAAGTGAGTTCTTTGCTATGATAAGCTCTGATACCTGGTTCATCAGGGCATCGAGCTTCTCGATATCTACACGGACTGTACGG
Source organism: uncultured Lachnospiraceae bacterium (assembly GCA_900317825.1). GTDB lineage: Bacteria > Bacillota > Clostridia > Lachnospirales > Lachnospiraceae > Weimeria. The sequence continues at coordinate 71,946 of ONIH01000002.1, read as the reverse complement.
GCTGTAACAGGCTTGTTCACTGTCTGTTTCTTTCCCTTTGCATCCTTCTTCGCAGGTGCTTTATTTGCAGCAGGGGCTGGTGCTGCCGGCTTTGCGTCAGCTGCCGGAGCCGCAGCTGCTTCTGCTGGTGCAGGTGCCGGAGCTGCCTCGATTTTGAACATATCAGGTGTGACTTTATCGCAGTCAACTGACTCGATCTCTGATACGTTCTCTGCTGCTTTCTTTATAGGATCAAGCTCGCCGGCAGCTCCGATGATAAATGAAAATGCCATGTCGAACTTCTCATCCTCGACATCCTGTGAGCTCGGAGAATAGATAAGGATCTCACCAAAATCCTCTACCGCCTTGAATACCAGGAAAGCTCTGGCTGCCTTAAGGAGACAGTCTTTCTGTACGTGGACCGTGAATCCGTAAAGGTTCAGTCCTGAATCTGCAGCCTGCTTTAAGGTAGCAATGTCATTTTCTTCAAGCCTTATCTGCTTGTATGCATCCTTTGCGTCTGCCTTTTCTTCCTTTTCCTTCTCGGCTTCTTTTTCCTCTTCAGCCTGCTCTGCGGCATCATCGGCTTTCTTCTCGCCTTTTGCCTCAGCGAGGAAATCATTCAGTCGCTTTATCAGAGCGGCGTTATCCTCATCGCCTTCGTTCGAAGTCTGCTTTATAGTATCGACATAAGCTTCGATAGCGTCAAGGCAGTCAAAAAGGATATCTATGAGGCTTGAATTGACCTTTACTGTGTCATTTCTGATCTCTGAGAATACATCCTCCATATCATGGGTCAGATGCTGCATCTTCTTGAATCCCATGGTACCGGCCATTCCCTTCAGGGAGTGAGCCGCACGGAAGATCTCATTTATGACATCCTTGTTCTCCGGTTCTTTCTCGAGGATCATGATGTTGTCCGAAAGAGACTGAATATGCTCATTCGCTTCATCAATGAAAATGTCAAGATACTGTCCTACATCCATTTGTTAAACCCCCAGTTCTCTACTGATAGATTTTGCTATTTCTGTTATAGGTTTTACTTCATCCGATAGGCCTTTGTCGTGCACTGACTTAGGCATACCGTAGACCACGCAGGACTCTTCATCCTGTGAGATCGTGTATATGTGCTTTGACTTCTTCAGTTCGCCGATACCTTCTGTACCGTCTGCTCCCATCCCTGTAAGGACTACACAGAGGATATTATCCGATCTGACCTTGCAGAGGGATTCGTACATGACATCTGCACACGGCCGCAGGTTATGCACCGGAGGCGCATCATAGACATGAGCCGTAAGTCTCATGCTTCTGTCCTCTACAACCGTAAAATGTCTGCCTCCTGGGGCTATGTAAACCGTATCAGGCATCAGAAGCTCCTGATCATATGCTTCCTTCACATGGATACTGGAATCCTGGTTGATCCTCTCTGCAAGCGAGGCTGTAAAGCCTGCCGGCATATGCTGGACCACGACCATCGGAACTCCGATATGCTCAGGGAGCATCGGGATCATCCTGTGAAGAGCCTGCGGACCTCCTGTCGAACACGCAAGAGCTACAAGTGAATACTTACCCTTTCGTCTAACATGTGAAACAGTCTGTGAAATACGGTCTGCAAATCCTGAAACTGCCTTTCCTGAAGAAACAGTCTTAAGCGCTGCTATAAGCGACTGTCTGAACTTCTCTGTACCGGCCTTATCACTGAAAAAATAAGGCCTGACAACCATGTCCACGACTCCGGCATCAAGCGCCTGTAGCGTAACCTCCCGGTCTTCCCTGACCGCCGATGTAATGGCGATCACAGGTATCCGGCTCTTCTGATCCGCGAGGGTTTTAAGCAGTGTCACACCACTCATGACTCCCGACAGATAGACATTCATCACGATACAGCCGTATGAATTCTCCAGTACCGCTTTAAGTGCGCTCTTACCGTCTCTGCAGATATCAGCGACTTCAAACTCAGGCACTGAATTGATTATATCACACATGGTTTTTCTCATGAGTGCAGAGTCATCTATAACTAATACTTTTATCATCGGCTCCCCTGCTCCTTTTTTCTCTGCCGCCGCTGCTCATCGAACACGTACTTGACAATGCGCTCACGGAACTTAGGGTTCTTGAAGACAAACATCAGTCTGTATGAATATTTTTCAGAGGTCTCGTTGTACTTCTTTTCGAGGATCTTCGCTAAGACCTCCATCGTATCATCGTGCGGTTTCTTTTTATTATCAGGTACTGGTGTATTATCCTCAGCTCTATCCTCTTTAAAGATGACACGCAGAAGTATATATGTAGTATCCTTAAAGTCATGTTCAGTCAGAAGAAGTGCACCTCCGCCGCTGATATTTGAAATGATGCCGTGCGCCACCTGATAGCCGTCGTCTATGTGCTCGAGAAGGAACTGGCTTGCGTCTATGATCTGCTCAGGATTAAAGTCATCTCCGCCCAAAGCTACAGCCACACTCCTGAGTGAACAGTCGAGCCTATAGAACTCTCTTCTCTGGAAGCGCCTTAGGGGAGTCGACAGCCTCGCGTCCATCAGGAAAAAATTGCCTTCACGGTAGCGGTTCTGCAGCTCACCCTGAGCCATATAAAAGGCCTTCTCATCATTTTTTTCTAGGGTAAAAATAAAAGTATAACGGAGTCCTGTGGAAAGAGCCACGAGCTTTCTCTGGATCATAGGCATCTCCATGACTATGGTTCCGTCATCTTTTACGTCATGGACCTGGGACAGATATCTCCTGGCCCTGTCTCCCCCATTCTGCTCCTGAGCGTATTCCTGGGTTATGATGATCGTGACCTTGTCACCGATCGACAGTGTCACGTCTGCGTTTTTTTCAGCCATTATGTACACCTACTTTTTCATGAAGCTGTCAAATATAGTGCGGATCGAGAATCCACGTGGTTTTTCTGTGTCATCGTCGTCTAAAAGCTGTCTGGCTATAGCAGTAAAAGCCTTGGCGCTCTTTGAACCCGGATAGGCTATGCTTACTATCTTCTGAGCCCTTACCGCCTTCTCAAGTGAAGAATCCTGCGGAACGCTTCCCGCGAATCCTATCTGAGCGTTTAAGAACTGATACACGACAGAATCGAGCTTTTTGTATACAGCTTCTCCCTCACCGTCATTTCTGATGCGATTTGCCACGAGGCTTACCCGGCTCGTCTTACTGTTATACACCGGGCTTAAGAAGAATGCCTTGAGCAGCGAGTACGAATCAGTGATCGAGCTGGGATCTGGCGTCGCTACGAGAAGTATCTCCGGTGAAGCCATCACAAAATCCATCACATGATTTGAAATGCCAGCTCCAGTATCCACTATAAGCACGTCACAGAGTCCCGAAAGCTGCGTCAGTGAGCGAACAAGCAGATGAACCTGATCTTCGCTTAAATCATTAAGTGAGAGGATTCCTGTACCAGCTGAAATAAAGCCTATGTCCATCGGTCCCTCTGTGATGATATCAGTCAGAGGAATGCCCTTAAACACTGCATCAGATAGATTGTGCTTAGGGAGCATGTTGAACATGACCTCTACATTCGCCAGGCCGAAGTCCGCGTCAAAGATGATGACTTTTTTCCCGAGCTTTCTGAACTGAACTGCCAGGTTGACAGCCAGGTTCGACTTTCCTACTCCTCCTTTACCGCTAGTGATAGTTATAACCCTTGCAGAAGCCACGTTCTTCTGGTTTTGGGATTTAATAACATTTCTCAATCCTTCCGCCTGATCCATTATGCTCCTCCAAGAAGATTCTTTACTAATTTCTGCGGATCTAAGACATCTATATCCTCAGGCACTTTCTGTCCATTCGTGATATAAGAGAGATTCTTTCCGCTGTACTGTCTGATATTGTAGATATTTCCATAGTTCTCCGTTTCGTCAAGCTTAGTAAAAATAAGCGAAAAATCGGTAAATGACTTATAAGCGTCCACAATCCGCTTCAGGTCAGAATACTTCGTGGTCGCGGAGAGCACCAGATAGACCTGCTTTGAATACTTCGCTGGAACGAGTGATAAGAGCTTTGCGAGATTTTTCTGCTGTTCCTCGTTCGTATGTGAAAAGCCGACTGTATCCACAAAGATGATGTCATTCTCTTTATTCTCATTAAGAGCAGCTACGAGGTCTTCCGGAGCCATCAGCACTGTCGACTTCACGTCGAGAATATCCGCATAAGTCGAAAGCTGCTGTGCAGCAGCTATCCTGAAGGTATCAGCCGTAAGAAAAGCCACTTTTTTATTCATGGTGACCTTGAACTGACTCGCGAGCTTTGCCAGGGTCGTAGTCTTTCCTACTCCTGTAGGTCCCACAAGGAAAACAACCGATGGCGCACCCTCGCCCTTTATGCATATCTGCTTTGGAACTCCGACCTTTAGGACCATCTTCTGGTAGACATTGCTAAGCAGATAGTCCATGCTGTTCCCTGCATTTATCATCTGGTCAAGGTCGGAAAGTGCCTGGTTTACGTAGCGCTCGTCCACTTCATGGTCGATCATTTTATTGTAGAGCATACGGGTGAACCCTAAGTATGCACCTGTCCCTCTGCCTGAAAACCCTCCGTCTGAATCGTCTGACTGCACAGTCTCCTGCTTTTTTACAGGGGTAGGTTTCTTCTCCAGCGGGGCAACTTCCTTTATGGCTTTATCCTGCTTCGGGGTAAGAGGTACGAATTCCTTCTCAGGTTCCCTGGTCTCTTCACTTTTCTCTGCTTCTTCCGGCTTCGAAGGCTGTTCTATGACCCTGCTTACAGCCTCAAAAGCACTTTTAAGCTCCTCTGCATCTATCTCGTTTGACTTCTCCTCAGGCTTCTTCGGAGTCGGATTTTTCTTTTTGTAATGGCTTATGGCTGAATCGTCCATCGGGTCGTTTAAGTCTATTTTTTCATCGGCTACAGCTGAAAAATTAGTCGAAGAGCCGGCTGACTTCTGGTTTTCTACCTTGTACAGAGGAGTCTTGAGGCTCTCATCCGAAGACTTGTAGTCATCTTCTATGGCTGCTGTCACTTCATAAGTACTTTTTTTAAATATGCCAAAAAGACCTCCGGGACGGACCTCCCGGACGTTCATTATGACAGCTGCAGGACCTAAGTCCTGCTTTGCCGCTTCTATAGCTTCTTCTTTTGTCTTTCCTGTGTATTTATTTATAGTCATGAATCACTTACCATTCCTACTGACTGAAGCTCTATGTCAGATTCGATCTCGTTATATGATACCACAATGAGGTCTGAATAGTAATCCTCTGTGATCTTCTTGAAATACATGCGGACTATAGGTGAAAGGACTACGATCGGAGTCTTTCCCTGATCCTCCATCTTCTTTATCTCGTTTCCGAGAGAATCCATAATGGTCTTTACCTTCTCCGGATCTAAGGTGATGTAGGCCCCCTGTTCTGTCTGCTTTACAGAAGCCATGATCTCCTGCTCGACCTTCGGATCTACGGTGATGACCTGGTTCGGAACGCCCTGATCGAAGAACTTCGCAGAGATGGCCGGCTTTAAGCCCTGGCGCACGTACTCTGTGAGGACGTCTGTATCCTTTGTATTTCCGGCATGATCTGCGAGGATCTCGAAGATAGAAAGCAGATCTCTGATAGAAATGCCCTCTGCGAGAAGGTTCTTAAGCACTTTTTCAATATCTCCAAGTGACATCTCAGCAGGCGTGAGCTCGTCGACAAGCGCCGGATTTGTCTCCTTGAGGTTGTTCACAAGGTTCTGGACATCCTGACGGGTAAGGAGTTCTGCTATGTGGTTCCTGATGACCTCAGTCAGATGGGTCGCTATGATGGAAGGCGGATCCACGACTGTGTATCCTAATGACTCAGCACGCTCTCTCTGTCCCTCAGTGATCCAGAGAGCCGGCAGATGGAAGGAAGGCTCCGTCGTAGGGATACCTGTGATCTCTTCCTCGACATATCCCGGGTTCATAGCCATATAGTGATCAAAAAGTATCTCACCGTCGGCTACCTGGACTCCTTTTATCTTGATGATGTACTGGTTAGGGTTCAGCTGGATATTATCACGGAGTCTTATGATAGGGACTACTGTACCAAGCTCAAGAGCTATCTGCCTCCTGATCATTACGACTCTGTCAAGCAGGTCACCGCCCTGGTTTACATCGGCAAGCGGAATGATACCATAACCGAACTCGAGCTCTATCGGGTCTACATTCAGGAGGGATACGACGTTCTCAGGCCGTCTGATCTCTTCGGCCTGGGTCTCCTCTTCCTGAACCTGCGTCTTTATGTCTTCCTTTCCGATACTCTTCGACATCTGCCAGCCTACTATGAAAAATACTGCGGCAAAACCCAGGAAAAGCACAGGATTTAGAGGCGTAAACAGACCTAGCAGTGCCAATACTGTTCCTACGACATATATGACACGGGGAGCTCCGAAGAGCTGCTTTACCATAACACCTGAGAAATCAGCTGTCTTTGTGCCCTTTGTAACGAGAAGACCGGTAGCCAGTGATATCAGAAGTGAAGGTATAGATGAAGAAATACCGTCACCTATGGTAAGGATACCGTACTTATTCAGAGCTGCCTGGATATCCAGCCCCTGCCTGGCCACACCCATTATGGTACCGCCGAGGATGTTTATCACGGTGATGATAAGACCGGCAGTAGCGTCTCCTTTTACGTACTTCGTGGCACCATCCATGGAACCGAAGAATGATGATTCCTCCTGGAGCTTGTCACGCTGTCTTTTAGCTTCTTTTTCGTCTATAACTCCGGCAGACACATCGGCCTCAATGGCCATCTGCTTACCAGGCATGGCGTCGAGAGTGAATCGGGCTGTAACCTCAGATACACGCTCAGTACCTTTGTTAATGACTACGAACTGTACTACAAGGATAATGATAAAGACGATAGACCCTACTATCAGATCGCCGCCGCCTACGAATGAACCGAAGGTCTCTACGACGTTACCTGGAGAACCAGTGGTAAGGATAAGTCTCGTGGATGCTACGTTAAGTGAAATTCTGAAAATGGTGGTCAGAAGGAGCAGTGTCGGATAGAATGACATGTCCAGAGGCTCTACGACAAAGAGTGAGTTTATAAGAACTGTCAGAGCCACTGCTATATTCAGGGCAAGGCAGATGTCTAAGAGCCATGAAGGTATAGGGACGATAAAGAAAATGATGGCAGCAAGAAGATAGGCTGCTACCGCCACATCTGTCTTCTTCAGGCCCGTCTTTTTCTCCAGGACATTATCCAAACTGCTTCTCCTTTCCCGTCACACTAACCTCTTTTATGCTTTTTATTATAAATCACGGCGAGCACTTCCGCAACTGCCTGATACAGTTCCGGCGGTATCTGCGCACCGATCTCGACAGTCGTATAAAGTGCTCTCGCAAGCGGTTTGTTCTCGACTATCTCTACGTTATTATCCCTCGCTACTTCCTTTATCCTCTGAGCTACGAGCTCCTCACCCTTAGCCACGACTAACGGAGCATCTGATTTCTCTGCGTCATACTGGATAGCTACGGCTATGTGCGTAGGGTTCGTGATAACGACATCGGCCTTCGGCACTTGCTGCATCATACGTTTTTGGGAGACCTCACGCATCTTCTGCCGCTGTCTGCCCTTGATCTCAGGGTCTCCTTCAGAGTCCTTGTACTCGTCTTTTACTTCCTGCTTGGTCATTTTGATATCGTTTCTGAATTTTCTCTTCTGATAGAAAAAATCAGCAAAGCCAAGTACCAGGTAAACTATACTGATGCGGATCCCGACATCTATGACCAGATCGACTATAAGAGCTAAAGCCTGCATCAGATCAAGCTCATAAAGGATAAAGATCTCATTCAGGTGCCCCTTTATGACTGAATAAGCCACAAAGAAGACTATAGCAATCTTCGCTATGGATATAAGCAGGTTCACGAGGGCCTGCTTCGAAAACATTCTCTTGAATCCGTTTACCGGATTGAATTTATCCAGCTTCGGTTTCAAAGGATCTGTAGATATCTTAAAAGAAAACTGGAGCCCGGTTCCAAACAGAGCTGACAGGAACCCAGCCGCCATAAAAGGTATCATCACGATGAGCATCTGCTCATACACATCGCTCATCAGTGTATGCATCGAAGCTACGGTAGGGATCCGACGCTCCGACTTTATGTAATCAGGTATCAGAGAGCTTATCGACCATCTGTATATACCTAAAAGCCTGCCTACTGCCCACTGTCCGAAGATACGCAGTGACAGGAAAAGCGCAAGCAGCTCGACAGCCATCGAAAGTTCCTGGCTTCTCGCCACGGAACCTTTCTTTCGCGTGTCACTTATCTTTTTTGCAGTAGGTTCCTCAGTCTTATCTGAGAAAAATGTCAGGTCAAGCTCTAAAAGAAGGGGCTTCTGACATACATCATCCGTCAATAGTGCAGCCCTCCGGCAAAGTTTCGCATGTTCGCTCTCAGCTGTTCTGAGACCATATCTACTACTTCAGGGAACAGGAATACCATCAGGTACATGACTGCAAAAGCAGCCAGGATCTTTATCTGGACACCGACAGAGAACATATTCATCTGCGGAGCCACTTTTGCCATGACACCGAGAACCACATTCATGACCAGCATGACTGTGAACACCGGAAGCATTATCCTGAAACCTAATACAAACAGGTTCCTCATATAACTGATCATCGACTGGAGCAGCACATCTCTTCTGAATACTGCCCCTCCAAGTGGTATCAGCGAAAATGAATCCGCCAGCGCCCTGATAAGGAATCTGTGCATCCCTCCTACCAGCATCAGAAGAAGGGTAAAATAGTAGTACATATTTGACGTGATCGTAATCTGCGTATTCATCGACATATCGAACTCTGTGGCCATAGCGAACCCGATGTCCATGTCCATGACATTTCCCGCAAATACTACTATGTAGTTTGCTATCGACGCAGAAAAGCCGAGAAGCATTCCAGTTATCGCTTCTTTAAAAACGAGGATAGCATACCCGATCACTCCGGTATAGTCTGCCTCGTTTGCCGGCATCGTCTCTATCATCATAATAGAGAGGATCGCCGAGAAACCAATTTTTGTCAGGTTCGGAACTCCTTTCATCGAAAAGAAAGGTGCCGTGAATACAAAGCAGCTTATACGCACAAGTACCAGAAGGAAATACTCCACCTGGTACAGGTCAAAGGTATAATTTACCATATATCTGTTACTTTATATAAACGTTAAAATTCGACCAGAGATCGGTGATATAAGTCACCAGCGTCCTCATAATAAATGAACCGAAGATAAGGAGCGCGATAAAAATGGATATGATCTTTGGAACGAATGTGAGCGTCTGTTCCTGAATCGATGTAACAGTCTGGAAAATACTGATGACCAGACCGACTACCAGGGATATCAGCAGCATCGGCGCCGAGCAGACTATGACGTTGTAAAAAGCGTCACGCATTATGTCAAGTACCTGAGCTTCAGTCATTTCTTCTCCTTACTGGAAGGTCTTTACAAGGCTTCCGATAACTAAGTTCCAGCCGTCTGCCATTATGAATAGAAGTATTTTGAACGGCAGAGATATAGTCGTAGGCGGAAGCATCATCATACCCATGGACATGAGCACTGACGCGACTACCATATCTATCACTATAAATGGAATGTAGATAAGGAATCCCATGATAAACGCAGTCCTCAGCTCGCTTAAGATAAAGCTGGGAATAAGTACATGCATAGGAACGTCATCATAGTCATCGTAGGTGATGCCTGCGATGTCACAGAAGAGGTTTAAGTCCTTAGACTGAGTCTGCCCGTACATGAATTCCCTAATAGGCTCCTTGCCGCGGTTATACGCCTGTTCCTGAGTGATCTTTCCCTGATCAAACGGCACGATTGCATTGTTGTACACAGATGAAAAAGTCGGCCACATGATAAAAAGCGTAAGGAACAGAGAAAGTCCTATAAGGACCTGGTTCGGCGGCGAAGTCTGGGTTCCCAGTGCAAGACGGATGAAATGCAGCACTATGATGATACGGGTAAAGCTCGTCATCATAACGAGTATAGCTGGTGAAAGTGAAAGGACCGTCAGTACCAGAAGGATACGAACGGTCGCGCTCAGTGAACCGGAATCTCCGTTGAAGTTCAGGCTGAAACCACCTGATCCAGTGCTTGTAGACTCATCTGTAGTGTTAGGGGACTGATTCGTTCCACCATAATCATCATTCACTCTTGCTCTTCCATCCGCACGGGCCCTCTCGTTTGTCGTGCCATTAGCTGAATTCGTTGAATTCGTAGAGGTAGCGTGAGCAGTCTCTGATGTGCATACAAGAAAAATGGCCGATGAGAAAAATACGAGTCCCAGACATACCAGAATGGTCGTGAATATCTTCCAAAAACGCTTCATCAGTCGTCTGTGTTATCCTTTCCACGTCCTGCGTATTTCATAAACATCTCTTTAAACCTGCCAAAATCTGGATTCTTTCCCGGAATCATCGACCCGGAGTCAGATTTGAAGCTGATGTCATCCTTATCTAATTTGTCAAGAAATGTGATCTCGTCTTTTCCTACTCCGATAAGGTAATAGTTATCCTTTCCCGCTTTTACTATAGCCAGGAATTTGTTGTTCGCTATCTTCATCGTGTCTACGACGGCGAAGTTCCCGACTGACAGCCTTTTTTTCTGATAGCCAGCAATAAAATGGGTGGTAAAGTAGCACAGAGCTACTACCACCACAAACATAAGTATCGCAACTAACAGCTGTCCGAAACTCTCGAGACCGGATGCAAGGAACATCAGCCAATAACCTTTTTGACGGCTTCAAGCACTCGTTCCGCCTGGAAAGGCTTTACGATAAAGTCCTTGGCACCTGACTGGATAGCTTCGATAACCATGGCCTGCTGGCCCATGGCTGAACACATGATGACCTGAGCATTAGGATCCTTAGCGCGGATTCCCTTAAGTGCTCCAATACCGTCCATCTCAGGCATTGTGATATCCATGAGTACCAGATCCGGCTTTGTCTCGGTGTACATCTCAATGGCCTTAACACCATTCTCTGCCTCACCGACTACGTTATAGCCATTCTTTGTAAGGATATCCTTTATCATCATCCTCATAAATGCTGCATCATCACAGATAAGAATATTCTTTCCCATTTTGTCATCTCCTTGTTACATTTGATTTATTTTACAATCTCGGTAATACGGACACCGAAGGATTCTTCGATGACGACTACCTCGCCTTTAGCTACGTATTTTCCATTTACCAGGACATCTACAGGCTCACCAGCTATTTTGTTCAGCTCGATGATAGTTCCCGGAGAAAACTCAAGGATGTCATGGATAGATTTATGGGTTCTTCCCAACTCTACCGTCACCTCAAGAGGAACGTCCATTATGAGGTCGATATTTTCATTTGCCAGCTGCGGAGTGATGTTCGACACAAATGGTGTGAACTGCGCTCCCTGGACATTCACCGTACTATTTACTACAGGCTGTGATGGCGGTGGTGGCATACTGCCCGGATTTTGCTGCATATACTGTGCCCCGTTGTCTACTGTATTCTGTGCCGGTGCCGGCTGAGACTGTGGCTGCGGTTCAGCTGGAGGCGGCGTAAAGTTCATATCCTCTGTAGTGGATTTCGAATCCTCCTGCATGTTATTCGCTACGAGCGAACACATCTCTTTTGCAAGGCTGATAGGATACAGCTGCATCATCTTCGAATCCACCAGGTCACCGATCAGCATCTTGAAATCGATCAGGACGAAGGTTCCGTCAAGGAACGAATCTATATCTCCTCCCTTGACCTGCTCCTGCAGGTCGATCAGGTCTGACTGCGGTGGCGATATATCCACAGTCATGTTCAGCATGGACGAAAGCGCTGTCGACGCTGATCCCATCATCTGGTTCATGGCTTCGGAAATGGCTGACAAGTGGAGCTCAGTGATCTCTCCGTCAATGTTCGTTCCGTCTCCGCCCATCATCAGGTCGGTGATTATCTTTACATCGTTTTCCTTCAGGATGAGGATGTTGCTTCCGTTAAGTCCCTTGGTGTAACTGATCTTTACCATTACACAGGGACGTTCGTACATATTTACAATGTCATCCCAGTTTGCCATCGAGACAACCGGAGTGGAAATCTCGACTTTTTTATTTACCAGGGAGAACAGGGTGGTGGCTGCCGTTCCCATGCTGATGTTCGCGACTTCACCGATGGTATCTTTTTCCTGTTCGGTAAGACCCTCTGGCTCTGTGGATGCATCCGACGGAGCTGCTCCTCCATTATTCGAAGCATTCAGGAGCGCGTCGATCTCATCCTGAGATATCGTGGTATCTCCCATCCTAACCTTCTTCCTCTCGTATCACATTTGTCACCCGGACAGCGTACTTATTATCGTATGTACCGGGAAGCGCATTGAATTTCTTTATAGCTCCGACATAGACATCAAGCTCATCATCTGCTTTTCTGTCAAGTCTTATGATATCACCATTCTGCAGTGAGATAAAATCATTCACGCTGATGGTGGAATTACCTAATACAGCTGTAACAGGAACCTGGGTACTTCTGATCAGGCCTTCCATATCATCTGTCGATACCTGCTCATCGTGTTCCTGCATATTTGAGAACCAGAACTTCGTATTCAGCTTGTCCATTACCGGCTCAAGCGTCAGATACGGAAGACAGATATTCATGAGGCCTTCCACATCACCGATCTTCAGGTTCAGCGTAACTATCGAGATCATCTCAGACGGTGAAATGATCTGGGCGAACTGCGGATTCGTCTCTATCCTGTTCAGCTTCGGATGAATATCCACGACGTTCTCCCACGGTTCGCGGAGAAGATCTACGCACATATTCATGACACGCTGTATGATAAGGATCTCTATCTCTGTAAAATCCCTTGTCTTCTCAAGGGGTTCTCCTTCGCCTCCAAGCATTCGGTCTACTATCGCAAAACCCAGCTTGGTAGCCATCTCCATGATGATATTACCCTTCAATGGCTCGAAGTCAACGACTCCTAAAAGCACCGGATTCGACAGAGCGTTCGTAAACTCCTGAAACGTAACGGCTTCTGAGTTCATGACCTCTACCTGTACGCTTTTGCGAAGGTAAACAGGAAGGTTCGTAGACAGAAGTCTGCCGTAATGCTCAAATATGATCTCAAGTGTCCTCAGGTGCTCCTTGGAGAACTTTGACGGCCTGGAGAAGTCGTATTCTCTAACCTGGACTTCCTTAGGCTGTGTCATCTCATCGACGTCCACCTCGCCTTTGCTCATGGCGCTCAGGAGGTTATCGATTTCTGCCTGGGAGAGGACATCACTCATGATACCACCCCATTCTCTTTACTGATAGATAACATTTGTAAATGACACACCTACTACAAACTCTTTATCAAAAATCTTCTGAACGGCCTTAGTGCAGGCGTCTATGACTGTCTGCTGGTCATTCTGCATCTGTTCAACAGTGTACTGTGATACTGTCTGCTGTATAGCCTGAGAAACCTGGCCTGCAGCTGATCCAGTCTCATTTGTCAGAGCGGCATAGTTTGTCTTATAGCTCTCTGCCTTTGAGTTCATGACGAGCTGAGCCTTGATGACAGCCATATGAGTCTGACCGTCACTTGACTTGAGGTTTATCGTGAGACCGTCATCTCCACCGATCGATACCATCGTCTGATCCTCGATTGGAACATTCGATGCAGAAGAACCGCCACTTCCATCAGCAGTAGCTGTACCATTCTCATTCAGGTCAATAGCGGAAGCTACCTTTGATACAAGTGAATTGACATTCTTCACTTCCGGCAGGATAGCTACTGCTATGATAGCTGTCAGCAGGAGGTTGATCAGCACCAGTGCAAGAGTGATCATCGTGAGTAAACTTTTTTTCATCTCTAATGCTCTCTTTCTTCCTTTATCTCTTCGAGTAATAGGAGTTATATATCTTTATCTCTACTCTTCTGTTACGGGCTCTGCCTTCAGGAGTTTTGTTGCTGGCGACAGGATCATACTGTCCGCGTCCTGAGGAATATATATGCGAAGCCTTTACAGTAGAATACTTACGGATGTCATTTGCTACGTTCAGAGCTCTATAAGCTGAGAGAACGTTATTATCCTCGTACTTTGCCGAATGTATCGGTACATTATCCGTATGTCCTTCAACCTCTATAAGAGAACTCTTATAGCCATTCAGTATCTGGCTTATCTTCTTTACTATAGGACGGGCTCCTGACTTAAGCTCAGCCTTTCCAGAATCGAAGAGGAAAGCACCGTTCAGGGTAAGTCTGACATACTGACCATTGAAGTCTATCTGTACATCATCCTGAATACCGTAGTACTTTGCCTGCTCCTCTATATCCTGAGCCATCTGCTCCGATTCATCAAGTGCTTCCTTTTCGACTGCTTTCTTCGCATCGTCTTCTGACTTGGAAGCAGCCTTTGCATCTCCGCTGGCTGCTGCCTTTCCGTTCGGGTCATCGCCCTCGTCATTCGGTGCCTTGCTGAGAGAAGAACCAAAGTAGTTCGCTACATCAGGGAGCTGTGAGATACCGTTTGATACCATAACACCATCTGAAACAGAAGCACCGCCACTCGGGAGTATCGAGAAAGCCTGATCTATAGACTGTGCCACCTGCTGCAGCTTATCCTGTTCAAGCGTCGACATAGAGAATAAAAGCACGAAAAAGCAAAGCAGAAGGTTCATCAGATCCGAGAAGGTCGACTGCCATAGAGGGAAGGTCTTTGGCGGTTCTTCAGGTTTCTTGAAAGCCATTAGGCTTCACCGCCTTCCTGCTCAGTTCCTACTGAGTTTCTCTCTGAAGGTGCAAGGAAGGTCTTAAGCTTCTCTTCGATTACTCTAGGGTTCTCACCTGCCTGAATAGAAAGAAGTCCCTCAACCATAAGAGTCTTCGTCTGAACCTCAGCATCAGAATTAACCTTAAGCTTCTGCTCTATAGGCTGGCAGATCCAGTTTGCGATGAGTGATCCGTAGAATGTGGTGATAAGTGCCGTGGCCATGTTCGGTCCGATAGACGAAGCATCCTGCAGATCTTTAAGCATATTTATAAGTCCGATCAGGGTACCGATCATACCCCATGCAGGACACTGGGCAGCCCAGAAATCAAAGAAACCTATGATAGTCTGATGTCTCGCTACCATAGAACCCATATCATTCTCTAAGATAGCTCTTACGAGGTCAGCCTCTGTACCATCGACGACAAGCATAACGCCCTTCTTCAGGAACTCATCATCAATTCCATTTGCAGTTTCCTCAAGTGCGAGGAGTCCTTCTTTCCTGGCCACGTTTGCCATATCCAGTATCTGGGTGATGACCTCCTTAGGGTCTGAGTTCTTCGGTTCGTTTACAGCCAGCTTGATACCATTCTTCAGGGCGTTGATAACGTCTGGAAGCTTCATACTGGTAAGAAGTGCTGACAGTGAACCTCCGATGGTGATAATGATCGACGGAGGATCAATATACGATTGTATACTTGCTCCGGTAGAAACTATTCCGTATATGGTCATTACAAGACCAAGTACAAGTCCTAATAACGATGCTATATCCACTGTGTTGCCCCCTGTGGTTTTCTTTTTCTGACGTCACTAAAAACATCATATACTATATTACTAGATTAGAAGCCGTTTGTCTACTTTTTTCGAGAAAAATAGTGTGCTTTTTTCAAAAAATATACTAGAATTAGTAGTTTTTCGAACCTAACAACACATTTAATGGCCTCATGCTTCAATGATTACTATTCTATACTTTTTCGCCGAAAAAATAAAGAAAAAATGAAGAAAAAAACAAAAATCCATGTTATTTCCACATTTGCATGGGAAACAACATGGAGTTATTCAGTTTCTGTCAGGCATTATCAGAATCTGCATCTGTAGCCTGTGTCTCTTCAACAGTTTCATCGTCTGTCTCATCGACAGGCTCTGTACCATCGTCTTCATTTTCTTCTGCCACTGCCTCAGAAGCAGCCTCTTCTTTGTTCGTATCAGAAGCCGCTTCAGTCTTTTCTGTATCAGTCATTAGCGTATCATCTGAAGTGGCAGTATCTTCTTTAGTTTTTGTCGTACCAGAGGTGTCAGTCTTTGTCTTTCCTGTAAGGACATTAGCTCTGTTTACCAGATCCTCGATAGTCTGAACCGTAGACTCCGGTATGAACGACTGCTGGTAAGCCGTCAGTGAGTTGTAGACCTTCTGGATATTATAGACTCTTTCTGTGTCGCCTACAGTCAGCTGACTTACCGACGGAAGCTTTGCGAGCTCCTTGTCGATGGTATCCTTTATAGTCGAAGCCGTATAATAATCGCTGTCCTTTACTCCTGTGACATTATCTAAAGAGTAATCATTATCTCCGATATGAAGCCAGGTAGAACCGTCCTTTTTGAATGAGTACTCTACTTTTCCTGTATGCTCAACTCCGTCATCATCTGTAGCCGTGGCATATGAACCAACCAGAGAATTTCCGCTCATTTTTTCAAATGAACCGGCCATATTCTCCATGGCTTCTACCTGTGAAAATGATGCCATCTCACGGACATACTCTGTATTATCTGTAGGCTCCAGAGGGTTCTGATATTTCATCTGAGCCACCAGGAGCTTCATGAACATATCCTTGGTCTGTGCGGTCTTTGACGAAGTCTTCTCAGTCTTTGAATTTTCCTCTGCAGACTGGCTCTCAACGACATCTGTAGCCTTATTTCCGACCACCTGTCCATTACTTATCTGTGTAATAGCTGCCATACTATTTCTCCTTTATACGATCACTGCTCCGTCTATATTCGTAAATGCCTTTTCTCTAGACTCATCACTGTCCAAAGCTGTGATGACAGTCTGTGAAGGAACATTCACGATAAAAGCAAGTGAATCCATAAGTACGAGTGAATTTTTTATATCCTTCTCTTCCGCTTTTTTTACTCCGTCCGAAAGACGCCCGGTCTGCTCCGCAGAGAGATTTATGTCCCTCTGGGCGAGCCTTTCGGAGGCGTGTTTTGAGAAACGGAGCCCGTCAGTGCCATCGCTTGCCGCTTTTTCAAGAACTGACTGGAAACTGTCGGCCTCCGTGCCTTTATTTGTCTTCTTTGGCGTATCGATCCCGTATGCATCACGGATCTGCTCTATAGAAGTAAATCCTTTTATTCCGTTCATTTAAGCACACCTCCTTTCGTCGTCGTGTGTTAGCTTACGATATTATCTCTTCAGGTTCGTAAGTTCCTCAAGCATGGTATCTGATACTGTGATTATCCTGCTGTTTGCCTGGAAACCACGCTGAGTCGTGATCATCTGAGTGAACTCCTGAGCTAAGTCTACGTTACTCATCTCGAGGTATCCGGAGTTCATCTTCGAGCCGTCTGCTGAGATATCTACTCCGATACCGTCGAATGAACCGGAGTTCAGTGTCGTCTGGTAGCAGTTATCTCCAAGGCTTTCAAGACCTGAAGCGTTAGCAAAACGCGCAACCGGTATCTGGCCTAAAAGCTCTGTATTACCGTTCGAATACGATGCAAAGATCTGACCGTCATCCTGGATTGAGAGACCGGTGATCTGGCCAATCTTCTTACCGGCACCGTCAGAGGCGTCAGCATAGGTACCTCTGTCGACTCCAGCGGTCGACTTTCCGCCATTGTCATAGTTTAGAAGCTGTGAAAAATCAATGGTTATTCCATCCTGATCAAACTGATCTCCAAGAAGCTGTGCATTGAGGGTAACAGTATTTCCTCCTACAGCACTGTCAAAGTCTCGGGTGTTGGTACCATTTCCCTGACCTTGTGCGGCCGGAGCTCTTCCTGTAATCTTATCGAAGGTACCATCTGATGACTTAAAGAGGATATCATAGTTCGCTGCATTAGTCCTTACAGAAAAAGTCTGGGTGTCAGGATTAAACGATCCCACCAGACCATCTGCCTTGGTATATGTAGGCGTACTTCCTGAAGTGGTTTTGGTGACATAGTTACTTGCGGCACTTGATAAGCCAGAGAAAATCTTTTCAATCTGTATGCTCTGAGTAGCACCTGATGAACCGGAAACCGGACTAAACGTTACTGAATTCAGCGGGCCGCTCTGTGAACCTGAGCCTGTATTAAATGCACTCATTATACTGCTCACAGTCGCTGAAACCGCATTTGTTCCAGAACCCTTCACGATGCTTTTGGTTGATGCATCATATGTATATCCGCTTGAAGCGTCCAGCTTGAATGTATCTATATCGTACCCATTAGCATCACCAAAAAGTGCTGCTTTTAATTTACGTTCACTTGCTGCTCTGGCTGTTCCAGATACTGTTCCAATATTCTTATCGATGTAATTCTGAAGCAGGTCTATAGGATTTCCTTCTGAGTCAACATTTGAATCAGAGGTGATAGATTCAAGCTCTATGGTAAATCCGTTGTCTCCTTTTACCTGTGTCTGAGTTCCTGTAGTTGACGTCATGACTTTTCCCTCAGAATCGGCGTCATCGCCCTTTTTTACAGAAAACTTAGCAGTGTAAGCATAACCCAGATTATCGTAAAACGTAAGATTCATAGCATGACCTGAAGTAGAGGTTACATTTGAATCATTCGCATCAATAATACCTGAGACATGTGCTCTGGTAGTAGTCTCTGGTTCTGAAGTCTGGTTATCTGCTCCCATCACCTTAAGAGGTGAAACAGTATCTCTCTTTATGGATTTTGTGGTAGGGTCTACCTGCCATCCCATTACCAGATATCCGGTAGAAGTCATGGCGAGATTTCCGTTTCCATCTACATAGAAGGAACCTGCACGGGTGAACATATTGGACGTTCCGTCACTTACGATGAAGAAGTTAGTAGACTGCTTATCTACGAGACGAAGGTCAAGACCATCTCCTGTAGCCTCAGATGCGCCCTGAGTCGTGATAGATACTTTATTTGCAGCAGTTGTAACACCGAGACCTATCTGTCTGGCATTTACACCGCCCCTTGTATTAGAACCACCGCTGGCATTCGACATAGTCTGATACATGACATCCTGAAATGTAGTAGATGTAGACTTGAATGCTGTGGTGTTTACGTTTGCTATGTTATTACCGATTACATCCATCTTCTGCTGATGGGTTTTCAGTCCGGCTACACCGGAAAAAAGTGAACGCATCATAAGGCGTTACCTCCTATATCCTATAACTAACTGTATTTCCATTATCCTGCATGATCTGTGCTTCAAGAGCTTCGCCCTGAGTCAGGTCATCTGCAGGAACTCCGTCTCTTAGATCAATCGATGAACGGCTGCTCCTGCTCTGTGAAGATTTATCATCTCCAAAACTTTCAGTCTGAGGCTTTCCGTCCGGAGTCTGACCGAACTGGTTTGCCATATTCTTCTCGAGGTTCTCCTCGAAAGCA
Source organism: uncultured Lachnospiraceae bacterium (assembly GCA_900317825.1). Taxonomy (GTDB): domain Bacteria; phylum Bacillota; class Clostridia; order Lachnospirales; family Lachnospiraceae; genus Weimeria. The sequence continues at coordinate 52,690 of ONIH01000002.1, read as the reverse complement.
TGAGGTTCTACAGAAATCGTGACTTCATTTACTCTGACTCCCTGTCTGTTCAGGTTCTCCTGCAGATCCTGAAGCCTGTTCTCTAATGCATGTTTTACAGCTTCATTCTGTGCATACAGATGAGCCGTCACATCTCCGCTCTTCTCAGTCACCTGAAGGAATATCTTTCCAAGACTCTGCGGATGCAGCTCCATCTCAAGGCTTGAAACTCTTGAAGAAAGAGTCTGCTTTGCCTTATCGACTATCTGTGAGATCAGGTTATCTGTGTTTATGTCTGTGTACTTCTGAATGGTCGACACGAAATCAGTTACTTCCACATCTGAAGCAGCTGCTGCAGTACCTTCTGACGCGAGAGCATTTACATTCACCTGCTCAGCAGATGACTTCTGCTCAGTGTTTCCAAACAGCTCCGAACCCTGTCCGGATGTCTGTGTCTCTGAGCCTGCGGTATCCTGTGCTGTCTGATTTACTATCGTACCGTTAAGTGGCTGATCTGTATTCTGATCATCCTGCTGAGCCTGATCTGGCGTCTGATTCTGAACCGATGTAGTATTCACATCATCTGTGGCCATACTGTCTGTAACAGTTACTGTCTCTTCGGTTTCAACACTTATCACTGTCACATCGGTCTGATCTCCTACAGGTGACTGATCAGAATTCACGTTCAGAAGGTCTGATAATTCATCAGCTTCTTCATCTGTTACAGGAGTAAGCTGACTCATCAGATCATCATCTACACACGAGAAAATCTCCTGCATATCATCCAGTAATGACATAAAATCATCAGATGTAAGCAGACTGTTCTGGTCAGTACCTGTAAGAGTAGTAAATAATTCAGCTACATTTGAAGGAGTACTAAGATCTGAGAAGCTCAGGCCTAGTGTGTTCATAGCATCAGTGATGTCATCCTCACTTATACCTAAGTCTTCTGAAATAGTATTAAGAATATCCGAGATGAGGTCATTCACGGCCTCAGGTCTCTCCACCTCATCATCTTCCGTTTCCGGTCCAGCTGTTTTGGTGTCCTTATCCTTAACCTGATTCTTAGTATCTTTTCCTTTCACCTTTACCGGTGAATCTTTTTTCACTGACGTGTTATCAGTGGTTTTCGTGTCAGAAGTCTTCGTCTTCTGATCTGTCTTTTTCGCCCTGTCTGTGCTAGTGGTCTTAGTCGCGTTGATGACCCTATCGTCTGAATCAGTCTTGTAAGAAGATACTTTCACATCTCTTTTGCTAACCGAAAAAGTTTCTGTCTTAATCTGACTCTCTGATCTGGTCTTCTCTGTTCGTGAAGGCGATGTATCGGACTTTCCAGCTCCTGTAGATATGTCACTTAATGAAACTGTGTTCATAACTGACATAAAGTCATAATCATTAGGAGCATTAGTCTTTGCACTTCGCTGCTTTTTTACGACCTGGCCGTTCTGTACAGGGGACATGATTCCCTGTGCTTTCATAAGCCTTCCTTTCTATGAGCGTGCTTAGGTTATTAAGTTCCATTTATCATATCGGCAGGGGCTTTATTTCATTAGACCCCTGCGATTGTATTTTAAAAAAACAATTTATTGTCTTTCAAGCTGTTCCTTCACCTGTTCATAAATATGCTCCCCTATTCCAGGTTTATCTAATACCTGATTTGGCACATAAACCAACATTTTAGTATATTCCTGAAGCTTTGAAGCGTAATATTCTGCCGGAACAGCAAATTTCGGATTATTTCCATCCATAGGATCATCAATAAAAATAACATCAGGCTGCATTTTTTTCAGGTCAATCTTTGAAAAATGTATAGCGTTGCATTCAAATGGGAACTGATCTTTGTCACAGTGATAGCTCCCTAGCGTTCCGTCTGCTTTTTTATCATAGTACGGGATAACAACTACGTAAGTGCTGCTTGACATATCCTTGTCTACTGCCTCCCAGAGTTTTCTGATACCGTACCATTGCTCTTTACTAAAGAGTACAAAGACTATTTTTTTTCTGTTCTCCCTGATTTTCTCTATGTACTCATGTACATACCTGTCAAATACCGGATAAATACCAAGGCATTTTCCAAAAGCTGCCATTTCCTCAGAGCCACTCTGATAGTTTCCATTTACCGCTTTCAGAAAATACAATGCAAACTGACACTGCCTCGGTAGAAATGATGAGATTATATCACCATCAAACTGCGAAGGCTGGAATATTTTTTTATAAAAATCAATACAGTCTTTGCTGAAATCTTCAAGCCTTTCTGGAGACGTATCAGTTGATTTATTATGGGTCAGTTCTGACTCATTTAGTTTCAGACGGTAAAAACAGAACCTTATATCCTCATCATCTGAGAAAGCTGACATCATCTGTCTCACTCCATCCGTCTCACTACCCGAATGTCTGTCAAAGTATTTATCTACAGAGCTGTACCATTTGACAAATGGAATTTGCTCAAAAATTGCTTTCAGATCTATGTTATAGTCTTCTGCTATACGCCATACACTCTGATCCAGATTAAAGAAATCATTTGTCATCAGGACAAGTGCTTCAAGAAGCTCTGCAGCCTTTTCTCTGTCATGCGCATAGTCTGCCTGATACCTGAGTCTCAGATAATGCAGATAATAATTATTCCCATTAGCAGTCTGCCCAAGAACCTGTATAAGTCCGGACTCATCTGCTCCTTCTTCATCCTTTTTTAAAGCATACTTAGAGCATATATCTGCAGTTTTATCATATGAAAACATGATGTCCGCATAACCGACAAACCTTTCGTCAAACGGGAATCTGATAAATGCATCGATCATAGCATCAAAAACCAGCTTGAACTGTCCTCCGTTATTTCCCAGATCGCTAATGACATGAAAATATTCATGCAGACTGTCGACTTCACCCAGTTTTATACCAGATGCAATCAGAATACTTAATACTGGGATAGCATATCGCTTGCTGAATACATATTTGGTGGTAAGGCTTGATTCTTCCTCTATTCTCATGTCAAAATCATCGTACTCTCTCCATTTGCTATATAGTTCCATATATTTTCTGGCATAGTTTTCAGCATTTTTATAATCATGGAGTTCAAAGTACGCTGTTACTACATTAAAATAGAGCATTGCGAGACAAATCTCGTTATTACGCCTGTCTTTTCTATATGTATTAAAATCATTTACCGTCTGTTCATACTGATACATACGGTTATCTGACCAGAGTCTTGCAAAATAAAAATCTGCACGATCTTTATTTATCCCAGGTTCATCAGCCTTATCCAGCGCCTTTATGACACGTGTACTGAAATCATATAAACGGCCATGTTCTCCAATAGCCATATATTCCTGGGCTAGCTGTGAATACCAGTGAAGATTCTCAGGTTCTTCTCTGATCATCTCCCTAAGAGGCTTTATGTTTCTTATAGCCTTGGCATAGTGTTCTTTTTCATTATCATATACATATCCATAATGGTTGACATAGCAGTTAAGGAGTTTACTTTCATCAGATAAAGGCTTGAGATATTCATGTATCCTGCCTCTAAAATGCAGTTCATCTGTACGTCTAGAAAGTCTGTAAACCCAGAACGTATCGTAATCATTTCCTGAATGATCGAGATAGTTTCTTTGTTCATAGGCCGCATATCCATATCTTCTGTATTCACCTGATGTAAAAAAATCTGCTATTGGCGCAGAATCTTCAAACCATTCATCATCGTCTATATACATAAACCATTCGCCGGTACACGCTTTAAGCCCGGCATTCCTGGCCTTAGCAAAATCATCACACCACTTGAATGGAATTACCTGATCTGCATATACAGAAATCATTTCACGCATTTTTTCGTCACAGCCAGTGTCAACTATTATAATTTCTGTCGCAATCTGCTCTCGGATTTTCTGCAATGAAGCAAGACATTTCTGGGTCTCATCTTGATGCCTCCCATTGCAGAGCATCGAGATAGAGAGGATCGGCTTTTGAAAATCATTTACAATAGTGCCATCCTGCTTTAAAAATGGTTTGAATTTTTTTAGTATCTGTTCTGTTTTATTCCTTTCATTCTTATCCGAATAGATAATATAATCAATACTTTTATATGAAATATATTTCGAAAAATCTATTTTTTCAGGTTTACCTATTATTACTTTTCCAAAAGCCTTTGCATACACAGCCTTATTTTTATCTTCTTCTACACCAATGTATTCACTATTTGGAAAATATGTCTTAATAATACAAGCATCACTGCCCATTCCACATCCAATATCAAGTATGCTCAATCGTAATTCTCGTATTGATGGTATATGGGTAATGGCATTTTTTTTTATTTCATTAAGATATAGCCAGAAATTAAAGCCAAGTTTATCTGCAAGTATTTTATCATTTTTTAATAAAAGGCTATTATAATTTTCACCTGTCTTTTGAAGCTCCTCAAATGACTTGTGCCCGAAATGAACCACAAAGCTGTTATGACAGAGCAGATTAACTCTTCCACTTTTTAATATCCTAAAGCAAATATCCAGATCTTCGCTGTTACCTGGATTAAACCTTTCATCCAGAAGTCCTATTTCATCCAGTACGCTTCTTTTAAGGAGAAGTGAAAAACCTATAAGGAACATTTTGTATTCGTATGGATACTTCATTGGAACATTAGCTTTTATTCCATACGATATTATCTCATCAGTTGATCTCCATTCTCTGTCAATCATCTGACCACCAGCAGAAAAATTAGACATACTTCCGGTACTTCCAACTTTTTCACTTTCATAGAGTCCCATTTTAAGCCAGAAAAGTGAATTTGGAAGAAGAATAGTGTCTGAATTCAGCAGATATATGTCATTACCAGGTTCTGACGCTGCAATGCCGTCATTGCATCCTCCTGGAAATCCTCTGTTCTCATGGTTCTCTACAAGCGTAATCCAGTCAAGACCTCTAAGGTAATCAACACTTCCATCCTCAGATGCATTGTCTACAACAATAACCTGACATCTATCCAACGAAATGGTATTCTTAATGCTTTCAAGGCATTGTCTGGTAAAATCCAACGTATTATATGACAGAATAACAATAGATGTTCCCGGAACGGAAACACCTTCAGATAACAGCCCATTTATCTTAGTATTGACATCATCTAGAGATTGCTGATCTGAATTCTTCAAAGCATAAAACTTAGCCTGATAAAGACAAATTAACTCCTGTTCTCTATTTTTTTTCGCATAGTTATCTGAAAGTGAAATATAATCTGAAGCGTTATTCATTTTTTGGCCTTTAAATTAGTTGATTTAAATCTATGTCTGACTCGCTATTTCTCCCAGCACCTCGTCTATTTTTTCAAGCATAAACTCGATGAAAAAATCTGAGCTGCCTGCTTTATGGCAGTGTGAAATGGCTGCGTAATAGTCATCCTGGAATTTTTCTATCTGGCTCTCTATTGGGATGAATTCAAAGATGCTCTTCCACTGCATCAGAAGTGCTGTGTGCCAAAGGCGCGCCATCCTGCCATTTCCATCTGAGAACGGATGGATAAAAACAAACTCATAGTGAAAAACACTGGACATGATCAGTGGATGGATCTCATCTCTCTTCTGATCCATCCACGCAAAAAGGTCCGACATCAGTGACGGTACAAGCCTCGCAGGAGGTGCCATGAAAATACACTCATCGCCGTCAAATACACACTCTTCTCCGTGTCTGAATTCGCCGGATTCATCGACCAGATACTTTGTCATAATACCATGGTATTTTTTCAGGTCTTCTATGCTGAAAGGATCTATATCCTCGAGATGATCATAGGCGTCATAGGCGTTTTTTACTTCCTGGATCTCACGGCGGTTTCCAAGAACTGTCTTCCCATCTATCACATCCTGTACCTGGCCAAGAGTCAGGGAATTAGCCTCTATCGCAAGGGAAGAATGAACAGAACGGATCTTGTTATTTCTCCTGAGATGCGGATGGGCATCCATCTGCGCAGAAACACTCAACTCCCCTATCTTCTCTGAAATAGAGGAGACAAGGGTGAGCATTCTGTTCGTTATCGTAAAAGGCGGTTCGTATTCTGACAAATCAGTACCAATACCTTTCTATATCAGTTCCCGGATGATGTGCTCGGGGCGGCGACTGTCGAGCCGGAGTTATTCGGGGTCAAGGAATTCGGCTCCATCAGCTTCGTGACTGCGGCTGCGGTGTCAGGATCCATCTGCCCCAGGATAGCACCCCTGGCGTCTTTTTTCATGGTCCAGAGGATTTTTCCAACGAGCTTTAGGTTATTCGTCATCTGGTCGAAGATGCCGGCTGCTTCCTTCGGCTTCATCGAAGAGTAAGCAGCTGCGTAGTCTTCAAGCTTTGAATCAGTCTGGAGGTCACTGAGCACCTGCTTATAGAGCTTCTCAGCGGTCTCCGGCTCTATCTCTTCGTAGTATGTCTTGTAGTTCTCTATATCCGGGGCATTGTCAGCATAGACTACCTGCTCGTAGAAGTCAGACTTCTCCTTTTCGAACTTCTTCTCGTTATTCTGGTATTTCTTCAGCTGCTTCTTAAGCTGTGCCAGATCTGCAGTATCATTCTCGGCTGCCTTGAGCTCTTTTTTCTGCTTTGCGACCTGTTTTTCGAGCTGCTTTACCCGGGCTACAGCCTCCTGCATAGAAGAAAAGGCATACGGATCGTCCTTTTTTTCTTCCTCGACGGCAGATTCAGGAAGGATATTCTTTACGACAGGGACATTCTTCAGATACGGTGAGACCATCGTACCAATGCCGCCTACATCCATGTGGATGAGAAGCGCTATGATCCCGAGCCAGACCAGAAGGATGATAAGTCCTGCTAAGAATACTACGACGCCAGAGCCCTTCGAGTCATCGTCATCTGAGCCTTTTTTCTTCTTTTTGCCTTTTTTCTTTGTATCCGGGCGTGTTTCACGGCCGGTCTGTACTGCTGTAGAGTCTGCCATATCAGTCTCCTGTAAACTAATTTACTTTCTTTGCGGAACCATAAGTATAGCTCGTCAGCTCGTCATTTGCCTTGTTGTCCTCGGCGTTAAGCTCCATCCTGAAATCGTCAAAAGCCTTCTCCTTTAGGCGTTCGTGAGTCTTTCTCTCTTTTCTTGCCTCATCGAGCTTCTGGCGTTCGAGTTCAAGCGCGTTCTGAGCCTTCTTTACTGCAAACATCTGGTCACGGATCAGCGACTTCATAGTCGTGTCTGCATTCCTTAAAAAAATGATCTCTTTTTTATCTATCTTATCACTGTCGACTGCGTCTGCAAGTTTTTTCTGGTAATCAGCACGCCTGACCAGAAGCTGTGTCAGCTTGTCACGCTCCTCTGATTCCCTTGCTGCCGCAAGCGCAAATTCAGCTTTTTCCTGATTCTCGAGCATCTGCTTTAAGTTCAGGACGTTCTGAAGACGGTAAACGAATTTTGCCATGCGTTATGATGCTTCTTCCTGTGGTTTTTCGGCTTCCTGTGGGAAGATATCCAGAAGCATCTGGATCTCCTCGTCAAAATCGAACTTCTCATCGGTCTGCTGGAGCAGGAATTTGTTGACTTCGGGCATTTTTTTAATGGCGAAGTCTATCTCAGGATTCGAGCCGTTCTTGTATGCACCGATATTTATAAGGTCTTCTGCTTCAGAGTATGTAGCCATGACATTCTTAAGCTGGCCGGCAGCTTTTTTGTGGTTCTTCTCTGCTACCGCACTCATGACCCTGGAAATGGATGCTAAGACATCGATAGCCGGATAATGGTTCTTCTGCGCCAGCTTACGGTTTAATACTATATGTCCGTCGAGAATACTTCGGGCCGTATCAGTGATAGGCTCGTTAAAATCATCTCCATCGACGAGCACAGTGTAGAGCCCTGTGATGGAACCTCTGTCAGAGTTCCCGGCTCTCTCCAAAAGCCTCGGAAGCTGTGAATAGATAGAGGGCGGGTAGCCTCTCGTAACAGGAGGCTCTCCGGAAGCTAAGCCTATCTCACGCTGAGCCATACAGAATCGTGTAAGCGAATCCATCATCAGGAGGACATCCTTGCCCTGATCTCTGAAGTACTCAGCTATGGCTGTCGCCGTCTTTGCCGCCTTCTGTCTTATAAGAGCAGGCTTATCTGAAGTAGCTACAACTACCACAGAACGCTTCATGCCTTCCGGCCCCAGGTCGTGCTCTACGAACTCGCGGACCTCACGGCCACGTTCTCCGATTAGAGCTATGACATTTATCTCTGCCGTTGTGTTTCTCGCAAACATACCCATAAGGGTGGATTTTCCTACACCTGAACCGGCAAAAATACCGATACGCTGTCCCTTTCCCACGGTGATAAGCCCGTCTACGGCTTTTACGCCGAGCGGGAGCACGTCCTTTATGATGACCCTGCTCATCGGATCTGGCGGATCAGCTTCACACGGATACTCCTCTGAAAAATGTGGAGCCTCTTCCCCCTCCTGCAGGTCATCTATCCTTCCGATACCGTCGACTGTATGTCCTAAAAGACCGTCACCTACCGGTATGGATAGCGGCTTTCCAGTGTTAGTCACTACTGAGCCTACAGCTATTCCCTCTGTAGCTTCGTAAGGCATCAGTATAAGCCTCTTGTCGTTAAAGCCTACGACCTCTGCCATTACCCGCGTTCCGAAAGCCGTCTGGATCATGCACAGGTCGTTGAGCTTAGCTTCCGGTCCGATCGATTCTATTGTAAGACCTACGACCTTTGAAACTCTCCCAAGCTGGTCGTATAAAGGCTCTTCGAGAGCCTCTTCCATTCTGGACAGATCCATCAGATCACCTTTATTTAAAAAATCAGAGTGTCAGCAACCTGATCCGTTTGATCAGATTCTTAAGCTCTGTGTCAATCGATACATCATATACTCCGCCGTCAGTCTCGATCATGCACTGACCGTCAGATAAAAGCGGGTCCTTCGCAAACTCGACACTCACACCTTCCCCTACCTTATCGATTATCTCATCGCGCTTTGAAGTAAGGAGCGTGTAGTTTTTTTCATTTACCCTGATAAGAAGCTCTTTTACCGAATCAGCATGGTTAATGCAGTCATCAACGAGCTTTAACAATAAATCCTCATCATCTCCATACTCGATGGAAAATGCCTTCTGGACTACAGAGAGTACAGCGTCTAAGACTTCTTTCTCAAGAGAAGCCTCTTTCTGCCGGTAATTTTTTTCTAAAGCATCTGCCTGCGCATCCAGGGATTTCTGCTTCTGTTCGTTCTCTTCCCTGGCTTTGTTCAGGCCGTCTGTATAGCCCTGCTGGACCGCTTCATCCCTTGTATGCAGGAAAAGCGCATCTGCCTCTTCCTTCGCCTTATCCATTATGGACTGGGCTTCTTCATTTGCGGCGTCCAGGATACGCTTCTTTTCCTCTTCGGTCTGAAGCGGAGCCTCCTCTTCAGCTTCCTCTTCTTCTCTCAGCTCTTCGAAAAACGGCTCACCATTTTCATCTACTGAAAAAAGCGGCTCGCCATCGTCCCAGTCCGGGATTTTATAAGAGCCATCTTCATTTTTTTCAAGGACAGGCTTACCGCTTTCGTCCTTTGGAAGAGTATCCAAGTACTCATCAGCAGCAGACTTCTTTTGCCTCAGCCTCTCGTCTTCAGCCTGTTTCTGCCAGGCTCTGATTTTTTCCAGAGCACGGTCATTTGAGTTTATTACTACTTTCTCGTCACTTACCGTGCTCCCATGATAGATGCTATACAACTAGATCGTCACCTCCGCCTCTTGAGATAATGATCTCACCGGCGTCTTCGAGTCTTCTGATGATACCGACGATCTTCTGCTGAGCTTCCTCTACATCCTTCATACGTACAGGTCCCATGAACTCGAGATCTTCCTTTATCATGGCAGCCAGACGTGAAGACATATTCTTGTAGATGGCATTCTGAACATCCTCGTTCGCACCCTTGAGGGCTGTAGCGAGATCTCCGTTATCGACTTCACGCAGCACGCGCTGGATAGAACGGTCGTCGAGAAGAAGGATATCCTCGAACACGAACATCTTCTTTCTGATCTCCTCCGCAAGCTCCGGCTCCTCGATCTCGAGAGCCTCCATGATACGCTTTTCTGTCCCACGGTCTACGGCATTCAGAATAGCGACTGTAGCATCTACGCCGCCTGCCGATGTATAGTCCTGATTGATAAGGGATGACAGCTTTCTTTCAAGCACTCTCTCAACTTCCTTTATGACTTCTGGAGAAGTACGATCCATAAGTGCTATACGCTTTGCTACATCTGCCTGCTTTTCCGGAGATAAAGCTCCAAGGATCATCGAAGCCTGTGTAGGCGGAAGGTATGACAGGATCATCGCGATAGTCTGTGGATGCTCGTCCTGGATGAAGTTTAAGACCTGCTGAGGCTCTGTCTTCCTGATAAACTCGAAAGGACGTACCTGAAGAGAAGCCGTGAGTTTGTTGATGACTTCCTGAGCCTTGTCGCTTCCAAGAGCTGTCTCGAGAAGCTCCTTCGCGTATCCGATACCGCCTTCTGCGATGTACTGCTGTGCCAGGCAGATCTGGTAGAACTCGTTTATAACCGCATCCTTCACCTGAGGCGAAACGCTTCTGGTATTCGCGATCTCAAGTGTCAGTTCTTCTATCTCATCTTCTTTTAAGTGTTTGAATATCTCAGCTGATCTCTCCGGTCCTAAAGTGATCAGAAGGATAGCTGCCTTCTGTACTCCGGAAAGTCCTTCGGTCGAAGCACTCTCTGCCGGAGCACCGCCAGAGGTATTCGCCGGAGGATTAGCTGCTGCTGTATTTGGTGTCTGTGCCGTAGTCTCAGCCATTATGACTCACCCCAGTCTTCGTTTAACCAGTTGCGGAGCAGATTAGCTGCTGCCTCCGGTTTTTCGTCAACAAATTTCTCAATGAGCTGTCTGGCTTCGGACTTTTCATTGTATCCGATGTCTTCAAGCTGCTCGTCTTCCTGCTGCTGTTTCAAGAGTGTATCCACAGATACCTCCTCTGCTTCCTCCTCTTCCTTCTTTCCTCTGAGGCTTCTGAAAGCGACAAATCCGAGAAGAGCAAAGATCAGTACAGCGAGGATGATCTCGAGCCAGTCAACCCAGGTACGTCCGCCTGTAGAATAGTGGAACTGCGGAACATCGTATGCGTTTATCGTGATATTTGATGTAGGGATGCCTGTAGCGTTTGATACAGCCTGTATCAGGGTGTTATTTACTCTGGTAGCCGTCATTCCGCTGTTAGCAGCCACGAACTGCTCGAAAGTCTGTTTTCCGAGCTGTCCCGAAGCCTTCATCTGGTCCTCATCGTAGATCACGTCGTTATAAGCTGTGATGGTGATAGACGAATCTGAGTTATTGACTTTTCCGGCAGCCTGCTTTGTATGGGTGTATTTCTCATTCGGCAGGTATTTGCTCGTGGTCTTGTTCGACTCGCTGCTCGTATTAGCCCCGTTCGTCGTCACATAACCGTTTACATCGTTGTTTGAACCTGTACCAGGCTCACCGGCGTTAGAGCCGGTAGATGATGATGACTCTGTAGTCTGGCTGTCCAGATATCCCTGATCCTGGCCATCTGCTACCGAGTATTCCCAGTTCTTTATCTCTGAATCGTCAAAATCCATATCCAGGTTCGCAGCTACCTGGACGTTGTCGTAGACAGCATCTCCTGTAGTGTTCTGGGAAAGGATCTTCTTTACCTTATCCTCTACGTACTTTTCCTTTTTCTGCTGAGCCGAGAGGTTCGATGAGGCAATGCCTCCCGATGTAGTCTCGTCTCCGCCTGAGAAAAGGATGTTATCGTCGGTGTCTATGATCGTGATATTTGAAGTAGTCTTATTTCCTAAGCCGGTGGCTACGAACTTCGCTACTCCTGCAGCCTGATCATCAGACATGGAATCTGAAAGGTCGAGCATGACGCTGGCGGAAGACTCCTCGGACTTCGCAGCCAGAGTTCCGTCATCGTCAGGGATATTCAGATTCACCTGAGCGTCCTTGACATTTGACAGAGTCTTTAAATACTTCTCCATCTGCTTCTGGAGCCAGTATGAATTCTTTCTCTGCTTGTCAGACTCTGTAGTTGTAAAAGAGCCGTCTACGACGTTTGAGAACGGATAGGAATCATCCGCTTTCTCGCCTGTATATCCGTTTGAGTAGATACCGTTCTGTCCTAAAAGAACTGTGGCATCCGCCTCGTCTTTTTTGTCGATGGTAAAAGTCATGCCGTCTTCCGACTGCGTGTACTTGATACTCTCTCCGTCTAACAGGTCCTTTATGGACTGTGCCTGCGTAGCATCTGTAGCCGTGACAAGTGTCATCCTGTCAGGTCTGGTAGCTACGACTCCCAATATGATAAGCGCAATGGCGACAACAGAAACAGCACTTATGATAAGTGCCTTCTGTCTCGATGTGAATTTCTTCCACCACTCTGCTATCCGGTTAAGTAGATTTTTTATACGATCAGCCATTTAACTGTGTACCTCTTGCTTTAGATCTGCATGTTCATGATTGTCTGATAGGCCTGAATGACATTCGTTCTGATGGCATTCGTATACTGAAGGGCAATCTTCGCCTTCTTGGCTGCTATCATCATATCATGCGTGTTGTCTGAAAGTCCTAAGGCAAACTTCACCTGCTCGGCATCTGCCTTGTTCTGTAAAGTATTTGTCTCATCCACGAGGTTCTTCGCAGCATCAAAGACCGTTCCAAAATCATCGGTCTGGTTAGGATCTATGCCGCCTCTCTGTGGGGCAGCCTTGTAGAGACCGTTTGCTGCATCAATTCCTGTAACTGTCATTTAAAAAGCTCTCCTGTAATTTTTATGATGATGAACCGATAGAGATACCCTGCTGTGCAGTGGTCTTAAGTCCGTTAAATACGGTAACATTCGCCTGGTATGCACGTGAAGCATCGATCAGGTTCGTCATCTCTGTGACTGTATCCACATTCGGGTAGCTGACATAACCGTTATCATCGGCGTCCGGATTCGAAGGGTCATAGACCATTTTGAAATCTGTCGAAGTATCCTCGAAAACAGATGCCACCCTGACTCCGTTGCCCTTATAGGCGTTATTATACTGGTCAAAAGTCTCGGCAAATGAAGGATTCAGCTTCTTCTCTTCAAAAATGACCGACTTCCTGCGGTACGGTCCGCTTCCATCCTCTGTATGGGTGGTGTTTATATTTGCGATGTTCTCTGAGATCGTGTCCATTCGGAAGCGCTGTGCTGTAAGTCCGCTTCCCACTATGTCAAATGACTGGAATAAACTCATAAAGCCCTCCTGTCTTATGATCTGGTAACTACATCAAAGCGTGAGAATTCACTCGAAACGCTCGTGGCCATAGCCTGGTATCTGAGCTGCTCTCCAGCATACTCGGTGTTCTCCTGGTCGATATCGACGTTATTCTTATCGAGCCTGTAGTTATATGCCGGGTAATCGAGATAGACCTCTCCGTCAAGGCTGTCGTCTTTATAATTCAGTGACTTGACCGCCTGGTCCAAGTCCTTGTACCTGGTGCTGTCTAACTCATCTAAAAGTATATCCTGGAACTTCACGTCCTTGCGCTTGTATCCCGGAGTGTCGACGTTTGCTATATTATCTGAGATGGCCGTTTCCCTGAGCCAGCTGGCGTCAAGTGCCTTATCCATCAGGTTTACATAACTGAATGCGTCTGATTTCAGCATATAGTTTCCTCCGCTGTACTGGTTTCAACTAAAAGTTTACACTCAATTTATATTATATTTATCTTTTAGCAAAAATACAAGCGTTTTATCAAAAAAATAGTGGCATTTATTAAAAAATGCCACATCATATAGTTGTCTGAAGTTATCTGTTCATGTGATCCTTGAGTTTTTCGAGCTCTCCGAATACCGCGTCATTTAGGACTTTGATGTATGTTCCCTTCATGCCCGACGACCTGGATTCGATGACTCCGGCCGATTCGAATTTTCTTAAGGCATTTACTATGACGCTTCGGGTGATGCCTACCCTGTCGGCTATCTTTGACGCTACGAGGATTCCCTCCTTGCCGTCCAGCTCATCAAAGATGTGGATGATAGCCTGCTGTTCCGAATAGGATAAAGTGCTTATGGCTGACTGTACATCAGATACCTTTCTGGTCTGCTCTGCACTCTCCTCATTTACGGAACGCATCATCTCAAGTCCTACGACCGTAGTCCCATACTCTGCCAGGATGATGTCATCGATGTCATACGGATTCTGGTATCTGTAGATCAGAAGAGTCCCAAGTCTCTCTCCTGATATGTCTATAGGAGTGACCAGTGCATTGTACTCTGCGATATCATCCTGCTCAAACCCCAGTGTCCCGAGGCTTACATTCTCTCTGGTGGAAAGGATTCCCAAGAGTCTCTCGTTTAAATCCTTATCTATGAACTCGCCGACCTTATCGGTAAGGAGCTCTGAGATATGATGGCCGTCCTTATGGAGGCTTATGCCAAGAGCCTTTCCTTTTTTACTGATGACCATGCATGATGAATCGAGAATATCTGTCATCACCATACAGATGTCATTGAACACTACCTTTGAATGGTTGTTGTTGTGCAGGAGTTTACCTATTTTTCTTGTCTTGTCTAATAATTCTACGCTCATTTCTTCCTCGAACTGTTTAAAAAATTCTTTCAATAATGAAAATTATAGTCATTTTCTGAAAAATAATCAACCCTCATCTTCAATTTTTTCTTCACTATAACCGCATTCCGGATCGGAGCATACGAGCTTCTTTCCGCGGATCACCATGTACTTGCCGCATCTCGGACATTTTTTCTCGACAGGCTTCTGCCAGCTCATAAAGTCACAGGTCGGATAATCTTCACAGCCATAGAACTTACGGCCTTTTTTGGTCTTTCTGATGACAATGTCCTTGCCGCACTTAGGGCATTTGACACCTATTTTTTCGAGATAAGGCTTGGTGTTGCGGCACTCCGGGAAGCCCGGACATGCTAAGAATTTGCCGTGGGGTCCGTACTTTATGACCATGTGTCTTCCGCAGTTCTCACAGATCACATCGGTCTCTTCATCTTTTATCTCTACCTTCTCGAGCTTTTCTTCAGCTGTCTTTACCTCTTTTTCGAGGTCAGGGTAGAAATTCCTGATAATAGACTTCCACTCGACTTCTCCGGCTTCCACGCCGTCTAAGAGGCTTTCCATATTTGCCGTGAAGGTCTTGTCGACTATCTCCGGGAAGTTCTCGACCATGATACGGTTTACTATCTCGCCGAGCTCTGAGACGAAGATATTTCTGCCTTCTTTAAGTATGTAGTGTCTCTTCAGCAGAGTCGAAATGGTCGGCGCGTATGTCGACGGGCGACCGATTCCCAGCTCCTCAAGGGTATGTACTAGAGAAGCCTCTGTAAAGTGCGGTTTCGGCTGTGTGAAATGCTGCTTAGGATCTGTCTTTACCTGGGTTAGCGTCTCGCCTTCGTCAAATACCGTCAGATCCTTCGGCTTTTTTTCTTCCTTGTCGTCAGCATCCACATAGACCTTCGAAAATCCGTCAAAAGTGACCGAAGTGCTTGCTGCTGAGAAACCGTATCCGGCACAGGAAAGCTTCAGTGAAGTAGTCTTTCTCTTCTGCGGAGACATCTGCGAAGCCATGAAGCGCTTCCAGATAAGGCTGTAGAGTCTGAACTGGTCCCTGGTGACCTTGTCCTTTATCTCTGAAGGAAGGATAGTCAGGTCAGCCGGTCTTATGGCTTCATGCGCATCCTGGATATTCTTCCCGCCGGACTTTCTGTCCTCCTTGATCCCCAGATATTCCTGCCCGAACTCTTTTCCGATATAAGCAGCCGCAGCGGCTCTGGCCTCTTCCGAAACACGGGTCGAATCTGTACGGAGATAGGTAATAAGGCCTACCGTACCCATTCCCTTTATCTCGACTCCTTCGTAGAGCTGCTGGGCTACCATCATAGTCTTTGAGATAGCAAAGTTCAGTGCCTTCGACGCTTCCTGCTGCATCGTGGATGTCGTGAATGGAAGCGGTGACTTGACTGACTTCTCGGTCTCTCTTACCGATTCAACTGTAAAGTCCTTTCCGTCTATATCCTTAAGTATCCCATCGAGTTCTTCCTTTGACTCTATGGTCTCGGCCTTTTTTCCTTTGCCATGATACGAAGCTGTAAGCTTTTTTCTGCTGCTTCCCTTCAGGTCTACATCGAGAGTGTAGTACTCTTTCGGGATGAAAGCGTTTATCTCGTCTTCCCTGTCGCAGATGATGCGCAGCGCCACCGACTGTACTCGTCCGGCGGACAGGCCTCTCTTGACCTTTGCCCAGAGAAGCGGGCTAATGCTGTAGCCGACTATACGGTCTAAGACTCTTCTCGCCTGCTGAGCATCCACCAGGTTCATATCGATATCACGCTGGTGGTTAAAAGACTCCTTTACCGCGTTCTTTGTGATCTCGTTAAAAGTGATACGGGAGTAATCCTTGTCCTGAAGGTTAAGCGCCGGTATCAGATGCCATGAAATGGCTTCTCCCTCACGGTCAGGGTCTGTCGCCAGGTATATCTTATCTGCTTTCTTTACTTCTTTTCTGAGTGAGGCTAAAAGCTCTCCCTTTCCTCTTATCGTAATGTACTTAGGCTCAAAGTCGTGTTCTATGTCGATCCCCAGCTGGCTCTTCGGCAGATCCCTTACATGTCCCATCGTAGCTACAATGGTGTAGTTTCTGCCGAGAAATTTTTTAATCGTTTTTACCTTGGTCGGTGACTCGACGATCACGAGATTCTTTGCCATCTGATCATTCCTTTCATGTCATAAATTCGTAGCAGTTTTTAACTATACACCACTACTTTTAGTTTTTCAACCCTCTTTTTTCTGAATTACCCTTGCAAAAAATCGATTTTTCTGATAATGTAATCTTGTCTTTTATTAAAAAATTGAGTCATATCCAGCGGTTTCCGCAATATTCATATGTTCAGTCAGATAAAGTCAGGGACGATCAGAGGCTTAAATGCCGATGTCGTCACTGTAGAGGCAGATGTAAGCGAAGGTCTGCCTGTTTTTGATATGGTCGGCACCTTAGCGACCGAAGTGCGCGAGGGAAAGGAACGGGTTCGCACCGTACTAAAGCTCATCGGCATGCCGCTTCCCGCCAGACGGATCACGGTTAATATCAGCCCAGCAGATGAAAAGAAATATGGCAGTGGTTTTGATCTTCCGGTCGCCTGTTCAGTTCTTATGGCGATGGGATTTTTTAAGGCTGATGCTTTTAAGGACACCTTTGTGTCGGGGGAGCTGCGCCTGTCAGGTGAAGTCCTTCCGGTACGCGGAATGCTTCCTATGCTTCTATGCGCCAGGGAACGTGGGCTTGCCCGCTGCATCATCCCGAAAGAAAACCTCGGCGAGGCCGCGCTTGTTCCGGACATGGTATCAGTCGGAATCTCTTCCATCACCGAACTCATCGATTTTTTAAAAAATGGCAGAAAGCCGTCAGTTCCTGCTACTTCCAGTGAGAACTCCTGTGAAGATACTTATATGGATTTTAAGGAACTCCACGGGCAGAAGATACCCAGGAGAGCCTGCGAGATAGCGGCCTCCGGCATGCATAATTTCCTCATGTACGGGCCTCCCGGCGCCGGAAAGAGCATGATAGCCAAGTGTCTTCCGTCTATCCTTCCTGCACTCTCAGATGACGAGAAACTCGAACTGATGAAGATATACTCGGTCAGCGGGAAGAAGAATTTTTCGTATGAGAATATCATAAGGCCATTCAGGAGTCCGCACCACACGGTCACAGCCATAGCCATGTCAGGTGGCGGAAATGCCGTAACTCCAGGAGAGATCACTATGGCGCACAACGGTGTGCTCTTTTTAGATGAGCTGCCAGAGTTCAAGCGCGATGTCCTGGAAGTCTTAAGACAGCCTTTAGAGGAGGGAAAGATAAATGTCGTAAGGAACCGTTACCAGGAAGAATACCCGGCGGATTTTCTCTTTGTAGCGGCGATGAACCCGTGCAGATGCGGCTACTACCCGTCTGCCCGCTGTACCTGCTCGGTAAGCTCCATCAGAAACTACCTGTCAAAGATAAGTCAGCCGCTTCTGGACCGTTTCGACCTCTGTGTAGAGACTAAAAAGCTGGAGATAGCTGAGCTTCTCGGAGAAACGGATGATGAGGACTCCGCTTCTATCCGAGCCCGTGTCATCCAGGCTACAGAGATCCAGAAGGAACGGTACAGTGGCGAGAAATACAACTTCAACTCACAGGTCCCTTCTGCAGTGATCGAGGAACATTGCCGGCTGACATCAGAGATAAAGCAGTTCATAAAAGAGATGTTTACGAACATGGAGCTTACCGCCAGGGGCTACTACCGGATCCTTAAAGTCTCAAGGACTATCGCAGACTTAGCAGGTGAAAAGGATGTGCTGAAAGAGCACATAGCTGAAGCCTGCTTTTACCGCACTATCGACAGAAGATTCTGGGAGGCGTCGCTATGAATACTGAAGAGTTTGCATTTGCCTCTACCAGGCAGTTTACCAGAGGAAAAAAGAGAAAATTATTAGAGATCTTTAACGATGTGCAGGGATTTTTAAATGCATCTGATAAGAAGATCCTGTCATACGAGATAGTTACTGAAGAAGAGCTTAAAGCTTTTCATAAGGAAGTGCCTTCGTTAAAGATGCAGGAAGCCTTCAGGCGTTTCACTGAAGCCGGGTATAGGCTGACGATGGTCTACGATAAAGACTTTCCCGAACAGCTCAGATACATCCACGAACCGCCTGTAGCACTCTTCTACAACGGAACTCTTCCGGAATGTACCGAGAAGCTCGTAGCTATTGTCGGAGCCCGCAGATGCACGGCATATGGGCGCGTCATGTCAGCGAAAGTAGCTTCTGATCTCGCAAAACACGGCTACTCTGTCGTGAGCGGGATGGCATACGGAGTCGACGGACATTCGCACAGGGGAGCCCTGGAAGGAGGTGGCAGGACCTACGCCTTTGTCGCAAGCGGAATTGACATCTGCTACCCTGAGGCTAACCGTGACATCTATGAGAAAATCCCGGAGCACGGAGCCGTCATATCGGAATTTGCCCCGGGAACCCAGCCACTTCCTGAATTTTTCCCGGACAGGAACAGGCTCATCAGCGGTCTTTCGCAGACAGTACTCGTCATCGAAGCCAGAGAACGCTCTGGAAGCCTCATAACAGCTGACTTTGCTCTCGACCAGGGAAAGGACGTCTACGCCCTCCCCGGAAAAATAACCGACCCTCTGAGTGCCGGATGCAATAAGCTGATCTGGCAGGGAGCCGGTATTATCCGCTCTTCCGAAGCTCTGATAGAGGAATTAGAGCTAGGTGAAGCCAGTGGTGATATAGTGCTTGATGATGAACTGAAAAAACTCGACCTGACAAAGGAGGAGCTTATGGTCTACTCTGCCTTCGACTATAATGCCAAAAGCATTGACGAAGTACAGAGTGAATGTTCCATGACACTGCTTGAGATACTGGGAATTGTATCAAGCCTCTGTCAGAAGGGATATCTTAAAGAAGTATTTTTAAACAACTATGTAAGAAATGCCGTCTGATCACTTTTTATTCTTCAGGACGTACTTTCTGATATAGGCGAAAGTCTCCTTTTCGCCCTTCTCAGCGTTCATCTCGAGGAGCTTCCTGAGAAGCGCGTCAGACTCCGGGTGGATGATATAGTGGTCGTGACCTTTCAGGTAGTACTTAAGAGCCGAGTCATCCCCGTATTTGTCGCCCATGTAGTTTTTGCTGGCGGACAGACGGTCGATAAACATCTCTACCACATAGTTCACCGGCATTTTCATTCCTGTCAGCGGGCATTCACCGGATTTCGAGTTGATGTCGTAATCTATCCAGTATTCATAGTGGTGCTTGTTACGACCTTTGTGGTGCAGCCAGGCAGTAGAGAGCCCGGTTTCTTCCCTCTCCTCGTTGTTCGGGCTTCTCGTGCCCTGATAATACCTTGCTCCAATGCGGAATTCTGTCCACGAATACTTCGATAAGTCGTGGAGAAGTCCCTGTTTATATAGTCCGACCTTAAAGCATCCTCTCATTACCAGATGCCTGTGGTGGGTTATCGTTTTGAAATGTAAAAAAGCGTTCTTTAAACTCATCTTACCTGCCTACGAGTATCGAAACAGTGCCGCCTGGCACAGTTATCCGGTCTTCCTCACAGAGTTTCTGCTTTTCATAGAAGGCCTCTTCTCCGGTATTTGCACACAGATACCATTTTCGTTTTCCGCCTGGAGACGGAAGAGCATACGTCCTGTCCTCATAGTAAAAGTTCATGATGACCATCACATCCTGTGAATTTTTACCGGCATAGGCACCTGCGTAGAGGATGCCAAGTCCCTTCTTCTCAGGTCCTATCCCCATGATCCACGGCTCACTGTCGTGGTATGACAGATCCGGAAGCCCGCATGCTATATAGTCATTCTGCTTCATAGGCTTAGGGTTTCTCAGTGCCGGATGCTCTCTTCTGAAGGTGATAAGCCGCTTTACGAATTCACGTAAGAGTCTGGCATCCTTTTTATTCGAGAACTGTGTCCAGCCGACTGCATTATCCTGCCCGTATGGGTTGTTGTTCCCGTTCGCGGAGTTTAGTGTCTCATCGCCCTCTGTGATCAGCGGAACGCTTTGGGATAAAAGCAAAAGCGCCAGGTCACTCCTGACACAGGTGTACCTCTTCTGATTTACGTTGCGGCTGTTCGTCTTTCCCTCATAGCCGTGGTTTGCACTGCAGTTATAGTTACTGCCGTCACGGTTATCCTCGCCGTTTGCTTCGTTGTGTTTTTCGCCGTAGCTGTAAGCGTCGAGAAGAGTAAAGCCTGTCTTTTCGGCCGCATAGTTTACGAAGCCGAACTTGTCTCCCTGCTTCCTCATCTGATTCGCAAGCTCTGCCACAGAACCGTCCATGTGGTTTTCAAGCCTTCTGAGCGGATATACGAAGTCATCATTATAGTAGAAAAATCTCTTGTGCTCTTCACCCGAGAGTTCTCTCTCATCGACCCTGTCATAGAAGATCTTCACATCGGAAAGCTTCGGGTGTCTTAGTATATACCGGATCGGCAGTCCCTCTCCTATCAGATGGAACCCGTCGACCTTGTATCTCATGTGCCACCAGATCAGGATATTCGCTATAAAACGCGGATTCTCGATGATTTTTTCTGAAGTGAAGGAGAACTCGAGAAAGATCTCCATTCCAGCCTTATGTATCGCATTTACCAGGGCATCCATGCCCTTCTGCGGGTCAGCCCCGAAGTACGAAGCCTTAGGCGCAAAATACGACGCATCTCCGTAGCCCCAGTAGTTTACGCCGTAAGGATCCGAGGTCTTTTCGCCTACTGTATCATCAGGTTCTGTGACTTTATATGAATGGTATCTGATCTCCTCGAAATCATAGACCGGCATAAAAAGGATCGAAGTGATCCCGAGCTCCTTAAGATAAGGGAGTTTTTTTATGATGCCTTTGTAGTTTCCTCTGTATGAGGCGGTAAGACCGTTATTTTCTGTAAATCCCCTCATGTGCAGCTTATATATCACCATATCCTCTGGCGCTACTGAAGGGAGCTTTTCACTGTAGTCAGAGCAGTTCTCTCCTACACAGCCATAGACTGCAAAGTTATTAGTCTTTCTCGAGACATCATTCCACTTCTCCCTGCCACAAATGACCGGAGCATACGGGTCTAAGTAGATGCCGTCAGCGTCCTTTAGCATATAACAGACATCATCATAAAGAGACGGGAAAAAAACAGAGTAGACCCTTCCTACACTCATGGACTTTTTCAGAGGGATCTCCTTTAATTTTGTCTTCGTCTTTTTATCGTAAAAAATGACGGAAAGGCCGCCTTCTCTCCTGGCAACCACCGTAAGTTCTACTCCTCCCTTACGGCGGAACGCTCCATTATTTAAAAAGCTGCCTTTTCTCATTTCATAACTCATAGTATCTCCAAACTCTGTTTTCAAAAATAGACTATGATATTATAACATAAAACTGTCTGAAAAACCGAATAAATTAAAAAGTGCCAAATGCCTCTTTGAGGAACGGAGACGGATAGTAAGTGTGGTTTCCATACTTTCCGGCAACTGAGATATAGAGGTTCTTCTTTGCTCTGGTCATCGCCACGTAGAAAACCCGTCTCTCCTCTTCTATCCGGTCCGCTGTATCGGCCTTTTCTGACGGTGTGATCCCGTCACATGCTCCTATGATAAAGACGTTGTCGAACTCCAGCCCTTTCGAGCCGTGAAAAGTATAGTAGCCTATCGAATCTGGCTTCTTCTCTTTTTCCTCTGTGATAATGGCGTGCTCTTTTTTCTCCTGCATATCTGAGATATAATCCCCTATATGCCTGTATGCAGCTGCCTCTTTTAAAAGCGTAGCAGCATGGTCATTATAGATGGAAGCGTCCATCCCGTTCTTATACGAAAAATCCCTTATGTACTTCGCGTATCCCATTTTTTTAATGATATAGTTTATGGCAGATGATGGTGAAAGCGAGGCGATAAACTTCAGGTCGTTAATGAAAAATTCTGCTTCGTTTTTAAAAACAGTCTTTTTCATTTTTGAAAGCCACTCGTTTTTACTGAGCTCACTTCTACCGACGCCTATGATGCCGATATTTCTGTCCGGATGAGTAAGAGCTGCCACAAAATCCTCTCGCCTTACCTCATCGCTTTGCGATATGGTAAGATACGACAGGATGTCTTTTACTACAAAGCTCTTATAGAAAAATGTATCTGTTTCGCTCTTCTCTCTTGAAAGCCTCGAGAGCTCCTGCACGAGGCAGGTACTTACAAGCCTGTTTCTGTAGAGGACTGCTATCTGAGAAGCAGGCACTCCACTACTTAAAAGCAACTGAATTTTTTCAGCGACAAGTCTGCCCTCCTCGTGCTCATCGCGGGCAGTTATTATTTCTATCGTGCCCGGATCAGAAGACGCTGCAGTCAGATTTTTCTCAAAGCGCACCTTATTCTGGGAAATGAGCTTTGCAGATGAAGATACGATAAGATTATCGCTCCGGTAATTTTTATTCAGGATAACCTTATGGACATCCGGATAGTCCTTTTCAAACTGCAGAAGAAACGACGGATCAGAGCCCCGGAAACCGTAAATGGCCTGGTCATCATCACCTACCAGAAAGAGATTATCAAGAGGACGCGCGAGTTCTGTTATCGTCTCATACTGCAACCGGTTCATATCCTGTGCCTCATCCACCAGAATAAACGGGAACTTCTTCTGCCAGAACGCAAGCCTCTCAGGATGCTCTTTAAAAAACCGTCTGGTCTCCACCAGGATATCATCGAAGTCAAAGTACCCGTCGCCTACAGTGTGCTCGCCAAACTTCGCGATGATCCTTTTCATGTCCTCAGTAGTTGTATCATTCGGATAGAGATTTTCATCGAGAAAACCGGTATTTTTATAGAAGCTTATCGTCCGAAGAAGCGCCGGATAATACTCGGTATTTACTTCTTTAAGACCACATTCATTTACGGAAAGCGAGAGGAGACCAAGAGCTTTTCTTCCGGAGATAAGGTTCTCCGGCCTGACACGGCCCTCTCTTAAAAGGATATTGTAAAAAACTGAATGAAAAGTGCCAAATGCAGGAGACGGGTAGATGTGATCTTCTTCACTGCGTCTCTTCATCGAAGCAGCGGCGTCACGGGTAAAAGTGACCACCAGAATGCTCCGCGGTTCGATGCCATGTACACGCACGAGCGAAGCTATGCGCTCTGTAAGTACCAGGGTCTTGCCGCTTCCAGGACCTGCCATACAAAGACACGGTCCTCTGAAATGGTTTACAGCCTCCTGCTGTTCGGCAGATAGTATTTTTCTCATACTCTCCCTCCTTTATATCATGCTTCGAGTTTCTCGATGCCAGCTGTGATGCGGCGGAGCGATTCGTCTTTTCCAAGGATCTCCATGATCTGTGTAGCACCGCCAGGTGTAGATGCTTTTCCCGAAAGAGCTGTACGGAGCGGCCACATAACGAAGCCAACCTTGTACTCGTGCTCTTTGGCAAATGCCTTTAAGGTCTCGAAAAGCGCGTCATTTGAGAAGTCATCCTGGCCTGAAAGTACCGGAAGGACAGACTTCAGAAGCTCCAGAGAATTTTCCTCTGTGCACTTGTTCTTTTTGTTCACATAAAGCGATGTATCGTACTCCGGTACTTCCTCGAAAAAGTCTATGAGGTCTGCAATATCTGGGAATATCTCGATACGTGACTGTACCAGGGCAGCGATCTTCTCCTTGTCACAGTCTCTCTTTACAGTCTCATTTATATATGGAAGGGCTTTCTTACAGAAGACAGCCGGATCCATTTTTTTGATGTACTCGCCATTCATCCACTTGAGCTTTGTCGTGTCAAAGACAGCCGGTGACTTGCTGATATGATGATAGTCGAACTTCTCGATGAGCTCAGGCAGGTTCATGATCTCCTGGTTATCCTCAGGGCTCCAGCCTAAGAGAGCTACAAAGTTCACTATGGCGTCTGTCAGATATCCCTGATCTACGAGATCCTCGAATGACGAGTGTCCGCTTCTCTTTGACAGCTTCTGGTGCTGCTCGTTCGTGATCAGCGGGCAGTGGATATACTTAGGGATTTCCCAACCGAATGCCTCATAGAGCCTGTTGTACTTAGGTGAAGATGACAGGTACTCGTTCCCTCTGACTACATGAGTGATCCCCATCAGATGGTCGTCAACGACGTTTGCGAAGTTATAAGTAGGATAACCGTCAGACTTTATCAGGATCATGTCGTCGAGCTCGCTGTTATCTACAGTGATATCTCCATAGATCTCATCGTGGAAGGTGGTAGTTCCTGTGCGAGGGTTGTTCTGTCTGATGACATAAGGCTTTCCAGCGGCTAGGTTTGCTTCAACCTCCTCCTTTGAGAGGCCAAGACAGTGCTTGTCATAGATAGAGATGGTCTTCTTCTCACCGTTCTCGTCTACGACCTCCTGCTTTAAGCTCTCGAGTCTCTCAGGTGTGCAGAAGCAGTAATAAGCCTCTCCCTTATCGATAAGCTCTTTGGCATATTTCATATAGATGCCCTGCTTTACACGCTCGCTCTGGACATAAGGGCCGCAGCCGCCGTCCTTATCCGGGCCCTCGTCATGCTCAAGTCCGGTCTCCTTCAGAGTCCTGTAAATGATATCGACCGCACCTTCTACGTATCTCTCCTGGTCAGTATCCTCTATACGAAGTATAAAATCACCACCCGCATGCTTTGCGATAAGGTAAGCATAAAGGGCTGTACGAAGATTTCCCACATGCATTCTTCCTGTAGGTGATGGCGCGAATCTGGTTCTTACTTTCATTTTTTTCTTCTCTTCTTTCTCTGGCCTGTTCACAGGCTCCATAGTTATTTCTTCTGCTTTTTCCTTTGAAACAGTCTTTTTCTCTTCTGTCTCCTCTGCGTCGAGAGACTTCAGGATACTATCATCCTCTTCTTTTCTTAATCTGTCAAGTCCGCAGAGCTTATCCACAGACTTTATGATCTCCATTATCTCAGGCACGTAGAAATCTGCTTCCTTCATGAGCCTGTCGATCTCGTCACGCTCGCTCTTTACCTGATGGGTCTCAAGTCTTATCTGCTCCCTTACCGCCTGTCTCTTCTCCACGAGTTCTTTATGCACTTCCTGCATATCGTCCTCATGGTTTAAGGCTGCCGCCTGTTTGAGCCAGATATGGCTGTCATAGAGCCTTAAGGGTGCTAAGAGTCTCAGCAGATAGTCATTCCAGTATGTCAGGTCCTCATCGTCTTTTACGAACCGCTCTCTCCTGTAGTTAAAATCATCGAAAGCATTATACAGGTACAAAAGCTCAGTAGATGAATGTACGTGGTACTTGTCAGCCGTGGCATTTATGGCCTTAGTGACATTCGCGTACTCCATTCTCGTGACATTCAGCTGGGTGATAGTCGAGTTTAGGTTCCTCAGTAGTACTTTTCGTCTCCTGATTGAAGAAGCCTGCCACATGAAGATAAGCATTGCGAGAACCGCAAATACTATAAGAAAAATGCCCGCTACCTGCGAAGCCGTCCCTCCCTCTGATCCGCCTGCTGCGATAAGGAATACGAAGCTCGCAGCAAAAAGCACCATCAGAAGGACGCAGATTTTTCTCGCAAAGGAGCTGTGAGAGGTAGCCTCATCGAAGTCCAGCTTCAGCTCACCCTTGTCAGCTTCGAGTGCATGCATTTTTGCAGCGGTGTTGGACTGATAGACTTCGTTTTCCTTCATTCTCTCTATCTCACGCTGCACCGTGCTTTCATTCTCAGCTATCAGGGCATAGGCATCATCTGATATAGTCTTAGGAGCATCGATAAAAGTCTTTCTGCTCTTCTGTGCCCTCTCTATAGCGGCAGCTGCCTTTTTCACGGCAGAGGCTTCCTTTGGATTCAGCTCATGGATGCGCTTTATGTCTTCTAAGTACTTAGTAAGTATCCGGTACTCGGCCTTTTTCCCTTCAATCTCCTTTGTCTCCGAAATGATCTGCTCGCAGGAGTCCAGGATCATGTGCTCGATCTTCTTCGGACTTTCCATGTCGTCTATGGCTGCAGCCTCGTCTATCAGATCATCGAATATCTCATCTTCGGTTTTTGTCTTTTTTTTCTTTTTAAATCCAAACACCCTTAAGCACCGTACTTTCTGATGTAGTCAGACTTCAGTTCAGAGATGAATCCGTGGATATTTTTCGGGTCAGAGGTCATTTTCTGCTGAGCCTCCTGTACCTTCTTAGTCTCGCCTGCTGCCTTGAAAACTGCTCTGGCACGCTCCAGTTCCTCGTCCCTTATGTGATAGGTTTCGGTTATATCCTTTATGCCGTCCTCATCGCCCATCTCCATCAGGCAGAAAAGAAGCTGCATCAGGCTCTTGATGCTTACATTGTGCTCGTAAGCCTTTCTGTACCAGTCTGAGGCCTCTTTGAAAAGAAATAGCTTCGCGTATGCATATCCGATATCGTGGCAGATATTTCCGTAGATGTCACGCTTTAAGTCTTCAGTCTCTAAAATCTTCTGGTAGGCTGTGATGCCTTTACGGATATTGCCGTTCTTTATCAGAAGGTCGGCGCGCTTTTTCTTCTTTTCTACAGGCGAAAGACCTGCAGAAAGCTGCACTTCCCTGACAGTATCCTTTATCTCCTTCGGTGTCAGATAACCGCAGGAAGCCAGGATAGTCTCTATCTGCACATGAAAAGGCGTCTTAGCGTCTCTGCCTGCGCGAAGTCTCAAGGCCAGATCCCTGTATCCTGCCTCATCCGAAATCCAGTCCAACAGGTCATCTGAGATGAAGTCACTTTCCAGGATATCAGTATGATGAAAAATAAACCAGCTGAGTTCCTCAAGTGAATATACATTAAGAGAAATACTCTCGAGGTAAAAAGGCGCCGCAGCTATCGGCCGCCTGCAAAGTATCAGTTCTCCCATTAGTCAATCCCTATCGTAGTAGTAAAAGTCTTTCCGCTTCCCCTTGCTACCTCTCCGAATCCCAGATCCAGGATACGGATGCTTACCTTCTTATCAGAAAGCGGAGTCGCTGTGATGCGGAGCCTGGTGAGTCTGTTCTCCCTGACCGGCAGGTCCTTAAGCCTGAGAACCGAAACTACAGTCTTTCTCGAATCAGGCTTTCCGATATAGATCTCCACTTCCGGAGAACCGTCGAGAATAGCTTCACACTCGCCTTTCTCCTCATACCAGCTCTCACCAGCCCTTATAAGCGGATAGAATTTAAGCTCGTTTAAGTCAGAAACTTTGAGCGAGACATTGAGCTTCAGCTCGTGGTCTCCGACGTAAGTGTATCCCCAGGAAACGCTCCTGGTCTTTACCATCCCGGCATATACTGCTCCCCTGGTATAGAGATTCTGTCCCGCAAATACTCTGTGCCCCAGAAGCGCTCTCTGAAGCGAGAGGTTCATCCAGTCCCTTGAAAATCCCGAGCCAGTCAGATATATAGTGGAGACAAGATTTCCTTTGAGCATCTCCTTTAGCACTTCATCAAAAGATGAATCTTTATCCTTTTCATCGAGAGTAAAATACTTCTCATCCAAGGTAATGAGCTCACCGTCATCAGAGGCATTTTTATTTAGTCTTAGAGCATAGACGTTTAAACCCTCGCACTCGAAAAGTGCCATGTCATTTCTTCTGAAGTCAGGTCCCTGAGACAGGCAGTAGTAGTAAAATGCCTCTTTTTTATCGATGACAGCTACTTTTTCACGGTCGATGCCATTTTTTTCTGAACAGCGGGTAAGAAGTGACACCACTTCCTTGGTGACTTCCTGAACACAGAAGACGACGAGCTGGGTTTCCTTGATCCCGCTCATATTCTGCGCCATCGTAAAGAGCCGCCTTAAGTATATGGAAAAAATATCATCCGCCGAAAAAAGGTCGGCATCGACTATGATATCCTCGCCGGCTAAAGCCTTTTTATAGAGATCTGGTACCGGAGTAACTCCGTCTTCTTCAGCTCTGCTCACAGCCTCTTCTCCGGTAAACCACTGCCCGATCCCCTCGCGCTTTGCAACAGCCATCGGCACACAGTAATTTTCCTCTCCGTAGACTAAAGAAACTGTAGTCGGTTCCTTCTGATCAGGATTTATGTAGCTTATCAGTGCGCGGTCTTCGGAGATGTCGATCCCGTACACGGCCCCGGTCCTTGATATGGTCTCTTCTTCCATTTATCACACCATAGAGAAAAGGTCATCTGACGATAGGTCAAGCCTTATGTACTCTTTTATACTGTCTGAAAGAGCACTGTCAGAACTCTTTTCCTCTTCTGAAATCTCATTTATCAGCCCGAATCTGCTCTTTGAACCACTGTCTGGGTAGTTCTGGTTTACAGCAGTTCCACGGGCCACCTGTTTTCCGTCTTCATCCTTTATCACGTACTCAGCGCTCTCTCCACGGAACAGTATAAGCGAGGTGATATAGATGCTGTCATAGACCTCTTCCATCTCCTGCGAGAACTCTTTTTCTGTTCCAGGATAAAAACACGCGGTAAGAGCCTTCCCAGGTTTTTCCCTCGTCTCTGTATATACTCTCTCATAGAGGCCGAACTCCCTTACAAGACGTATATCCATTTTCGTATAGAACGAAAAATACCTGCCGTCGAGAAGGTTATCCCTTAAAAGCGCTTCGGCAGTCTTTAGCTGGTCAGGCTTCAACGAACCGGACTCAGCGTAGTGCTTTAAGAGCGCGGTCTTTATGCTCGAGTTTACGCCGTGATCAGATACGTACATATCCTTTATGTACCTGAAGAAGGCCTCATCTGTCTCTTCTTTTTCACCTCTGACATACCTGTCTGAAAAATATGTCACGTAAGCCCTCACGAGGTTCATATCCGGATGAACTATCCTGTACGACATAAAGGCATCCGCTGCTTCCGGATAATCTCCCTCTTCGAAGATCATCTGCTCTATGATATGTCCTGCCAGACTGCTTACCTCACATCCTCTCGCCTTAGCGTACTTGAATACACAGATGAGATCAGAAGTAGGACCCTCGTAGTTGCGGCACAGATAGTCTAGTGTCACCTTATTCGACAGATAGTGGTCCAGGAGCCAGACAGAGAGTCCTGTAAGGAATTCATCAGGCTCATTTTTCTGACACTCCTGTGTAGCCAGATGGAGGAGCTGGTTCTCCGGAACCTGGAATCCATATACTTCCTTCATCAGAGAAAAGGCCTTATCAGTCCTGTCTTCTTCTATCAGATGTCTCAGGATAAAGGTGACTACCTCAGGCCTTCTGTTCTGGAGTTTTACTTCATCAGGTATATCATCTACAGTAACAGCATCATAGTCATTTTCTGCTATGATATGGTCTGCAAATGCCTCTTCTGTCTCGCCTGTTATGCGTATGTCTTTTCCGGACTTTTCGTCTTCCTCTTCGTCTAACTCCGGTAAAAGCTTTTCCGTATAGAACAGCTCTTTTTCAGCGAACACTCCGTTCTGGTTTGTAAGCACAGTAAAGAAGTCGTCGTCTTTTATCTGTATGATCGCCGAGTGATTCTTCAGATCTGTCTCGAACGGTTTCTTAAGCCTCTCCGTATATATCGAGAGTCTTCCCGACTCCTGTGAAAGGCAGAAGACCTTTACAGAATCCTTTAAAGCGTACAGCTTTTTCTTAAGCTCATCATCGAAAAAATCTCTTTTGTACAGGTCTCTGTATATCACCGAGAGAAAATCGTCGATTTTTCCCTCCTGGAGCTTCTCAATAGCGAAGCGCTCTGTCTGCGCCTTATATGACTCGTATATATCAGCCCGGCGTTCCTTGTACATGATCACATTTGCGTAAAGGTACTCTTTTTTCTCTTCTGAGAGCTCGTTATTATCGTAGGAGAAATACATCAGAAGTAGCTGCGAGAGCATATCAGTATCCGCCTCATCCACGCAGTACATATAGTTTTCGTATATTCCCGTCAGGTTCAGGTCTACCTCTATCCCGCGCTTGTACCAGATAGCGTATTTCTTCCCGATGCATCTGTTCCTTAGCAGATACGAGACTATAGACGAAAGCAGCATGTCATCATCGTATCTGTCATAGAGCTTCCCCGCAAAGTCAAATACACCTGCGTTGAAGTCCTTCAGGTCATAGAGACATTCAGATACGAACGGGACTACCTCTTTACTGATGACGCCGTTCCTCTGTCCGAATCTGAGTATTGAGAGTGAGAAACTGTCAAGCTGTCCTATATACTGCGGATAGGCATTTATGACGTCAAAAGCCTCCGCATAGAGGATCGGTGAATAGTTCCCGCGGTTTATCCACTTTCTGATATCACTTAATCGCTTAAGCGGGTTCTCGGTGTATTCTTTCCGTAGAAAAAGAAGGAACCAGAAAATGCGCGGATCATCGAGTTCTTTTTCGATAGCTTCGATCTCAGCCGTGATCCTGTCTATGTATCCCTCTTCCGGATCCATCAGGGTGCAAAGATACAGAAGAAACGCCCACTCAAAACTCTTTCTGTCAGTTATCATCTCTTTTAACATGGCGATGGTAACCAGGGCCTTCTGCTTTTCTCCTGACACTATCTGTGCCATGGTCCTGTATAGCAGTGAAAACAGATCAGCCGGATTTTTATCTAAAAAATATTCTGTAGTCTCAGTCGCCGACTTTAAAAAAGCTGCCGTATCTGTCTTTCTGAGTCTGAAATCGAGATAACCTTTTATTCCGTCGCAGATAACCTTTTTTCTCTCACGGCTCTCCTCATAGACCTTCTCTCCTTTTCCGTAGGTAGAAACGTTTACGTCCTTTTTTATCAAGAGACCATTTCCCCTGATCGTAAGGCTTGTCGTATTTACTCCCTTGTGGAGCTGGGAACTTTTTATAAAAAACGGGACTTCAAGTGTCCCGCCGTAAAAATCAGCGTCAGTCGCTTCTGTCTTTGAGAGACTTATGAAACTGTCTTCTGGCACTTCAAATGACAGAGACACGTACCCGTCGGTATTTCTCGTGATGCGGAAACTCTCCTTCACGTCTTCGTTTACAGCGTAATAATCTAGCTCTGCCGGGAACACATGGAGCTTTATCCTGTCCTTAAGCCCGTTCTCACAGAGGAAGTTCTCTAAAGCCTCCGGTGTAAAGCCCATAGTCCCTGTAAGCGAGCGGTAGCTTAGGTAAGTCTCCGGAAAGTGCCTTACCAGAAGCTTCTTAAAGTCCTCAGATGAAAAGACAGAAACTGCCTCTCTCCTGTCATTTTTTTCAAGCTCGTACAGGTCTTCTAATGTCTTTATCTCCCTGCCTTCTGCTTCGGGATATTTTTCTTCGACGGTAAAAGAATATGGAACTGTCAGGTTATGGCCGTCTGTTACGATAGTAAAAGTGCCGTCAAGCCTCTGTCCCGGGTAGAAACCGGCCGTATGAGCCGTAAAATCAAGAATGGCTTCCCTTCCGCAAAAATCCTTCTGTTCAGTGCTGACATAAGGGTTCGACGAAAAGACCTGTCCCTCTAAAGGCAGGTCGCTGTCTGTATATATGCGGATGCTACCGGCTATGTCATGTCCTTCTATACCCTTTTTTTCGATCCTGTCAGGGTCACTTAAGGCAGCCGGGAAGTCCCGTTCGAATTCTCCTTCTGTCAGATCAAGGATTTTTTCTTTCAAAGGAAAGTCCTTTCTTTACATAAATGTCAAAAATACTATAATGATTATAAATGTTTTGTCTTATTTATTCAACAAAAAGGAGTTATTTTAAATGCTTAAACATAAAGACCACTTCCACGGCAGCGACCTTGAACTCATTGAAAAAATGTACGGGATCAAAAAAGAGGAGATAGTAAGCTTCTCCGCAAATGTAAATTCCTTAGGCATCTCCCCGAAGCTCTCTGAGGATCTGGCAAAGCACATCCACTGCATAGAGACTTATCCTGACAGGGACTACACTGACTTAAAGAAGTCTATCGCCGCCTATGCCTCCTGCGATGAGAAAAATATCATAGTCGGAAACGGCTCTACGGAGCTTATCTCTCTTTTCGTCCAGGTCACAGCCCCAAAGAAAGCCCTGATACTCGGGCCTACCTACTCTGAGTACGAGCGTGAGATCACCTTAAACGGCGGCCGCACTTCCTACTATCCGCTCCGCGAAGAAAATGATTTTACGATGCCTGTAGATGACTTTATAGAAAGGCTCTCGGATGACCTGGACCTTATAGTCCTCTGTAACCCGAATAACCCGACTTCGTCTGTCATCACGAACCGTGATATGCGCCGCATCCTCGACTCCTGCAAGGAGCACGATATCTATGTGATGGTAGACGAGACCTATGTCGAGTTCACATCGAATGAACCCGAGATCACTTCAGTACCGCTTACCTCAGACTATAATAACCTGATAGTTCTCCGTGGCACTTCGAAGTTCTTCGCGGCTCCAGGGCTCCGCTTAGGTTACGCTGTCACCGGAAACGAAGACCTCCTCAAAGAGATAAACCAGAAGAAGAACCCGTGGATGATCTCATCCCTCGCCGAAGAAGCCGGCAAGATCATGTTCTCAGACACTGATTACATCAAAGCCACAAAAGGCCTGATCTTTACCGAGAGAAAGAGGCTTTTCGATATATTTAAAAATAGTACGGCTTTTAAACCGTACTATCCTAACGCAAACTTCATGCTGCTTCAGGTCCTTGATGGATCCGAAGACAGCCATTCACTTTTTGAAAAATGTATCAGACAGAAGCTGATGATAAGGGACTGCTCGACCTTCCCGTTCCTCTCCGACCGTTACATCCGCATCTGCTTTATGAAGCCTTCGGATAATGATGCGCTCTTAAAAGTTCTCCTGCCTTAGTCCTTTCGACCGCAGTCATCACTGTAAAGAGTAACAGGCTGTAGATAGGCCAGGTGATCAGGTTCTTTATAAGTCTCGGGAAGAAAAGTGCCTTAAAAGCCTGGCCGTATAGGATCGAGAGCCAGAGGGTGTTGAGGATGATATTATCGATCACTGTGACTATGCCTTTTGCCACAAAGGTCCTTACTACCGTCACTTTTTTCCTGTAGAAAAATACTCCGTAGATAAATGCCGCTACAGTGGAGCCTAAAGTAAATCCCGGAAAAAACGGCCCATCCGGGCGGACTGCGTAGTTTAAGATGTCAAGCGCTGCAGCTGATACTGCCCCCGTCACCGGTCCGAACAGGACCGAGATCATTACCTTCGGAAGCCATGAAAGTCCGATGTGGATGAACTGGCCAATATTTATCGTAGATACCATATTAAGTACCACCGATAGTGCCATAAGCATCGCCACAGTGCACAGACTCCTTATATTTTTCAGTTCTGCTGCGGAGTCCTTTAGGTTACGAATGAATTTTTGCATAAAAATACCTCCTTTGCAGTAAGCTCCTTTAACCGCACAGGAGGAAAACGTTCTCTCATGCAGCAGCGGGATGCGACCATAAAACCGCGGGACCCTGTGTCCCTTCGTTCTGATGACAACTCCCTGTTCACCAGACACTTAACGCAATACAGTCTACTCTGCGTTCCTATAAAAATTGTCTTAACTACTATAGCATACTTTTCTGATATGTCAATAGTCATTTTACACTCATTATTTACATGTTTCTGGCGTTTTTTGCAAATTTTTCAGGTACAAGTTCACGTATAATGTAATAAAAGTATGTATTCTTAAGGGAAAGTGGAGGTTATAATGGTAAAAGAAGTAAATAAGAATATCTTCGTGAACGACTGGGATTTCCCACGGGAAGACTATCACTGTGATGACCCGGAGAAAAAAGAGCTTACGATGAAGCTCGCCCAGCTCATCACTGATTCGATACCTCGAAAGCTAAAAGGCGGCATGAAGGAAAACCACATGGATTTCTGGATCCTCGACAGACTCCTGACGAAGGACGAAGTACGCTTCATGCTGAGCTTTGAAAAGCGCCGCACGCCTTATACTACGGCTGAGCTTGCGAAGAAGAATCATATGTCTGAAGAAGACAGCCAGAAAGTCATCGACCATCTGCTCTGGATCGGTATCATCGAACAGAACCGTGACAATGCCGACCAGCATATCCAGTATATCATCCCGAAGTGGGTCGTAGGAAGCGGCGAGTACATGGTCGAGCACCCTACTCTCTGCGACGATCATCCTGAAGTAGCCACGATGTTCAACCTCGCCCCGCAGGAGCCGCTTGAGCTCGCTGCAAAGCTGGTTCCCCCAGGCGGAGCCGGCATCGGTATGCACGTAATCCCTGTAGAAAAAGCCATAGAAACTGAACCGACTTCTGTCAGTGTCGAATACCTCTCACACTGGCTGAAAAAATACGACAAGTTCTGTAAGATGGTCTGTGCATGCCGCAAGGCTCAGAGATACAGAGGCGAAGGTGTCGGCGATATCGAAGGATATATGTGTATCGGTGTCGGTGACATAGCAGAATTCCTTGTAGAATCTGGCAAGGACGCATATTACATTACCCGTGATGAGGCAATGGATATCATTATGCGAGCCGAGAGAAAAGGCTATGTACACCAGATCACTAATCTCGACGGACCGAACCGTATAGTAGGTATCTGTAACTGCTCTCCGGGAAGCTGCTACGGTCTCCGTACTTCCCAGCTTTTCAACACGCCAAATATGAGCCGTTCCGCTTACCGCGCGCACGTCGACGCTGAGAAATGCGTAGCCTGCGGAAAGTGCGTGGAAGTCTGCCCTGCCGGTGCCGCAAAGCTCGGCCAGAAGCTCTGTCACGCAGACGGCTCCAAAGTCATGTACCCTGTTCACGAGCTTCCGGATGACCATGTCTGGGGTGAGGACAAGTGGGATAAGAACTACAGGGAAAATAACCAGATCCAGTGCTATGACTCCGGTACCTCACCTTGTAAGACAGCCTGTCCTGCTCACATAGCCGTTCAGGGTTATGTCAGAATGGCGGCTGAAGGCAGATACGAAGAGGCCGTAAAGCTCATAAGACAGGACAATCCGTTCCCAGCAGTCTGCGGTGCTGTATGCAACAGACGCTGTGAAGACCGCTGCACGCGAGGCCTTATCGACCACCCTGTAGCCATTGACGAGATAAAGAAATTCTTAGCTGAGTACGAAAGGAAAAATCCAAAGGCCTTCCTCGAGCCTGTAGAAAACCCGAACGGTGAGGAGTGGAAAGAGTACCCTATCGCCGTGATCGGAGCAGGCCCTGCCGGACTTACAGCTGCTTGGTATTTAAGAAAAGAAGGCTACCCTGTCACCGTCTTTGAAAAGGAATCCCGTCCTGGCGGAATGCTCCTAAACAGCATCCCGAATTTCCGACTCGAGAAAAATGTCCTCGAGTCAGAGATAGATCTGATCCGCCAGATGGGCGCAGAGATAAAGTGCGGAGTCGAAGTCGGAAAAGATGTGACGATCCAGCAGCTTAGGAAACAGGGATACAAGGGATTTTTCGTAGCTATAGGTCTTCAGGGTGGAAGGCTTGCCGGTGTACCTGGCGAGGATGCTTCTGGCGTTGAGTCCGGAGTCGCTTTCCTTAAACGAGTAAATCTCTCGGAAGAGAAGCCTCATCTGGACGGCGACATCGTCGTAGTCGGCGGAGGAAACGTAGCAGCTGACGTAGCCAGAGCGGCTCTTCGAACCACCGACGGAAAAGTCACTATGCTCTGCCTCGAGCAGCGTGATGAGATGCCTGCGGCAAAGGATGAAGTCGCAGAGATACTCGGCGAAGGCATAGAGCTCAGGAACGGCTGGGGTCCTAAGGAAGTCATAAAGAATGACGACGGCACTGTAAAATCGATCATCTTTAAGAAGTGTACCCAGGTAAAGGACGCTGACGGCAGATTTAACCCTCAGTATGATGAAAACGACACTATCGAGATACCTTGCTCACATGTGCTTATGGCCATAGGTCAGGCTGCTGAGTGGGGACATCTGCTCGACGGCACAAAGGTCGTTCTCAGAAGAAACGGAACAGCCGAGGCTGACCCTGTTACCCTTCAGACTGCAGAGCCTGATATCTTCGTAGGAGGCGACATCAATCACGGAGCCAGATTCGCTATCGACGCTATAGCTGATGGCCGTGAGGGAATGGTATCCCTGAACAGATTCGTCCATCCTGGACAGTCTCTTACGATTGGAA
Organism: uncultured Lachnospiraceae bacterium; assembly: GCA_900317825.1. Lineage (GTDB taxonomy): Bacteria > Bacillota > Clostridia > Lachnospirales > Lachnospiraceae > Weimeria. The sequence continues at coordinate 16,248 of ONIH01000002.1, read as the reverse complement.
GAAACCTGCGCCACTTTATCGAGCTCGACAGGGACGATATCAGAATAGACAGCTACGATAACGCTGACCGCCAGACTCCTGGCAGCAGAGGCACAGTAAAAGAAGCTGTGAAGTCATTTGACGATATGAGGCTTCCTCTTACAGAAGAGCAGGTCAAGGCCGAAGCAAACCGCTGTCTAAAATGCGGAGCTACTACTGTCGACTTCAACAAATGTATCGGCTGCGGTCTCTGTACTACCCGCTGTGAGTTTGACGCTATCCACCTCTCCCGCGACCTGCCTCACTGCTCCGATATGCACACAGCTGAGGAGATGATGGATGCCGTAAAGAAATACGCTCCGAAGCGCATGATGCGCATCATGAAGACAAAGCTGACCGGTCACTCAGACTATCCAAGCGAACAGTGATAAATTTTTATGCATGAAATGGGAATAGTGCTTCATCTGGCGAAGACGCTGGATGAAGCGGCTGAAGAAAATCATATAACAAAATACGGTTCGGTAACTCTGTCAGTCGGCGAAGTGTCTGGGATAATGACCGACTACTTCACTGATTGCTGGGACTATTTCAAGAGCAGACACCCTCTGTTAAAAGACTCTGTCCTAAAGCTCGAGACTATCCCTGCAGTCACCTTCTGTTCTAACTGTGAAAAAAATTATCCGACAGTAAAATATGGAAAAACCTGTCCCTACTGCGGTTCCGGTGAGACCTGGCTTATCACTGGAAATGAATGCCTGATAAAAGAGGTCGAAGCTGAGACCTCAGACGGGTCAGAAGGAGTCGTAGAACAGGAAGCAGATGATCTGAACTAAAAAAACACTGCCCGGCGTGACCCGCCGGGCAGTGTTTTTATCTTCTATCTACTTTTGCTATATCTATAGGTGTTACCTTATCCGGCTCACTTTCGAGAGCGTGGGCTAAGGCATTGGCTGTATCCATTGCTGTGATACAGTAGACTCCTGTCTCTATAGCGTTACGCCTTATGAGGAAGCCGTCACGGGTCTTGTCTCCGTGTCCTTCAGTCGGCGTATCGATCACGAGGTCGATCTTATGACCGAGTATTAAATCCATGACATTCGGTGATTCCTGGTTTATCTTATTTACCCAGAGAGCCTCAACTCCGTGATCATTAAGATATTTAGCAGTGGATCTCGTAGCGTAGATCTTATAGCCAAGCGCCTTGAATCTCTTTGCGACTCCGACAGCCTCAGGCTTGTCCTTATCGTTTACAGTCATTATCATCTGCTTGTACTTCGGCAGATCAACACCTGCTCCTGTGAAAGCCTTGTACAAAGCTTCGTTGAAGGTAGGAGCGATTCCAAGACACTCACCTGTACTCTTCATCTCAGGTCCTAAGGAGATTTCTGCTCCACGCAGCTTCTCAAATGAGAATACAGGCATCTTAATCGCTACATAGTCTGCCTCTGGCTGAAGTCCCGGCTTGTAGCCCATCTCACGGAGAGTATGTCCGCACATAACCTTTGCGGCGAGGTCTACGATAGGGATTCCTGTCACCTTGCTGATGTAAGGAACTGTACGTGAAGAACGAGGGTTTACCTCTATGACATAGACTTCTCCATCCATATCGATAAACTGGATATTTATAAGACCTATGACATGAAGCTCCTTCGCGAGCTTTATCGTAGCGTCCTCTATCTTCTTCTTTACCTCGTCACCGATAGTCGGAGCCGGATATACGGAGATAGAATCTCCCGAATGGATTCCGGTACGTTCGATATGCTCCATGATACCAGGTATCAGGATATCCTGACCGTCACATACCGCATCGACTTCGACCTCTTTACCCTGGAGATACTTATCTACAAGGATCGGGTGTTCCTGGGCGATCCGGTTTATGATACCCATGAACTGCTCTATCTCTTCGTCATTGAATGCTATCTGCATTCCCTGACCGCCGAGCACGTAAGAAGGACGGACAAGTACAGGGTAGCCGAGTTTATTTGCTACCTTCTTTGCCTCCTCTGCTGTAAATACAGTGCCGCCTGCAGCTCTAGGGATTCCAGTCTTCTGAAGCACTTCATCGAAGAGCTCACGGTCTTCTGCCCTGTCGACATCCTTTGCATCGGTTCCATAGATGGTAACGCCCATCTCCATCAGATCCTGGGTGAGCTTAATAGCAGTCTGGCCGCCGAACTGGACTACAGCTCCATCCGGCTTCTCCTGACGGACGATATTTTCTACATCCTCTTTCGTAAGAGGCTCGAAGTAGAGCTTATCCGCTATATCGAAGTCGGTAGAAACTGTCTCAGGGTTATTATTTACGATGATGGTCTCGAAGCCTTCCTTCTCAAAGGCCCAGGTCGCATGTACAGAACAGTAATCGAACTCGATACCCTGTCCGATACGAATAGGACCGGATCCAAGGACTAAGACCTTCTTCTTTCCGGAAGTCTCCTCGGCTTCATTCTCACCGCCGCTGTAAACTGAATAGTAATACGGTGTCTCGGCCTTGAACTCAGCGGCACAGGTATCGACCATCCTGTATGATGCAACTATTCCGTTGTCATAGCGCATCTTCTTTACTTCATCTTCAGACAGCTTGCCATTCAGGTTTGCGATGATATAATCAGGGAACTCTATTCTCTTAGCCTCACGCAGAAGCTCCGGAGTCAGCTCCTCATTCTTAAGTCTCTTCTCTACCTCAGTGATGTATGATATCCTGTCGATAAACCAGAGGTCTATCTTTGTCACATCGTGCATCTTCTGATGTGAGAACTTACGGCGGCAGCCTTCGGCTATACGATAGATACGGCGGTCATCGACGATCTCCATTTCTTTCCAGAGCTCATCATCAGTCCTGTCTGTAAAGTCATAGCTCATGAGTGAATCTACATGCTGCTCTAACGACCTGATAGCCTTCATCAGAGCTCCGCAGAAGTTATCACAGATACTCATGACCTCACCAGTAGCCTTCATCTGAGTGGTAAGGGTTCGCTTAGCCGTGATGAATTTATCAAACGGCAGACGAGGAATCTTGACCACGCAGTAGTCGAGCATAGGCTCGAATGAAGCGTAGGTCTTCTTCGTTATGGCGTTCTTGATCTCATCGAGATTGTAGCCAAGAGCGATCTTTGCGGCTACCTTTGCTATAGGATAGCCTGTAGCCTTAGATGCAAGTGCTGAAGAACGCGATACTCGAGGATTTACCTCGATTACACAGTACTCGAACGAATCAGGATTTAAGGCATACTGTACGTTACAGCCTCCTGTGATCCCGAGCTCTGTGATGATATTTAATGCAGATGTACGAAGCATCTGGTAATCTTTATCTGAGAGAGTCTGTGAAGGAGCAACTACGATAGAGTCTCCTGTGTGGACACCGACCGGGTCGATATTTTCCATGTTGCAGACTGTGATACAGTTGCCTGCGGCATCACGCATCACCTCGTACTCGATTTCCTTCCAGCCTGCGATACAGCGCTCTACAAGCACTTCATGCACACGGGAAAGGCGGAGTCCGTTCTCGAGGATCTCGCGAAGCTCAGTCTCATTATGAGCGATTCCACCGCCTGAACCTCCGAGAGTATAGGCAGGACGAAGAACTACCGGATAGCCGATAGTATTGGTAAATCGGACACCAGCCTCCACATCATGAACTACCTCTGAAGGAGCTACAGGCTCTCCGATTTTTTCCATCGTGTCCTTGAACTCCTGTCTGTCCTCAGCCTTCTTTATAGTCTGAGCAGTCGTTCCAATAAGCCTTACACCCTGCTCTTTTAAGAAGCCTGACTCCTCAAGCTCCATACCGAGGTTCAGACCTGCCTGACCTCCGAGTGTAGGAAGGATCGAATCCGGCTTTTCTTTCTTGATGATAGACTCAAGAGACTTTATGGTCAGAGGCTCTATATAGACCTCATCAGCTATATCCTTATCAGTCATGATCGTAGCAGGGTTAGAGTTTACAAGGCATACCTCAACGCCCTCTTCCTTTAAGGATCTGCATGCCTGGGTTCCGGCATAATCAAACTCGGCAGCCTGACCGATTACTATAGGGCCTGAACCGATCACCATTACCTTCTTGATGCTGTTATCGCGTGGCATTACAGTCCTCCTTCCATCATCTTGATGAATCTGTCAAAAAGAAATGCGCTATCCTGTGGGCCCGGACAGGCTTCAGGATGAAACTGCACTGTGTATATATTCTTTCCGGTGTACATGAGACCTTCATTAGTCCCGTCATTTACATTAGTAAAAGACGGTGTGGCAACCTTCGGGTCGAGGTTCTCAGTGTCTACCACATAGCCGTGGTTCTGAGATGAGATATAGACTCTTCCTGTAATAGAATCTTTTACAGGATGATTACCGCCTCTGTGACCGTACTTAAGCTTCTTCGTATCTATGCCATTTGCCAGAGCCATCAGCTGATGACCTAAGCAGATAGCAAAAATAGGAATGTCCGTATCGTAGAGCTTCTTTATCTCTTTGATAATAGCTGTGCAGGTCTTCGGATCTCCAGGTCCGTTTGAAAGCATGATTCCATCCGGGTTCATGGCGATGATCTCATCTGCAGTCGTAGATGCAGGGACTATAGTCACATCACATCCACGCTCATTTAAGCTCTCGCCGATGTGTCTCTTGGCTCCGAGGTCTAAGAGAACTACCTTTTTGCCCTTGCCCGGCAGATACTTTTTCTCTTTGCAGGTCACCTGGCTTACGACATCGCCGACCTCATACGCCTTTATTTTTTCAAGAACCGGAGTCAGATCGTCATACTTCGTCGTGGAGATCATACCGTTCATCGTGCCGTGGTCACGAAGTCTCTTCGTCAGTGCTCTCGTGTCGATTCCCTGGATTCCCGGAATATCCTGCTCCTTTAAAAAATCATTCAGATTTCCCTTGCAGCGGAAATTGCTCGGAACTCTCGCGAGCTCTCTTACTATATATCCACCCACATATGACCTGTCTGACTCAGCGTCGTCGGTGACTCCGTAGTTTCCGATAAGCGGATAAGTCATCGTGACAGCCTGTCCTGCGTATGAAGGGTCAGTCAGCACTTCGAGATAACCTGTCATCGAGGTATTGAATACGACCTCGCTGATGGATTCCCGCGTAGAACCGATGCTTTCGCCTTCATATACAGTTCCATCTTCGAGATAAAGATACGCTTTCATCTTTTTCCTTTCTTTGTTTGAGGATTTATCCCCTATATCCTAATCACTTAAAGTAGCTTACGCCGCTTTCAAAAATCTTCATATCGAGATTTCCGTAGATGTTCTTTGAAACGCCATCTCCGATACGCTCGCTGTGGCACATCTTTCCGAGGATCCTACCATCCTCACTCGTGATTCCTTCAATAGCTCTGTAAGAACCGTTGATGTTCCACTCTGCATCCATCGAGCAGTTTCCGTCGATGTCAACGTACTGAGTAGCTACCTGACCGTTCTTAAAGAGCTTATCAAGCCACTCTTCGTTCGCAACGAATCTGCCTTCGCCGTGTGAAGCAGGGATTCCGTAGACTTTTCCAAGACCTGCGAGGCGAAGCCACGGGCTCTTGTTCGATACGACCTTAGTATAGGCGATCTTTGAGATATGGCGGCCTATAGTGTTATAAGTCAGTGTCGGTGAATCCGGCTTCTGTTCGGTCACTTTTCCGTAAGGCACAAGTCCCAGCTTTATCAGAGCCTGGAAACCGTTGCAGATACCAAGTACAAGACCATCTCTCTTTGTGATCAGATCCTCGATAGCTTCGGTGATCTTCTCGTTTCTGAAGGCTGTAGCGAAGAACTTCGCGCTTCCCTCTGGCTCATCACCTGCTGAGAAACCACCAGGGAACATGACGATCTGCGCGTTGTTTATTCCCTTTACAAAGTCATCGACAGACGATCTGATATCCTCTGCGTTCTGGTTTCTGAATACTACTGTATTCGTAGTAGCTCCGGCTTTTTCAAAGGCTTTGGCTGAATCGTACTCGCAGTTCGTTCCAGGGAATACCGGAATGAATACATTCGGCTTTGCGACCTTGTTCTTGCAGACGTAGACATTTTTCTCATCGTAAAGCTCAGACTTAACAGGTGTCTTATCGTCATCGGCCTTAGTAGCGAAAACTCCTTCAAGCGGAGCCTTCCAGGCATCAAGAGCCTCACTTATATCGAATGAGACATCATCTATAGTAAACTTCCTGTCATCTGTAACTTCACCGATCACAGTATAGAAATCAGATAAGCCATTATCAGTCATAGCCTGATCCACTGCATCCATCACATCAGGGCTTACCTCTGCTACGATACAGCAAGGATATGGCTTGAAGGCGTCTGCTGGTGAAGCATTGTCCACACCGATCTTTACACCGAACTCATTTCCGAAAGCCATCTTGGACACAGCTGCAGCCGGACCATAGCAGTCGGTCACATATGCTGAAACGATAGCCTTTTTGAGGATCAGCTGATGGACAGTGTCATAGAGCTTCATTACCTGATCATAGTCAGGCAGATCATATAAGTCTTTTGCGATCCAGAAGTACACGAGCTTATCTCCGGCCTTCTTCAGCTCAGGTGTAATGATATCATGTACATCTGCCGTATCTACAGCAAATGAGCAGAGTGTCGGTGGAACATCTATGTCATTAAATGTTCCTGACATCGAATCCTTACCGCCGATCGACGGAAGTCCGTATCTCATCTGCGCTTCAAAAGCTCCGAGCAGAGCTGCAACAGGCTGACTCCATCTCTTAGGATCCTCGTTCATCCTGCGGAAATATTCCTGGAAGGTAAATCTTATCTTTCTGAAATCTCCGCCTGCAGCGACTATTTTTGCCATGGACTCAGTGATCGAATAGATGGCTCCATGGTACGGGCTCCACTTAGACAGATACGGATCAAAACCGTATGCCATCATTGAGACTGTATCACACTTGTGGTTTCCGACCGGAAGCTTTGCGACCATACTCTGAGTCTCGGTCAGCTGGTACTTGCCGCCGAATGGCATGAATACTGACGCTGCTCCGATAGAACCGTCGAACATCTCGACAAGTCCCTTCTGTGAGCAGACATTAAGGTCTGATAAGGTGTCAAGCCATGCAGCCTTTAAGTCATTTTTGTCAAGGTCTGCTGCTACCTTCTCAGAAGCGAATTTCTCGAGGTAGTCATCTTCCTTCTTCGGGATCTCGACTGTAACGGCTGTCTCCTGATGAGCTCCATTTGTGTTAAGGAAAGCACGTGACAAGTCAACGATGGTCTTTCCTCTCCAGTCGAGGCGCAGCCTCGGCTCCTCTGTAACCTCAGCTACTACAGTAGCTTCGAGGTTCTCTTCTCTGGCATATGATAAAAATTTATCGACATCTGAAGGAGATACGACTACTGCCATTCTCTCCTGAGACTCTGAAATAGCAAGCTCAGTTCCATCAAGTCCTGCGTACTTTTTCGGTACGAGGTCAAGGTTCACGCGAAGTCCGTCTGCTAACTCTCCGATGGCTACAGATACACCGCCTGCTCCGAAGTCATTACACTTCTTTATCAGGTAAGCGACCTCTTCTCTCTTGAAGAGTCTCTGCAGCTTTCTCTCTGTAGGTGGATTACCTTTCTGGACCTCGGCTCCGCAGAGTGCTGTAGACTTAGTGTTATGAGCCTTTGAAGAACCTGTAGCACCGCCGATTCCGTCACGACCTGTACGGCCTCCTAAGAGAATTATCTTATCTCCCGGATCTGAGTTGAGCCTGCGTACTGCACGCCTGGGAGCAGCAGCCATTACAGCTCCGATCTCCATTCTCTTTGCTACATAGTCAGGATGATATATCTCCTTTACATAGCCGGTAGCAAGTCCGATCTGGTTTCCGTATGAGCTGTAACCGTGTGCAGCCTCACGGACCAGCTTCTTCTGTGGGAGCTTACCTTCGAGAGTCTCGCTTACAGGTCTTGTAGGATCAGCAGCTCCGGTAATTCTCATAGCCTGATATACGTATGTCCTGCCGGAGAGCGGGTCTCTTATAGCCCCGCCAAGGCAGGTAGCAGCGCCACCGAACGGCTCGATCTCAGTCGGGTGGTTGTGCGTCTCATTTTTAAAATTCAGAAGCCACTCTTCTGTCTTCCCGTCTACTTCGATAGGAATGATGATAGAGCAGGCATTTATCTCATCTGATTCCTCCTGGTCTTTTAAAAGTCCCTTTTTCTTAAGGATCTTCGCAGCGATCGTAGCTAAGTCCATCAGACAGACGAACTTATCATCTCTGCCCTTGTAGATAACACGGAAGTTATCTAAGTATTTGTCGTAAGAATCCTTTATAGGCTTCTTGTAAAAACCGTCCTCGAAGTTCACATTCGTAAGCTCTGTTGAGAAAGTCGTATGACGGCAGTGATCTGACCAGTATGTATCTAATACCCTGATCTCTGTAATCGACGGGTCCCTGTGTTCATCTGACCTGAAATAGTTTCTTACATGAAGGAAGTCCTTGTATGTCATTGCGAGATTCAGTGAATCGTAGCGCTTCTTGAAGTCCTCATCGCTCTCATCACAGAACCCGTCCAGGATTTCCACGTCTGCCGGCTCCTCGAAGTTATCCTCGAGAGTCTCCGGCTTCTCTTCATCTGTGATTCTCGAATCCACAGGATTTACACAGTGTCTCTTTATTTTTTCAAAATCCTCGTCGGAAATCTCTCCCTCTATCACATAGGTAGTAGCCGTTTTTATGATAGGCTCAGCTTCGTCGTCTAAGAGCTTCATGCACTGCTCTGCTGAATCTGCTCTCTGGTCGAACTGTCCTGGCAGGAATTCTACAGAAAAAATCCGCCCGGTAAAATCGAAAGTCTCCTCATAAACTGTATCAACCGGAGGCTCCGAAAATACTGTGCGGACCGCTTTATCAAATACTTCGTCCTTTAAATTCTCCACGTCATAACGAATAAGAACCCTGACGCCGGTGATACCACTAACCCCGACGAAATGACGTAACTCATGTGAAAGCTGCTTCGCTGTAACTGCAAAATCAGGTTTCTTCTCTACGTATACGCGTCTAACTTTTCCCATGCTTTTTCCTTTCCTAACACTCGGAAACAACAGTCATCAGATGTGAAAATCTACATCCGTATGATTATAGCACAACGTGGCACATTTTCAAAACTGTTTTTGTATTTTTTATAAAAATCATTCATGGGCGGTCAGCCGTAAGTATTTTATTCCGGAGCATATTCATGACCCGCTTCTTGTCGGTCACCCACTTCGGTGAGATCAGAAGCTTCCTAGGGCCGTCTCCCGTCATCCGATGAATCACAGTCTGCTCTGGAAGGAGTCTTAGACATTCTACCACAAGGTCAGTGTATTCTTCCATACTCATCTGAGAAAAATGCCTTTCTCTGTACTCTTCCGCAAGCTGCGAACCTTCTAAGACATTCAGCATCTGAAGCTTTATGCCGTCAAGCCGTGGGCTCAGTTCCCCAAGGTATCTCACCGTATCAAGCATATCTTCCCTGCTCTCACCTGGAAGTCCAAGGATCACATGGACGATCACAGTAAGGCCTGCTGCCTTAAGTCTTTTATAACACTCTTCAAAAACTGATGTCGAATATCCTCTGTGGATCCGCTCAGCTGTCTCGTCGTGAATGGTCTGAAGTCCCAGTTCTACCCAGACAGGCTTTATCCTGTTAAGGCGCTCTAGCATCTCGAGCTTTTCATCGTCAATGCAGTCAGGTCTCGTGCCAATAGATAGAATCACGATGTCGTCCCGACTGATAACCTTTTCATACAGATCCGTAAGCCTGTCAGTATCTCCGTAGGTATTTGTGTATGACTGGAAATAAGCGATGAATTTTCTCTTATCAGGCGGCACATCAGCCGGAAGTTTCTTTATGATCCTCTGCTTTGCAGCCTCAATCTGCGAGTCGATGTCATCCGGTGAGACCCTCTCCGCAAACTCGCCAGAACCGCCGGCGCTGCAGAAGGTGCATCCACCAGTACCGAGCGTCCCGTCCCTGTTCGGACAGGTACACCCGGACTCTAAAGACAGCTTATATAATTTCTGTCCGTATTTCTGCTTCAGGAAATCGGAAAGGGTTAGGATTGTCATAAGTCTTTTAATTGTCTATATAAAATTATATATCATGCAGAAAACTTTTTCATCGGTTTTATGAATTTTTCTACCAGAGTGTAACCGTAATTATTGGCGCCAGCCCAGCCACGGGTCTGAGCGCGGTAACTTGGGGAGTGTTTCTCACCAGTCGTGTATGGATTGTCCTTTATCCCGAGCCACTGTACATATGGCGCGTTTCCGATACGGACGTACCTGCCACGAGGATCTATCGTATTATCTACTTTTTTAATGGCTCCGGCATAAAGTGCCAGGTGCATGGCCTGTGAGCGGATCCCGACTTCGATTGCGTGGTTCCTGGCCTGTGACGCTGATGAATACCCGAATGCCTTGTAGTGTTCAGCCGCATATGCCCGGAAGTCAAGACCTCCGGCACCATTGCCGACAGCTCCTACACCACCGAAGTTACACTGATAGATACTCACGTCTCCACCGAATTTCAGGAATCCTGTCTCATTCATCATCTGTGCAAAAAGTACCTCAGCTTTGATCCCATATCTCTTCGCTTCTTTGTACACGATCTTTGTAAAATCATCTATCGTAGCAGCACCAAGGCTCTTATAAGCAGATGGATAAGATGACCTTTTCGACTTGTAATATCTGGCCATCTGAGCTGCAGAGACAGTAGACTTCCCGGCTATCTTATATCCTGTAAACCCTATAGCACGCTTGCTTCTCTTGGTGTAGGTGTATCTGCCTTTCCTTTTCTTATACGCACGTACTGTAAAAGTGTACCTGGTATTTTTCTTTAACTTCGTGATCGTGGTCTGGTTCACATCCATCCCACTGATACGCTTTACGACTTTTCCTCTCTTGTTACAGACTTCGTAGCCACTTGCTCCATACACCGGATACCAGTGGATGGTAAGTGAAGTACCTGTGCGCCTGCTGATTCTGTCAGTGTCTGCATCGTATGGAGTCACATAATCGTGACCGTCTTTGTCGTAGTCATAAGTATCGCTTGCGCTCCTGTTCATGCATCCCTGGTACGGACTCCTGAGCCTTATACGGGTGTTTTTAAAAGCAGCATGCGCATTCACAGGACAAGCTGTAAACAGGATGATATATGCCAGGATAAAAACAAGTAATTTGATTTTCATTTTAGTCATTTTTCTATATACCTGCATATGGCGTTCATTCTGGGTAACAAGTACTACGTTCCTGCATTTCATCCGGGCCCCAGTGTTCTTTTGTAGCTATGAGCTGATTCATTCGCAGCCCGCTCTTCTTATAGCCAAGGTCAGCGTCTCGTTTTTCCTGGAACGTAGCATTGCTCATATTGGAGTTATAAGCAGTAAGCATCAGATTTCCAAGGCGATGAAGCCACGTGCTGTGAATTTCTTCTGCTTCCGGACCGAGTGCCTGAATCCATGCCGGAGTCAGATGCTGTGGCATAATGTGCTCGATGGAATAGGTCCCATTATCGAGAAGTTAGTTGAAGTCGAATATCTTCTCAAGTTCTGTCTCCAGCGTTCCATCTTTTGCAAACTGGAGCGTATCGCAGAGTTTGATATTGTTCGTCTCTATGTGAATCTCGTCATTAAATCCGAGAATGTAGCGCAGGCAGATCCGGTAAATGATCTCCGTTGGCGCACATCCATAAACCTGCTTTGCAAATATATGATTCAGCCTTTCCTTCTCGTCAGGGAAGAGAGCTTGCATTCGTTTGCTCTGATACAGTCTGGTGACAATCTCCGTTATATACATTCCCGATTTCATATAGAGGTCTGCAAACGTCGCGTCCGGATCGTCAAAGCAGCCGGGATTCTCTTTCTCCAGACGATCAACCATATCCTTCACCACACGTTTCGGAGTGAAGATCTGATTTGTCCGCTGCGGCGGGATATAGGTAAATATATCGTCCTCATGTTCGCCGGTGAAATAATCTGCCAACTCGAGCCGCTTTTTCATAAACTCCTGCACAGAATCATTGAATACAACCTCGTCAAACAGATGACCGTCAAAATGTCTCTTGACAGGATTTCCGTTTTCATCCGTCGTATCATAATCACCGCCATCACGAAGCATCCGGAACTGATCAAGAGTTACGCCTTCACCACTCTGAGGATTGACGGTAACTTCCCAGAACACATCTGCTGGTACAAGAGAGTCGAAATTGGCAAGAGTAGTCGTCTCATCGCCATAGGCCATAAGGAATGCAGGAATCGTACGCGAGAACCCACGAAGATGATCGCGGACGCTACCTTCTATGGAATCTTTCTCCTTGTTCAGCTTCTCTGTTTCGACCGTTTCTACAATTGTTTCAGCAGCTTTCTTCACCGTTTCTTCGCTGTTCAGCTTCTTATGGATACTGTCCACCATCTGCCGATAGCTATCCATTTTGCGTTTTTCGTATTCTTCATTCAAACGAGAAATTTCCAACATGGAAGCACCAGAATTCTGAGCCTCGGCGACTTTATCATTCTGTTCCTTTTCAATCTGATGATCGCGGATCGTATAGTCCCCGTACTCACGATTTACCACAGTATCAGTCGTTTCATGGATCTTCCGCTCAAGCTGGTTCTGTGTAGACTTCTTCAGATCGCTGCCATATTGCTGGCGGGCAGTCTTCATGAGCGTGTCCGCAATAGGTCGGCTGAATGTCTCACGAAGCTTCTGCAGTTCATCTTTCTTCGGATCAGGATGTTTCTCATGCTCCTTCGTAATCGCTGTGACGGCTTCTGTCAGCTGGTCGTCCACATCCGCATAGACCTTATTACCGAACAGATCGCTGGCGGTGCCGATCACCTGATCCCGCGGAATCTCCACCTCGCCTTTATTATTCAAATCAAGCTCATCCGCGGTATGCTCATCTACATCAGCCGGATCCAGCTTTTTCGGTTCCTCCAATGCCTGCATATTATTGATGATGTCGATAATTTCCTTCGGAGCACCGAAAATGCCGGAAATATTGGCAAAGAGGAAGTTCGACATAAAGCCGCGCTCCACGACTTCTTTTGCGTGGATATGACGCGGAATTGTCAGCACAGACTCAGCATCCAGCTCAATCATGGAGCCATTCTCGTCCTCGCCGTAGACAGGGAAGAAGTTCAAAAGCTCGCGGACATGCTGCTTTCTCTGATCAAAATCGCCTTTGTCTCCGGAAGTCTCCGGGATCAGATCGTTTGCAAACTGTTCAAAGATTGTCAGCGTTCTTGCCGGATCAAAATCAAAGACATAGGCGTTTTCCTTTCGCCAGGAATTACCCTGCGCATCGTGGAAGAGGCAAGGATTCTGTGCACGAAAAGCAGCCTGCATATAAAGGGCAGGAGAAGCCATGTTGGAGAGCATGCGCACTGCCGTCCATTCCGGGATTGTGACTCCTGTCGTAAGCTGTCCGACAGAGAGCGTGATCGTCTTGTCGTGCGTCTGGATTGCTTTCGTCACCTTGTCGAATGACTTCTCATTCTCATCATCGTCGTCCAGCTTACCATCGCCTGCCGCAAGAATCACTTCATAGTCTTTGAAAACCGGATGCAGCGACAGCTTCTTTGCAAGAGCCTTTGCACTTGCCACGCGGTTTAAGAGCCAGAAGGTATGCTTCAGTTCATCCCTGAGTTCCGGCGTGGAAAAAGGGAACTTGTCCTGCCTGGTTAAGGCGTCTAAGAACTTGTCAACATCCGCGTCATGAATGAACTTCCCGGATTCATTTGTACTGAAAAATTCATTCAGATCAAAGGCATACTCTTCAACATCATCATCCGAGAGTTCTATGCCCTGCCTTACCTTGTCGCGGATGATATCAGACATCTGGTAGGTGAAGAGAGACAGACGCGGCAGATTCTCATATGGATTCTCTTCCTCCCTTGAATTATCCCAGTCACGTTTTTTCTTCTGTTCATCAGCATAGGTCCAGTTGTAAATGGCATTCTCCGGGAACTTGTCATTTGCCAGAGCCTTAAAAGGCGTACCGGAAAGATGAAGCGTATATTTCCTGCGAATGTGATTGAAAGCAGTATCCGTCTTGTAGGTATCGACACCTTCATGGGCTTCGTCTATAATCAGAATGTCCCACGTCAGACCTATTTTTTTCCATCTTTTACTTCATCGCTGCACTCCGCAAGCTTTTCATACTGGCCTCCGAAGTGAATGGATCCTTTCAGGTCCTGAAGACTTACAAATTCGATCAAGCCCTTGATTTTTTCGTCCGAATCATTCATTACACGGTCATGAAATTCTGCATAGGTCATGACGTACTTTTTATTTTTGATTCCGTCCACAGAGCTTACAAAAAGGTATCCTGACTTCGGTCCGAAAAATGTCTCGTAATCTGAATACCAGGAATTTGCTATGGCTGGGCGGTTGGTCACAATGAGGACATTGGTGACATCAAGCCGTCTGCAGAGGTCATACGCGGAAAGGGTCTTGCCGAAGCGAGGCTTACAGTTCCAGAGGTACTCACCCTTCTCATGAGACTTGAAATAATCATATGCAGACTGAACCGCATCGTTCTGCTCATCGCGCAGTTTGTATGGAATCACTGCGTCCGTGTCGTCTGTAGAAACAACGCCATGATTCTGTGTGAAGTCAACAAAATCACCCTTGGCAGTATTCGGCTCAATCTGGAACCATTCGGTTCCTGCTTCGCGGTCGATACCCAGCTTCTTCAGATAGGCGTGGAAATCTTTGTCGGTAAAAGTGCCATAAGGCTCGGTCATATAAGCGGCGCGCATATGCCACCATGTTTTGTGGTCGACTCCGACCGTATGCGTCTGCTCATTGATGCGTGTTTCCACATCCCGCTCAGTAAAGCCAATCTTTGTCCAGCCATCGTGCTTTGGCACTCCCGGAGTTGTATATGCGTAGCACTGAGGAGTGACTTTTGTAGCTGTGTTAATCTTGATTGCTGCCATTATACCATCTCCTTTACATGCGTTTCGATAAAGTTGATCTCGTCCTCATCCAGGCTGTACTTGCGGTAAAGCTGTAAGTCGATCTCATGGACAGATTTTGACCAGTCGATGTCGGAAGAGGGAGTGAAATCTTGAAGAGGGACATATTTCCATTTTTCAGGGGTTAAATCCTGCGTAATCTTAAGTATGCCAAGCAATGTTCGTGCAAATTTTGTAGAAATGTATTTCAAACAATTCTTATTTGCTTCCTCTGTGTCAAAAGATCCAACGCTTAAAAAAGTTTCTGTAGATCCGACTCCAGGCTCTGTAAGTACTGGTTGCGAAAGAGTTTCTCCAAATTCTCCTGTGTTATTTGCTTTAGGAAGTACTATAGAATATTTAAAAAGTGGGAGTGGATTATTTACATAATCTTTTCTTATGTATTTATATACACGTTGGTTGCTCTCTCTTCCAAGAATACGTATGTATTCATTATCATCACTGGGCTTTTGGTCAAAAAATACCTGTGGAAGCCTATCAAAGATATTCGTCGACATATCATAATCGTGGCCCTTGCTCAATTGCCCAATATTGTTTCCATCCGCATCTTCCTTGTACCTTGCTTCCGGGTGATCCTGATGCATCTTATCAGTCAATCTATACGCTGTACGAGTTACAACGATAGAGTCCATTCCCTTGAAGTCAGAGGCTTGGCTGACTTTTCTGAGAATACTATTTAATTCCTCATACTTTGTAAAAACTTTAATAGCTCCAAACTCTTTAGTGCTGTCACGATATGTGATCGCTATACCACCCTTGATATCCGTGTTGGGGAATACTTTTGTTGCATCCTCTTCATACTTCAGAACCTTAAAATGCGGATCTTCAAGCATTTTCTTATTCCATGCTTTCGGTGTTGAACCTGCATTAAACAAGAACCGTGCCGGATGTATAAGTTCAACATGCTCACCCACTTCATTTACAGCATCCATAAAATCGTTATAAACAGGCGCAGCATAAGTTTTATTGCCATCTGTGGAAAATTCCTCTTGATACGGAGGATTCCCTATCACATAATCAAACAATTTCTTTCCCATAATTAGTTCTCCCTTGCAGCATCAGCATCCATAAATCTGCGGATTTCATTTTCTAACTGGTCTTTGTCAGGAAGATAGAGCTGATAGCGGCTGACAAAAAGCTGATTAGAAATATTCTGTGTGGCATATTTCACCATCAGTTTATCCTCATAGGCACCCATAACAATGCCGATTGGTTCTGTATCCCCGGGCGTATTCATTTCTTCTCTATAATAATTGAGATATAAATTCATCTGTCCGATGTCTTCGTGCTGTACTTCTCCACGTTTCAGATCAATCAGAA
>ONIH01000022.1 GCA_900317825.1 uncultured Lachnospiraceae bacterium | reverse complement strand
TACCCGCTCCCGGACTTTGTAGAGGATAACCTCGGGATCATAAAGGGCGAGCAGTTTACAGAGATGAGCTTTCCAAAGTATATGTCTATCCCGCCGTTTCAGGCTGACCATATAGAGTATGATAAAGACTCTGATATGACCTGCTCGGTGCCTGAGCTTTCTGTAAAAGGCAGGTGTATCGGAGGCTGTATAGATGTTCTTAAAGACCTGATCGGAACTACGTATGACGGCACTAAGGATTTCCTGGCAAAATACAGGTCAGACCATTTTATCTGGTATTTCGATAATTTTTCACTGAGCGCGGAAGCGTTCTACAGGACACTGCTGCAGTTTAAATATGCAGGCTGGTTCGATGATACTGAGGCTGTCATCATAGGGAGGACTATGTTTGAGTCGTCTGAAACCGGTATGACATACGAAGAGGCTGCAGAAATGGCTCTTGGTGACATACCTTTTATAAACCGTGCGGACATAGGCCATACGGTGCCACATATGACAATGATAAACGGTGCTATCATGAACCTTGATTACAGGACTGACAGGATGACGGTCTCATTTTCACTGGTGTAAGTTATGGATTTTTTCAGGAGCCTGGCGATAGCCTTTTCGATGTATTCGGCAATCCCGATGCCGCAGTTCCAATGGGACCAGAAGAGTTATGAGAACTCTTTTTCCTTTTTTCCACTGGTAGGAGCGGGACTTTCGGGGGTGCTTTTCCTAGTGTACAGGGGACTTTACTGGCTCGGACCTGACAGTCTGGCGGCAGCCCTTATCCTTACTGCGGTCGTCGTCATCTACACGGGCGGTTTTCATATAGACGGCTACATGGATACGATGGATGCGCTCTGCTCACACAGGAGCCGTGAGGAAAAAATACAGATCATGAAAGACCCGCACATCGGGGCGTTCGGAGTGATCCAGCTTATGGTGCTGACACTTTTTATGGTATCTGGCATCTATCAGGCGATAAGGCTTAACAGTTTTTCATCTGTACTGTATGCCTTTGTCATCTCGAGGTCGCTTTCGGGGGTGGCTGTCTGCACTTTTAAAAGGCGGGATAGTAATACCTCGCTTATCCGTTTCGAGACAAAAGGCAGCAGGCAGGTGACGCTGATATGGATGTTTGTCTATATATTTCTGGCGCTTATGCTGATGCTCTTTAGCCACGATCAGACAGCTATCCTGGCAGCTCTGGTGAGTGTAGTCTGGCTCTTTATCTCAAAAGCCATCTGTGAAAAAGAGTTTGGAGGCATTAGCGGTGATACGAGCGGGTATTTCCTGTGCATCTGTGAAGCGGCTTTTATCTGGTCAGCGGATATAGGAATTCTGTTCAGGCTTCACGTCTGATATTACATGGATTTTACAAAAGGACTATTGCAGTTTTTACATTGCCTCACTAGAATAACGGTGGGGTGTTTTTTAAGGAGACGCTATGATCTACTGTGTAGAGGATGATGATAATATAAGAGAACTCGTGGTCTATACCCTCGATTCGACCGGGCTTCCGGCGAAGGGTTTCCCGAGCGGGACCGAGTTCAAGGCTGCACTTAAAAACGAGACACCGGAGCTTATACTTTTAGATATCATGCTTCCGGGTGAAGACGGTATGGAACTGCTCTCTGATATCAGAAAGAATTCAAAGACAAAAAATGTGCCGGTCATAATGCTTACTGCAAAGGGCGCTGAGTATGACAAGGTCTCGGCTCTTGATATGGGAGCAGACGACTATGTGACAAAGCCTTTTGGCATGATGGAGCTCGTGTCGAGGATAAGGGCGGTTCTAAGGCGGAGCAGCCGTGGGAAAAATACCGATGAGCCTGTCCTTAGCACTGGAAAGATAAAAATGGATGTCCTCCGCCACAAGGTCACTGTGAACGGAAAAGAAGTAGTACTGACACTTAAAGAATTTGAGCTGCTAAAAAAGCTGATCTTAAACCTCGGAGTCGTTCTTACGCGTGAGCAGCTCCTGGAGGATATCTGGGGCTATAACTTCGACGGCGAGACAAGGACTGTCGATGTGCATGTGCGCTCTCTTCGGCAGAAGCTCGGAAAAGCCGGTGACCAGATAGAGACCGTAAGAGGCGTCGGATACCGCATCAGGGAGAAGTAGTTTCCATCTGCCAGGCATTGAGCATTTTTTTCATATGGTATATAATGATCGTGTTTCAGTATTTTTATGAAAAGACCGGGGCACGGTTATTTTTTATGGAGAAAAGATGGGTAAGAGAAGATTTGTAAGCACGAGGACAATAGAGCCTGGCACGAGGATAGACCAGACCATCACGGACCGCACGGGACGTGAGATGATAAAGAGGGGGACGTATTTAGATGACTTCCAGATAGAGTATCTGCAGCAGAAGGGCATCATGGGGATCTATATCTATGAGGGAATCCCTGATGAGGAAGAGCAGAAAATAGTCATCCCGGAAGCCACGAGGAAGGTCATTGAGGCAAATCACAAGGATGATCCTGAAAAAGTCAGCATTTCAAATGATGTAAAGGAGCGTGTCGGACAGGGAGTCGCTTATCTGTTCAATGACCCTGAGAGCAAGGATTTTACGACGGCGACCCACAGCATAGCTGATGAGCTCTCATCAAGCATCCTTTCAAATGATTCTATAGCTTTTGATATAAGGACTTTAAAGACCAGCGACGAGTACACGTTCAGGCATTCGGTGGATGTGGCGACGATCTCTGCGATAATTGGTAAAAAATACGGACTTACGAAGGACCAGCTGCACGAGCTTTTAGTCGCCGGACTCCTGCATGACATGGGTAAATCAAAGATCCCGAAAGAGATCCTGAACAAGCCTGGAAAACTCACAGATGAGGAGTTCGAGGTTATGAAGTCACACTCTACCCTGGGCTATAAGATTCTCAAGGAAAAAAATGAATTTTCACCGGACATTCTCTTAGGCGTCCTGCAGCATCACGAGAAGCTGACAGGTAAAGGCTATCCGATGGGCCTTAAAGAAGATAAGATATCTCTTTATGCCCGTCTTATCTCTGTGGCTGATATCTACGACGCGCTTGTCACTAAGCGCCCTTATAAGGAACCGTTCGGGCAGCGTGAAGCGATGGAGATGGTGCTTGCGATGGGAGATGATTTAGATCTCAAGGCGCTGGAGTGCTTCTCGAAGAGTGTCATCCTCTATCCGGTTGACAGCCTCGTAAAGCTCTCAAATGGGAAGATTGCAAAAGTCGTTGCAAATAATCCTGATTACCCGATGCGCCCGAAGGTCGTAGAGATAGAATCAGGCCGGGTGCTTGACCTCGCTAATGATTTCAAATATAATAATATAGTTTTGGAATCATAAGCAGGAGGTTTTGACTTTGGGTACATTAAAGGATGAGATAACAAAGAGGAGAACATTTGCGATCATCTCTCACCCGGATGCAGGAAAGACTACACTTACAGAGAAGTTTTTACTATACGGCGGACAGATAAACCAGGCCGGTTCGGTAAAGGGAAAGGCCACGGCAAAGCACGCGGTATCGGACTGGATGGAGATAGAGAAGCAGCGTGGTATCTCGGTCACGAGTTCGGTGCTTCAGTTCGAATACGGCGGCATGTGCATAAATATCCTCGACACTCCCGGCCACCAGGATTTCTCCGAGGATACGTACAGAACCCTTATGGCTGCTGACTCTGCCGTAATGGTCATTGACGGCGCAAAGGGTGTAGAGCCCCAGACCAGAAAACTGTTCAAGGTCTGTGTCATGCGCCATATCCCTATTTTTACATTCATAAACAAAATGGACAGAGATGCCATGGATACCTTCGAGCTGATGGACGACATCGAGAATGAGCTCGGTATCGCGACCTGCCCTGTCAACTGGCCTATCGGAAGCGGTAAGGAATTCAAAGGTGTCTATGACAGGAACACAAAGAACGTCCTGACTTTTTCAGATACGATGAAGGGAACCAAAGAAGGCGAGGAGAAGGACTATCCGATCGACGATCCTGACCTTATCGCAGCCATCGGAGAGGACAAGAGAGATACTCTGATGGATGAGATGGAGCTTTTGGACGGCGCCGGGGCGCCTTTTGATCAGGAAAAAGTGGATGCGGGGCAGCTTACTCCGGTATTCTTCGGATCAGCTCTTACGAACTTCGGTGTGGAGACATTCCTGAAGCACTTTTTAAAGATGACAACGCCTCCGCTCCCGAGAAAGAGCGATAAGGGGCTTATAGACCCGTACAGCGAGGATTTTTCAGCCTTCGTCTTTAAGATCCAGGCAAATATGAATAAAGCCCACCGTGACAGGGTCGCCTTCATGCGCATCTGCTCCGGCAAGTTCACGGCCGGAATGACCGCTTTCCATGTACAGGAGGGCAAGGATGTCCGCCTGTCACAGCCTCAGCAGATGATGGCTTCCTCGAGAAAAATGATCGAAGAGGCATATGCCGGCGATATCATAGGCATTTTTGATCCGGGGATCTATTCGATCGGAGATACTCTTACTACTGCAAAGGAACACTTTAAGTTCGAGGGAATACCGACATTCGCGCCGGAACATTTCTGTCGTGTCCGTCAGGTCGACACGATGAAGCGTAAGCAGTTTATGAAAGGTATCATGCAGATAGCCCAGGAGGGTGCCATCCAGATATTCCAGGAGTATCACACCGGAATGGAAGAGATCATCGTGGGCGTCGTAGGTGTCCTGCAGTTCGACGTTCTCAAATTTCGTCTCGAAAATGAGTACAAGGTCGACATCATTATGGAGAACCTCCCTTACGAGTATGTCAGATGGGTCGAGAACAAAGATATAGACATGGATACGATAGTCGGAACCTCTGATATGAAGAAGGTCAAAGACCTGAAGGGACGTCCGCTTCTCCTGTTCGTAAACGAGTGGAGCATAGGCATGGTCGAAGACAGGAACAAGGGCCTCGAACTCGCTGAATTCGGCCAGGAACAGATGGAATACTGATATTAGTTCAAATAGACTGAACTAAAGTTTATAATTGTTTATTTTTTGTTTAGAAAGCTAAACAAAAAATAAATTTCCTTAAATAAAAATAAAATCCGGGACTTTTCTATTGTCCTGGATTTTTTTATATGTTAGTATTCAGATATGCAGACACAAAAAGGGGAGCATTTCTTATCAACTGCCTCAGGGGAGGCTTGCCAGATCTATGAAGGGAGAAATCATTTATGGCAGAGATCACTTGCGAGATCACGGAACCTATAGCTGTACTTTCTACAAACGAGAAGAGCGGCTGGACAAAAGAAGTGAACATGGTATCCTGGAATAAAAACAGTCCAAAGCTGGATGTCAGGGACTGGTCGCCGGGACACGGCAGAAAAGGCAAAGGAGTGGCTCTTTCTGAAGAAGAGACCGAAATTCTGAGAAATATCCTGAATGACCGTGCAGAGAAAAAGTCTTGACAAAACAGATAGTATGTTCTATTATTGAACGCATAGACAAACATTTTTTCGATTGGAGAAGAGACAGATGGCAAAGGACGTGAAAGAGGATAAGCTTAAGGCATTAGACGCAGCTATTTCGCAGATAGAGAAGCAGTACGGCAGAGGCTCGATCATGAGACTCGGGGATAATTCGAACCAGATGAAGGTGGAGACCATACCTACAGGTTCGATAAGCCTTGATATAGCTTTAGGACAGGGCGGTCTTCCGAAGGGAAGGATCATAGAGATATACGGACCTGAGTCTTCAGGTAAGACTACGGTAGCACTTCACTGTGTGGCAGAGACACAGAAGAGAGGCGGGATCGCAGGCTTCATCGATGCAGAGCATGCACTTGACCCGGTCTATGCGAGGAACATCGGTGTAGACATCGATAATCTCTACATATCGCAGCCGGACAGCGGAGAGCAGGCTCTTGAGATCACGGAGACCATGGTACGGAGCGGAGCTGTAGATATCATAGTAGTCGACTCTGTAGCTGCCCTTGTACCGAAGGCCGAGATAGAAGGAGACATGGGTGATTCTCACGTGGGCCTTCAGGCGAGACTTATGTCACAGGCTCTGAGAAAGCTCACTTCGGCTATCAGCAGAAGTAACTGCATAGTCATATTCATTAACCAGCTCCGTGAGAAGATCGGAGTCATGTTCGGAAATCCTGAGACTACCACAGGCGGTAGGGCACTGAAGTTCTACGCTTCTGTCAGACTGGATGTCCGCCGCATAGAGTCCATAAAGCAGCAGGGCGAAGTCATCGGAAACCGTACCAGGATAAAAGTCGTAAAGAACAAGGTCGCACCTCCGTTTAAGGAGGCAGAGTTTGATATCATGTTCGGAAAGGGCATATCAAAGGAGGGCGACGTCCTTGATCTCGCTGCGAACCTGGATATCATCCAGAAGTCAGGCGCCTGGTACGCTTACCAGGGCGATAAGATAGGTCAGGGACGTGAGAACGCCAAGGCTTATCTGGCCGAGCATCCGGATGTGATGGAGAATGTCACAGAACTTATCAGACAGCATTACGGACTTGACAGTGACGAGACTGATGATAAGTCTAAAAAGGAAAGCTCATCAGATGTGAATGTAGAAGAGGCTGCTCCGGCAGAATAACCGATGCAGATAGTAAGCATTGAGAGTCTGCCTGCATCGAAGAAGAGAAAGCGGATAACTCTCGATACGAGAGAATCGTTTATCCTGTATGCAGGAGAAGTCAGGAAGATCCCGGAGCTTACTCCGGGAGGCTTCCTGAGCGAAGAGACCTGGGAGCAGATCAGGACTTCTATTCTGATGCCGCGTGCGAAGAAGCGCTGTCTTCATCTGTTAGAAAAGCAGGACCGCACCAGAGCAGACCTGAGAGAGAAGCTTACTTCAGGAGGCTATCCTGCTGATATAGCAGAGCAGGCTATAGACTATGCAGCTTCTTACGGATATGTAGACGACAGGCGATATGCAGCGAACTACATATACTTTCATCAGGAAAAGAAGAGCTTAAGGCGCCTCAGGGAAGACCTGATGCGAAAGGGAATAGACAGAGATCTGATAGATGAATGCCTCGAAGAGGCATCCCTTACTAGCGATGACCAGAAGATCCGTGAGCTCTTAGAAAAAAAGCATTATGACCCGGGGCAGTCCGATCAGAAGGAAAAGGCCAGGATGACGAGATTCCTTCTAGGGAGAGGCTTTCCCTATGATAAGGTCAGAGAGGCTTTAAAGAGAATCTCTTAGGATCATGTCTTTTTCCTCTATGATCTCTTTCAGAATCTCAAGTCCGGAATCATCGCCTGTTTCATCAGGATGATAGCGTTTTATCAGCAGATGGTATTCTTTCTTTAAGACATTGCCATCGTGCAGGGCAGCTTCAGAGAACCATCTGGTCTTTGAAGCTGTTTTTTCATTATCATATGACTTTTCCTTGGAACTGCTGTGATCCTCTTTCTTCTCCTCATGCTTTTTCTGTGAGTCTTTCCATGGATTTCTGATATCAGAAGTCTGAGTATCGAAGAAGCGGCCCCTGTCTTTCTTTTCATTTTCCAGGATAGTGGAGTAGAGCTCACTTTTTAAAGATTCGTCGGCAAGCCCTATGAAGGTAAGTCCTCTGTACTTTATCAGGCTGTATGAATCCGGCGTCTGTGCATGAAATGAAATGAAGTCATCAGGAGTCCTTAAGATCCGCATCAGGTAGGATACGAGAGGATGAGGAGTAGAGCCTAAGACACTTATCATCTCGCGGGTGTTGGCAAGAGCCTTTTCAAAGAGCAGATCCAGTTCATTATCGGTTGTTTCTTTCCATTTTTTTAAGTATTCGATCTCGAGTTCGATATCACTTTTTTCTTCTAAGAGGGAAGCTGATGCCAGCTCCAGGTCAGAATAGACAAAGGGATTTCCTGAGCGCAGGGCATTCTGCTTTTTCTCCAGGATGCTTCCGAGACGGCTTTTTACGAGACTGATCCGGGATGAAGCTATCTCCATCAGTGAACGGATACGGCGAAGGGTCTTGAGACTGTCGTAAGCCTCTGGTCTGGTATGCAGGAAGACTTCTTTCAGGAACAGCGTATCATTGAAGTGCCATACTGCCAGGAAGAAGTAGTTGTAGAAACTGTTTGCCAGACCTACAGTTCTCTCCGGGACGCCTTCGCCCCAGTTTTTTGCTTCGAGAAGTGCAGAGACAGTTTCCTTTTCTTCGAGGATTATGCAATAGTGCAGGCAGTCAAATCCCATATCATCTGTATAGTCACACCTGGCATCGAACGGGATCTGACCTTTGAGGATTTCCGACATGCACTGATCCATTTTCTCACGGGATGCCTTGGCTGACATGAAGAGAAGAAACTGCTTCTGAGATGCTGTCAGGTAGGTCTGGATCCTGTCGTAGAGCAGATATGTCTTATCGTCGTTCATCCTGTAGCCTAAAGCACAGAGCAGATAGGCCTCCTTCAGCGGGAGGGTATCTTTTACGATGAGCCGGCTGTAAGCTTTTATCATCACGTGATAGAGCTTTATCGAATAGTCTGATGCGATGAGGTCCAGGTAGTTGGAAAAGAACTCTTCCTCGCGGCTGCTCTTTTCTGCAAAAGGCTCGAAGCTTCTGTACCTGTCCTCCTGAAGCACAGAGTCGGCTATCAGATTATTCGGGTCTGCATGGAGAATGCCTTCCAGCAGAGTGCGGTTTTCTTCCGACAGATAGGATTCCTTTTTAAAAAATGACTTTACAGAAGAAGCTATGGCATCGAGAGTGTGATAGTAGCTTTCCTTCATCCATGGAGCCTCGTTTATAAGGGAAGTCTGAAGGAACGAAAGCAGGTCGTAGAGCTCATAGCCCGTCCTGTCAGTAAAGGTAAGGCGAGGAGAGTAGAGAGCTATCCTGCCGGAAGAGGTGATGAAAAAGACATTTTTCCTGGTGCTGTCATATGATATGAAAACAGAATAGAGCTTCTGGATCGGGATGTGTGATACGTGTTCTTTTTTATCTTTTATGCAGATCGTGGATTCGGTGATCAGCACATTTTTTTCAAATGAAAGGGAAAGGGCGGAAGTGCTTTCTGTCGTGCATACAAGCGGGGTCTCGTTTTCCGGCACATCAAAAACACCGGCCAATTTTCTGCTGGTGTCGGGATCATCCTGTAAAAAATACAGATTAGAATATTTACTTTCCGATGATCTGATGAGATGCTTAAAGTCTGCCATTTATGAGCTGACACCCCTGAACCCTGTCTGCAAATCACAATACCTTCCGCTAAACGGAGTTTATTTTACCATATATGGTGGAAGGACTCAATGATTTTTTGCTGTCAAGAAAAATACTTGACAGAGGCCAATAAAGGTAGTATATTATTACAAGTTATGGAAGAAAAGGTACATGACGGACTGCTCTTTGATTTCTATGGAGAGCTTCTTACAGAAAAGCAGCAGCAGATTTATAGGGACTATGCGTTTGAGGATTTATCCCTCTCGGAGATGGCTGATGAGTTCTCGATGTCGAGACAGGGGATCAGTGAGATGATCCACAGAGTCACTAAGCTGCTCAGAGGTTACGAAGAGAAGCTGGGACTTTTATCGGAGTACCAGAGGATTCAGTCACTGGCGAAAGAAATCGCCGCAAGTGATGACATAGATGTCTGCCACAGCAAGGCAGAAGAGATCATAAGGCAGTTATAGGAGATATATGGCATTTGACAGTCTGACAGAAAAACTGCAGAACGTTTTCAAAGGACTCAGGAGCAAAGGCAGGCTTACCGAAAAGGACGTAAAGGCAGCTCTTAAGGAAGTGAAGATGGCTCTCCTTGAAGCGGATGTAAACTTCAGGGTCGTAAAGGACTTCACGAACCGCATTACAGAGCGCTGCGTCGGAAGTGACGTACTAGGCGGATTAAATCCCGCTCAGACAGTCATCAAGATAGTAAACGAAGAGCTTACGGCTCTGATGGGTTCAGAGATCACTGAGATACAGTATCAGCCGGGACAGGCGATCACAGTCATCATGATGTGCGGTCTCCAGGGTGCAGGTAAGACGACGACTGCCGCAAAGCTGGCTGGCAAGATGAAGCTTAAAGGCAAACGCCCGCTTCTGGTGGCCTGTGATGTGTACAGACCTGCAGCCGTAGACCAGTTGAAGGTAAACGGGCAGAAGCAGGAAGTTCCGGTATTTTCGATGGGAACCGATAATTCACCGGTCGATATAGCAAAGGCCGCGATCTCTCACGCCCAGTCGAATAACCAGAACGTAGTTATCTTAGATACCGCCGGTCGTCTCCATGTAGACGATGACATGATGGCTGAGCTCGAGCAGATAAAGGCTACGGTCGATGTCCATCAGACCATCCTCGTAGTCGATGCTATGACAGGCCAGGATGCAGTGAATGTCGCATCTACCTTTAATGACCGGATAGGCATAGACGGAGTCATCCTGACGAAGCTAGACGGCGATACGAGAGGCGGTGCAGCATTGTCTATCAGGGCTGTTACCGGAAAGCCTATCCTGTACGTGGGTATGGGAGAGAAGCTTTCAGACCTCGAGCCTTTCCACCCTGACAGAATGGCGAGCAGGATCCTGGGAATGGGAGACATGCTCTCGCTTATCGAAAAGGCCCAGGATTCATTCGACCAGGAAGAAGCCAGGAAGCTGAATCAGAAGGTTTTTAAGAAAGGCTTCGATTTTAACGACTATCTGACTTCGATGTCCCAGATGAAAAAAATGGGCGGCATTGGCAGCATCCTCGGAATGCTTCCGGGAATGGGACTTTCAGCAGGACAGATGGATGAGCTGAAAGGACAGATAGACGAGAAGAAGCTGGCCAGGACTGAAGCCATTATCATGTCGATGACGCCTGAAGAACGCTCTGATCCGAAGCTCTTATCAGTATCGAGGAAGCAGAGGATAGCAAAGGGCGCAGGAATGGATATAGCAGAGGTGAACCGCTTCATAAAGCAGTTCAATGAATCTGCGAAGCTGATGAAGAAAATGCCGGGAATGCTCAAGGGCAGACGGCATGGAGGATTAGGAAAACTGCCTTTTAAGATCTAAGGCTTTTTCATATATTTTTTACACAATACGGAGGACAAAATGGTAAAGTTAAGACTCACAAGAATCGGTAAGAAGAAGACACCTTTCTACAGAATTATCGCTGCAGAATCATCATCACCTAGAGACGGACGTTTCATCGAGCAGATCGGAACTTATGATCCTAACCAGGAGCCGGCAGCTGTAAATATCGATGCTGACCTTGCTAAGAAGTGGTTAAAGAACGGTGCCGTTCCTACAGCTACTGTTGAGCGTCTCTTAAAGAACGCCGGAATCGAGAAATAATAATTCTCACACCCTTATAGGGAAACGGGTAGATCATTATGAAAGAATTAGTAGAAGTGATCGCACGTGCTCTGGTGGACCATCCTGAGGGAGTCGTAGTGACTGAATCAGAGGATGACAGGGCTATAAGGCTTGTGCTTTCCGTAGATCCTTCTGATATGGGAAAGGTCATCGGCAAGCAGGGACGTATAGCCAAAGCTATCCGCACCGTCGTAAAGGCTGCTGCGGTAAACACCGACAAAAAAGTGTACGTGGATATCGAAGACAAATGATGTAGACAGGCGGAGTCAGATGGCTTCGCCTGTTTTAGCAGGGAAACGAATGGACAGAGATTATTTGAAGGTCGGTGTCATCACCTCGACTCACGGAGTTCACGGTGAGGTAAAGGTCTATCCGACTACAGATGAACCGGACAGATTTAAAAGGCTTAAATCCGTGACGCTTTTCCAGAACGGAAAAGAGAGGCAGGCGACTATAAATTCAGTCAAATTTTTCAAAAAGCAGGTGATACTGGGGTTTGAAGAGTTCACTGATATGGATGCTGCCTATGCCTTGAGGAATGCTGAGATCAGGATCCCGCGGAGTGAAGGCATAGAGCTCTCTGAGAATGAATTCTATGTCGGAGACATAATAGGCCTTTCTGTAAAGGATGACACCGGAAGAGTCTTGGGCGAGGTATCCGATGTGATGACCACTGCGGCAAATGATGTATATGAGGTAAAAAAGCCTGACGGAAAAACTCTTCTGATACCGGCGATACACGACTGCATCCTGTCCATAGATCCTGACGGCGGTGAGATGACAGTTCACCTGCTGCCCGGACTGGAGGATCTCTGATGCGGGTCTATGTGATGACGCTCTTTCCGGAGATGGTCGAGAATACTCTCCATACCAGTATCACGGGAAGAGCCATGGATGACGGAAGACTCGAGCTTCACTGCGTAAATATCAGGGATTTTTCAAAGGATAAGCACAAGCGGGTGGACGACTATCCATTTGGCGGAGGAGCCGGGATGGTAATGGCTGCGCAGCCGGTATACGACTGCTATCAGCATATCCACTATGAGATAGGCCATGACTGTCCGGTCATTGCCATGTCGCCTAAGGGCAGGACCTTCAGCCAGGGTATCGCAAAGGAGCTTTCCTTAAATCAGGATATGATCCTTCTCTGTGGACACTATGAGGGAATAGATCAGAGAGTCCTGGACGAGATAGTGACTGACTATATCTCAATCGGCGATTTTGTCCTGACGGGAGGAGAGCTTGCAGCCTGCATAGTAGTAGACTGTGTTTCAAGGCTCATCCCTGGAGTGCTCGGGAACGACGAGTCTGCTGAGACAGAGAGCTTCGAAAATGATCTGCTCGAATATCCGCAGTACACGAGACCTGAAGAGTGGAACGGGAAGCAGGTTCCTGAGATCCTGATGTCAGGAAATCACAGGCTTGTCGATGAATGGAGACTTGAAAAGAGCATTGAGCGGACACGTTCGCTTCGCCCGGACCTTTTTCAGAAGGCGCTTCCGGGACTCCGCAGCTCATTATCGAACAGACTTAAGAAAAAATTCTTGAAAAGGGAAGAAATTTATGATAATATGTCATAGTTGCTTTTAAACAGGACGGTCCGCTGGGGACGCAAGCCGAAGAAGAGTAGGCAGGCATTTTTTTAAGGTACAACCAATCCCTATGAACGTCACACTTGGGGCAGACCTTAGTTCACGAGTCTGTCAGCAGGAGGAATTCAGATGAACGCAAAAGAGATCATTGCACAGATCGAAGAAGGACAGAAGAAAGAGACAGTTCCAGAGTTCAATACAGGAGACACAGTCCGTGTATCGAACAAGATCAAAGAGGGAAACCGTGAGCGTATCCAGGTTTTCGAAGGAGTTGTCTTAAAGAAGCAGGGCGGTTCAAACCGTGAGACCTTCACTGTCAGAAAGATATCAAGCGGTGTAGGCGTTGAGAAGACATTCCCACTTCACAGCCCTAATGTAGTAGCTGTTGATGTGGTTAGAAAAGGTAAGGTTCGCAGAGCCAAGCTTAACTATCTTCGTAACCGCGTTGGTAAGAGCGCAAAGGTTAAGGAGTCTATCTGAGACTTTTAGTCTGCAATGCAAAGGATGGCCGCGCTGCGACCATCTTTTTTTCTTAAAAAGGCATTTACATGAGAGTTATCCCAAATAAGAGAGCGTACCTGCGGCCAGAGCCGACGAGCAGGTCTCTTGACTTCAGAAAAAGCAGAAAAAAACGAGATTACCGGAAGCTGTTAAGCTGGCTTCTGATGATAGTGGAGATACTGGCTGTGGCTGCGGCGGCATATCTTCTGGTCAGCTCATTTGCTACCCAGGTCACGATGACTGAAGAGTCGATGGAACCGCAGATAGGAGTATCGGATTCTTTACTCATAGACAAAGTAACCTACAGGCTGAAATCTCCTGAGGCAGGAGATGTCATAGCTTTTCTTCCATCGGGTGACCTGTCGGGAAGGTATTCGATAAAGCGGGTCGTAGCAGTTCCGGGACAGAAGGTCGTGATAAAGAGCGGCATAGTCTATGTGAATAACAAGGCCTACACTGCGCCGGTGGAGACTACGGCTGTAAATGACGCTGGTATAGCGTCTTCTACGATAACTCTTGGAAAAGACGAGTACTTTGTACTCGGAGATAACAGGGGAGTAAGTGAAGACTCGCGCTATCAGAGCGTTGGAAATGTACTTAAGAGCCAGATAAAGGGAAAGATCTGGTTCGATGTCACAGGAAAAAATTTCGGAGTGGTAGACTGATGAATATACAGTGGTATCCGGGGCATATGACAAAGGCCCTGCGCCAGATAAAAGAAGACATAAAGCTTATCGATATGGTGATCGAGCTGGCAGATGCCAGGATACTGAAGTCGAGCAGAAATCCTGAGATAAAGAGCCTGACGAACGGAAAGATACATATTCTCCTTCTGAATAAGGCTGATCTGGCTGAGGATAAGGTAACCGCCGAGTGGGTGGATTTCTATAAGAGTCAGGGGATCCTGGCGCTTCCGCTGGACAGCAGGGCAAAGTCCGGAAGCCGTGAAGTAAGCCGTCTTATAGATAAGGCTTCAGCTTTAAAAAGAGCCAGGGACTTAAAGCGTGGCATAAAGAACCGTCCGGTCAGAGCGCTTATAGCCGGGATACCGAATGTAGGGAAGTCCACATTGATCAATAACCTCGCCGGAAAAAAGAGCGCAAAGACGGGTGACAAGCCTGGTGTCACAAAGGGAAAACAGTGGATCCATGTGAACAAGACATTAGATCTCCTCGATTCCCCTGGAATCCTCTGGCCGAAGTTCGATGACGAAAAGACAGGAGAGGCTTTAGCCCTTTTCGGAGCCATTTCTGACAATGTATTCGAAAAGCAGGAGCTTGCCCTGATTCTCTATGACAGGATGACCTCGCTCTATCCTGGGAAGCTGGCTGAAGTCTACGGCATAAGCGAGGAGCTTGAGAAAAAGGATGTACTTCCGGCTATTGCAGCATCGAGAAGCCTTCTTATGGCAGGCGGCGAGTACGACATGAAACGAGCTGCCGATGTGTTTTTAGATGACCTGAGGTCTGGAAGACTCGGAAAGGTATCCTTTGAGAAGCCGGAATAAGTATTTAAAGTACACAGTCTATGTAGTCATTCTCTGCTTTGTCGGGTTTATCATCGCGCATTTTTTCGTGCAGAGGACGGTGGTACGGGGGAACTCGATGAGTCCTGTTCTCACGAGCGGAGATAACCTGATCGTGGACAGAATGGCTCCAAAGACACACGAGCTGAAGCGCTATGATATAGTCATGTTTACCTACCTGTATAAGGAACGGACTTATTTTATCAAGCGAATCATCGGGCTTCCGGGAGAGACTGTACAGATAGCTGATGACGGGACCATACTTATAAATGGAAAAGCACTTGATGATAAGTACGGCACCGAAAAAATAACCGATCCGGGACTAGCCGAGTATCCGGTGAAGCTTAAGGATAACGAGTATTTTGTCCTCGGAGATAACAGAAACCACAGTGAGGACAGCAGGTTTTCAGATGTCGGAGCAGTAAGAAAAGAGCAGATAGTGGGACGGGTGATATACAGGATCTTCCCGTTCAGAAAGGCAGGACGGGTCAGATGACAGAAAAGGAGACTCTCGAAAGAGAGAGGGTGAAGGAGCTTTACAGCAGGGAAGACGAACTGCATCAGAAGAGGATAGTCTCTGTAGGAGGGACTGATGAGGCCGGAAGGGGTCCTCTGGCCGGTCCTGTAGTAGCCGCCTGCGTGATCTTAAAACCGGATGTATTTATCGACCATCTAAACGATTCAAAGAAACTGTCCGAAAAAAGAAGAGAAGAAGCATTTAAAGAGATAGTGGAAAATGCTGTAAGTATCGGAGTCGGACTTTCGGATGTGGCTGAGATAGACGAGATAAATATCCTTCAGGCAGACTACATGGCTATGAAGCGGGCGATAGAAGCCATGAAGACAAAGCCTGACTACCTGATAACAGACGCTGTAGAGATACCTGACCTTGATATAGAGCAGGAGCCTACGGTAAAGGGCGACGCCAAGGTGGCCTGCATAGCAGCGGCCTCTATCATAGCGAAGGTCACCAGGGACCACATCATGAAGGTATACGATGAAAAAGTCCCGGAGTACGGCTTTGCCAGACACAAAGCATACGGGACGAAAGCTCACTATGAGGCAATCGAAAAATACGGCATCCTTCCGATACACCGCAGGACTTTCCTGAAGAAGAGGATAGAAGCTGGAAGGCTCATAGCAAAGGAAAATCCTGTTACCTTCGATAATCCGGCACAGATAATGAATGATTTCCTTGGGAGGTACGGGCTTCCTGACTGAGAGGCGGCTTTATGGAAATAAGAAATCTCGTAAACCAGTATTATAATAACGGAGTAAGTTCTGACGCGAATCCTACGCAGACACAGGGCGTGGAGCAGCTGACACAGGCCTTAAATGCCTTAAAGGAGGGAGCTGTGTTCGAAGGAACTGTCAATAACATCCGCGGTTCTCAGGTGCTCCTTGGCCTCTCGAGCGGTCAGAACATCACGGCCCGCCTTTTAGGAGATATAATGCTTACCGAAGGGGAGTCGGTATTTTTTCAGGTAAAGAAAAATGACGGGAACGAGATAATGATAAGACCTGTCTCTGTAGGCGCGTCTTCCGGAAACCCTATCATAGAAAACGCCTTAAAAAGCGCTTCTCTTCCGGTTACTGACCAGACCATAGCCATGGTCGACGAGATGATAAAGAACAAAATGCCTATAGATTCAAAGAGCATCGCTTCTATGGGGAGGGAGGTGCTCTTAAATCCGACGGCTGACCCGAAAATGGCTGTAGTATTAAAGAACCTGGGTATTCCGGTAGACTCTGAGACACTTACCCAAATCAATAATTACCGGGAGGGGAGTGACTTTGTATCATCCGATCTGAATGAGCTGTCGGAAGCCTTTTCAGACGCAGTGATAGCGGAACCGGAGAGCTTTGATGCAGTTTCCGATATCATAAACACAGTTTTTTCGGATGGTGATGACGCCATATCAGATGCGGCGTTTGTGACTGCACAGGCACAGCCAGAGGTCACTGATGAGATGCCTGGACAGGAGACTGTACAGGGCGATAAGACTGAGACCTCAGTACCGCTCTCACCAGATCAGGAGATAAACAGAGAAGACTATCCTAAGGGAGCTGTCGGGAATACTCTTGACAGAGAGGATTTCCAGAAGCTGTCGGACTTTATGAATAAAAGTCCTGCGTTAAAGGAGAATTTTCCTGGGCTTTTTAACGAAAAGGGACAGCTGAAGCCTGATGCTTCGACAAAGGATGTGTTCCTTTCGATGAAGGCACTCTTCGATACCAGGGGAAGCGAGTTTATCCAGAAGAATCTGAAGTCAAGCGGCTTTTCTGAACTGATGAAGTCGATGATCTCTGACAAGTATCTGCTGACCCCGGAGGAGGCCGTAAGCAAAGAAAAAATAAACGACTCCTATGACAGGCTCCAGCAGGACATGGAAAAAGTGGCGCAGCAGGCGGCAGAGAAGCTGCCTGAGCAGATTGCCGGAAAGCTCCAGAACCTAAGCCAGCAGGTATCTTCCAATGTGAACTTCATAAAAGAAGTAAACACGGTCTACAACTACGTGCAGATACCTCTTAAGCTGTCGAATCAGAATGCCACCGGTGAGCTCTACGTATACGCGGATAAAAAGAAAAAACACTGGGATCCTGATGAGCCGCTGACAGCCTTCATGCACTTTGACTTAGAGCACTTAGGTTCTACAGATATAGCTGTAAAGCTCGTAAAAAAGAAGCTCGATACGAAGTTCTCGCTCTCCGATGACGAGTCGTACATGCTTATCGAGAACAACATCCATTTTCTGCAGGAAAAACTGGAGTCTATGGGCTACGACTGCACGATGTCGGTGACAAATACTGATGTGAAGCGCAGCTTCGTCGATGATTTTTTAAAGCAGGATGTAAAGCAGCGTAAGTCTTCGGGTGGAAAGCAGATACTCAGGTATTCGTTTGATGTGAGGGCATAGCATGGATGATGAAGAAAAAAAGACGGCGGTCGCCCTCTCGTATGAGGCAGGGGATGAGGCGCCGAGGATCCTTGCGACGGGCAAGGGCGCAGTAGCTGAGAGGATCATAGAGGAGGCAAAGAAGTCGGATGTTCCTTTTTATAAGGATTCAGCGTTGGCTGATACGCTCTCAAAGCTCCAGATCGGAGATGCGATACCGCCTGAGCTCTATGA
Source organism: uncultured Lachnospiraceae bacterium (assembly GCA_900317825.1). GTDB lineage: Bacteria > Bacillota > Clostridia > Lachnospirales > Lachnospiraceae > Weimeria. Next base: position 29,880 of record ONIH01000022.1, on the reverse strand, counting down.
GGTCGTGGCGCAGATCCTCGTCTTTGTCGATAAGATGGACAAACTGAGATCAAAACTGGGGAAATAGTATGAATAAACGCCTGGTCGGGAAAGAAAAAGAAGATCTGGCCGTTGAATTCCTTGGAAGACACGGCATAGAGGTCATAGAGAGAAACTACAGCTGCCGGACAGGAGAGGTGGATATAATCGCCGTAGAAGGCGACACTCTCGTGTTCATAGAGGTAAAATACCGCAGCTCCTTAAAGTACGGTTATCCGGAGGAGAACGTAGACCTCCGCAAGCAGAAGAAGATCTGCAGTACAGCTATTTTTTATATAAGCTCACATCACTATGACGGCAAGATCCGTTTCGATGTGATAAGCATAGTACCCGACAGGATAAAACTGATAAGGAACGCTTTTTCATATATATGAGTAACGATACACACCAGATAGCATATGTGCGCCCGGGGTCGCTTGCGGACCAGGCAGGGATCGGAACGGGAGATACTATCCTTAAAGCCGGAGGAAAAGAGCTAAAGGATATTTTCGACTATTACTACTACGAAGAGAATACTTCTCTTGACCTTACGATAGGTCACCCGGACGGCAGTCAGCAGGAATATCATATAACAAAGTCAGACGACGACACTGATATAGGGATCACTTTCGAGAACGGGCTTTTAGACGATTACAGGTCATGCGCGAACCACTGTATGTTCTGCTTTATCGATCAGATGCCTCCTGGAATGAGGGAGACGCTCTACTTTAAAGACGATGACACGAGGCTTTCGTTCCTTCAGGGGAACTACGTGACTCTTACGAATATGTCGGACGAGGAGCTCCAGCGAGTCATAGACTACCGTCTTTCCCCGATAAATGTCTCTGTACACACGACTAATCCCGAGCTCCGTGTCAGGATGCTCGCGAATAAGAACGCTTCGCGCATCATGGAGCGCATTCAAAAAATAGCCGATGCCGGACTTACGATGAACACCCAGATAGTCCTCTGCAAAGGCATAAATGACGGAGCGGAGCTTGATCGGACGATCTCTGACCTGGTATCCTTCTACCCGCAGGTAATGTCGCTTTCGGTAGTTCCGGTCGGGCTTACGAAGTTCAGAAAAGGTCTCTGCCATCTGGATGCCTTTGAAAAATCAGACGCCTGCAGAGTCATCGACCAGATAGAGGGCTGGCAGAATAAAATCTACGAAAAATACGGCGAGCACTTTGTATTTGCTTCTGATGAGTGGTATCTGACGGCGGAAAGAGACCTGCCGGAAGAAGAAGTCTATGATGGATTCGGGCAGCTTGAGAACGGTGTCGGGATGCTGCGCCTTCTTATCGATGAGTTTAAGGAAGCACTTGATAAAGAGGGAATGCACCCGTTTAAGCATAAGAGCGTGACTATAGCCACTGGAGTCCTGGCTGCTCCGTTTCTAAGGCAGCTTTCGGACATTTTTATGAAAAAATACCCGAGGATAAAAGTCGAAGTAGTGACTATCATAAATCACTATTTCGGAGAACAGATCACGGTCTCAGGACTTATCACCGGAAGCGATCTAAAAGCGCAGCTTTCAGAACACGGCGTCGGAGACAGGCTCCTGATACCAGTCAATATGCTCCGGTCAAATGAGCAGGTATTTTTGGACGATGTGACGGTCGACGAGCTTTCTGAAACTTTACAAGTTCCGATCACTGTTGTAAAATCAAGCGGGCAGGATCTACTCAACGCCCTGCTTGACATAAAAGAAAAGTGAGATTTTTATATGGCTAAACCGATAGTAGCAGTCGTGGGCCGTCCGAATGTCGGAAAGTCCACCCTTTTTAATTCTCTCGTCGGCGAGAGGATATCTATAGTAAAAGACACTCCGGGAGTGACCCGTGACAGGATCTATGCGGATGCTTCATGGCTTGACCATGAGTTTACGCTAATAGATACTGGCGGCATAGAACCGGATTCAGATGATGTGATACTTTCACGGATGCTCGACCAGGCGCAGATAGCGATAGACACGGCAGACGTGATCATTTTTGTCGTGGATGGAAAGACAGGTCTTACCGACTCCGATGGAAAAGTAGCCGATATGCTCCGCCGTTCGCACAAGCCGGTAGTTCTCTGCGTGAACAAGATTGATGATTTCAAAAAGCAGGGAAATGATATCTACGAATTCTATAATCTGGGTATCGGCGATCCGTATCCGGTTTCAGCGGCATCTAACCTCGGCTTCGGAGACCTCTTAGACGCTGTGACCGCTGATTTCCCACAGGGAAAGAGCGATGAAGAGGATGATGATATCCCGCGCATCGCCATCATAGGAAAGCCGAATGTCGGAAAGTCATCTCTTGTAAACAGGCTGACAGGTCAGGAGAGAGCCATAGTATCTGATATTGCGGGAACTACCAGGGATACTCTCGACTCACTCGTAAAGTACAACGGACAGCAGTATATTTTTGTAGACACTGCAGGTCTCAGAAGAAAGAGCAAGATAAAAGAAGACCTCGAGAGATACTCGATAATCCGCGCTGTAGCAGCGGTAGAGAAGTCTGACGTCGTTATCATGATGATAGACGCGACCGAGGGCGTCACCGAGCAGGATGCGAAGATTGCCGGTATAGCTCACGACAGAGGAAAGGGCATCATCATAGCTGTGAACAAGTGGGACGCCATAGCAAAGGATAACCACACTATAAAAGAGCACACCGATAAGATCCGCCAGATCCTCTCGTTCATCCCTTACGCAAAGATAGTCTATATCTCTGCAATGACCGGCCAGCGAGTAAATAGACTCTATGAGCTTATAGATCAGGTCATCCAGAACCAGAACCTGAGAATTCAGACCGGAGTATTAAATGAGATAATCACAGAGGCAGTAGCCATGCAGCAGCCGCCTACCGACAAAGGCCGGAGACTCAAGATATTCTACACGACAGAGGTCAGCGTAAAGCCGCCTACCTTCGTTATCTTCGTAAATGATAAGAACCTGATGCATTTTTCATATCTGAGATACTTAGAGAACAGGCTGAGAGACGCATTCGGTTTTGACGGAACAGCGCTTCACTTTATCGTAAGGCAGAGAAAAGAGGACGAGTAATGCTTAGACTTCTGGCATTTATAGTGGGCTATGCTTTTGGAAATGTGCCTTCGGGCTACATCATGGGAAAACTGCAGCACGTGGACATCACTAAGCAGGGCAGCGGAAATATCGGGACGACTAATACTTTAAGGGTATTAGGAAACCTGCAGGGTGCCCTGTGTCTGATATCCGACTGCCTGAAGGGTGTGATCCCGGCGCTTATCATCGGAGCTGTGGCAGGCCGTTATGTGCCTGATCAGAGGGCACTTCTGATGTTCTACGCGGCTTTCGGAGCTGTTATAGGGCACGATTTTCCTGTCACGATGCACTTCAAGGGAGGAAAGGGGATAGCCACTTCCCTCGGACTTTTTATCATAGCCTATCCTGTGATCATTCCGCCGCAGATAGCGGTATTTCTTATCACTGTTATCATCACGCGCTACGTGTCTTTAGGCTCTATACTCTGTGCAGCTTCATTCCCGTTTATGGCGATGGCCGCGATCCTTACAGGACACACGGCATTTACGATGCAGCAGGCACCGGAGATCATAGTGCTCTCTTTTGTGGTAGGAGGCCTTGCAGTTTTTCGCCATAGGAGTAATATCCGGCGTCTGGCAGCAGGGAGCGAGAATAAGTTCTCATTTCATCATAAAAATAAGGAGGGAAAATAATGGCTCAGGTAACTGTACTTGGAGCTGGAAGCTGGGGGTCTGCCTTAGCCTGTGTCCTCGCGTGGAACGGACACAGCGTAAAGCTCTGGTCACACAATTCATTTGCCGTCGAAAAGATGTATTTCGACCATAAAATAGAAAAATTACCCGGATTTTTTTACCCGGAGGGAATAGATTTCACTGAAGATATCGGAAAAGCAGTAAAAGGCAGCGAGCTCGTGGTCTTTGCTGTTCCGTCGACTGCGACGAGGGAAACTGCGGAAAAACTCAGGCCATTTTTTGAAAAAGACTGCGGCTATGTATCTGTATCCAAGGGCATTGAAGAGGGAACCCTGATGACGCAGACAGAGCTTATCGAAGAGGAGATACCGGGAGCTGACGTCGGTGTCATTTCGGGTCCTTCACACGCAGAGGAAGTCATAAGAAAGCTGCCTACAGTCCTGGTGGCAGGTTCAAAGGACCAGAACCTGGCAAAGCGGATGCAGGATATTTTTATGAACGAGAACCTGCGTGTCTACACGAGTTCTGATGTCCTGGGAATAGAGGTCGGAGCCTCGCTTAAGAACGTCATAGCCCTGGCGGCCGGAATGTCTGACGGACTTGGAAACGGAGATAATACCAGGGCAGCGCTTATCACGAGAGGCATCCGCGAGATAACTGCTATAGCTGTGGCTATGGGCGGAAGAAAGGAAACTCTTTTCGGCCTTGCCGGTATCGGAGATCTGATAGTGACCTGCTCGTCAAAGCATTCGAGAAACCATCAGGCAGGTGAACTTATCGGACAGGGCCTTCCGGTAAAGAAGGCTATGGAGCAGATACACATGGTAGTAGAAGGCGTCTACTCTGCCAAGGCTGCCTTTGAACTGGGAAAGAAATACAAGGTCTCTATGCCTATAATCACCGAGGTAAACCAGGTGCTCTTTAACGGCAAGAGCGCGAAAGACGCCGTACACGATCTGATGTGCAGGGATAAAAAAAGCGAGATGAAGGAAGTCGGCTGGGAATGAAAGAGACTATACAGATAAAGTATCACACAGATAAAATAGAAAAACTTCGCTACATTGATGGAAAGAGCGACTGGATCGATCTTCGGGCAGCAAAGGACTATGACCTGAAGAAAGGAGACTTCTGTCTTATTGACCTGGGAATTTCTGTAAAGCTTCCTGAGGGTTATGAGATGATCACGGCTCCGCGCTCATCTACTTTCAAAAACTACGGACTTATCCAGTCGAACGGTATCGGAGTCGTAGACGAAAGCTACTGTGGAGACGACGATGTACTGATGATGCCGGTCTTTGCGACAAGGGACGTGCATATCTCAGTAAATGACAGGCTCTGTCAGTTCAGGCTTTTTAAGCATCAGCCGGAGATAGATTTCGAAGAAAAGGAGCATCTGGGGACAGAGTCCAGAGGCGGATTCGGTTCTACGGGGAGGGCGTGATGGAAGAGGCACTTGACGTAAGTCTTCCGGCATTTTCAGGCCCTCTTGAGCTTCTCTTACACCTGATCGAGAAGAACAAGGTAAGCATCTATGACATCCCGATAGCGGAGATAACTGACCAGTATCTGGCTTATATCGACAGGATGGAAGAAACTGATCTCGACACTATGAGTGCCTTTATCGTGATGGCATCGACACTTCTGTCCATCAAGGCAAAAATGCTCCTTCCAGAGAAAAAGTCAGACGATGAAGAGGAAGAGGAGACAGATCCGAGACAGGAACTCATCGATGCGCTCCTCGAGTACAAGATGTACCACGAGCTGGCAGGAGAATTAAAAGAACGGGAAGGCTCAGCCGGACTGGTTTTATACAAGGAGCCGACCATTCCTGCGGAAGTAAAAAATTACGAGGCGCCGATAGACCCGGCAGAGCTATTGGAAGGCGTTACGCTTAAGAAGCTTAACACTGTATTTAACGAGATACTCAAGCGCCAGAAGGAGAGAGTCGACCCGATCAGATCGAAGTTCGGATCCATAAAAAAAGAAAAAGTATCGCTTGAGGAGAAGACCGGTGAGCTGCTTACTTTTGCAAAGAGCCATCAGCATTTTTCTTTTAAGAATCTGTTCGATAAGGCAGTCTCAAAGACAGAGGTCATAGTGACTTTCCTGGCAGTTCTCGAGCTGATGAAGACCGGAAAGATAAAGGCCAGACAAGAAGAGATATTCGGGGATATAGAAATGGAATCACAGGTAGCATAATGGAAATATCTGAATTAAAAAAAGAACTGGAGGGCATCTATTTTGCTCTCGGAAGAAGCCTTCCGGCCGCCACGGCTGCGAAGGCCTTTGATGTAAGTGAGGAAGAAGTCATAAAGGCTTCAGAGGAGCTTGCAACGGAGTATGAGGAAAATGACCGGGGCATAAGGCTCGTCCGCCTGGAGGACAGCTTTCAGATGTGTACGGCAAGGGAAATCTACCCTTCCCTGATAAAGATCGCAAAGCAGCCTAAGAAGGCAGTCCTTACAAATACGCTTTTAGAGACCCTCTCTATCGTAGCGTACAGACAGCCGGTTACGAAGTCAGCGATAGCGAAGATCAGAGGAGTAAACTCAGACCACTCTGTAAATAAATTAGTAGAATACGACCTTATAGAGGAAGTCGGGAGGATGGATGCCCCGGGGCGCCCGATACTTTTCGGGACGACAGAGGAGTTCCTTCGGGTATTCGGTATAGAGTCGCTATCTTCACTGCCATCACTTTCTGATGAACAGATAGAAGAGTTCAAAAAAGAAGCCACAGAAGAGGCTGAAAAGGAAGAGGTCGGAGTGTAATAAAACTCTTGATTAAACCTTGAAATTGCGTTATCATAGAAGCAGTTGCGATTTTTTCGCGGAACTTATAAATAGACGTTGGAGGAAAAAACTATGAGTGAGGAAAAAGTATTTTCTGCAGTCTCAAGGATCCAGAGCCTTTTAGATGAGAACAGCTTTGTAGAGCTGGGTGCTCAGGTAACGGCCCGGAACACGGATTTTAACCAGGCAGCAGAAGACACCCCTTCCGATGGAGTAGTGACAGGACACGGTACGATCGATGGAAATCTCGTCTTCGTATTTGCCCAGGAGCCATCTGTTCAGGGTGGATCCATCGGAGAAATGCACGCTAAGAAGATTCTTCGCACATATGAGCAGGCTCTTGCAGTCGGAGCACCGATCATCGGTCTTTTAGACAGCACGGGCATCCGTCTTATGGAGTCATATGATGCGATAGAGTCACTTGGAAGCGTGCTTTCAAAGGCAAGTGAGGCCAGTGGTGTGATTCCGCAGATCATGGCAGTTTTCGGAAACTGCGGCGGCGGACTCTCCGCACTTCTTTCTATTGCTGACTTTACTTACATGACAGATGATGCAAAGGTATTCTTTAATTCACCTCAGACCCTTACAGGGAATAAGGACACAGATACTTCTGCATACGCTTTCAGAAGCACTGTAGCCGGCGGTATCGACGGTACAGGTAAAGAGGCAGATGTCCTCACTTCTATCAGAGCACTTGTTCCTATCCTTCCGGAAAGCAACATCGAAGAGGGATGCGTAGACGAGTGTACAGATGACCTGAACAGAGCAGCAGATGTAGCTGGTGCTTCATATCAGGACGCAAAGGAAGTATTTACACAGATATCTGACGGAAAGCTCTTTATCGAGGTAAAGGGTGAGTTCGCAAAGGATATGACCTGCGGATTCATAAAGCTCGATGGTATGACAGTCGGAGCTTTCGGCAATACTACGAAGTCAGGCGACGAGGAGTTCGATGACAGACTTTCACCTAAGGCTTTAAACAAAGCTGCAGACTTCGTGAAGTTCTGTGACGCTTTCGATATCCCGGTACTTTCTCTGGTAAAGACCGAAGGATTCGAGACTACAGTACACGCAGAGGCAGCTTTAGCCTGTGCATCAGCTGAGTTTATCAACGCTTACTCAGGAGCTACAGTACCAAAGGTAGCCGTAGTAGCAAAGGCTTACACGACAGCACCTCTCCTTATGGGAAGCCATTCTACAGGCGCTGATATCGTATTCGCATTCTCAGATGCAGAGATCGGACCTATGGATTCAAAGCTCGCTTCGAAGATCACAGGAGTTTCAGCTTCTGATTTCGAGGCAAAGGTATCAGGCTCAGCAAATGCTGCAAGACGCGGTGTTATTGACAGATTCGTAAATGCAGCAGATGTCAGAAAGTATCTGATCGATGCATTTGAAGTGCTTTTCACAAAGAAAGTCGATGAGGCGTACAGAAAGCATGTCACAAAGTAAGCGAGGTAATCTGATGAAGAAAAAAATAAGTGTTATTTTTGCTCTGGTTGCCTGCCTCTGCCTCTTCGCTTCATGCGGTTCTACAAAGAATGAGACATACGGCGGAAAGACTTCAGAAGAACTCGAGGTTATTTCAGAAAATCTGGCAAGTCAGGTAGTTTCTCTTTCAAGCAGTGACTTAAAGCAGTACTATGAGAGCTATAAGAAGCAGGCTGAAGCAGATCCTGACAGCGATGATCTGAAGATGTACGAGACGATGTTCAAGAACTTCGTTGATAATACTCCGGAACTCGGATCATTTCAGGACTACAAAGGCTTCAAGGTCGACAAGGCCGGAAAGAATATCACGACTACACTTACTATGAAGTATGAGAAGCGTGATGCTCAGCTCGTTATGGTTTTCAAATCCTATAATATGAGCAAGCCTACTTCGATTAACTTCAATCCTGTATACTCGCTCGGCGAGACCATGGGTAAGGCAGCACTGAACGTAGTCATGGGTATGGTTACGGTATTCACGGTTCTTATTCTTATCTGCCTCGTTATCTACTGCCTCAGGATCATCCCTTATATCCAGAAGAAGCTCGAAGCAAAGAATGCTCCGGCAGTTCCTGAGACACAGGCAGCTGAGGTTGTAAGTACATCAGCAGCAGAAGAGGAGAACACAGAAGAACTTATAGCGTGGTGCGTTCTATCAAGAGAAGATATTGATCAGGAGGAAAATATCATGAAAAATTATACCATTACAGTAAATGGCAAGTCATATGACGTATCCGTAGAGGAGAAAGGCGGTTCTGCATCAGCTCCTGTAGCAGCAGCACCGGCACCGGCAGCTCCAAAGGCAGCAGCACCTGCATCAAACGGAACACAGGGAAGCCTTCGTATTGAGGCCGGAGCACAGGGTAAGGTATTCAAGATCGCAGCTAGGCCTGGCACAAAGGTAAAGCCGGGCGATCCTGTCGTAGTCCTCGAAGTCATGAAGATGGAGACACCTGTAGTTGCTCCTAAGGCAGGTACAGTTGCTTCAATAGAGTGCAAAGAAGGAGATGCTGTAGATACAGGAGATCTTCTTGCTACGATGAACGAGGACTGATTCTAAGGAGGATTCAATAAATGGACTATATTGCACAGACGATGGGCAATCTGCTCCATCAGATGGCATTTGCGAATCTTACTGTAGGAAACTTCATAATGATACTCGTGGCCTGTGTTTTCCTTTATCTGGCCATCGCAAGGGATTTTGAGCCTCTGCTTCTGGTGCCTATCGCATTCGGAATGCTTCTGGTGAACATCTATCCTGATATCATTGCGAGTCCTCAGGAGACTAGCAATGGCACTGGCGGACTGCTCTGGTACTTCTTCCAGCTTGATGAGTGGTCGATACTTCCGTCACTTATCTTCATGGGAGTCGGAGCGATGACAGACTTCTCGCCTCTTATCGCAAACCCTATCTCATTCCTCTTGGGAGCTGCAGCCCAGTTCGGTATCTACATGGCTTATCTGCTCGCTATACTCTTCGGATTTTCAGATAAGGCAGCAGCAGCTATCGCTATCATCGGAGGAGCAGATGGACCTACATCTATCTTCCTTGCTGGAAAATTAGGGCAGTCGGCGCTGATGGGACCTATAGCAGTGGCGGCATATTCGTATATGTCACTCGTTCCTATCATCCAGCCGCCTATCATGAAGGCTCTGACTACAGAGGAAGAGCGAAAGATACACATGAAGACACTTCGTCCGGTAAGCAAACTCGAGAAGATCCTCTTCCCGATCATCGTTACCGTTATCGTATGTCTTATCCTTCCTACCACAGCTCCTCTCGTAGGTATGCTGATGCTCGGAAACCTCTTCAAGGAGTGTGGAGTAGTAAGACAGCTGAAAGAGACAGCAGAGAATGCCATGATGTATATCGTAGTTATCCTGCTCGGTACTTCAGTCGGAGCATCTACATCTGCAGAGGCATTCCTCAATGCATCTACTCTGAAGATCGTCGTACTCGGACTAGTAGCATTCGCAGTAGCTACAGCTTCAGGTATCCTTGTAGGAAAGATTATGTGTAAGGCTACACACGGAAAGATAAATCCTCTGATCGGTTCTGCGGGCGTTTCCGCGGTGCCTATGGCGGCTCGAGTTTCACAGAAGGTTGGTGCAGAGGCAGACCCTACGAACTTCCTTCTGATGCATGCTATGGGACCTAACGTAGCAGGTGTTATCGGAACAGCAGTCGCAGCCGGTGTATTCATGGCTATCTTTGGTGTATAAGGAGGAAATGTAAACTATGGCTAAGAAACCATTAAAGATAACAGAGACAGTGCTCCGTGATGCACACCAGTCTCTTATCGCTACAAGAATGACAACTGAGGAAATGCTTCCGATCGTTCCTGTGATGGATAAAGTCGGATACAACGCAGTAGAGTGCTGGGGCGGTGCTACATTCGATGCCTGCCTGCGTTTCCTTCATGAGGATCCGTGGGAGAGACTCAGAAAGCTTCGTGCCGGATTCAAGAACACTAAGCTTCAGATGCTATTCCGTGGACAGAATATCCTCGGATACAAGCCTTATGCTGATGATGTCGTAGAGTATTTCGTTCAGAAGTCTATCGCAAATGGAATCGACATCATCCGTATCTTCGACTGCTTAAACGATATGAGGAACCTCGAGACAGCAGTCAAGGCAGCAAAGAAAGAGGGCGGACATGCTCAGATCGCTCTCTCTTTTACCCTCGGTGATCCGTACACTACAGAGTACTGGGTAAAGAAGGCAAAGGAAGCTGAGTCACTCGGTGCTGATTCTATCTGCATCAAGGATATGTCAGGACTTTTAGTTCCAAAGCAGGCAGCAGAGCTTATCCCAGCTCTTAAGTCAGCTGTTTCTATCCCTATCGAGCTTCATAACCATTACACTTCAGGTGTCGCTTCAATGACATGCATGAAGGCAGTAGAGGCTGGAGTAGATATCATCGATACAGCTATCTCACCGTTCGCTCTTGGCACATCTCAGCCGGCTACAGAGGTTATGGTAGAGGCATTCAAGGATACTGACTATGATACAGGCCTTGATATGAACCTTCTTTCACAGATCTCTGACTACTTCGCACCGATCAGACAGAAGTACTTAGACAACGGCCGTATGAGCACTAAGGTCCTCGGAGTAAATATCAAGACTCTTCTGTACCAGGTTCCGGGCGGAATGCTTTCAAACCTTATCGGTCAGCTCAAAGACCAGCATAAGGAAGACAAGCTCCAGGAGGTTCTTGAGGAAGTACCTAGGGTTCGTAAGGACTTCGGAAATCCTCCTCTCGTTACACCTTCTTCACAGATCGTTGGCACACAGGCTGTATTCAACGTACTTATGGGTGAGAGATACAAGGTTGTGACACAGCAGTCAAAGGATCTCCTTCTTGGCAGGTACGGTAAGACCGAGGAGCCGTTCAATCCTGAAGTTGTAAAGAAGTGCTTAGGCGATGAGGCTAAGAATGCCATTACCTGCAGACCTGCAGACCTTATCAAGCCACAGCTTAAGGATATCGAGAGTCAGATGGCACAGTACAAGCAGCAGGATGAGGATGTCCTGACCTATGCACTGTTCCCACAGGTAGCTGAGGAGTTTTTCAAGTATCGTGAAGCCCAGCAGACAAAGGTAGACCCTGCAAAGGCTGATACAAAGAACAAAGCTTACCCGCTCTGATTTTTTAAAGAATTAAGAAACTAAAGAAAAGAGTTCTCTGAATGCGTCTCAGAGAGCTCTTTTTTCTTGTAAAAAATGCCAAAGACTGTTATTATAGACAGGTATGCGGAAAGGAGAAGTATGCCAGAACAGAAGAATCTCGAGGCTGGCGGCTTTATTTTTTCTGATGAAGTCGTAGCTGAAAAAGCAAAAAAAGAGATAAATGCTGTCTCATATCTTAAGAACCAGCTGTCTCATATGAATGCAAAGCAGATACTTGAGGCATATAAGGGACTTATAGATAAGCACGTGTTCGACACGGCTGTCGGCTATTCATTTTTAAAAGAGCTGCAGCGGATGCTGATAGCAGATGACACGGTAGATAACGCGGACATCCCGCTGATACCTGTGGCTGATGCGAAGGAAGTAAAGGACACTGAGAATGAGACCCAGAAGCTCAAGTGGCAGAGGAAGTTCCATGTACTGCTTCCTTTTACGATACTGCTTCTGGCGTGTGTGGTATTTATGTTCGTGCTCACGGCTACATCGAATAACCTGACTATCCTGGACTACAAGGAAAAGGTCGAGAACCAGTACGCAGACTGGGACGAGAGTCTCACGAAAAGGGAAGACGAAGTCAAAGAAAGAGAAGAAAAGTTACTTGAAGATGAACAGAGACTAAAGAACGGGGATTTTTCAAATGGCAGCAAAAAAGATACTGATAGCAGATGATGAAAGCAGAATGAGAAAACTGATCAAGGACTACCTGAGGAGGGACGGCTTCGAAGTCATAGAAGCTGCTGACGGACTGGAGGCTTTAGCCCAGTTCGACCTGAATCCGGATACAGACCTGATCATTATGGATGTGATGATGCCGAAGCTCGACGGCTACGGTGCTCTAAAGAAAATCCGTGAGAAGTCAAAGGTTCCGGTCATCATACTTACAGCAAAGTCCGAGGAAGAGGACGCGCTTGAGGGCTTTACGGCAGGCGCCGACGAATTCGTGACCAAGCCATTCTCACCGAAGGTGCTCGTGGCCCGGGTAAAGGCGATCATAAACAGAGGTGAGGGTGGTACAGGTTCTCTCGGTGAGAACAACGGCAAGATGACCTGCGGAAAGATAACTCTCGACGAGAACGCCCACACAGTAACGGCAGACGGCAGGGATGTGACTCTTTCGGTCAAGGAATTCGACCTCCTGGCTTATTTTATGCGTAACAAAGGCATTGCCCTCTCCAGGGAGAAGATCCTGAACAGCGTCTGGGACTATGATTATTTCGGTGATGCCAGGACTATAGACACCCATGTAAAAAAGCTCCGCAGCAAGCTCGGAGGCTGCGGCAATTACATCCATACCATCTGGGGTATGGGATATAAATTCGAAGTGGAGGATAAATAAATGTTCAGTAAGTTAAAAAAGGCTGTAACGCTTATTCTGGCGGGTGCAGTACTGCTTACCGTACCACAGGTCCCGGCATTTGCATACACAGATGCTCCGACCAGAGAAGTAAAAAGTGTAAAAGCATCGGCTGCATCCGGAAGCAGTATTGCGGCATCCGGTTCTGCTATAGCAGTGACAGGAGGCTCTATAGTCAGAGCTCATATATCCGCAAAGCAGGATAATAAGAGCGTAAGACTTACCGTAAGCCACACTGATGGAAAGACCGGAAACCACATAACCGGATACCAGATCTATAAAAAGACTGGCTCAGGCAAATGGCAGCTCTATAAAGAGAACACGAAGAGAGGCACTTTTACCGTTAAGGATACAAAGGTAAAGTATAAGAAGAGCTATTCTTACAGAGCACGTGCTTACTATAAGGACGAGTCAGGAAAGACCGTATCAGGTAAGTATTCATCTTCAGTCCATGTGAAGATAGGCCTTACAGTATCGAAGGCAGTTATCTCCGCAAAGCCGGTAAAGGCGGATGTAAAGCTGACTATCTCCCACAAGAAAGCCGGAAAGATATCGGGTTACGCAGTCTATAAGAAGAATAAGTCCGGCAAGTGGGTTAGAAGAGCAACACTGAAGAAGACGGGCAAGACCTCTTATACCGACACTAATACGACGAGCAGGCGAAAGAACACCTACAGGGTAAGAACCTACTATAAGGCTGATGGAAAGACCTACTACGGCGCGTACACTAAGTCGGTCAGTGTAAAAGTAGCAGTAAGCCCAGTCACAAAGAAGATCACAGACAAAAAATCCGCAGTGTACGGAAAGACTCTCGTTCTCTACCAGTATGCTGACGGTTCTATGGTAGAAGACCCGACGAAGTACGTCGATGAGGACAGCTTTCAAAAGTATGTCATGTATGTAAACAAGGCTAAACAGTATGTGACAGCATACGGCGTGCGTGACGGGAAACTCTATCCACTGAGAGCTTTTATCTGCTCTCCGGGCTATGCTACTCCGGTAGGCACTCATCATATCTTAGCACAGATGAGATGGCATGAGCTGATGGGACCATGCTGGGGACAGTGGTGCTCAAAGGTCGCAAGCAATGGGATTTACTTCCACTCAATTTTTTCAAGCCAGCATAACAGTAACAACACGATGTCTGTAAGAGGCTACAATAACCTTGGAACGACCTGTTCTCATGGCTGCATCAGGCTTCAGGCAGGTTCTGCAAAGTGGATCTATGATCATTGTAAAGTGGGGACTACAGTTGAGATAACGAATTCGACAGGATATGAGCCATTCAGTAAGCCGGTTATCGAAAAGCTTCCTTCATGGCATACCTGGGACCCTACAGACCCGACTGCGCAGAAATACTGCAAAGCACATAAATGTCACAAGTACGCGAAGTAACTAAAAAAAACAAAGAATACAAACTAAGCAGCCAGATCACAGGATATATGGTCCTTATAGCTTTTGGGGCCATTTTCCTTAGCTTTGTCTTAAACTGGCTGTTTATGATGAAGTTTGCTGTTATCAGAAGGGAAAATATCCTGGAAAAGGCTTACAAGACTTTTTCTGACGGTTCAGACAAAGGAACTCTCTACGATAACAGCTATAACGATCAGTTCGAGACACTGTGCTCGAATGAGAACCTACAGGTGCTTATCTGTACTCCGTCAGGAGAAGTAGTACGCTCTTCACAGGGCTCCAATGCCATGATGATCACGCAGCTGTACAGATCCATGCTATCGAGAGATCAGAACAGCCGGGAGCTGATAAAGACTTCGTCTGACTACTCGATCCTGAAGCTAAAGGATCCGCAGGTAAGCGCTGAGTTTTTAGCCCTCTGGGGAACCCTTCCAGATTCGAACCTGATCCTCATCAGGTCAGGACTCGGCTCACTCAGGCAGTCGGCCCAGTTTACGAGCAGAGTGCTTATTGTAGCCGGGATCATAGCAGTCTGTGGAGCCTGGTGCGCTTCTATTTTCTTCAGCCACAGGATCACAGAGCCTGTAGTAAAACTCACTAAGCTGAGTAAGCAGATGGCTGAGCTCGATTTCGAGGCAAAGTATGTGCCAGGCAAAAAACCGAATGAGATAGACGATCTCGGAATACACATGAATGAGCTTTCCGAAGCACTTGAAAAGACCATTCAGGAACTGCGGCAGGCAAATGCTGATCTGCAGAGAGACTTAGATCTCCGTGAAGAAAATGAAAAAATGCGCCGCGAATTTTCATCGAGTGTTTCACATGAGCTCAAGACTCCGCTCGCCCTTATCAGGGGCTACGCAGAGGGACTTTCGGATGCAGTAGCAGATGATAATGCTGAAGACAGGAAGTATTACTGTGACGTCATAATCGATGAAGCTGAGAAGATGAACCGTATAGTAAAAGAGCTTCTGGACTTAAGCCACCTCGAGTACGGGGAGAAGATAATGAACCTCGAGAGGTTCGATGTGACGGAAGTGATAAGCGGTGTCATCAGATCGAACAGTATCTTAACGAACAAAAACGGCATTACCGTATCGTTTATCCACAATGGTCCGGCTTATGTATGGTCTGATCCTTTTTTTACAGAGCAGGTCATCACGAACTATTTTTCAAATGCGATACATTACTGTGAGAACGAGAAGAAGATCGAGGTAAAGGTCACCGAGCGGGAAAAGGATTACCGGATCTCTGTATTTAATTCCGGAAATCCGATACCTGAAGAGTCAATCCCACATCTCTGGGAAAAATTCTACAAGGTCGACAAAGCGAGGACCCGCGAATACGGCGGAAGCGGCATAGGACTTTCGATAGTAAAGGCCATAATGGATGACCTTCACAAGGAGTGCGGTGTCGAAAATCATACGAATGGTGTGGAATTTTACTTTGACCTCGACAAATGATAATAAAATGTTTGAATTTTGTCTCTGTTAATGGTACTATTATATGTGGTAGTTTGATTTGTGAAAGGCTAATGATATGCGAAAAGGGATTTATGTGACAGCGATGGCCTTGGGCATGTCAGTCATGCTTTCAGGATGCGCCTATCAGGTCACTGGATTAAAAGAGGATGAACAGGATCAGTTCGCAGCTTACTGCGCACAGATTGTATCGAAGTACGATGATTCTGCTTCAGCCGGACTTACTACAGTTTCTCAATCTAAGCAGGTTCCGGCAGCTGATACTTCTAAAGCGGCATCTGATGGCAGCACTTCAGCCGATACTGATGCTTCTGACACGAAGACAGCTGATACTGAAGCAGAGCAGCAGGAAGTCACGAAGACCTTTACCGAAGCCATCGGGATCAAAGGAGTATCATTTTTATACAGAGATGCTCAGACAGCAGGTGGCTATAATTCAAACGACGTCTATGATCTGACACCTGACAAAGGAAATGAGCTTCTCGTCGTAAGACTTAAGGCTAAGAACACTTCATCGAAGAAGAATAAAGTCGACATTCCTTCACAGAAGCTGACATTTCAGGCTTCTTACGGTAAGGAGTCTGTGAACGCGGACATGACACTTCTTCTGAATGATCTGACGACCTACCAGGGGACATTAAAGGGTAAGAAGAGTAAGAATCTGATAATGCTTTTTCAGTTCCCTAAAGGAACTATTAAGGATACATCAAAAGTGGTCTACACCGTGAAAAAGGGTGACACCACAGTCCGGATAAATACTGATCTGTCGAAACAGCGATAAAAGACCAGGGAGGTTAGAAGAGATGGATACAAATATCTTACTAGAGTCAGGAACAAACGAATTAGAGATCCTTGAGTTCAAGGTAGCTGATAACTACTACGGCATCAACGTAGCGAAGATCATAGAGATCCTGAATTATCAGCATGTTACGCCGGTACCGAATTCACATCCTTTTGTAGAAGGTATCTTCATGCCGAGGGATACGATCATTTCGGTGATCAACCTCAGGAAATGTCTCGGCTACCCGGATGACCCGGATAACGAAGGACTCTTCTTCATCACGAATTTCAATAATTTAAATACTGCCTTCCATGTAGACCAGGTTCTCGGAATCCACAGAGTATCCTGGGAAGACATAAACACCCCGGATTCCACGATCTCATCCGAGGCGAACGGAGTTGCTACAGGAGTCATAAAGCTCGATGATCATCTCGTAGTCATCCTGGACTTCGAGAAGATAGTCTCAAAGATAAACCCTGCTACAGCCCTTAACGTATCAGAGATGGACGAGAGACCTGAGGATAAGAACAGAGACAGATCGAAGTCTCCTATCATGATAGCTGAGGATTCGCCGCTTCTGTCAAAGCTCATTGTAGAATGCCTGAAGAAAGCCGGATATACGAACCTGAACGTAAACGCAAACGGACAGGAAGCCTGGGACAAGCTCCAGGATATGAAGGAGAAGGGAACCACCCTCGACGATGTTCACTGCATAGTAACAGATATCGAGATGCCAAAAATGGATGGTCACCGTCTCTGCAAGCTCGTAAAAGACGACGACAGCTTGAAACACATCCCTGTCATCATCTTCTCTTCACTGATAAATGACGACATCCGCCGCAAGGGTGAGAGCGTAGGAGCTGATGCACAGCTTACCAAACCGGAGATCGGGAAACTGGTCGATGCTATCGATGAGCTTGTAGATAAGTACGAGGCTGCCAGAAAAGCCAAAGAATTCTGATATAATAACGCATGCAGTTACAGGCCATATGAAGCGAAAGGTTCATGTGGCCTTATTATGTGTTTAGAGGGAGGTCCATTTTGCCAGACACAGAGGACATCTTAAACGGGCTTTTAGATTCGATAAACAAAGCTCAGGATGAAGTGGATTCATCTTATGAAAAAAATACAAAAAAAGCTCAGGACAGGGCAGCCAGAAGACGCGACATAGGACCGGATGATGACTTTGTAGAAAAGACAGGTCTTTCGGATGTCAGTGAATCGAACGGTTCGAGGAAGAACCTGAAGAGGGCTCTTTCAGAGGATGATTTCCTAGCAGAGTTCGAGCAGTCACTCGACGATTCGGAAGACAGTGACAGTAAACCGAAGAAGAAAAAGACAGACTCTTCAGATCACACAGAAAGCAGCCTGCCGGATGGCGATGACGTAAGCCCTTATTTTTCGAGCATTGGAGAGCCTGAGAAGGCTGATGATACGAGCCCGAAGGATGACCTGATGGACAGCATCGAATCCATTGTTTCAAACGCTAAGGAAAAGGCAGGAGAGAGTATTCTTCCAGAGGAAAAGCAGAAGGCTCCTATAGAGGATGACATAGATACCCAGGCTGAGAAGAAAAAGGCAGCAGAGAAAAAAAGTAAGCCAAAGCCTGAACCAGAGAAAAAGAAGAATCCTGCAGAAGACGATCCTTTCTTACAGCCGGAGTTTTCACTCGATGATTTCGACAGCAATGACTTCTCAGATACTAGCGCGAAGGACGTGAACCTGATGGATGAGTCAGGTGATGGTCATGACTTATCGGATATGCTGGCTGGAGACGGAGAACTTACAGACATAGGTGATATGCTCGATGCCGATGAGAATGGCACAGTTCTTCCAGAGAGCAGTGATGCGTTCGAGAGCTCTGCCGAGTCGGCAGTTCCTGACCTCGATGGCGGAGATCTGATGAGTGACGAAGCAGCCGACCAGAAGAAGGCTGAAGCCGACACTGAAGGCGCACCAGAGAACGGTACTAAGAAAAAAGGCTTCCTCGCAGGACTTATCGAGAAGCTCAAGGGCATTTTTGATAAAGAAGACGACGAAAAGGTAAACAGAAGCGATATCATCGGAGAGCACGACGACTCCGCCGGTGATCTGGCTGCTGAGGATGAAGGACTTCTCGCAGACATAGCTGAGGAGGAGAAGAAGCCGGAGAAGAAAAAGAAAGAGAAAAAGCCTAAAAAGGAAAAGGAGAAGAAGCCGCCTAAGGAGAAAAAGGTAAAGGAAAAGAAGCCTAAGAAACCGAAGCCGGTAGATAATTCTCCTGTTATCCCTGGAAAAGTCATCGGCGTATTTGCTTTCCTGGCTATCTCACTTTTTGCACTGATCTATGTAGGCGTGAGTGTTCTGCCGCAGTCACAGCAGAAGAAGGCGCTCCTCAGTCAGTATTCTCAGCAGAACTACATCGATGTATACGGTCAGCTGGCCGGGCAGGACGAGGATAAGCTGTCAGCTCAGGAGAAGAAGATGCTCGAGAGCGCGAAGTTAGCCGGTGAGCTTTCTGTAAAGTACTCTGTTTATGAGGGCGCGATGAAGAGAAAGCAGTACGATTATGCGCTTGACGCTCTCGTAAGAGGAAACGCTATCTACGAGAAAAATGCTGACAGGGCTTCAAAGCTCGATATAAAGTCATACTACGAGGATTACGGTAAGAGGATAAAGGATGCTCTTTCGGAGCAGTTTGAGATGACAGATGCTGATGCACAGAAGCTGTCTCAGATAAAGGACAGAGAAGAATACACGAAGCAGATTGACGAAGTACTGAAGCAGAAAGGTTTTACACTCTCAGATGGTAGCAATAGTTGATTATGACGCGGGGAATATCAGAAGTGTAGAAAAGGCAGTAAAGTATCTCGGAAAGGACTGTATAGTCACAGATGACAGTCAGCAGATACTTAAGGCAGACCATGTGATACTCCCGGGAGTCGGAGCTTTCGGTGACTGCATGTCACACTTAAACGACAGGCACCTCGTGGATGTGCTTAGAGAAGTAAAGAAGAAGGACATTCCTTTTCTTGGCATCTGCTTAGGGCTTCAGCTTTTATTTGACGACAGCGAAGAATCAGAAGGTGTCAGGGGACTTGGACTTCTTTCTGGACACATCATCAGATTTCCGGATAGGGAGGATCTCAAGGTCCCTCATATGGGATGGAACAGCATCAGCTTCCCGAGACAGGGAAGGCTTTTTAAAGGGATACCGGAGGACAGCTTCGTGTATTTCGTTCACTCCTACTACCTGAAAGCGGATGATCCGTCCATAGTCACGGCGACCTGTGATTACGGTCTCACTTTTGACGCTTCAGTCGAGAGCGGAAATATCTTTGCGACACAGTTCCATCCGGAGAAGAGCGGAGAAACTGGACTTGCTATCCTTAAGAATTTTCTGGAGATTTAGAGATGCTTACCAAGAGAATTATTCCCTGCCTGGATGTAAAGGACGGCAGGGTAGTCAAAGGAATAAATTTCGTACATCTGACAGATGCCGGAGACCCGGTCGAAGCTGCGAAAGCCTATGACAAGGCTGGAGCAGATGAGCTGGTTTTCTTGGATATCACGGCGTCAAGCGACCACAGGGACACAGTGGTAGATATGGTCGAGAGAGTTGCCTCACAGGTTTTTATCCCGTTTACAGTCGGAGGCGGTATAAGGACTGTCGATGACTTCCGCGAGATCCTACGTGCAGGAGCTGACAAGGTATCGATCAACTCGTCAGCCATAGAGAATCCTTCTCTTATCAGCGAGGCAGCAGAGAAGTTCGGAAGACAGTGTGTTGTAGTTGCGATAGATGCCAAGGAAATGATCGATGGCACCTGGCACGCCTTTAAGTACGGCGGAAGAGAGGACGCAGGCCTCAATGCAGTAAGCTGGGCAAGAAAAGCCTACGAGCTCGGAGCCGGAGAGATCCTTCTTACGAGCATGGACTGTGATGGGACAAAGGCAGGATACGACATTCCACTTACGAGAAAGATAGCCGATGAAGTCCCAATCCCTGTCATAGCTTCAGGCGGAGCAGGTTCAAAGCAGGACTTTAAGGCTGCTTTTGACATGGGACATGCATCAGCAGCTCTGGCAGCTTCACTTTTTCATTACCACGAGCTCGATATAATGGATCTGAAGAAGTATTTAAAGGACAACGATATCCCGGTGAGAATATAATGGCAGGACTTGATGGAGACTGGCTTGCGGCTCTCAGAGGAGAGTTCGGTAAGCCTTACTATAAAAAACTCTACGATACGATAAAGCAGGAGTACGCCACGCATGTGGTGTATCCGCCTTCAGATGAGATATTTAACGCTTTTCACCTGACTCCGCTGAATAAAGTAAAGGTCGTGATCATCGGACAGGATCCTTACCATGAGCCGGGACAGGCGCAGGGACTGGCTTTTTCGGTAAAGCCGGATGTAGATATCCCACCGTCTCTTCAGAATATCTATAAAGAGCTGCACGATGACCTTGGCTGCTACATTCCTGACAATGGCTGCCTTGTCAAATGGGCTGAGCAGGGAGTTCTGCTTCTGAACAATGTTCTCACGGTCAGGGCACATCAGGCGAACAGCCACAAGCTTATCGGTTGGCAGGAGTTTACGGATGCAGCGTTTGAAGCTGTAGAAGCCTGTGACAGACCTATGGTGTTCATGCTCTGGGGTTCAAATGCCCAGTCAAAGGCACCGCTTGTAAAGAACCCGAAGCATCTGGTGCTTGAGGCACCGCACCCTAGTCCGCTCTCGGCTTACCGCGGTTTCTTCGGATGCAGGCATTTCTCCAAATGTAACGAATTTTTAGAAAAAAATGGAATAGAGCCTATTGACTGGCAGATTCCTAACCGATATAATTAGTGAAGGAGTAGTTCTGGAGTAAGAAAGGAGCAGATTATGAGTTTTCAGACGAGCTTTTATTCTACGATCTTTGGTGGCGGCTCATCAAGTGCCGCATCCAGCATTTATTCCATGGCTTCTGAATGGAGTAACATAAAGAGCGGAAACTATGGCAGATTATTAAAGAAGTATTACAGTCAGTTTTCAAACGGAACCTCTGCAGCACCATCCACTTCTTCTGCTACGTCTGCGACGAAAACCAAAGGATACGATGTATTAGAGAATGTGTCCGGCCACGTACAGACGACTGATACGACATCTTCATCTACATCGAAGTCAGCATCTTCGATGACTTCCTATGAGAAGCAGTCTCTTCAGAATGCCGGGAATACCAGCTCTGCAGCGAAGAATGTCACTACGGCGCTTAACACTCTGATGAACCAGAAGTCATATACAGATGCTGTGTCTCAGACAGCTACTGACGGAGATGATACCACAGATACGAGCGGCAGCCAGGCTATAAATGATAAGGTTCAGGCAGCTGTACAGAATTATGTGAAGTCATATAACAGCCTTGTCGATGCTTCGAAGAAGACTATGGCAAGCGGTGTATCTGCAAATACTAAGAACCTGATGGATCTCACTGAGAGGTCGAAGGATGAACTGGCAGACATCGGTATCACTATAGACGACAAGGGTAAGCTGGCAGTGAATGCAGACACATTAAAGACTGCTACGAATGATACGGTAAAGGCAGTATTTTCAAATGGCGGAAGCTATGGCACAGGAGCTGCTACCTATACTTCACTCGTGAATTATTATGCTAATTCAGCAGCATCGAATGGCACATACACATCGAGCGGAAGCTATGCAGCTTCAGCAGCTTCGAGTTATAATACTTCAGTCTGATTTTTTGAATGAATACGGGCCGTTCCTTACGGAGCGGCCTCTTTTTAAGTTTTGGAGAAAAAATGTCACATAGCATTACGCACTGGGAAAAACTGGATAATTCAGCGATACTTTTCCCAGCCATAGCAAATGACAGCATGACGAACACCTACAGGCTGGCAGTCGTGCTCAAGGAAAAGGTCATAGGGGATATCCTTCAGGAGGCTCTGGAGTTTGTGCTCGGAAGATTTCCGGGATTCAAACAGAGGCTCAGAAAGGGTTTTTTCTGGTACTATCTCGAGGAGAATGATAAGCCTGTCCCGAAAGTAGAGGAGGAGAGCACCTATCCATGCCGTTCCACGAGGACAAATGAAAATAACAGCTATCTGTTCAGGGTCACCTACTTTGACAGGAGGATAAACCTCGAGGTCTTTCATGTGCTGGCAGACGGCACAGGAGGCTTCGAATTCCTGAAGGAGCTGACTTTTGCGTATCTTAGGCTTTCGCACGAGAAGCTGATGGAGAAAAGAAAGGGGATGCTTTCTGAGGGCACTTCTGTAAACCGTGATGACAGCTTTATTAGGAACTACAGGAAGCCCGAGAAGTTTACTTACGCTTACGCCGTAAAAAAGGCTTTCCTTATAAAGGGCGAGAAGCTCCCGTTCCACGGGTTCGGTGTCGTAAATGCGCATCTGTCTGTGGCAGCTGTTAAAAAAATCGCCCATTCCTATGGCGCTTCGATAAATGAGCTGATGGTGGCACTTTTTATGTACAGTACCTATAAGGCGTATAAGTCGGGAGTTTCTGAAAAGAGACCGGTCAGAGTCGCAGTGCCGGTGAACCTGCGTCCGTACTTTGATTCTATCACCACGAAGAATTTTTTCGTGATGGTGTCAGCGGAGTTTATCCCGACTAAGCCGGACTACGGCTTTGAGGAGATAGTCGGGATAGCGAAGGAGAGCCTACGGAAGCAGATCACTAAAGATAATCTTGAGTCTATCTTTTCATTTAATGTGTCTGGACAGCAGATCCTTCTGGCGCGTACAGTGCCTCTCGTATTTAAGAATATCGGACTTCGAGCTATATACGGCAGGAGTGCTGTCGCAAACACCACTACCGTGACAAATATGGGACAGGTAAAGGTTCCTGATGATTATGCTATGTATATCGAGAGTTTCCAGTGCTTTCTGTCTTTTTCAAAGGGACAGGGCCTGAAGCTCGGGATCGCGTCATTTCAGGATGTGCTGACTCTGTCATTTTCGACAGCCTTCAGTGATACGTCGCTTATCATGGAGTTCTTACGGAAATTATCAGAGCTTGGCGCCGAGGCGGCGATAGAAACGAACGGGGTGTTTTATGAGTAAAAAATGCGTTCACTGTCATATAAAAATACTCGACTCAAAGGCTGATGTCTGCCCGCTTTGCTACGGAGTCCTGTCAGAAGATGACTCGGACACCATAGTAGAGCGGAATGGTTATCCGGATGTAGTCGCAAGGAGAAGACGGATCACTTTTTTCCTTAGGCTTCTGCTTACGATATGCGTGTCAGGGAGTTTCCTCTGCGCCGCGATAAACGTGATAAACAAGGGCTTTCCGTGGTCTATCATAGCGGTGAGCTCGCTTATGTATATCTTTATAGAGTTCTATCTGTTCTTTAATCCGGATGTGCATATAGTCACAAAGATATCGGTAACTATACTTTTTGCTCTGCTTTTTGTCGTGATGCTCGATGTAGTTACGGGATTCGGGAAGTGGTCCTTAAACTACTGTCTTCCGGGAGCCCTTCTGCTCTTTAATGTGCTGATAGTCATCACTATGTTCATAAATCACCGGAGGTGGGAGAGCTACACCTGGCTTCCACTGCTTTCTATAGCGTTTGCTATTCTTCCACTCGTCTTTATGAAGTACGATCTGGTCACAGATCCGATCGTCTCTGAGATAGCGTTTATCTCATCTGTTCTTCTTTTCCTTGTCGGGCTTATACTCGGTGGCACAAAGGCAAGACAGGAGCTTAAGAGGCGCTTTCACTTTTAGGTTTGACAATAAAAGTACAGTCTTTTATACTTAGAAAGGGACGGAGGTATTTATGAAGCATACTATTAGAAAAATCACCGGATTTCTGGCTATTGCAGTGACAGTACTCATGCTTTTGCCGCTGAGTGCATGGGCTGGAAATACAGTGCTTTCTGTTTCAAAGTCAGATATAAAAGCAGGCGATGAGTTCACCGTTACGGTTTCCGGAGCTTCTGCTTCGAATCTTTCACTTCACTATGACGGTACGATGGTCACGCTTAAAAGCCAGGGTCAGGCTTCACTGGATGGAAACACCCTGTCCATAAACGCGAAGAGCGCTACTTTTACTTTTACCGCAAAAAAGGCCGGAAGCGCAGGTTTTGTCGGATCATCTGACCAGTACGCGAGAAGCTCTGCGATGATAAGCATCGGAGAAGCTGCGGCTGCAAAACCGCAGACTGCAGAGACGAAGACAGAGGATTCCAATGAAAAGAAATCTTCTAAAACTACAGACGCTGATAAATCCACAGAAAAAAAATCAAAAGATACTGAAGACACTGACAAGGTAGTAAGCGTTTCTACAAATGATCCGGATGACGATACAGACGTCTCTGATGCTAAAACAGATGTCTCAGAGAACTCAGAACAGGAAGACAGCGCTGCACAGCAGGAGTACCCATTTTTTTCATCAGCAGATCTGTCACTTAAAGAGCTGGTGACTGACAGAAGGATCATAGCTATCATTGGTGTTCTGGTAGCCATTATCATCATCCTGGTGATAAGGCTTTTATGGATACATTTTTCTGAGTATGAGTACTACGATGACGAAGAATCAGAAGATGACGAAGAGGCTACGGAAGAGAGAGTAAGCGAGACTCAGAAGACTCCGGAGACGAAAAAGAGTAAGAATACCGAACCAGACGATACAGATGCCCTCTATGAGAAGCTCAAAGAAGAGGAAAAGCTTACGATGCCAAAGACTCCGGTCGTTCCGGAGAAGAAGCTGCATCTCGAGGATCTGAATAATCTCTGATTTTTAGAAAGAAAGGTTATGGAATACACAGAAAGCCTACAGAAAGCTATAGATTATGCGCTAAAAGCATCTAAAGAAAAAGGACAGTACACAGGCACCCAGCATCTGCTGCTGGGGCTTCTTCATACTGCGCCGAATCTGGCCAGTGAGATCTTAAACGAAGCAGGAGTCACCGAAGAACTGGTAAGTCAGGTCATCGAGCAGATGATGCTCTTTACAGACCATAATGCCGCTTCAGCAGGTGACACTGAGACTCCGAGGTACAATCAGCTACTGGCAAATATCCAGGCGATAGCCGGAATGTGCGGAATGGATCAGGCCGGGACAGAACACGCTGTTCTGGCTATTCTTCGTATGCCGGATTCGAGCGCTGCGAGGATACTTTCATCTCTTAATGCAGATATAAATGCCATCTTTAATAGTATCCTCAAAGCCATGGGAGAAGAGGGCGACGCCTACAGGCAGGTTCTCTACGCGAATCATGGTAATGTCTCGGAAGAAGAGTATCCGGCACTCGATGAGTTTACGACTGATCTGACTACCTTAGCTGAAGACGGAGAACTGGATCCTGTCATTGGTCGTGAGAAAGAGATTCAGAGAGTCATAGAGATACTCAGCCGCCGCACAAAGAATAACCCGTGTCTCATCGGTGAGCCGGGTGTAGGAAAGACAGCCATAGTAGAAGGCTTAGCAGAGCAGATAGTCTCCCAGAACGTGCCTTCTTCACTTATCGGAAAGCGGATCCTGACCCTTGATCTGTCGGGAATGGTGGCCGGAACCAAGTACAGAGGCGAGTTCGAGGAGAGGATAAAAAGCGTCATAGACGAATCCATAGCAGCCGGAAATGTCCTGCTTTTCATAGATGAGCTCCACATGATAATCGGAGCCGGCGGTTCTGAAGGTGCCATGGACGCGGCGAACATACTAAAGCCTGCTCTTGCGAGAGGTGAGCTTCAGATAATCGGAGCTACGACCATAAAGGAATACAGAAAGAAAATCGAAAAGGATGCTGCCCTGGAGCGCAGATTTTTATCTGTAATGGTAGAGGAGCCTTCAGAGGAGCAGACCATACATATCCTAGACGGTTTAAAGGACGTATATGAGAAGCACCATCATGTAAAAATAACCGAAGACGCCATAAAGGCCTGCGTTCATTTTTCAAAGAGATATATACATGACAGGTTCCTGCCGGATAAGGCTATCGATCTCTTAGACGAGTCCTGTGCCAGAAAGAGGCTCTACAATGCTGGTGGGAACAGTAAGTCTTATGAACTCAGACAGGAGAAAAATACCCTCTCGAAGGAGCTCGAGGAAGCTCTAAAAGCCGGTGATTTTTCAAAGGCGAATGAGACACATACGAAGCTCCTGGCCGATGAGGATGCTCTTAAGAAAGAGGAGAAAAAGTCGGAAAAGAAGTCAAAAGAGAAAATGCCTGTTCTTGAGGAAACTGACATAGCCGGAATAGTTTCCGACTGGACCCATATACCGGTCGGAAGCCTGAACAGCTCTGAGTCAAAGAAGCTGTTAAAGCTCGAGGATACTCTGCATAAAAAAGTCATAGGCCAGGATGCGGCTGTTACTGCAGTTTCCAAGGCAATACGTCGTGGCAGGGCAGGTCTCAAGTCTCCTGACAGGCCGATGGGAAGCTTCCTCTTTGTCGGACCTACAGGAGTAGGCAAGACTCTTGTGGCACAGACTCTGGCAAAGGAAGTATTCGGTGACGAGAAATCGCTTATCAGAGTCGACATGTCAGAGTACATGGAAAAGGATGCGGTCTCCAAGTTCATCGGATCGCCTCCGGGATATGTAGGATACGAAGAGGGCGGACAGCTCTCCGAGAAGATCAGGCAGAATCCGTACAGCGTCCTGCTTTTTGACGAGATAGAAAAGGCCCATCCGGATGTGTTCAATATCCTGCTTCAGGTACTTGACGAGGGACGGCTTACTGATTCCCAGGGACGGCTCATAGACTTTAAGAACACGATAATCATCATGACATCGAATGCCGGAGCCAGGGATATTTCAGACCACAAGAGTCTCGGTTTCGGAAGCGGCGATGACAAAAAAGACCAGTACGAGCTGATGAAGACGAAGGTCGATGAAGAGCTGAAGAGAACCTTCCGACCTGAATTTTTAAACAGGATAGATGAGATAATCTACTTCAGGTCACTCGAGAAGAAGGATATGACGAAGATAGTCACCCTTCTGATAAACGAAGTCTCAGACCGCCTGAAGGCAAATACAGGAATAACGCTGAAGGCAACTGGACAGTCTAAGCTGTGGATCGTGAACAAGGCATATGACCCGAAGTTCGGAGCCAGACCACTTCGCAGGAAGATACAGTCTGAGATCGAAGACCCGGTAGCCGATGACATCATTTCCGGAAAAATAAACTCCGGTGATGTAGTGACTATTTCTGTAAAAAATGATAAACTAATATTTAGTAAAGCTAACAGTTCACTGAAAAAAGTAGAAGGAGAAAAAAATGGCACAAAAAGATCTGATCATCAGTGAAAAAGACGGAACACTCAGCTTCGGGGACTATACCCTTGAAGAGAAGACGAAGGTCAAGGACTTCAAGTACAAGGGAGACCTTCTCTACGTAAAGAGCTACAAGACTACGACAAAGCTCGAGAAGAACGATCTGTTTGTCTATGAATCAGAGCCGGGGACAAGGGTATCACATATGAAGTATGATGACAGTTCCCTTAGCTTTCAGGTAGAGGGCAACGCGAATACAGACATCACTGTAGGCCTTTCACCTGAGACTGAGTATCAGGTTTCAGCAGCAGGCGAAGACTACGGGGTCATGAAGACCAACCTCGGCGGAAAGATCACCCTGAGCATTGATCTCTCCGATGGAAAGCCAAAGCCTGTATCTATCAGAAAGGACTGATATGCCAAAGAAGGAGACAAGTGTATTCTTCTGTTCGAACTGCGGTTACGAATCTCCGAGGTGGGTGGGACAGTGTCCTGCCTGCCATGAGTGGAATACGATGACTGAGGTCCGTGCAGACAAAAATAAAAAGGTCTCTGTTCGTGAAGTTTCCGAGGCGCGCCCTATGGCGCTCTCGGAAATTTCTGTTTCAGAGGAAAAAAGAATGACTACGCATATGTCCGAGCTGGACAGGGTTCTTGGCGGAGGCATAGTGCAGGGGTCTCTTGTGCTGATAGGTGGAGACCCCGGTATAGGGAAGTCCACCCTCCTGCTTCAGGTCATGAGAAACCTGTCACAGGATAAGGTAGACGTGCTCTATGTATCGGGTGAGGAGTCCTTAAGGCAGATACAGATGCGCGCTCAGAGAATGGGCGAGTTTACTGATTCCCTGAAGGTTCTTTCAGAGACTGATCTCTCTCTAATAGAGCAGGTCATAAAGACTACGAAGCCGACAGTCGTAGTCATAGACTCTATCCAGACCATGTATTCAGAGGAAGCATCGGGCATAGCTGGAAGCATAGCTCAGGTGCGCTATGCTACCGGTACGCTGATGCAGCTTGCCAAAAAAGAGAATATCACTATATTCGTAGTAGGCCATGTGACAAAGGAAGGGACCGTAGCTGGTCCGAGGATCCTCGAGCATATGGTTGACACAGTTCTTTACTTCGAAGGAGACAGGCATGCTTCTTACCGTGTCCTCCGGGCTGTAAAGAACAGATTCGGCAGTACAGACGAGATAGGCGTGTTCGAAATGCGTTCTACCGGCCTCGACGAGGTAAAAAATCCTTCAGAGTTCCTTCTGGAGGGAAGGGCAGTGGGAAGCTCGGGCTCGGTCATATCCTGCTCGATAGAGGGAAGCCGTCCCATACTGCTTGAGATCCAGGCCCTGACTACTCACTCGAACTTCGGTATGCCGAGACGGACTGCAGTCGGGATGGACTATAACAGGGTAAATCTGCTGATGGCTGTCATAGAGAAGAGAATGGGTCTTATGATGGGAGACCAGGATGCCTATATAAACATCGCCGGAGGAATGCGCATAAATGAACCCGCTATAGATCTGGGTATAGTCTTAGCCCTTGTATCGAGCTATAAGAACAGGCCGCTGCCTGACTCCCTTATAGTATTCGGTGAAGTAGGTCTTTCCGGAGAAGTCAGGGCAGTAAGCATGGCCCGCCAGAGGATAAATGAAGCACTGAAGATGGGGATAAAGACGGTGATCCTCCCCTATGCAAACCTGAAGGGGCTTGACGAGATACCTGAAGGAGTGGAGCTTATAGGGGTAAAAGGCATAAAAGAAGCAGTGGATAAAATTGTGTAAAATGTCTGAAATTGATAAAAAATAGATACAATTTTACAACTTCGAAAAATTAACAAAATTCGCTTGACGACAAGGGGTTACCGTGATAGAATACTCATTGTCGTCGCGAGAGAGCGACAGACACAAAAGAGTTTCAAAAAGAAATTC
>ONIH01000001.1 GCA_900317825.1 uncultured Lachnospiraceae bacterium | reverse complement strand
GCGTATCGTAAAAGCAATAAAAGCCTTGACGAGGTAATGATTTTCCTCGGGGAATAACCCCGAGGATGATACTAGTGTAACTTTTGTGCAGAATTAACAATAGAGCAGTATCTTCCAATAAGTATATTTGCCCTATAATCACCATAGTCCATATATGCCTGAACTATATAGGACCCACGACCTATAGTGATCAGATGTCTATTATAATTTCCACTCTTTATAGTTACTTCAGTGTCATCATGATTGTGTTCTATTCTAATATCGTTAATCATTCCATTGTCCTCATTGTGGTTTGTTTATCACAAAAAAGTACCTGTCAACCATCAGCCTGAAAGCTGACTCCTGTGCACCATCACCTGCCAACTGGCTCATACAGTCATTCACATACTTCTGTGCTTCTGGCAACAGGTTGTACTGTCTCGCTGTTATGTACTGAGTATTGAATCCATTCTGCAATAGAGCATTCATAAACTGTTCTATCGAGTAATTGACCACATGAGGTTGATTATTGTTTCTGCCATTCCCAATGATATTTAAGAATGTAAAAATATCATATACATTCTTAAGAGATACAAATAACTGCCCGCCACTCTTCAACAGCCTGTAGGCATCTTGGATCAGTTTAAGTGGTTCAGGATAGGAATTTATATCTTCTCCTATGACTATATAGTCCAAGGAATTTTCCTCAAAACAATCCTTGACTCTATCAATACTCCCGGTATGTACTCGGTCAGCTCCACAGACAGTCTGAAGATCAATAAAATACTTTCCTAATCTTGTAAATGCATAACAGTCAGCGTCAAAAATATTGTACAGCCTAAGTCTGTTCTTTATTTCAAGAATAGGTGTACCGCATCTGACATCAACTCCAAGAATGCTTTTTGTCTGACTGTTGGCTGGTTTCAAAACATTCAGATATTCAGGGATAAAGTTATTTACATCATCCCAAGCATCAATTCCAAAGTACTTGTCTTTAAAATTCTGACGTCCGATTTTTAATGACCTATTAAGTTCCTCAGGATCCCGGTCTTCACTATGTATGAAATCATGATTATGATGAATCCATGTATCTCCGGCAAGTATAGCCTTATATCCAGCTCTTCTTACGCGAAAAGTAATATCATCATCACCAAAGTCATGGTAAAATCCCACATCACTTATTGGCCAGCCAATGGCATAAAGACATTCTTTCTTATAAAGTGTACCTAGCGTGATAAGTCTAAGTCTCTCCTGCCACCTGGTAGGATCTGAAACATTAAACTTCCCAGCCTCGGCCTCCATTTCATCTAATGAGTTAAACTGCAGATTCACCTGCTGTAGGTTACTCATATTAGATCCTACAGGATTTACCATTCCTATCCTATCATCAGACTCTGCCACCTTTACCATATTACTGAGCCATTGAGGCGTCACTACAATATCATTTGCCAGACATACATAATATTTTGCAATCCATGACAGATCAAAGCAAAGGTTAGGATATACCGCAGACACATTCTTTGTTATGTGAATTATCCTTTTTTTTGGATAATCTATTGCCTTAAAATACTCAAAAGTATCATCGGTAGAACCATTGTCTACAAGGAGCAAATCATAATTGACATCTGTAGTGTATTTCAGCACGCTCGAAACACATTCCTTCGTCTTTTCAAGCCTATTATATGCCTGAATCAGTATGGTTACATCAGAATCCATACCATTGTCATTAGCATCAGCAAAATTCTTTCTACCCATAAGGATGTCTTCTGCTGGAATAGCTGACTTTTTATTCGATGTATCAATCTCATATATTTCCTGCATATCATTTTACTCCTTCAAATATATGAAAATACGTGTTAAACTGGCTGAACGAACTTTTGCCTTTCCCAAGATATATATCAGGAAGAGTTATACTTCTGTCTCCATTCAGATATTTTTCTACCTGCTCATAATCCTTGTAACAGAAGTATTTAAAAAATCCCCGTGATGTCGTCAAACCCTTAGCCGCGAAATCATGCTGATGGCTTGCTGTCCTCATCACACGTTCTATATACTTCTCACAAACCTCACAGTTATTTTCTCCATCATATCTATCTATAACGGATTTTCTTGCATTTTCTCCTAGCATCTTTCTCAAATCATCATGTAAGTACAACTCTTTCACATACCTGACAAACTGATCTGTATTCATAGCTATGAGTCCATTTTTGCCATGAGTTATAATACTTCTCATCGTAGGGTTATCCAGTACCACAACAGGAAGCCCAGCCGCCATAGCTTCAAGCAAAGCGTTCTCTGTGGTAGCGAAATTCTCTGCATTTAGTGGATAACAGAATATATCCATTTGTGGAAGAATATCATTCAGATCATCTGTATATCCATTAAAGTGAACATAGTCAGAATCAAATGATTTTTCAAAGTCATCATCAGTTCTTCCGTACATTTCAAAAGAAGCATCTGGTATGATATTTTTTATTTCCTCACAGATGATAGGAAACGCTCTGCTTGCCTTGTTAAAACTCAGAGTTCCAGTATATCCAATCCTAAAGCGGCCATGAATTTCATAATCCGGCTTATTAGGACACATTTCTGGCTTAAAATCACCTATCCCATACACTATTGCGGATTTTTGCCTTATCTTTTCTTTTTCTTTGTCACTCCAATAGTCATTATCAAAAGTACATGACGACGTGAACATACAACCATCAAACATACCTATAAACTCGAATGGCATATACGGATAGTGAAGTCCATTTATGTGAGACCAGATGATAATCTTCTTATCAATGCCATCAAGAGCCTGGAATACTTTCACAAACAATGGATGACACCACCAGTTGAGAATTATCAGATCATTGTCCTCTACCAGATGTCTAATGACCTGAATATCATTTGATACAGTTACATTTATACCTGCATCAATACAGGAATCATAGTATTTTGTTTCAACTGGTTTTTCCAGCAATAACAGTGCATTATCATAGTCTACCAATCCATTTATTAGGCCACTAATAGCCTTACCTGCTCCACCACCCAAATGAGCAGTTATGCTAAGTATTTTTTTCCTAATTCCCATATTTATTGAACTCACCTATACTCGATTTTATGCTTAGTTATTACTGGTACATAAAAGGTAACTATCGATTTCAAAGAAACAGTCAATCCCTTTCGCCGTATATAGACAATCAATCATCAGTTGTTGCCATCCTGTGGTATAGCATAAAATATACAATCATTTCCCTGAAAACTGTGCATCCTAAAATAGAAATTATAATCATTAAGCATTAATTTCAATAATCGAGGAACATCAATAAAATCATCGTGATAATGACTGATATTAACAGCAATTACTGGGCGATAAGTCTCTATTGTCTGCTTCCCACCACTAATAATATTGATGACACTACTCATAGAATATATTCTAAGAAAATCGTATGGGATCTTCTTAAAATAATCATCAAGTGTTGTGGTATGGATTTTCATATTCTTTATTTCTGTAAATGGGTCCATCAATCCTAATCTTGAGATTGTTATTTCTTTTTTCGCATCAGAAAGTTCATAGTCGTCAACTATAATATCCGAATTATCTTTAAAAGACTCTCTTACATCTTCGATGCGATAAATGTCAGGATGAAGCATAAATCCATAAGCACGTATCTCTGATGATGAAAGTTCTTCAAATGTTCTTATAAATTCGCCATTCCTTATTCCTGTATCTACCATAGTCGTGCAGTTTTTTATAGAATTACATATGACATCTGGGTAATATTTAGTTCTATTTATCTGTAACTTTTTAGTGCTAATTTTCTCATTTCTATTCTTGAACCAATTAAGTGCTGCCATATATTGAAGTTTAGACAGTTCATCACTCCAAAAATCATTAAGCGATAACAGTTCTTCATATTCATTTTCCTTCATTTTCCATACACCTGCAAAAGATTCTTCAGGATATAGAGTTTGAATATAATCTCCTGCATTATATATGTGCTTAACTCCTATAGAATCAAGGTATTGTTCTATTTCTTTATAAGAACACGCACTCATAGAGACAAGAAAATCACACTGTTGCTTTTGGTTATGTTGTACAAGATCAGGAGTTATAATTTTTACGCCATCTATAAAGCTCCCTGTTAAATTATCGTTCTTATCAACTACTGCCTCTATTTTTTCCCCTTTATTTTCCAGAAGATGCAGCACAGCTGTTCCCATAGCTCCTGCACCATATATTATTACACCTCTACTCATGTGCATCAATTACCCTGTTTAAAATGCTTTGCCTATATGGATCTATATCGTCTAATACTGCATACCGAAGTTGACCGCATTGATTACATGGAGAGTATTTTTCTTTATTCAACATTAGGTGGTCAATTCTCATTTCTTTCATTTTTGAACCATTCCATATATCTTTTAAGCTCTGCTTTCTAACATCTCCTACAATAATCTGGTGATTCCAGTCCATAAGACATGCACTTACTGTGCCATCAGAATTAACACACACTGAGTAAAACAGATACGGGCAAACCCTAACTTCCTTCCTGTTAGACATATCAGCGCCATATATATCATGAGCATTATCAATCCTTAACGATTTATCCATATCAAATCCAGGCCAAACTGGTGAAACTTTTTCAACCGCAATCTCATCACATATATCTCCAAACATATTATAAAACTCGTCCTCAGTGTGTTTACCAAGCCCAACATCTGATATCTTGATAAATATATGTGCTCCATTCTTGTGATCAAACAAAAACTTCAGATTGTCTAGCAACTTCGTATAGTCAATGCTTATACCAGAAAAGTTTCTATATCCATCTGTGTCCAGTGCCTCTATGGATATATTAATTCTGTCTACTCCTGCATCAGTTATCGCAAGACTTAAATCTCTATCAAATAGTGAACCATTTGTTGTAAAATCTATTTTATCAGTAACGTTATTCTTCCTTGCATATTCAATCATATCAGGAAGTCTCTTATTGATAAGAGGCTCACCTTCCTTATATAGTCTAAGTGTCTTCAATTTATGAGGAAAATCTTTTAAGTCGTCTATGACTTTTCTATAGACT
Organism: uncultured Lachnospiraceae bacterium; assembly: GCA_900317825.1. GTDB lineage: Bacteria > Bacillota > Clostridia > Lachnospirales > Lachnospiraceae > Weimeria. The sequence goes on along the minus strand of ONIH01000001.1, from coordinate 129,192 downwards.
TCATAAGTTAAAATCCCAGGTTTCTTGTTCGATGACCAAAGATCCTTATGTGCTCCTCCACACGGGCAGAAATCACACTTAAAGTTACACAGACTCGACGGATCAACAAAAAGTAAATATGGAGTGTCAAGTGGAATCACATCCTGTAAGGCTGTTCTATCAGATCCATATCTTTTTCCTTTTTTTGCTTTCATAATAATACCTGCTTTCCTCAATAACAATATAAAACTGTTTCCCCGCCTCTTACAGAATGATGCCGTATAGCCATTCTATAATTAGGATTTATACTCTTAATCTTTAAAGGCAGTTCTATCAAATCATAAAATGAATGATATATACATATTCCCAACAAGGGAGAATGATTTTTTATAATATTCCTGGCTCCTTCTATCATATCGCCCTCTGCTCCTTCAATATCAGCTTTAATAAAAGTAGGGGTATCTGTCCTATCATTAAAGTATGTATCTAACGAATACTGTTGAACTTCAGTTGTACCAGTGTTATTACTACTTCTCCGATTTGCTGTTCCATCGTTCGTAAATATCTTTAAATTCTGCTTCTTATTTTTTTCACCAACAAAAGCATTCTCAGAAACAATCTTATCAGAATCTAAAGCATACTCATCAAGAACTCTGGACATTCTTTTCTTTAGAGCCAGGTTATTCTTCATAGTAGGCTCGAAAGTATATATTCTATCAAAAATACCATCGCTTAGCTTTACAAATTCTTCACTTGTCTTACCGACATTAGCACCACAGTCGACAAAAACTTGATGTGTCATACACAAGTCCATAAATTCAGACAGGCAAAAATACTGATTCGCTGAGTAGATATCAGCACATGATTCAGCTCGTAAATCATGCATTATCGCATTGACATATACTCGTTTTGATTCGTTATCGTCTAACGAATTATAAACTTCCTCAACCTGATCAATTCTGTTTTTTACTACGAGATCACCATAATAAATATATTCTGCCTTTAGATCATCCAGTTGATTCTTTATCTGTTTCAAATACATACTATCAACTGTGACAATTACAAATAAATCACCCTTCTTCAATTCTTCTGGTGATATAATTTTAATGTTATCAATATACTTCCCCCATTTGTTCTTATCATTGTCAACATAAAATAAGACTTTAATCCCAGCTTGAGCAAGTCGATACTTAACCAACTCACCTAATCGACCGGAACCAAAAAGAACTATTTTTTTACTATTAAGTGTATTATTACTTATATTTATCTCATTTATATATTTCTTTAAATCATTTATAGTGTACACTATTTTTTTCTTTATCCTATTCTTTAACATAATAATCCTCTTTGCTAACAAGTATAGTTACAAATTAAATGCTTTATCGTATTGCAATATTTCTCAGTAACAAATGCTCCAAACTCCTCCATAAACTCACTACTATCAAACCATTCCCATTCATACCGCATCCCATCATCTGCACGCTTGCCGAATTCTAATTTCCTGTCATAATGACAGATATCCGCAGCCTCCTGTATGTATTCTTTCAGAATACGTGGATGTCCGCTTCCGATATAGTAAAAATGCTTTTTGTTCGTATTCTCACCAAGCACCCTGAATGCTTTAGCCAGATCCTTCACTGAAAAAATGTCATAAGGCTGATCACATTTTCCAAACTCTATATCATCATTGCAAGCAAAGGCTCGGATGGCTGATGGCATCAGTTGCTTCGGATTCATTCCTGCTCCTATTGGATGGCAGAACTGACACCAGACATAATCAATGTCATATTTCTTTGATAGTTGCCATGTCACATCATGGGTATGCTGCTTGCATATCACATAGAATGAATTACCACTGAATTTCTTTTCTTCAAGAATCTTCTGTGTCATACGTTCATATACAGTTCCTGCATAAATGATTTTCTGACATCTTATCTCAGCAGCTAATTCCAATGCCTGCACGGCCATCAGCTCATTGCGAATCTGCACTTCAGCGTCAGCCCTGAGTGAACCATTTGCTCCTTCCCAAATTAGCTGATACCACACATCCACCTTTTTTCCGGCTAACTTTTCTCTAAGCTCTGACTGTTCACAGACAATTATCTCCAGTCCCGGAGTGCCATTCAAATTTTCAATGAATCCGTGTACGCGCCTGCACACCGCATATACGGTATGACCGGCATCCAGCAAGTCCTTTACCAGATATGAACCTATATATCCTGATGCGCCGTTTACCAGCATATTCATATCAGTCACCTATATATGGATGATGCCTGTCTTTGTCAGAAATCACCAGCTTACTGTAATCATCTACCGGCCATTTGATTCCAAATGCAGGGTCATCGAAGCTATAGCATTCCTCACTGTCCGGCACATAGTTATGCGTCACAAAATACAGTGTCTGCGTATCATCCTCAAGTGACAGATAGCCATGTGCGCATCCCTTTGGAATATACAGACACCTGCCATTTTCTTCCGAAAGCTCAGCACCTACGTATTTTTTGTATGTAGGTGAGTCCTTCCTTACGTCAACGCACACATCAAATACCTTCCCGCGCGTGCACATTATCAGCTTATCCTCGGCATACTCAGCCTTCTGAGAATGCAGTCCTCTGAGCGTGTACTTCTTAATATTTTCAGACAGATTAGACTGCATTATATCTGCACACATACCGTATTTCTCAAGAATTTCTTTGTCGAATGCCCTAGAAAAGTATCCACGTTCATCTTTAAAAAATGGACGTTCTACTATAAAGCATCCAGGTATTTCTGTTTTCTTGACTTCCATAATGTATCCTTTGTTTGCTTTTATTTTAATAATGTGGTTTTCTTATTCCCTTAATTAAATCAGCACTTCCTCTTTTTTTTCTATTTTCGACAAACTTTTTAAAATCTTTTCTATACTCATCTCTTTGACCAACAGGGCTGTTTTTTTTTGCATTCTCTTTTCTTTGTTCTCTTTTTGTTATAGTTCTCATATTTAATCGTCTCACTTTCTAATTACCATTAAGTTTGTTATTTATAATATCCGCATACCTTGCAATAGCTATCATTTGAAGCATATAGTCCATATATCCAGTGAAATGTGCATTAATCTGTTCTTTAACTTTTTGTCTATCACTAATAGGTATTGTTAGTTTTCCTTTCATTACGTTAATTTCAAGTAAAAAGACTAGTTTTTTCGAATATGAATCTATTATGGGTATTGCTATATACTGTAAATACTTTCCACTATTCGATGGTGAAAGTTTAAAACAATTATCTACTTCTCTTTTGCTCAAAAGTATTTCTGTATCAGGGTTCTCATCTATCATCAACTTTTCGCAATAATAATGATTGCCTCTTACTTTTAATTCCTTTTCCTTCCCTAAAAATTTTGGAGTTGATATACCTTCATGTGCAATCATTTTACTATAATTTTTCCCATCTCTTGTATATTTATAATATATGTTGACAGTAAAATTAACGTCCTTATATACTCTAGAAAAAGTGTCAAACATACTGCTACAAGCATTTGTAGCAAGATTTGTCAGATTTAATTCTCTAATTTGAGTATTATTATCCTTATCAAGATACCCAGCTTGAGCATTTATTTGTTTAGTAGCAAATGCTATTAGATCAGAAACTGACTTTAAGTCCATTTGATAGTCGATACTTTTTCTAGATTCCAAGTCAAGTTGTTTCTGAAGTTCATCTATATTTTTTCTATTTTTCCACTCTCTCACACTATAAGTAATGGCATACAATAGATAACCAATACCTATACAAGCTGTGACGATTTTTCCTACTGAAAGCCTCCAGTCTCCTGTTATCTCGTTTACAATTTCGAACAGTACAGGAACCGCAACATATATAACATATGACAATATTAGAACATCATCATTTCTATTTCTTTTCTTATGACTAGATTGTCTCATTTTTTATCACCTGTCGTTAGAGCCATACTTTCCACGGTGCCTTACCAGAAGTCCACAATTCCTCTAGCTTCTGCTTTTGAAGTAACGTATCCATACACTGCCAGAACCCATGATGCCTGTAACTCATCAGTTGTCCCTGTTCCGCAAGTTCCTCCAGCGGTTCGCGTTCGAGAACTGTATCATCATCCTTCAAATAATCAAATATCTTAGGTTCAAACACCATATAGCCGGCATTTATCGGCTTACTATCATCTATCTTCTTCTCACGAAAAGCCTTAACTGAATTATCATAGGCTATATCCAAGTGCCCTTTTTCTTCTTCAAGGATCACAGATGTCAGTGTTGCTGCTTTTCCATGACTTCTATGGAAATCCAAAAGTGACTTTATATCTACATCACAGACTCCATCACCATAAGTCAGCATAAAAGTTTCATCACCGATATACTTCTGCACCCGTTTCAGACGTCCACCGGTCATCGTATTCAGACCAGTGTCTACTATCGTGACCTTCCACGGCTCAGTCTTTTTATCATGGACTATCATCTCGTTTCCTTCAGTGAAATCGAACGTGATATCCGAAGTATAGAGATAATAGTCAGCAAACCATTCCTTTATCATATGCTGCCTGTAACCCGCACAGATGATAAAGTCATTAAAACCGTAATACGAATATTCTTTCATTATGTGCCAGAGGATTGGCATACCGCCAATCTCAATCATCGGCTTCGGGCGAATAGTGGATTCTTCAGAGATACGGGTGCCTTTGCCACCGGCTAATAGCACTACTTTCATATTATTTCTCATAAAACAGGCCAATCATTTATTCTGCATTTCCGAAACTCTTTATAATCTTTCCTTTATATTTAAGCTTTCTTAATTTATGCTCAGCTCTATCATTTTCCGATTCGTTTTCACCAGACTTCTTCTTATTACCATACTCCTGTAAATGAAACACTTTAATGTTTTTATACGATGTGATGTCATTTAGATAATACTCGTCAACCGTATTATCTGCTATGGACCAGCCATAATCATATATCTCATCTACATCTATAAGTTTCTTGAAAAAATCAATATTATCCCATTCATGCTGCTCAGGATTTTTGAAAAAATCCCGGTCAACAGACATCAGTCTGGCATTAAGTATATCTTCTTTCGTAAATTGCCTTTCGTTCTCAGGTGCATAGCCTATTATCAGGTTTTCATCACTATTTCTACGACCATGTATATAACAGATACGTTCCTCTGGTATGTCATAAACGGTTTCCAACGTCTCAGTATAGTTAAAACTCAGGAATAATGAATTCTCATCCTCGTGAAAAAGCTTATATAAATCAGGCTTCGGCTCACCATCTATTTCAATCTGCTTTACCCAGTTCTTGAATAGAACATTTAGCTGCCTCAGCACACTACTGATGTCATTAATTGACTGTAGTCCCTGATTAATAGCTTTATCATCAAATTCGGTATCTATACCATCATCGCCATAGTTATATATGTTTTCGATATCATATGCTTCTGAAAGGTTGAGTTTTCCAAGTGCCTTCTCAAAGTTATGCCAGGCTTTATCTCTTTCGTCTTCGTCTCCTTCAATTAACCAGCCAGTTTCTTCGATCATATATACCAGAAATCTTGCTAATTTTTTTGTGTCGAAGTCCGAATGATGATTTCCTCCAATTATTTCGCCTACAGGTGGACAACCATTGTTGAAATCTAGTTCTCCTTCGGCCAGTTTATACATATAATCTCTGAAATCATCATATGATGTCTTATATCCATGTGCCCGGTCAAATCCGTTACCGATAATAAACAATTTTGTCATAATTCAGCTTCCTCGCTTTTACCACGTCATACACTCTCTGATGTGCTGCCTGTAACCCACGCAGATGATAAGGTCATTAAACCCGTAATACGAGTATTCTTTCATTATGTGCCAGAGAATTGGCATCCCGCCTATCTCAATCATCGGCTTCGGGCGGATAATGGATTCTTCAGAGATGCGGGTGCCCTTACCACCGGCTAACAGTATTACTTTCATAAACTTTCATTATTGTCATTTTTCAATAGCATCACTAAATGATATTAATTCTTATATCGCATTAATAAAATCACTCAGCACCTTCGTTGCCTTCTCCGCGCCCTTCATATTCAGGTGATCAGTGTCAATGAAATCCTCATCTGTGAATGTGTCCTTTAGGTCGTTCATGTCCAGGTACTCGACAGGATATGGCATATCATTTAATACCTGTTCGATGTCCTGCTTGTACTCAGGATTGATGTATTTGTTGTATTTCTGGGTAAATGGCATGATCAGATATACAGTTCTGATGCCACGGTCAGTCAGATACTTAGTCATCTCATTTATCAAACGGACATTCTCACCATGAGATTTCTTGTGCTCAAACAGTTGGTTATGGTCTGCGCATATTTTATAAGCAGCATTGTCCTTTTGCTGGTCAGACAGCGTATTCCAGATGATCTTATTGACTCCCATCATGCTGATATTCTCACGAGTACGGACAGTGCCATAGTATGTTGACTGTTTCCTGAAAAAATCATCCGTCAATCTCGTTGCATTCTGAGTAAAGCTCTTATCATTGAATTCCTCGATGTCATAATCTATTCCGGATGCCAGATCGTATTCTGTACTTCCTGTATAGTGGTGCAGACCTTCATCACCAAACAGCTTGTAATACACGCTCGGAATAAGGTAATTCATAGTCGTACTCTTAGACAGATCCTGATACATCATGAAATAGCCGAAATTTATAACACAGGTCTTTATTGGCCTTGCACCATTCTCCACAGCCATTTTTACATGAAGGAAGTCGTCGTATATGTCCTGTGAACTAATTGAAAAATTGATATTTTCAGCAGTTCCGCCTTCGAGTTTGCTTTCCAGAATGCCGTTCATGGCATGAGATGAGCCGACAATTATTGTGGGACAGCCATACAGGTAATTTTTCAAATGCATGGCATGAAGATAGCAATAGTCATAATTTCTTTTCAGGAATTCATGCGTATTACAGATATCTCTCAGTGAGTCCTCAATAGCTGCCGTGTAATTTACATCATCCGTCAGATCTTTAGTTATATTTATCAGCTGAAGTACAGTTTCTGTTTCTTTCAACCAATCAGTATCAGACAGATTTTTCTTCTGAAGCTCATCCATGAAGCTATAATGTCTGTTTTCAGTGCTCTCTATCAGAAGCCTGTCAATCTGACGCCTCTGGTCATCTATTCCAGTTCGAAGTACCTTATCACCTGTCTTAATGTATGAAGCAACCACCTGCTTCATCAGTTCCAGAACCTGCTCTACTTTTCCAGTAGCGTTCTTTATCTTTATCCTGTCACTTTTATCCAGCAGTTTTTCTTTAGTCTGTTCACCATAAATCTTAATAAATTCACCAAGTGACGGATTAAATGGTGCATAGACATCCTTACAGTCTTCAAGTCTTTGCATTATTTCGACAGGCTTTGCACTATGATCATCCAGGATGTCAGTGAATTTCTTTGCAAATCGACACTGTGGTGGAAGGACTGTCATATCGCCTTCAAACAACTCCTGCCTGTATATTCCTTTATAGAAATTCAGGCAATCCTCACTGTATTCTTTCAGCTCTGCAGCACCTGTCACAGGATCATCTGCTGACGCTATATTACTTTCTTCAGCCTTCAGGAAAAAATATGATACCTTCACACCATCATATTTACCTACAGCATCAAGAATCAGTTCTGTTTTATCCCGTTCATCTTTGCCGTGCTCGTCAAAATAGCTATCGGTAGCCAACTTCCATTTTTCAAATGGAATGTCATCCATAATAGAGCCTAAATCCACATCTCGTTCTATGATAATATTCCAGACACTGCTATCCAGGTTAAAGATGTCTATTACACTGGTAAACAGATTATGACTTATATCGTCTATGTGCTTTAAATCACCAAGAGTATCATAGTAACGATGTTTCATATACAGGATAAAACAGTCATCACAGCCTGTAGTTCTGCCATATACCTGAATCAGTTTGTCAAAGTCCTCTGGTTCATCCTTCTCCATTTTCCTGGCATAATAAATAGCAAAATTTCTCGACTCATCTGATGCGAGCATAGCATTTGCATAATCTACAAATGTACTACGCATTTTCCCTTTTATGAACAGATCTGTGACTGCCTCACATACCGGTCCGAGATACCCGGATATATTACTGTCCCAATCAACTCTTTTGATGTACTTAACAGTTTCATCATAATCCGAATTATTCACTAACGCAGAAATTAGCCGTGCAACCATCACTTCTTTGTAACGATCAGTAAATATCCTGTTTGTTGTAAGTCCCGCCTCTTTATCTAATCTTTCTTCTATATCTCCAGATATCTTCCAGCTGTCATAGATTTCCAGATACTTTTTGCAATATGTTGCTGCATAACGATAATCCTTCTGCTCCATGTATGCATCAGTCACATAAAAGTACAGGTTCGCATTACATAGAGAATTATTTCTTTTATCTTTACGGAAATCATTAAAATCATCTACTGTTGTTTCATACTGATACATCCCATTATCAGCTATCATTTTCCCGACATACAGATCTGAGCGATATTGATTAACAGCTGGGGCATCAACGTCGGCAAACATGTCTATTGTAGACTGGCATAATTCAGCAAGAGCTTCATAGTTATTTATTACCTCATATTCCTGGATCAGCTGTACTCTCCATAGCAGTCCATACGAGTCCTTCTCTATCATTTTAAGAAGAGGCTTTATGTTCCGTACACTTTTAGCATACTGGTCTGCTTTATTCTGAAAAACATAGCCGTAATGATGTTCAAATGAGTTTATCAGCTTATATTCTCCCAGAAGTGGAGTCATGTACTCATGTATCATTCCCTCAAAATGAAGCTCACTTGTCCTTGCTGACAATCTCACAGCCCAGAAATCATCAGATTCTGTACCCTCCGAGTTCAGATAGTTTTTTATCAGATACTTACCCCATCCATAATTTTTATATTCTCCACTATTAAAAAATCTGACAATGGCATCTGTGTTCTCGAACCACTCGTCATCGTCTACAAACATAAACCATTCGCCAATACACTCTTTAAGTCCTGCATTTCTGGCTTTGGCAAAATCATCGCACCACTCAAATTCTATAACCTTATCAGCATATTCTTCCACTGTTTTTCTAAAATCAGCAGGGCAGCCGGTATCTACTACGACTATCTCTGTCGAGATACGGTTCCCTATAGTGTTAAGTGATTTGAAGCATTTGATGGTTTCTTCTTGCTTCTTACCATTTGTCAGGAGAGATATGGATAGTACTGGTCTGTTTTCGGCTTTCATAAAACACCTCTAAAGCTAAAAAACGGAAGCCCGGGAAAACCGGACTCCCGAATGTGCACTAATGTAATTCTTAAATCATGCAGACATTAAGCCCGCCGAACTACCCTGCTTACTGAAGGAGAGAAAGAACTCCCTGGTTAGACTGGTTAGCCTGTGCGAGCATTGACTGACCTGCCTGCTGAAGGATATTATTCTTGCTCCACTGTACCATCTCTTTAGCCATGTCTGTATCACGGATACGCGACTCTGCAGACTGGGTATTCTCAGATACGTTATCGAGGTTTGCGATGGTATGCTCAAGTCTGTTCTGAACAGCACCGAGGTTAGCTCTCTGTGTAGATACCTGGTCTATAGCATCCTGGATACGCTTCATAGAGTTACCTGCATGCTCGAAAGAGTCAACCTGCATTGTACCCTGAAGCTGTGTATTACCAGCTTCATCTTTTCCTATAACGATCGTATCACCAGCATTGAATGATTTATCTTTACCGTCCTTATCTTTCTGAGCTACCAAGTTTGAATCAATCTGTCCTAATGTTTTACCGGCTGCATCAGCATCTGTAAAAGTTTTCGCCTTGCCATCTGCATCCTTAGTATTAAACCAGTTGTCAGCTGATGCATATACAGCCTGTGATTTTAATGTACCATCTGAATTAAATGTTGCTGCCTGAAGCAGATCACCTTTCTTGAAGTATTGCCATGTACCTTTGACTGCCGAAATGGTCTGTCCAGTTGATACTGCAACAGGTGCTCCAGCAATTCCAAGCCCTGTAGCATTCATAGCATCAATATTCAGTTCAATCTTCTGTCCAGAAAGTGAACCAACCTGGAGATTCTTATTGGAGAATGATCCATCGAGAAGGTTCATAGTATTGAACTGTGTAGTTGAAGCGACACGGTTAATCTCTGATGTAAGCTGGTCTACTTCGAGCTGAATCTGGCTACGATCCTTTGAAGTATTAGTATCGTTAGCTGCCTGTGTAGCGAGCTCGTTCATACGCTGAAGCATTGAGTGAACTTCGTTTAAAGCACCCTCAGCTGTCTGTACTACTGAGATACCATCCTGTGCGTTTGAAGAAGCCTTGTCAAGGCCACGGATCTGTGAACGCATCTTCTCGGAAATAGCAAGACCTGCGGCATCATCTGCTGCACGGTTGATCTTATATCCTGATGAAAGTTTCTCAGTGCTCTTTGACTGTGAGTTAACTGTAATGCCAAGCATTCTGTTGGCATTTGCTGCCTGCATGTTGTGCTGTACTACCATAATAATTACCTCCGTGTAATTTTTATAGACTCCGGGGTCCTTCCCGGAAGGTCTGGTGGGAAATCCATTCCCCACGTAGTTACTTTTTATAATAGGCTCTGAGGTTTAAGGTCGTAGCTCTAGTGCACATAAAGCGTAGTCCTCGCGCGTTCAGATGCGAATTATCGAATTAACAGAATGAATGGTAGTATAAAAGGAGATCTGTCCTATGATATGTATAGATATGTGACAGCCGCCTCTGTCCTCGAAGCCCTGCTGTCTACCTCCTTGTAATTACCAGTGCATCCTGCACCTCTGTAAAGCGTTTCTTTTGATTTCTTTTGCTTTACACTTTTATTATCGGGGCTTTCGGAAATAATATAACCCCTTTTTGAATTTTTTTGAAGAAATTTTTCTACTCGCCGACTTCAAGTGTCTCTATTTGAATAAAACTGTTCCAGAAACCCTGCCACGTACTTGTCCCAGGCCTGGTCGATGGTTTTATCAAGTGAGAAGGTAGCGAGGTTCGTGCCGGTAAGGGCTGTGAGAGCGCCGTCTTTGAATGTGGCCGTGAGTGTCAGTGAGTTGATGTCTTGAGGCGTAAATCCTGTGTCTGACTCTGATAAGAGCTTTTCGATAAGCTCTCCTGAAGCGTGAAAGACGAACTTGAAGTAGACAGGTGTCCTCTTCCCCTTTATGATCTCGTAGAAAAATCCCCGGACTTTTCCATACTGGATGAACGATTCAGAAGGAACATCTGACTCGTCATCGTAGAAGTCCGGGTTTATTTTTCCATCAATCACAAATGAGACCGCGGTTTTCACCGTGGCCTCACTGAGTGTGAATCCATCAAAAGTGTCATGCAGGAGCATTGCTGACATAAATCTCTTTACATCTGTTATCTGGAAACTGTTCATACAACCTCCCTTTTATCATGTAGTGGCGATCTGCGGGATCACGTCGGATCTCATCTCGATCTTCGGGGAACCTTTACCCTCTATATAGTCACGTGTGATCGTGACTTTTCCGATATCCGGGTCCTTCGGGATCTCATACATGATATCTGTCATAAACTCTTCGATGATCGAGCGGAGCGCTCTGGCTCCGAGTTTTCTCTTCTGCGCCTTCTCTGCGATGAGATCTAAGGCATCGTGGTCGAATTCGAGGTCTACCTCATCGAGTGCCAAGAGCTTCTGATACTGCTTGATGATGGCGTTTTTCGGCTCTGTAAGGATCTTTATGAGCATCTCCGTAGAGAGCTGGTCAAGTGTCACAATGACAGGCAGACGTCCGATAAACTCCGGTATAAATCCGAATTTTCTCAAGTCCTCCGCCGTTACCTTGCTTAAAACCTCCTCGTCATCGTCGTATTCATCACCCAAGTCGGCTACAAATCCGATGGAACTCGACTTCTTGAGTCTCTCTTTTATCACATCCGTCAGACGTGGGAAAGCTCCGCCACAGATAAAGAGGATGTTGCTCGTGTCGACAGTTGTCATAGGTACCATTGCATTTTTTGATGAAGCGCCGACTGGCACTTCTATCTCAGCGCCCTCTAAGAGCTTCAGCATTCCCTGCTGCACGGACTCTCCGTTTATATCACGGTTTGTCGCAGAATTTTTCTTGGCGAGTTTATCGATCTCATCGATGAAGATGATGCCGTGCTCAGCCTTCTCTACATCGTTATCGGCAGCAGCTAAGAGCTTGCTGACTACAGACTCGATGTCGTCTCCGATGTATCCGGCCTCTGTCAGCGTCGTAGCATCTGTTATCGCAAGCGGCACATCGAGAAGTCTCGCGAGAGTCTTTACGAGATAAGTCTTTCCTGAACCGGTAGGTCCGATCATCAGTATATTTGACTTCTCGATCTCAATCTCATCGTCGTCATCGCTGTCGAGGAGATTCTCTGAATCTATGACACGCTTGTAATGGTTATAGACAGCGACAGAAATGATCTTCTTCGCCTTCTCCTGACCGACCACATAGTCGTCCAAAGCTGCCTTTATCCGGTGAGGAGGCGGGATATTCTTTATGTCAAAAACTGGTCCGTCTGTCAGCTTGCCTTTCTTCTGCTTTTTCTTCTCACGGCGTTTTTTCAGCTTCTGGTTCTCAGGAACCGGAGGCGCGCCCTGGAATATCTGCGCAAAATCCCCAAGGTCAAGCATCGACACATGGGGAAAGCTGGTCTGCATTTTCGGCTGCTGATCCTGGTTCTGCTGACCAGAAACATTCTGGTCAGAACTGTCCGCGTTCTGTGACTGACCGTTTGTATTCGGTGCCTGAGCGTCAGAATTCAGCGTAAAGGTCGGTCCCCACGGAGTGTTATTCGTCATTCCTGGAAAGGAGTTCATCGCGTCAAAAGTCTTCTGCAGACAGTCTTCGCAGATGGCTATTCCTCCCGGAATGTGGATCATTTTGCCTGTGACATGCTCCGGGCGGCGACAGACATAGCAGATGTCCTCGTATTCGCTATCGTTTTTTTTGTCATCAGATGTATTGTTATCAGTGTCTGAGGTATCAGTCACCTCTTTAAATTCGTCTTTATCCATTAGTCCTCGTCGTCTTTAAGCGGGTCTACGGTTATGTGGTCCAGGTGCCATATATCGTCGACATACTGCTGTATAGTCCTGTCTGAGGAGAATTTTCCACAGCAGGCGGTATTCATCATGGCCATGCGTGTCCACTTTGCCTCGTCCCTGTAAGTCTCCATGATCTGATCCTGTGCATCGGCATAAGACCTGAAGTCCTTCAGGTTAAAGTAGGTGTCTGCGAACTGGGTCTCATTCGTGTTCAGCAGTGAGTTATAGATAGGTCTGAAGAGCTCTGAGTCGTTAGGGCTGTAGAAGCCGTTCACGAGCTGCATCAGGACTTTTCTGATATCCTGATCCTGGTTGAAGATGTCCATCGGGTTATAGTCTCTCTTCTGCTCGTGCTCGATGACTTCATCTGCGCTCATTCCAAAAATAAACGCATTCTCTTTTCCCATCTCCTCTACCATCTCTACGGTGGCTCCGTCCATGGTTCCGATCGTAATGGCTCCGTTCATCATAAACTTCATATTTGAAGTGCCGGAAGCCTCTTTTGACGCGGTAGAGATCTGCTCTGAGACATCTGCTGCCGCAAATATCAGCTCAGCGTTCGATACCTTATAGTCTTCTATGAACACGACTTTGAGCTTATTTCCGATCGAGCGGTCGTTGTTTATGACGGCTGCTACGTTATTTATCAGCTTTATCGTAAGCTTTGCAATCTTATATCCGGCGGCTGCCTTCGCTCCGAAGATGTAGGTCTTAGGGATCACCTGGAGCTCCGGGTGCTCCTTGATCCGGTTGTACTCGTACATGACATGCAGGATATTCAGCAGCTGTCTCTTGTACTCGTGTAGTCTCTTTACCTGTACGTCGAATATAGAATTCGGGTCTACGTCTATTCCGTTGTGGTCCTTGATATAGCGGGCCAGACGGACTTTGTTCTTGAACTTTATGCTCCTGAACTCCTGCTGTGCCCTCTCATCGTCTACGAAAACCTTGAGCTTCGACATCTGCGAGAGGTCAGTGATCCAGCCGTTGCCGATCTTGTCAGTAACCCATGAAGCCAGAAGCGGATTGCCATGAAGCAGGAATCTTCTCTGGGTAATACCGTTCGTCTTGTTATTAAACTTCTCCGGATAGAGCTCGTAGAAGTCTTTAAGTGTCTCTTTCTTGAGGATCTCAGTGTGCAGCTTTGCCACGCCGTTTACCGAGAATGCAGCTGAGATAGCGAGGTAAGCCATGCGGACCTGACCGTCGTAAATGATAGCCATACGGTCGACTTTTCCCTGATCTCCAGGATATTTCTGCTGGATCTCAAGGCAGAAACGGCGGTTAATCTCCTCTACAATATTGTAGATTCGCGGAAGAAGTCTTGAGAAAATCTCGATAGGCCACTTCTCGAGCGCCTCATTCATGATCGTGTGGTTCGTGTATGCGACACAGTGAGTCGTGATATCCCAGGCTTCATCCCAGCCTAAGCCCTCGACATCCATGAGTATTCTCATGAGTTCCGGAACTGTCAGTGTAGGATGAGTATCGTTCATCTGAAATACGACTTTTTTTGGAAGGTCGTGGATGTCATCGTGATATTTTTTAAATCTCTGAATGGCTCTCTGAAGAGACGCAGATACAAAGAAGTACTGCTGCTTCAGACGGAGCTCTTTTCCTGAGATGTGGTTGTCGTTAGGGTAGAGGACTTCGACTAAGGATCTCGCGAGATTCTCATCCTCTACTGCCTTTGTGTAGTCACCTTTGTCAAAAGACTCAAGAGAGAAGACCTGCTTCGGCTGAGCGTCCCAGATCATTAGTGAGTTTACCACATGGTTGTTGTAGCCCACGATCGGCATATCGTAAGGAACTGCGAGAACTGAGTTGTAGTTCTCCTGGATGAATTTCATCTTACCGTCCTCGCCGACTTCTGAGCGGACATAACCTCCGAATTTTACCTCGAAGGTGTACTCGCTTCTCTTCAGCTCAAACGGGTAGCTGTCCTTGAGCCAGTCATCAGGCACTTCCTTCTGATAACCGTCTTCGATCTTCTGCTTGAACATACCGTATCTGTAGCGGATGCCGCAGCCGTAGGCAGGGTAGCCGAGAGTCGAGAGTGAATCGAGGAAGCAGGCGGCCAGTCTTCCCAGTCCGCCATTTCCAAGAGCCGGATCCGGCTCCTGGTCCTCTATCGATACGATGTCAAGTCCGAGTTCATCTAAAGCCTGTTTGAACTCATCGTAGACACAGAGATTCAGCATGTTATTTCCGAGGGCACGTCCCATCAGGAACTCCATCGACATGTAGTAGACTGTCTTCGGATCCTGCTGTTCCATGGCATTCTGCGTTGCCAGCCAGTCATCGATGATCTCGTCTTTTACCACAAGTGACACTGCCTGGAATATCTCTTTCTCGGTAGCTTCCTTGAACTCCTTGCGGTAAAGACGCTTTACGTTCGCCTTTATCTCTTCCTTGATCGTGTTCTTGTCCAGATTCTCCAGATGACTCATCGTTACCTCCCGCCTAAACAGGCTTCTTCGTGTTTTGTTTCTTTCCTTAGTTCTTCTTGACTGAAAGCGAAACCTTCTCTCCATTGATGTTCCACTCTTTTTCGTGACCTTCAGAAAGCACTCCTTCCTCTATGCTGTCGGCAAGTACTTCGTGACTTATCTCTTCTTTATTCCTTTCAAAAATAACCTTTATCTTTTCATTTCCTGAGTAGCCTACGCTGATGCGGTCCATGACCTCAAAGCCAGCTTCTTTTCTCATCGTCTGGATCTTTGAGATCAGCTCTCTGACGAATCCCTCTTCGATGAGTTCAGGTGTCAGGTTCGTGTCTAATACTACTGTGACATTTCCATTCGTGTTTGTCACGTATCCCGGCTCTGCTTCTTCTGAGATCAGCAGGTCTTCCTTTGCGAGTTCAATGCCCGGATCTATCCCCGGGAACTTCAGAACGCCGTCCTCGTTAAGCTCTGCCATTGCCTTATTTCCATCGAGCTCTTTAAGGGCTGCCTGGATCTTACCTAAGAACTTTCCGTACTTAGGTCCTACTGTCTTAAGCTGCGGCTTGAAGGTATAGGTCGTAAGGTTAGAGATATCGTCCTTAAACTCTGCCTTCTTTACATTCAGCTCGTCAGCGATGATATCTGTATAGAACTTGTCGAGCTTCTCGTCTGCCTTTATGAACATCTGAGCAAGCGGCTGTCTGTTCTTGATATTTGAAGCGTTTCTGCAGGCACGACCAGCTACTACGACCTTCAGGAGCTCGCCCATTTTATCCTCTAAGTCCTTATCGATAAACTGCTCGTTTACCTCCGGGAACCTGCACAGGTGGATCGACTCCGGTGCATTAGCGTCTACTTTTCTTGCGATGTTCTGATAGATCTCTTCTGTCATGAACGGGATCATCGGAGCAGCAGTCTTACTGATAGTCACAAGGCAGGTGTAGAGCGTCTCGTAGGCGTTTATCTTATCCTGCTCCATGCCCTTGGCCCAGAATCTCTCACGGCAGCGGCGGACATACCAGTTAGAGAGCTCATCTACAAATGACTCTAATGCTCTGGCAGCCTCAGGGATCTTATAGCTTCCGAGATCACTGTCTACTTCCTTTACAGTAGTGTTCAGTCTCGAAAGTACCCATCTGTCCATTACCGGAAGCTTGTCGTAATCGAGTGTGTACTTCGTCGGATCGAACTCATCGATATTCGCATAGAGCACATAGAATGCATAGGTGTTCCAGAGTGTCGATAAGAACTTCTTCTGACCGTCCTTTACGGCGTCCTCATGGAACTTATTCGGGAGC
Source organism: uncultured Lachnospiraceae bacterium (assembly GCA_900317825.1). Taxonomy (GTDB): domain Bacteria; phylum Bacillota; class Clostridia; order Lachnospirales; family Lachnospiraceae; genus Weimeria. The sequence goes on along the minus strand of ONIH01000001.1, from coordinate 112,387 downwards.
CACGGTGCTGAGTTGATGTAAAAATACCAGCGGATAGCGTCTGCTCCGAACTTATCCAGTGCCTCGAACGGATCGACTGCGTTTCCTTTGCTCTTCGACATCTTCTGGCCGTTCTTATCCTGGACGTGGCCTAAGACGATGACATTCTTATAAGGTGCGCAGTGGAAAAGGAGCGTCGACTCAGCCATCAGTGAGTAGAACCATCCACGGGTCTGGTCTACAGCCTCTGAGATGAACTCTGCCGGGAACTGCTCCTTGAAGGTATCCTGGTTCTCGAACGGGTAATGGTGCTGTGCGAATGGCATAGCTCCTGAATCGAACCAGCAGTCAAGTACCTCCGGGATGCGCTTCATGGTCTTTCCGCACTTAGGACACTTGTAGGTCACTTTATCGATGTAAGGTCTGTGAAGCTCGACCCTGGCGTCGTCAGGATTTCCGGTCTTCTCAGCAAGCTCTGCTCTGCTTCCGATAGCTTCCTGGTATCCGCAGTCCTCGCACTCCCAGATATTCATCGGGGTGCCCCAGTATCTGTTTCTGGAAACGCCCCAGTCCTGGACATTTTCAAGCCAGTTTCCGAAACGTCCCTCTCCGATTGATGGCGGGATCCAGTTTACTGTCTTGTTATTGGCGACGAGCTCGTCCTTTACCTCGGTCATTTTTATAAACCATGACTCACGGGCATAGTAGATAAGCGGTGTGTCGCATCTCCAGCAGTGAGGATAGTCATGCTCAAACTTCGGAGCATCGAAGAGAAGTCCTCTCTTATCGAGGTCTTTTAAGACTTCCGGATCTGCCTTCTTTACGAAGAGTCCTGCGAACGGAGTCTCCTCGGTCATATTTCCTTTATCGTCGACGAACTGGATGAACGGAAGATCATAGTTCTTTCCGATCCTGCTGTCGTCTTCACCGAAAGCCGGTGCGATATGTACGATTCCGGTACCGTCTGTCATAGTGACATAACTGTCTACTGTGACAAAATGTGCCTTCTTGTGCTGCTTTGCGGCTCTGTCTGCTGCGCACTGGTAAAGCGGTTCGTACTCTCTGTTCTCTAAGTCTGTTCCCTTGTATTTTTCTAATACTTCATAAGCAGGCTTTCCGTCCTCGGAGAATTTTCCAAGGACTGTGTCGAGAAGCGCCTCAGCCATGTAATAGGTGTAGCCGTCTGCGCATTTTACTTTTACGTAAGTCTCGTCAGGGTTTACGCAGAGTGCGGTATTCGAAGGAAGTGTCCAGGGCGTTGTCGTCCATGCGAGGAAGTATGCGTCTTCTCCCTTTGCCTTGAAGCGGACGATTGCTGAACGCTCCTTTACTGTCTTATAGCCCTGTGCGACTTCCTGTGCTGAAAGCGGGGTTCCACAGCGAGGACAGTAAGGTACGACTTTAAAGCCTTTGTATAAAAGGCCTTTGTTCCAGATTTCTTTAAGAGCCCACCACTCGGACTCGATGAAGTTATTGTCGTAAGTGATGTAAGGGTGCTTCATGTCCGCCCAGAATCCTACCTGGTCAGAGAATTTCTCCCACATGCCCTTGTATTTCCAGACACTTTCCTTACACTGCCTGACGAACGGCTCGATACCGTACTTCTCGATCTGGTCTTTGCCGTCGAGTCCGAGCTTCTTCTCGACCTCGAGCTCTACCGGGAGTCCGTGTGTATCCCAGCCGGCCTTTCTCGGGACGTACTTGCCCTTCATGGTCTGGTATCTCGGGATCATATCCTTTATGACACGGGTCAGCACATGGCCGATGTGCGGCTTGCCGTTAGCTGTCGGTGGACCGTCATAGAAGGTGTAGGTCTCACCCTTGCCTTTATTCTCTTCTTCTGATTTCTCGAAGATGTTCTCGTCTCTCCAGAACTTCTCGACCTGGTGTTCACGGCCGACAAAGTCCATGTCTGTGTTGACACTGTCGTAGATTGTTTTCATTTGGGGAATCAATCCTTTCTTATTCCAATAATAGGCAAAATGCCTTGAAATCTAATTCTATGTGGTTAAGCCGTCTTTGTCAAGTTTATTTAAGCTCATTGATCGTAAAGTGCAGCTCGCCTTCCTTATCCACATCTATCGTGGCGAAGGTCGGGATGCGACCCGGCTGGCGCGGAAGGGAAATGGAACCTGGATTCATGATCGTGATCCCGTCTGCCTCCACAAGCTCCGGCCAGTGCGTGTGTCCGTAGAGCGCTACGTCGCAGCCATGCTGCTTTGCGGCCTTTATCAGCTCGTAGTTCGAATACTTGACGTCGTACATATGCCCGTGTGTCAGGAATACCTTGTGATTTCCGAGGCTTGTTACCTGATAGAGCGGCTCGTCACTGCCCCAGTCACAGTTTCCTCTGACGTAAAAAAATGGTACGCCGCAGCCTGTCCGTATCTCGTTTTCATAGCCCTGCGCGTCTCCCAGATGGTAGATCATGTCAGGTCTCACCTGGAGTATCACCCGGTCGAGATTTTCCTGTCTGCCATGCGAATCGCTTACTACAAGGACCAGTGTATCGTTCATATATGTCTCCTTCGTGAGGGATTAGGGGTTAGGGGTTAGGGACAGCCTATCCCCTATATCCTCTTAACCAGCTCTTCCCTCATAGCCCTCATCGCCTGTCCCCTGTGTGAGATAGCATTTTTCTCATCCGGGGAAAGCACCGCTGTTGAGCAGTTCTGCGGCTCCACGAAAAATATCGGGTCATAGCCGAATCCGTTCTCGCCCTCTGCATGGTCTCCGATGTAGCCCTCCATGACTCCTCTCTTCGTAAAAGAGCTTCCGTCCGGCATCACTACTGCCATGGCGCAGACGAATCTGGCTGTCCTCTTCTCCTTCGGAACGCCTTCAAGTCTCTCGATGATCTTTGCGTTCTTTATATCATAGGAAGTGTCCTCTCCTAAGTATCTGGCGGAATAGATACCAGGCTCGCCATTTAACGCGTCGACACAGAGCCCTGAATCATCTGCTATGACTATCGCATCAGGCGCCAGGTCGTGGACTGTCTCTGCCTTTATCATAGCGTTTTCCTCGAAGGTATTTCCGTCCTCTACGATGTCCGGGTTAAGTCCTGCCTCCTTCATGGATACGATTTCGTCAGCCACATCACTAAGAATCTCGTGGCATTCCCTTACTTTATTTTTATTTCCTGTAGCAAAAATGATCCTCATCTATAGTTCCTCCTTTACAGCGTCGAGCAGCGCCTCCGCTGCTTTCTGCTGGTAATCCTCGTCTGCGAGTTTCTTTCGCTCCGTACTGTTCGTGATAAATCCGATATCCGCGATAGCTGCCGGCATCTCTGCCGTGCTTATCATGTAGTCCTCGTCGCCTGCTATGACTCCACGGTCGCTGCATCTCAGATGCTGCTCCAGCTCATCCATGATGGTCTCTGCAAAATGCTTTGACTCGCCTGTCCTGTCGGCTGCCCGGTATAGCACCTGCGCTCCGTTTATCGAGGACTCCCTTCCCGAAGCCGTCGAATTCATATGCACTGATAAAAGCAGGTCTGCGTCAAAAGTCTTTGCAAACTCTATCCTGTCCTTTGTCGTCACAGTATTATCCGAAAGTCTCGTGTAGAAGAAGCCTACAGTTCCGACTCCGTCTAGCTTCATCGAGGTCAGGGTGCTTCCATAACCTTTAACTTCTTTCACGGATTTTTTGTCTGTCAGATACTTAAATTTTTTTATTATTGATAGCGTTAAATCTTTTTCCTTCACGCCTCCGGCGACTGCACCGGAATCTTTTCCTCCGGCTGCTGCGTCTATGACCACTATCTTATCGAAGTAGTCCTTCGGACTTCTGAAATCAAAAAATACGTGACAGCTGTCATTTTTCTTTTCTATGAAAAGAGGCTTCGTAGTCGTAAGGGTAAGGACTGCGTCTTTTCCTTTCATAGCATACCGCAGGTTCTTTATATCATGTCCGTTTCCCGTCACCGGAAAATCCGCAAAGTACGAAGCCGGGATGTCAGGGATCGTGATCCGGTAGGTCGTGTACATCTTTTCAGAAGAGAGCTTTACCGACGATGGACTGTGACGCCCCGGCATCGTGAGCTCAAGTGAATGTGCCTTATCACTTCCCTTGAGATATGACATCAGGGAGCCGCTCTTTTTCGTGACCCTCGTCCTCGCCATCAGGTTCGTGCCCTGCTTCGTCCAGAGGAGCCAGACTCCTAGCACCGAGAAAATGACCAGAAGGCATGATATGAGCCGGACAAGGAATTTCTCAGTCCTTCCCATCGCGTTTTACCTTCGGAGGCTTCGGCCCCATGTACTGATTGAAGTAGGTCTTTAGCATTCCGTTATAGATCTTGCGGTTTTTATCAGGCTTTCCACCCAGGTACTTCGTAGCGTCTTCCCAGGCTGTGATCACGTAAAGTGACCATTTATCAAGCCCTCTGTACGCGTTTTTAAGCTTCGTGTACAGCTCCGGAAGCTCTTCCTTTTCCGCAAGCCTCTCTCCGTATGGCGGATTCGTGATCATAAATCCGTATGAGTCACGTGACCTGAAGTCAGCCGCGTCTGCTCTTTTGAAATGTATCAGCTTCTTTACTCCGGCTCTGGCGGCGTTTTCATTTGCGACGCGGATCATCTCCGGATCTATATCTGAGCCATAGATCTGAGTCTCTACATTCGTATCCACGGCTTCGCGGAGCCACTTTTTCTCCTCGGACCAGAGCTTTTTATCGATGATATCCCAGCCCTCTGCCGCAAAGTTACGATAAAGTCCCGGAGCGATATTCGCGGCAATAAGCGCTGCTTCTATAGGAATAGTCCCACTTCCGCAGAACGGGTCTGCGAGGATCCTGTCAGCTCTCCATGGGGTGAGCATTATGAGCGCCGCTGCTATAGTCTCAGAGATCGGGGCTTTGCCCGTCTCCTTCCTGTAGCCTCTCTTATGCAGCGCGTCGCCCGAAGTATCGAGCGTCACCGTGACCTCGTCCTTATAGATAAAGATCCTGACAGGATAGTCGCTCCCGGTCTCCGGGAAATGATCTAAGTGGTAGACTCCCTGCATCCTGGCCACCATCGCACGCTTCCCTACTCTCTGCAGGTCTGTCGTGGAGAAGAGCTTACTTTTTACAGAAGTAGCCTTCGTGACCCAGAACTTCGCGTTTTCAGGCAGGTACTTATCCCACTGTATGTCTTTCATACCCTGGAAAAAGTCCTCGTAAGTCTTCGCTGTAAACCTGCCTACCACGAGAAGAACCCTCTCCGCCGTGCGCAGGCAGAGGTTTGAGATGACTATGCCGTCCTCATCTGCCTCGTAGTAGACATGGCCATCCTCTACTTTTTTTATCTCATACCCAAGGTCGTATATCTCTCTTTTAAGCACCGTCTCAAGTCCGAAATGGCACGGCGCCATCAGTTCGTAATTCATCTGTAAAAAAAGGACTGCGGTGATTCCCGCAGCCCCTGTGTCTCCTTATACAAATTCGTCGTAGTTCTTTCCAACTACTGAATACGCATATGCGTCTCCGGCTCTGTCATAGCCGCCTGTCTCAAAGGTCTCCGCCAGATCATTAAATCCTGCGTTTGCTTCCTTTGATGCCTGCGCCTGGCCTCTGGCTGCCGTCGCGTACTTTACCGGGTCTGTCGGGTCTACCTGATGCGTGGCATCTATGCCCGAAATCCTCTCGGTGTAAGCCTCTGATACTTCAGAAGTGTTCCCGACCTGGTATGCGTAGTTACGGGAGCTTACCGCTGAAACTGCGGAGCTTCCTACCCTTCCAACTCTTCCGACTGATAAGCTCATCTATTACTTGTCCTCGTAAAAATAATTTCACCAACTCATCAAGTATAAAATATCCGCCCCAAAAATTCAAGCACAAGATAAAAAAGTGGTGTCAGTTTTAGTCGATCAGTGTCGGAGTGTCAACACCTTCGAATACTTCTTCGAGCATGTAGACGTATTCCTGATAGGCCGGCAGGTACGCGAGGTCTTTTAGCACGTGAGCGACGCTCTTGTAGTACCAGGCCTGCTGCGCCTCGTCCTTCATGTTGAACTTCTCCCAGATCCTGTCCCCGCTTACATGGAAGTCACGGACTGTAGAGCGCATATTGCTGACTTTGTCGGCTAGCATTATCATTTTGGACTCAATAGGAGCGTCCTTTACATGCAGGAGATTTTCTTCTTTTCTTATGTGCCAGGTCTCGTCCTTCGGCTGGCCTTCACGCTTGTTCTCAGACTCTGAAGCCACGAGTGAAGCTATACGGTCTCCGAAGTTCTCCTTCAGGATCTCAGGTGTACAGGGAGTATCTTCTAACACGTCGTGAAGCGCTGCTGCGCAGATCACGTCGGTGTCGTCGGTCATTTTGGACACGATACCCATCGTCTCCATCGGATGCACTATATACGGGATGTGGTTTCCCTTGCGTTTTTCGCCCTTGTGCCAGACTGCAGCAAAACGGATGGCCTTTTCGATAAGAAGCTCCTCTTTCGAAGCGTCCTCTTCGATAAACTCCGGGAACTCTCCGCTGATGCCTGCTGCCTTAAGTCCGTCTATGCGGCTTTTTTCTTCTTCCGGTGTCGGCTCCGACTCGTCCCACCTGTCCTTAGGATCAGCAAGGTCAAAATACCGGCAGTAATTATATGGAAATTCGCCGCTTCTTAAAGGACAGTCATTACAGAAGTAAATTCCGTCCCAGAGCACCGTATCGGCTGCCCGGCAGTAGTAATCTCCTGTCTCATCCTTTATAACACGGTGGTCGAGTAGCTGGTAGGTACAGGTCTCATTTTTTATAAGAATCTGCTGCATAATTCCTCCCCGCCTCAGGCGGCTTTTACTTTCTGTTGGCGTAGGTCGGCACCACATGGACTAAGGCGCCGGATACCGCTGCAACTATGATGGCTGCAAGCACTGCCTCTATGACTCCGTTAAATCCGATGACACCGACGATGACGCCAAGGAGAGCGTCCTGAGCCACATTCGTAGCGGCTGCGTAGGCATCGTGGTAGAGCAGGTATATAGAAGGCATTACTATAAGTGTATTCGTAAGAGCTCCAGTGAGTCCGGCATAAGCATAGGCTATGACGCCGGTGTCATTTTTTACAGAGACTACCATAAGTACCGCAAAAATAGCTACTGCAATCACGACTGCAAGCACTGTGGAACCGCTCTTCATCTGCTTCCCGAGGAGCTGTGCCAGTCCCGCAAAAGCGATAAGGCTGATGACCGCGTCGAGCACTGCCATTTTTACCTTGGCAGCATTTCCCGATGAGAGCCATTTGATAAAGACGTAGACGAAGTACGGGAATACTCCGACCAGAATTCGCGGAACGAAGCAGATAAACGCGCTCTTGAAGACTCCGCTGACTCCGAACTGCGATGCCGCGAGCACCGGTGAGAATACGAAGGCGCTGACTGTCGCCGGCGTCACCGTGTTCTTGATAAAGCTCGTGAGTCCGAAGATAAAGCCTAAGAATGCTCCCTTCTTCGGTCCCAGGAAAATAGCTCCGAGTATAACCGGGATGTGGATTATCGTCGCGTTAATGACTCCAAGCGGAATGTATCCCAGGGGCGTAAACGCCATGATAATGATGATTGCCGTAAAAAGTGCCGTAAGCACCATACTGAGGGTCTCTTTTTTCGTGTTCATTGAAAATAAAAGCCTTTCTATTTTTTGATGGGTTATATTCTAATATTTTCTGTATGCAAATGCAATCTTTTCTTACAGGTTCCCAAGAGCTGCCTTCAGATCGTTCATCTGCATCTTAAGACGTTTGATGATAACCTCCGAATGCCTGTGAGAAGTGTATTCATCGTATTCCTTTAAGAACTCTATCCGGTCTTCGATGAGCTTCATCGACTCCTTAAAGTCCTGGTTCTGAACGACAGTAAGCCCCTCCGGGTTTTTGAAATTATACACGCTCATAATCTCCGGAAGTGAATAGACTTCTCCGTAGTCCTTGGCGTTGCACAGTTCGATGAAGTCCCCGAATATCCTGTACCGCCTCTCGAAATCCCTCCTGCCGAAGCACTCCCTCCTGAAAAAATAAGACGAAGTGTGCACATTCCATCCGATAAAGACATCATCTTCTGTCATCCGGTGCACCTCTGTCCATCCGTTAAACGGGCTGTCCGGCTCCGCTTTGCTCATGTCATGCATAAGAGTGTTGTGGCAGACGAGCGAGCACTCAGGGTGGCTTTCCATAAAGTCGTACTGCTTCTGCAGCTTCGTCTCGTCACACCAGTAATCGTCACCTTCGCAGGTCGCTATGTACTTACCCTGTGCTATAGGCATCATGATATCGTCATAGATGTCGACATCCTTCGAGTACTGGTTTTCCTCTTCTGTTACTACTGTAAAAATATCCGGATATTTTTCTTCGTAGGAGAGGATCATATCAAGCGTCCCATCTGTCGAACAGTCATCGTGGACTAAGACCTCGTAGTCAAAGTCAGTCTTTTGCATAGCAAAACCCTTAAGGCACTGTGCTATGTACTTTTCCTGGTTGTAGGCAAGGCAGATAACACTGACTGCCGGCTTTTTTTCTGTATTCATGGGATTCATTATAATACAAAAAGTCCCGGCCGGAAAGCCGGGACAGTATTTACTGGATTATGATCTTTATGGTGCAGTCGCTCATCGGATATGTCGAGCAGGCGTGTACGTAGCCATACTTCTTGTCGGCCCAGCGTCGGCCGTCACCCTCTGTCGGGATGAAGGCATCGCCCGAGACGAGCTTCGCGCGGCAGTAACCGCAGGCTCCTGAACGGCAACGGGTGTTGTTCGGGATGCCCGCACGCTCCATCGATACAGCGAATGGCTCGCCTGAGGAAGCGTCTATGACTGTCTCCTCAAGTCCCCTCTGGACTGTCAGCTTGAAGGTCTGCGGCTTGAAATCAGCCGGATAGCCTTCAGCTTTTGTCACATCACGCGGAGCTCCGAATACTTCCATGCGGATCCGCCTGCGAGGCACATTTAAAGCAGCGAGCTCTCCACTTACGAACTGATACATCGGGAGCGGACCGCAGACGAAGTAAGAAGTATTTCCATCAGATGGATCACCCTCTGAGTATTTCCTAATGATGTCTCTCGAGAGGAAGCCCTTATCACCTTCATAATCAGGCTCGCCTGAGATCACATTTATAAAGCGGACTCTGTCGCTTTTTATCTGATTGATATGCTTCTCGAGGATGATGTCCTTCGTCGAAACTGAGCCGTAGAGGATCGTCAGGTCACAGTCAAGCGTTCCGTGCTCTATCTCCTGTGCCATCGAGTAGAACGGCGTGATGCCAGATCCTCCGGCCAATGCCACGACGTGCTTTGCATCTCTTAGCGGCTCATAGTGGAATTCTCCGAACGGCAGGTGCGCTGTGAACTTGTCGCCTACGTGAACGTTCTCATATAGCCATGATGAAGCGAAACCGACTCCCGGTTTTCCGTTTCTTATAGTGAGCTCAAAGAATGAATCCTCGCCCTGCCTTGCCTGGTAAGGCGCTGAGCAGATAGAGTAAGGACGTGTCGTCACAGTATCACCGATCTGTAAGTCAAGCGAGCAGTACTGCCCTGCCTGGAATGGTGGAAGTACGTCTCCCTCATCTGCCACAAAGGTGAATTTTCTCGCTGTAGGCGAGACTTCCTCGACCTTCGTGACCCTGACGTGAGTCACCTTCGGGTGGACTTCCTGTGCTATCTCCCTTATATGGTCGCTGTAAGTATTTGCAGAACTTCCGGACTCTATCAGCTTTCTTCTGGCTTTTGTGACTCTGGAGGCTCCGGTGACGTCTTTAAAAAATCCATTGACCTTCATCTGGCACCCTCCTTTTCCATTTCCGCAAGGATCATCGTAGCAGCTATTTTGCCGTTATTTATGTTACAAGCCATGCCGTCGCCGACGAGCTGGTGCGAGGCGCAGCCGACGAGTCCCTTTATGTACTGGTCTCTCTCGACGTCCTCGAGTCTCGCCACAACGGAATTATCCATCGAATGCTGATAGCCGTAGATTCCTCCGCGGTAATCTCCCGTGTAGTGTGAGATCGTTACCGGAGTCTCGACCTCGATATCGTATATATAGTCCTTCAGGTTCACTCCGAGTCTCTTCGATACCTGATCTATCATCTCAGACGCTATCCGTCTCTTCGTCTCGAAGTAGTTATCTGCCGTGACGCCGTCAAAGCACTCCGGAAGCGGCAGGTTCGTAATAGAAAGAGAAGTCATTCCGTCCGGAACGCCCTCCGGGTTCGCGTAGTTAAGGCAGATAGTGGTCAGATAGTCCCAGTTACCCAGTTGCTTTCCCTGCGCCCAGAACTTGTCGGTGTCCATCGATGTCTCTGATGAGAATACTGAATATGCATGTATATTCAGATCCTCCGGTCTGGCGTCAAGGAGCAGAACCACTGAAAAACAGCTGACTGACATAGGCATTGCATCTGCATACTTTCTGGCTTCTGCAGGAACTTCCGACTGCGGTTCGATCATTTTGCCATAGACGACATTCGGATAAGGAGCTGATGCTATATAGTCAGCGTGGATCTCCTCGCCGTGTGCAGTGCGGACTCCGTAGACATGGCCGTTCTTTACCAGGATTTTTTCAACTGTCTGGCCGAACTCCATCTGAACGCCTAAGTTCATGCAGCGCTCTGCCATAGCCACACTCATCTCATGTGAAAATCCGCGTGCCACAAATGAGCCGCCGAGCATGTAGTCTGACATAAGAAAAGAATAGATCGTAAATGGCATAGACGACATCGGCTGTCCTACATAGATCCAGTAAGCTGATAGGATCTGCTTTACCTCACGCCTCATATGCGGGAACATCCGGTCTATGACTTCCTTAGCTGAGTAGCCGGCTGTCTTTGCCAGAGCTTCGTGATTTTTTAAAGTCTCGAGCTTTGATATCGTGTGCTCGTTTAAATAGAGGACAGACTCATAGACCTGCTTCATGATCTCGAAGAGGGCGTTTACATCGTCCTTTGAACCCGGGTACTGAGCCTCTATCTCATCTGCGCAGATCCAGGTGCCGTCGTCGCGTCTTCCGGCATGAAGCTCTATGTCTATCCCATCCTCCGGTGATACTAACTGGTAGGCTTCAGGAACCCTGAGCCAGTTTATCGCGACCTTCATATCGTCTAAGTACTTTCTGATAAAAAGCGGCTTGAGCGGCTTTTCATCAGAGCCTATCGACATCATCTCATGGAGGGTCGCCTCTATCTCGATGCCGTCACGCACGAATGAAGTGGCGATTCCGCCGGGAAGGTTATGCCGCTCTAAAACAAGCACATCCTTTCCCTCGGTCGCCAGCTTCATGGCGGCGCTCATGCCTGCCAGGGCGCCGCCGATGACGATGACATCGTATTTATCTTTGTAATAACTCATAATACCTCATTCATTAAGGAAGCTGTCTTAGTTAAGTTCGGGCTGCGCCTTTGGCTTGCCCTCACTAATCTCAGACAGCGGCCTCGCTTGTGATTCGAACTTCGTCTTCTACTCGTTCTCATCTACAAGCTTTCGGTCAGAAGAACCTTTCTACAAGCTCTTTAGAATACTCTGCTGTCTCGTCCATATCGCCGAATGACATGACCTCGCCTGCATAGAAGGTGTCGTACTTATCCTGCATGGCTTCTACATCGTCGTACCAGCCTGCTGCATAGTCATCCGAGAAAATATGCGGGAAGTAGTACCACTTGCCTTCATTTATCATCTCGGAAGCCGGATTCTTCATGGTCTTTAAGTCATCGAGGACTACCTTTTTCGTCTTCTCATAGTCAAGCTCCGGTCCGCCCTTGTGCTTTCTGAGCGTGTAGGTCACGATCGGCTGGTTGATATCATCTCTCCAGCGTCTGTAGTAGACCATCAGGTGTCCGAGTCTCTCCGGAGTCATGTTCTCGAAGACATAGTAGGAAATCTCTGGGTGATCTTCAGGCTTCGTCAGTACTGCCATCGTATCATATCTCTCATAGTCTATCTTATCGAAATGGCTCTTCTCATCGTCCCTGATATCAGCGTACTTGCCGAAGTACTGAAGCGGTGCTGTCACGATCAGCTTGTCATAGACTGTCGTCTCACCGTTTGCAGTAACTGATACTTTTCCGTTGGAACGCTCTATTTTTTCAATAGTCGTATTCAGGACTGCCGGATGCTTTAAGTGGTCATTAAGCCTCTCCCAGATAGACTGGGTTCCGTCCTTCCAGGTCCAGAGGTTTATGTTCACGAAATTCATCGTGGTCTGGAAATCGAGGTACTTAAGCACGTAAGCTGCCGGGATCTCATCAAAGTATCCGTAGCCGAATGAAGTGAATGGTCCGATCCAGACATCCTGCACGAGCTCTACTCCGTTCACTTCGCAGAACTTCTTAAATGGCATTGCCAGGTCCTTAAGGTTCTCATTTTTTCCTTCGACCTTATTCTGTGATGGAGTGCAGTCCCAGCCGTCGTAACGTCCCTGAGCTACTCCTCTGTGGCCGTTCACATCGTAACCCTTGTACTTCGTCTCTAAGAGCCTTCCAAATTCCTTGATCTGGTTCTTCATTTTGAGCATTCTTGGGATGCCTAGTGGATTTTTCTTCGGGTCGAATGGATGGATGACCTTTCCGTCCTTATTCTTATAATCACGATTCAGCTTCGGGCCGTCATGCGTGAAGCCGCAGAACTGCTCGACATCGTGGACTGCGTAGTATGACGGAACACCCATGATGGCGCCCATCTCGTATCTGCGCCCGTTGTACTCAGGTGAGTGACACTTGCCGCCTACCCAGCCGTTTCTCTCGAGGATAGTGTAATTCTCGTAGCCCTTCTTCTCTAAGTACATGGCTGCTGAAAGCCCTGCAGGGCCGCCTCCGATGATGCATATCTTCGTCTGTGGATCAAATCTCATAATAAATTCCTCCATTTATACTTTTGTAACAATTTTAAATCAGTTAAGGAAACCACAACTATACGTAGAAGTTTCCTAGATAGATTTTACCATTATTCCCGATAAAAAAATACTGTACAATTTTCACAAATCTGTCATCTATTTTTTATGCAAAATGACGAATAGTAGAAAACTGTCATTTATGTTAATCTAATAGCATGGAGACCGAAAAAAACTTTCTTTCACTGCTTGAAAAACTGGACCGTGAGTGCGGAGAGCGCATAGCTTTGCGGTATTCTCCGGATGAGCCGGACGCTTTTATTACCTACCACGGGCTATACGAAAAAGTCATAGAAAAAATGCACGAACTGAAGGGCGTAAAGACTGTCGAGGTCCGCGACGGACTCCGTCTATCGTGGATCATCACCTGCCTGGCATCCGCCTGCGGAGGACACATGACGGTGCTCTGCGCTCCGGGACAGCCGGCCATTTTCAGTGACGAGACTTACGATAAGAACTATCTGCCCGGGAAGCTTTTATTTTTCACATCGGGGACTACTTCGAGGAACAAGGCTGTGGTCTTAAGCCAGGAGGCGCTTCTTTCAAGCGCCGCAAATGGTCAGGCGATGCTTGCCTGCCATTCTGATGACAGGCTTCTGTCGTGTCTTCCTCTCTTTCACGTGTTCGGATTCATCTGCTCTTTTCTCTGGCCGCTGACTAACGGCGCTGAGATTGACCTGGGGATAGGCTACCACGGCTTCCTGACAGATACTAAAGCCTACCGCCCTACGGTGCTATCAGTCGTACCTACTCTTCTCGAACTGATGCTTCGGTCGGACGTGCTAAACGACGAGCTACGGATGATCCTCGTGGGCGCCGGCCCGTGCAGTCAGGAGCTGATCGATGAAGTGCTTAAAAAAGGCATTCATCTCCGCTTCGGCTACGGGCTTACAGAGACTGCGAGCGGCGTTGCGATAAGTACAGATGATAACGACCCGTTCACTCTTCACCCGTGCCCGGATACTAAGGCGAAGATAAGCGAAAGCGGCGAGCTTCTTATCCGTACGACCTGCCTGATGGACGGCTACTATCTTGACTCTGAGCAGACTTCACGGAAACTGACAGATGGCTTTCTTCACACCGGAGACCTGGCAGAAATCGACCAGAACGGCTGCATCCACATCAAAGGCCGGACTGACGATGTGCTCGTCCTCCCGAATGGTGAAAAAATCTTCTGCCCGGAGATTGAAAGTGAAATCTCTTCACTGATCGGTGCCAAATGCGTTCTTTTGATGCGAGGAAGCATTCCGACTCTCGTCGTCCATGCGCCTTTTGAACGTGATTTTGAAATAAAAGCAAAAATAGATGAATATAATCAGTCGAAGCCGCTCGGCCGGAAAGTCCCTGCCGTGGAGCTTCGCAGCGAGGATTTTCCCCGCACTGTCACTGGAAAAATACAGAGGTATAAGCTATGAGTAAATACACTGATGATCAGATTTTTGAAAAATTAAAAGAGATCCTTGGCATCTGCTGCCCGGATCTCTCTATCGACACTGTCACAAAGGATACTGTGATAAACAGGGATAATGGAATAGATTCCCTGAATTTTATAATGATAATGTCAAAGGTAGAAGCTGCCTTTGATATCCGTGTCCCGGATGCCGACTGGGACCGGCTGTCCACTGCACAGGATGTCATCGATAAGGTGCAGGAACAGCTGGCTCTTAAAGCATAATGTCATGACACTGCCTTTTCAGCGTTATCAGCGGCGCCTTGGCTCGGGTTCGTGCCCCAGTCCGGAGTCACATCACGGCCCATGGCTGTAAGCATGGCTTTATCGCTTTCTTCAGAAAAAATATGGGTTGACAACTTTATAGAAAAAACATAAAATGGTCGGGACATGAAAGGAGACTCTTATGAAAGTAAAAGAGATCACGTTTACGGCGCTTATGGCTGCCGTCTGCTGCATTTTAGGACCGCTTTCGATTCCGATAGGAACGGTACCGATTTCACTTACGGTAGTTTCCGTTTACCTGTGCGTTTTCGCACTTGGAACGAAGTTCGGGACTATCGCCTATGTAATTTATCTGCTCCTCGGAGCGGCCGGACTTCCTGTATTTTCACAGTTCCAGGGCGGCGTATCGAAGCTCGTAGGACCGACAGGCGGCTACCTGATCGGATTTGTCATTATGGCAGTCATCACCGGACTTTTCATAGATATGGCATCACATTTTTCCGGCGCGAAAAAATACCTACTTCAGGTCGTCGGAATGGTGTTCGGACTGGCTGTCTGCTACCTTTTCGGAACCGTCTGGTTCATGGTTGCATACCATGTGACGCTTATTGCCGGACTTTCGACCTGCGTCTTCCCGTTCCTGCCGTTTGACGCGTTAAAGATCGCGTTCTGCGTAGTCATCGGAAATGCCCTAAGACTCGCGCTTACCAGAGCCCATCTGATAAGCTATGCAAAGGCAAAATAATTAAAAAGTCCTTTACAAATCCATCCAAAAAGAGTATTGTATGCATTTGGATGGTATTCGAAAGAAACTGTACCCGCATGGATTTCGCGTTCCGGAACTCCACTGCCACTGACTTCAGATGAAGCAGTGAGCCCTTACGGAGGTGATGGAATGAAGAGAATTGGCTTTATCGGTGCCGGAAAAGCAGGCACCGCCCTGGGACTCTATTTTTCCAGGAAAGGATACCCGGTCACGGGTTATTTAAGTCGCACCAGAGATCATGCAAAGACGTCGGCAGAGCTTGTCGGCGCATCAGTTTATGATGATCCTAAGGATATCGCCCGAGAGAGCGATATCCTTTTTTTAACGGTTCCGGACGCAAAGATCCGGGAAGTCGCAGAAGAGCTGGCAGCTTCCTGTGGCGACCTCCATGACAGATGGATAGTCCACTGCAGCGGCGTACTCTCCTCTTCCGTTTTCCCAGATCTAAAAGGCGCGTGCGGTTTCTCACTTCATCCGGCGATAGCTATATCAGAGCCAGTTAAAGCAGCCGGAGATTTCCCATCCTCAGTTTTTACAATAGAAGGTGCTCCTGATGGAGCAAGCGATTTTTTCAAGGAAGCAGGGCTTCATGTGGTCCCAATAGAGACTTCTGAAAAGACTCTCTATCACCTGGCGTGTGCAGTTTCGAGTAATTTCGTCACGGGACTATACTCCTGGGCGCTTGAGATTCTCGAGTCAGCAGGCATTTCAGATGAGGACGCTATTAGCATCATCACCCCGCTTTTTAAAGCGAATGCCTCTTCTGTGGCAGAAAATGGCCCGGTAAATGCCCTGACTGGCCCGGTAGAACGGGCTGATCCAGACACTGTAAAGTGCCACCTGGACTCACTCACTTCCGATGATGATAAGACACTCTACCGCCTTCTATCGGAGAAACTTATTTTTCTGGCGAAGGAGAAAAATCCCGACCGCAGTTACATAGAACTGGAGGATACATTATGGCATTAAAAAAGCAGACGGTAAACACTCTTCAGAAAATGAAGGAAAACGGTGAGAAGATAGCGATGCTCACCTGTTACGATTACACGACAGCGACCCTTATAGAGCAGACAGATATCGACGCTGTCCTTGTCGGCGATTCGCTCGGCATGACAGTCATGGGTTACGACGACACGCTTCCTGTCACGATGGAAGACATGATCCACCACACGGCCTGCGTTTCCAGAGGGCTTAAAAACACTTTTCTCGTAGGCGATATGCCTTTCATGTCTTACCACATCTCTGACGAGCAGGCTGTAGAAAATGCCGGCCGCCTGATAAAGGAAGGTCACGCAAACGCCGTAAAGCTCGAGGGCGGCGCCAAGTACTGCTCACAGATCAGAGCCATCGTAGACGCACAGATCCCTGTAGTCGCCCACATCGGCCTGACTCCGCAATCTGTAAACGCCTTCGGCGGTTTCAAGGTTCAGGGCAAGAATGTCGAGAGAGCAAAAGAGCTCTTAGAAGATGCCAAAAAAGTCGAAGAGGCCGGAGCCTTCATGGTAACCCTCGAGTGCGTTCCTGAAAAACTCGCCACGATGATCTCCGAAGAGCTCACTATCCCTACTATCGGTATCGGTGCCGGAAACGGCTGTGACGGACAGATTCTCGTATATCAGGATATGCTCGATATGTACGATGGTCTCGCCCCGAAGTTCGTAAAGCACTTCGCTCATATCGGCCGCGAGATGAAGGACGCATTCAATGCCTACTCAAAAGAAGTAAAGGAAAAGACTTTCCCTGTAACGGGCGAGCACACTTTTAAAATAGCTGACGAAGTAATGGAGGAATTAAAGAAATGATAGTTGCTGAGACCATAGCTGACGTAAAAAAGTACGTAAAAGAATGGAAGAAAAACGGTGAGACCATAGGGCTCGTTCCTACTATGGGCTACCTGCACGAGGGACACGCTTCCCTGATAAAAAAGGCCCGCGAGCAGAATGACCGTGTAGTAGTTTCCGATTTCGTAAACCCTACGCAGTTCGGACCGAATGAGGACTTAGAGCAGTATCCGCGTGACTTTGAAGCCGATAAAAAGCTCTGTGCCGGGCTAGGAGCCGACCTTATTTTCCATCCGACTCCTGAAGAGATGTACGGAAAGGATCACTTCACTAAAGTTCATGTAGACACTCTTACAGCCGGTCTCTGCGGAGCTGTCCGCCCGGTACACTTCGACGGTGTCTGCACTGTAGTCACAAAGCTTTTCCATATAGCTGAAGCCGACCGCGCCTACTTCGGACAGAAGGACGCCCAGCAGCTCGCAGTCGTAAAGCGCATGGTTCACGACTTAAACTACAATATCGAGATCGTAGGCTGTCCTATCGTTCGTGAAGCCGACGGTCTCGCAAAGAGTTCAAGAAACACCTACCTCTCACCTGAAGAGCGAAAGGCCGCTGTGATCCTCTCCGCTTCTCTAAAAGAAGGCAAAAAGGCCATCGACGCCGGTGAAAAAGACCTGAAAAAAATAACCGACATCATCACGAAAAAGCTTGAAACTGAGCCTCTCGCTCGTATCGACTACGTCTCAGCTGTCGACTTCAACCTTCTCCAGCCGAAGGACCGTCTCGACGGCGAGGAAACTCTTATCGCCATCGCAGTTTACATTGGAAAAACCAGAGAGATCGATAATATCATAGTGAGGTAACGTCATGTATATAAATATGCTGAAGTCAAAGATCCATCGCGCTGTTGTGACTCAGGCGGAGCTAAACTACGTCGGCAGCATCACTATCGATGAAAAGCTGATGGAAGAAGCCCACATCCGTGAGTACGAAAAAGTCGAGATCGCAGATGTCGAAAACGGCGAACGTTTTTCTACCTACGTCATTGCCGGAGAGCCTGGAAGCGGTATCATCTGCTTAAACGGCGCTGCTGCCAGAAAGTCAGCTGTCGGCGACCACGTGATCATCATGTGCTACGCCCAGGTCGACCCCGACAAGGAAGAGATTGAAAAGCCGGTAGTCGTACTTGTCGACGAAAAGAACGCACCTGCAAAAGTTGTACGCTACGAAAAGCACGGCAGGCTTGCATGAGACACCCGTTTAACCTATAATAGGAAAAATATCTTTTGGTTGGAAAAAAGGAAAGGTACGTAATGGGCGAATTAGAAAATGAAGAAGTAAACCAGCTGGTCGCAAAGCTCTTATCTGATTACGGCAAGGGCCGTGACATCGATAAAATGGCCGTTTTTAACCAGCCGGACAGGGAAAAGGTAGTTCTTATCACGAATAAGCTTCTGCGCCTCGTCTTCCCTGGATACTACAGGGATCAGGTCTACAAGAGCTATAATCTCCGTGGAAATCTGACCGTGCTTATAGAGGATGTTCTCTATAACTTAAGCCAGCAGATCGAGATAGTGCTCTGTTATGATGAGATCACAAAGCGCGCTGACAATGGCAGTGAGACGGCCTTAAGTCCTGAAGAAGAAGCGAAGTTCAAGGATCAGGCCTACTGCCTGGCTCTCACATTTTTAAATCGTCTGCCTGACATCAGAGATTACGTTGAGACCGACCTTGTCGCCACCTTCGACGGTGACCCGGCAGCTTCAAGTCTCGACGACATCATACTCTCTTACCCAGGTATCAAAGCTACGACGATAAACCGCCTGGCTCACGGACTTTTTCTTCTGAACGTACCGTTGATCCCGCGTATGATGACTGAGTACGCTCACTCTATCACAGGTATCGATATCCATCCGGGCGCTCGCATTGGCAGGTATTTCTGCCTGGATCATGGAACCGGCGTCGTAGTCGGTTCCACCACGATAATCGGTGACCACGTAAAAGTCTACCAGGGCGTTACGATCGGAGCTCTCTCTACTGCTGCCGGTCAGGCGCTGCACGGCATCAAGCGTCACCCGACCATCGAGGATAACGTGACCATCTACTCCGGGGCTTCTATTCTCGGCGGAAAGACAGTCATCGGCGAAGGCTCAGTCATCGGCTCGAACGCCTTCATCACGAGATCAATCCCGGCCGGTACCCGCGTCACGATAAAAAACCAGGAGCTCGTCATGAAGGGCAAGGACGGAAGCATCATCGAAAAGAATGACTTCGAGCAGTCTGACGCCTGGTTTTATGTCATCTGAATGCATAAAAAACCATTTACTGATATTCTGCTATCCGGTTATCTGGTTTGCTGTGCGCGAGTTTCACATAATCGGCGGCATTAGTACGGTTACTCTCTATCTCTTCGGGGGTCATCGGGCGGATCAGCCGGCAGGGATTTCCAAAAGCCATGTATCCGTCCGGGATGACCATTTTTCCAGTGACGAGAGAACCTGCGCCTATGATACAGTCACGTCCTACCTTTGAGCCGTTTAAAAGAATGGCGCCCATTCCGATAAGCGAATTATCGCCGACAGTGGCTCCGTGAACTATCGCCGAATGTCCGATAGTCACACCTTTTCCGACATGCACCGTAAATCCCTTCGCAGTATGCAGGACTGCGCAGTCCTGTATATTCGTATCCTCATCTACAAAGATCTCGCCCTCGTCTCCGCGCACAACGGCGTTAGGGAACACCGAGACATTTTTCTTAAGAACAGCGTCATCGCTTATAAAAGCTCCCGGCGCCACATAAACTGAACTATCTATTTCCATTTTTTCGTTCCTTTCTTTTTTAGATTATAAGCCCTACTTGTAAAATCGTCAAATTCATCTGGTCATATATTATTTTTAGAAACTGAGTATTTTCCCAAGCTCAGAAATCTGATATAACAATAACCATCGTAAATGCAGTAATTATATAACCAGTTTATGGAGGAAAAGTAATGCCAGTTGAAGAAAATCAGGACAGAATTCAGTTAAACCGCGGGCTTGCGCAGATGCTAAAGGGTGGAGTCATAATGGACGTCACAAACCCGGAGCAGGCAAAAATAGCCGAAGCTGCCGGAGCCTGCGCAGTAATGGCACTTGAGAGGATACCGGCTGATATCAGAGCTGCCGGAGGAGTTTCCAGAATGAGCGACCCTGCCATGATAAAGGGAATCCAGAAGGCAGTCTCTATCCCTGTCATGGCAAAGTGCCGTATCGGACACATCGCTGAAGCACAGATACTTCAGGCTATAGAGATAGATTACATCGATGAGTCTGAGGTACTTTCACCGGCCGATGATGTCTACCATATCGACAAGACCCAGTTCAAGGTTCCGTTCGTCTGTGGTGCCAGGGATCTGGGCGAGGCCTTAAGAAGAATCGCTGAAGGCGCTGCCATGATCCGCACCAAGGGCGAGCCGGGAACAGGTGACGTCGTTCAGGCCGTCCGCCATATGAGAAAAATAAATAAGCAGATCCACGACCTGACTTCTCTCCGTGATGACGAGCTTTTCGAAGCAGCAAAGGAGCTTCAGGTACCATACGACCTCGTAAAGTCAGTTCACGATAACGGAAAACTCCCTGTCGTAAACTTCGCCGCCGGCGGTGTTGCCACTCCTGCAGACGCTGCTCTTATGATGCAGCTCGGAGCTGAAGGGGTCTTCGTAGGTTCAGGAATTTTCAAATCGGGAGACCCGGCAAAGAGAGCCGACGCCATCGTAAAGGCTGTCACAAACTACAACGATCCGGATGTCCTCGCAAAGCTTTCTGAAAATCTCGGTGAGGCTATGGTAGGAATCAACGCTGACGAGATCCAGACTATCATGGAAGAAAGAGGCAAGTAATGAAAGTCGGTGTATTAGCACTTCAGGGTGCTTTTATCGAACATGAAAAAATGCTTAAGTCCCTCGGTGCGGAAACTGTCGAGATAAGGCAGCTTCCGGACATAGACGGGATAGACGCTTTAGTTCTGCCTGGCGGTGAAAGCACCACGGTTGGAAAACTGCTTAAGGACTTAAAACTGCTGGAACCGTTAAAGCAGAAGATAGAGGACGGGCTCCCGGTTTTCGGGACCTGCGCCGGAGAGATCCTTCTCGCTGAAAAAATCGACGGAAAGGCTTCCGATCATCTCGCCACGATGCCGATAGACGTAAAACGGAATGCCTACGGCAGACAGCTCGGAAGCTTTAACACGACAGCAGAATTCAATGGTATAGGAAAAGTCCCTATGTGCTTTATCCGTGCGCCATACATCACCTTAGTAGGAGACGGCGTCGAAGTTCTCGCTGAAGTCGATGGGAAAATAGTCGCAGCCAGATACAAAAACCAGCTCGCCATCTCTTTCCACCCGGAGATAAGCGGTGACTCGAGCATTCACAGATTTTTCTTAGAACACGTATAAAAAAGAGACAGCCATGATTTCACACCGAAATCATGGCTGCCTTTTTCTCTCAGGCATACACGTCTATGTTCGAGCCGACTGATGGATTTACCGAGGTCTCGAGCGCATGCTGTGAAGGCATGGCGTCGATCATCGCTACTTCCCCGGCTGCCATGGTATTCGCATTATCGAGCGACTTGGCGAGCATCAGGGTTCCGACGTCGTTTAACGTATTAGACTGTGCAAGGCCCATTGATAAAGAAGCTATATCCATAAAGGTCACCTCGCTTCGTTTATTTTTTCAAATCCATTCTACCACCCCGCCCCACTTCCCGCAACCCCATATCCGCATATCATAAGCAGAACTTATCGCAGATAATAAGAAATTAGTAACCGGCTGACGAGGTCTTAGATTCCTGTTTCTTTACTTCGCTTCGGATGTCCTTTTCGACATCTGCTATCGTGTACTTCTTCAGGTCGTTCTCGAAATCCCCCTGAGCCTCGGCGAGCTTCCCGTCGAGCGCTGTGTGGATATTCCTTCCGACAGGGCAGTTCGGATTCGGGTTATCGTGAAAGTTGAACAAGTGGTCCTTGTTCTTCTCGACAGCCTCATATACATCGTAGAAACTGATCTGATCGAGCGGCCTCTTTATAGCTATGCCGCCTGGGCCTCGCTTCGTCTCTATGATGCCTGCTGCCGAAAGGTCCGACATGATATTCCTGATGATGACCGGATTGCTCCCGATACTCGACGCCAGAAGCTCGCTCGTGACCTTAGTATTGCTGCCGAAATAATCGGCAGCTGCCAGTATATGAATTGCAATAGTAAACTTTGTAGAAATCTGCATTTCTATCATCTCCTGTTTTATTTTTTCATCAATGTAATGTAAAACATTTCATCCATTTTGTCAAGGTGCAAAACCTCTGTATCTGTGATAGAATAGGCAAAAGAAAGGCATTTTTTAATGAACATAGTATTTTTAGACAGAAAATCCTTAGGCGATGACTTAGACTTATCAGCCTTCGAAAAATTAGGCAAAGTAACCGAATACGATTTCACGGATCCGGACCATGTGCAGGAACGCGCAAAGGACGCCGACATCCTGATCGTAAACAAGACAAAGATAAACGAGCGCACCGTCTCCGGCGCAAGCCACCTGAAGGCCGTCTGCGTCACAGCGACAGGCGTTAACAATATCGACATCCCATATCTCGAGAGCCGCGGCATCCACTGGCACAACGTAGCCGGCTATTCGACCGACTCGGTGGCTCAGCACACGATAGCCATAGCGCTCTATATGTACGAGCACCTGCCATACTACGACGACTACACGAAATCTGGCAGATACACAGAGGACAGGCTCTTTACCCATTTTGCGAAAACCTTCCATGAACTGAAAGGCAGACAGTGGGGAATCGTAGGTCTTGGCGCCATCGGCCACAGAACTGCCGAGATTGCCACTGCTCTCGGCTGCCGCGTTGTCTACTACTCCACTTCCGGCATAGACCGTCCTGAGAAGTACCCTCGCCTCGACTGGGAGGAATTCTTAAAGACTTCCGACGTGATCTCGATCCATTCGCCGCTGAATGAGAATACAGAGGGACTTTTTGACAGCAGAGCCTTTTCTCTTATGAAAAATGATTCGCTACTTGTAAATGTAGCCCGCGGCCAGATCATAGTCGAGCATGACTTAGCTGACGCGCTTGATAACGGTGAAATCGGCGCAGCTGCCCTCGATACACTATCAGTCGAACCTATGTCAGCCGATAGCCCATTCCTCCATATGAAGAATAAAGACAGACTGCTGATCACTCCTCACATAGGCTGGGCTGCCACAGAAGCCAGAGAGCGTCTGATGAAGCTGATCTATGACCAGGTAAAGGAAGAAGTATAAGCATGACAACCGTATTCTGCGCATTGAAGCCCGAGGCTGAGCCGCTTATCAGGGAACTTGACCTTAAGCCGATTAGCAGCACGCTCTATGAGAGTGACGATGTCCGGCTTATGATCACAGGCATCGGAAAATTAAACGCTTCCTCATCTGCTGGCTTCTGCCTTGGCAGATACGGTGTCTCTGACTGCTATGTCAATTACGGCACTGCAGCTGGGGCCAGGGAGCTCACGGGACAGACATTTTTTGCGGGACAGATCACGGACGCGGGCAGTGGAAAAGAATTCTTCCCAGATATAGCAGATACTGAGTTTAAGCATATAAGCCTCGTGACCTCTGACGTACCGGTTTCAGAGATAAATGACAGCTGTCACATATATGACATGGAGTCATCCGGAATCTGCACAGCTCTAAGGAGCGCTGTCACTCCCGACCGGATGATATTCATAAAGACAGTGACAGACAGCGGAACGCCGGATTTCACAAAGACTAAAGTGCTGATAGAAGATGCCTCCGCAGCGGTGATCTCATATATCAGAAAAATCTCCGCCAAAAAACCTGTCAACGGTCAGGAAAACGGAGATTATCTGAATGAACTCTGTGAAGAATTCAAATGCTCTGAATCCATGCGTATCCAGCTAAAGCAGTTCGTCAAATACCAGGAGGTCTCTGGAAATCTGGGTGAATTTGACTCTCACATAGCTTCACTGAGAGCAAAAGGTCTGCTCCCTGCTCCTGACCGCCGCCACGGCAAAAAGCTTCTCGCACAGTTCATGTAAAAAAATAACAGCCCAAAGGTCGTGGGCTGTCATTTTTTATATTATGGACGGCAGAGGAAATTCGATGAGTCTGCTCCTTCCTGAATGTTGGCAAAAGTATAATTCAGGTACGGCTTTCCATTACTTTCAAAGTAACCAAATGAATAGCCGCCGAACATCTCGACATGATATATACCTTTGTAACGGCCATTATTTGCCCCTGTCTCAAATAACAGATCTCCTACCTGAAATTTTCTCTTCTCATAATTGTTCCAACTGGCACTGGCGACCTTTTTCCCTTTTTTTACAAGATATTCACCAAGGCCAGCGGCAGTTGGCGCATAGCTTCTGTATTCCAGATATCTGCCCTGGGTTCGATAAGCCTTCCAAACCAACGAGCTGCAGTCGTAATACCCTTTCTGCATCCTCTTTGGCTGACTGTATGTATTCTTAGATGCATAGCGTCTGGCCCAGTTGAAGGCCTTTATCTTCTTAGCCGAAGCTACGTTTATCACCGTTCCGATGGCTGCACTGTTATCGCCATCACCGATAGTCACTTTTATTACAGCTGTACCGGATTTCTTCGCCTTTACTTTTCCCTTTGAATTGATTGAAGCTACTCTCGGACTCAGGC
Organism: uncultured Lachnospiraceae bacterium; assembly: GCA_900317825.1. GTDB lineage: Bacteria > Bacillota > Clostridia > Lachnospirales > Lachnospiraceae > Weimeria. The sequence continues at coordinate 87,636 of ONIH01000001.1, read as the reverse complement.
TCTTGTATTTTACTTTAACGCCTTTCAGATTTCCCTTTATCTTCAGCTTCACGCTCTTACCTCTGGCGAGATAATACGAATCTTTTTTTATCGAAGCCGTTATGACCCTGATCTTTATGCTGAACTGAATACCGTCTATTTTGAATGTAACTGTAGTCGAGCCACTGTCATATGTAGAGAAATCAACAGTTCCGTTTTCACTGTCCAGATCCACAGATACATCCATACTGCTGTTTGAACTGTCGACATCAGTTACCTCGAAATCAAAATCCTCGTCACTTAATGCTTCTGATGGAATTCCCTTGAGCTTTACAGACTGGTCTGATGAACCCCACTCATTACCTGCGACCATGATCAGCGAAGATTTAGCCAGTTTCATTCCAGACAGGTCATACTTCGGCGTTACAGTCAGGGTAAAGCTCAGCTGTTTACCCTTTATACTGAAAGAAACTGTAGTGGTTCCAGTTCCGTACACATCAAACGACAGAGAATAGTTATCAGCGTCAAGACCGTAATCATCAAAGCTGATATCTGGATTAGAGCTGGTCATATCATCTACATCATAATAGCTTAAGTCTGCATTCGCCGGCACACCAGTCAGCTGAATACTTCCACTAGATGTATATCCGTCATAGCCATAATTAGCTTTCAGTTCTTTCGAAGTCTCTGCCAGTCCCAGCTGCGAATAGTCCGGTTCCTGATAGGTATCATCTTCATCCCAGCTATAATCATCTGAATCATCATCTGAACCCCAGGAATAGTCATAGTCGTCGCTGTCATAGACATAGTTTCCGTCATCATCATGGTACCCCGCCTGTGCTGCTACCGGCGGAAACGCTGTGACTGCCAGAACTGCAGTCAGCACAACCGCTGCGAATCTCTTAAACTTCAACTTCTTAGTCTCCTTTTTTTGTGAATTTTGCGTGTCCTATTTTATCACAAAGACTAATGGATTACTATACGAAAATGACTATAAAAATGCCCCATGTCCAGTATATTCGCCTGATGGATTTCTAAAAAAAATAGATTATCAGGACCCCCTATGATCAGATTTTTGATCATACAAAAATAACCGCCACCATGTACGGTGATGACTTTTGGTTTATCCCGCGAACATCGCTCCTTCGAGCAGTTCATCCTCTGTATATTTCCCGTTTATCTTCTGTGGATATTCATTCTGATCTACCGTGAGACGGATCAGATTTCCGTCGGCTGTCAGACAGTCGGCTGTATTTTTATTATCAGTGCGGAAAATGGTAAGCTTTGTTCCTTTGGCAAGTTCTTTGGCATGAGTAGTCTCAGATGTATATGAATCAAGTACATCAAGGGACACATTCTTTTTAAGTGTCAGCGTAGGGCTACTGTTTACCAGAAAATACCTGTTATTCGCGGCAGGTATTCCAGACTTTCCTGTACTGTATGTCCTCGACAGGGTGACAGTGCTCAGGATATCGCCACGAGTCATCAGAAGCATATTGTCAGGGTCTGTTGGGATAGTTCCATAGAATCCCAGGTCCACAGCCTTTGCACTCAGCTTCTTTGCCCCAAGGTCTATCACATAGATCGTCTGATAGTCATTATCCTCATGAGTGTTTATGTAGAGATACTTTCCAGTGGAAGTCACGACCAGCACCGGCTCAAAAGAAAAAACGTAAGGTGTGAAGGTCACAGACTTTTTTCCATACTTCACTTTGAGGCTGTTATAGGTATCGTACTCATCAGGATGTCCGGAGATGGTGAGTTTTTTCCCATCGACTCGGTCACTATAAGCGTTCACTTTTCTTATATAATTCTTTGGAGGCTTCGTATAGTATGTATCGATCTCCGGGTATTTTTTAGCAATGAGCTTTATGGAAAAAGTACCTGCGGCATACGGCGCTATATCGTCCGTATTGAAATAGAAAGTTATACTGCCCCTGTCCACGTACCAGGTGAGTGCCTTAGTATCGTTTGATCCGGTATAGTATTTGCTATTTACCAGAGCTTTTATTTTCTTTTTCAGGCCCTTTTCATTTGTTCCGAGAACGGTCTTTCCATATTTTTTCAAAACTTCTTTTGCCAGAATCCCAGAGAGCCTATCCTTACTCTTATATTTCATGACGTCTGACAGCAGAAGCCGCTTGCCCGTAGTTCCGTCAAAACTATATGCCGTCACTGTTTCAAGTCCATGGACTCCGTTCTGATCTATGTACCTGTCTCTTCTGACAGTCATAGTATGGTCATCAGACCTTACCGGAGTCAGGTCATCAGTGCATACATATGGAGCAAAAGTCTTTTTATTCGCCTTATAATCTTTGCGCGCCTGCTTTGTATTGTCCTTTACAAATGGCTTGTCGTCCTTTGCCACCTCATTATTTACAGTGGATAAGGCCTTGTCAATAGCAGTCGCAGGAGCTTCCTTCACTCCCGTATCCGGATCAGTCCGCGTCACTGTACCCAACTGGTCATAGGTGACGCCAATAAGCTGCTGCTTCTGATCCTTAGTGTATAGCGAATCGTACTGCGGATCATTTTTCAGCTGATAGGTGTACTTCGGAGTTGTATCAGCTGTCCTGGCAAAGGCGGGAGCCACTGGTACTACGCCGGTTAAAGCGATAGTGCCAGTTATAAGTATTGTGATAAATGATTTTCTATTCATAGACTTTACCTCTCTTGTATAGACCGATTGATTATTCATCAAATACTATAGATCAAATTCTTTTTTTTAGTGTATCACATAGTAGCAAAAATGGCTAGCTGATTTGAGGGGAAAAAATGTTGCGTTTTATGCCCTATTTGGTTATAATATATTTTATCGTAGCTGATATGGATATAAATGAGGCGAATAAAATGAACGCGACATCGATACGTGAGCTCCGGGATTCTATGGGATTAAGTCAGAGTAAATTTGCTAAACTATACCATATCCCATTGAGTACTCTTCAGAAATGGGAACAGGGAAGTTCTAAACCACCTGAGTATGTCATAGAGCTGCTATCTATGCAAATACCATATAATGACAAGAGGCTTGTACGTGTGGTTAATGGTGAAAGCATATTTTTTTATGATCCAAATTCCAGTACTGTTTGTGACAGATTCGGAAATCGCATCAGAGTCAATGCTGATGTATCAAAGGTAAAGAAGAAAAATCTGCCTGTCTATCTGAGAGACTTGTTCGAAGCCTACTATGACATTGTCAAACGTTTTGAGCGTGACTGCGAATATGACGCAAAAGAAGACATTATATGGAGTTGATCTATGAAAATAAGTAATGATGAATATTACCTGATGCACAAGAATATTCCTGTGTGTCTTCTTGAAATAAACGATGATGGATTTATTTCAAATATCAGAAGGAATCTCAAGGCCGCTGAGCATTTTCCGCCAGGCGCACAGATGAATGATATCAAATTTCATGAATGGTGGAATGACCGTGCCATTCCAAAGACACGTCACGGATCTAAAAATGCCCTGCAGAGACTTGGATACTCTTCTACTGGAAGTGCCCTGGTAAATAATCTGGCTCTAAGTCTGTCAGACTGTTACTGGATAAAGCCACGAGGAGAGGATATCTCATGGGAAGATGTAAACCTTTTTACAAATGACTTCGTAGACTCATTTGGCGAGCTGACTATAAATCCTGATGAAGAACTGGATTTACGCAAACGAACCAGATTCGACTGCGCTGCTTCCCAGGGAGAGCTCCAGAAAAAATGGTGTATCGCCAAAGATGGCAGAAGATACATGATAAAAGGAAATTATGGTGAGTCATATCAGCAGAGCCTCAACGAAATCTTTGCTACAAAACTTCATAAACAACTGGGATTTAAGAACTATACGACATATTTACCAGTAAAGTTAAAGACTGAAAATGACACAGAGGGACTCGGCTGTATGTCATACGACTTCTGCTGTGAGAATATCGAATGTATATCTGCGTGGGAAGTTATTTCCATGGGAAAAATACGTCAAAATGAGTCTTTTTTTTATCCTCTGAAAGAGGCCTGTAAGTCTCTTGGAATGTCAGAAGGATACTTCAACAGTTTTATGGACTATGAGATAATGACCGACTTTCTGATGACTAACACTGATCGACACATGAATAATATATCGATAATCAGGGATCCGGACACACTGGAGCTTCTTGGATTTGCCCCTATCTATGATTCTGGTAATTCCATGTTTTACAATGTTGCCACAGATCAGCTGACTCACATAGACTTGAGAAAAATAACCACTCACTCATTTATAAAAAAAGAAATTGAGCTCCTAAAGTATGTGACAGATAGAAAAACCCTGAACCTGAGTAATAGCGACATGGACTTCTCCATCTACGAAAAAGATACCTCAGACAGGCATGCACGAATACCTGTTATAGAATCACTGTATAAAAGCAAGCAGGATTTGCTGTCTGAGTTTCAGAACGGAAAGGACATATGGAAAAATCAGAAGTATTATATCTGCTAAAAATCACTCGCCATCTGTCATAAAGTATGCTAATATGAATTTTGATGCTGTAACCGGCCTCAGGTATTATTGTTTTTAGAAAAGGAAGGTTATATGAACGTTTTAAAAAAATGGTGGGGTGCTAACTGGAAAAATGCTGTCGCTGTGATCATCACGGAGATCGTCACAGGATTTTTTCTGTCATTTCTTATCAATGCGAATTTCGGGACTGACCCATGTACTTTTATGAATCTGGCACTGGCTGAAAAGACCGGCATCACTTTCGGGACGTGGCAGGTGCTACTGAACGTGATACTTTTCGTGCCGATGCTGATTTTTTCAAGGACGAAGTATCTGGGTGTCGGCACTATCGCGAATATGACCCTGATCGGGTACGCTTCCGATCTGACCCGATATATCATGTCAAAAACACTGCCGGCTGATTTTTTCACACATCTCCCTGTGCGGATCATTTTTCTTATAGCAGGGCTGATCGGTTTTGTCATATGCTGCGCCATCTATATGAATCTCGACGCCGGTCTCGTGCCATACGACAGCATCCCTAAAATGGTCTACGACCACATGCAGATCAAGTCATTCACCCCTGTCAGGATGTGCTGGGATTTCTTAAGTATCGCTATCGGAATGCTGATCGGACATCACCTGCCGAATATCGGCAATATCCTTATGGCACTGCTTTTAGGACCTACAATTTCCTTCGTCGGTAATCATTTTTTCAAGAAACTCGAGGCCGACGCTTAGGTCTTTGTATGCATTCGAAAAGTGCCGAGAACCAGTCCATTATCTTTATCTCTGCTATCGCGAATACGCCGCTTAGAGCCAGGGCTTTCAGTGATATATTATCAATGCTGAAGATAAAGTAAAAATACTTCGAGCAGACAAAGATCCCGACCACGCAGATCACAAATACCACGAAGTGATAGAGGCTCATCGGCCGTGAAATCCTACCAAGGATCAGAAATCCTATAAGTGACAGCAGGTAGACGCTCGCTGTCGAAATCTCTGACTGCGGTATCGAGAAAAGTTGACCGAACAGCACTAAGAATGCTATCGAGAAAAAAGAGGTAAGTGCAGCCGGCATAGCGCCGAAAAGCGTCGTCTTTATGAACCTGCCCTCCTGTCTCTTCTGGTTATCCTCTAACGCCAGAAGGAACGCAGGAATCCCGATATTAAAAGTCGAGACAAGCGATACCTGGCTCGGATCCAGTGGATATTTAAATCCAATGATTATCGAGAAAAGCGCGAGCAGAAGGCTGAAGATGTTCTTATATAAGAAAAGTGTCGCGGAACGGGTTATATTATTCACGTCGCGTCTTCCCTCTCCTACTATATCCTTCATCTTTGAAAAATCAGAGTCAAGAAGCACTACCTGTGAAGCCTGTCTTGCAGCCTCGGAACCGCTTCCCATGGCAACAGAGCAGTCTGCTTCTTTCATAGCCAGGATATCATTTACACCGTCTCCTGTCATGGCGACCTTATGCTTTTTCGCATGGAATGCACGGACTAAATACTTCTTCTGCTCCGGCTTTACTCTGCCGAATACCGTATATTTTTCAACTGCACTCAGGTAGTCTGCATCTGACTTTAATGTCGTGCAGTCGCAGTATTTGTCGGCATTCTCTATTCCGGCCTTTCTGGCGACATTCGATACAGTGACAGGATTGTCACCTGATATAACTCTGATACTTACATCCCTGTCCTTAAACCATCTGAAAGTATCAGGTGCCGATTTTCTTATCTCGTTTTCTATAGCGATAAAAAGCAGAGGCCTTCCTTCGCTTGAAAGTGCTAAAACTCTCTCCCCGTTCATCTCATGCTGATCGAGCAGGTCATGATTTTCTGAAAGTCCTGCCTGATCCACCACATACTCAGGAGCTCCAAGTCTGTATATCTTTCCGTCAGCTGTAATCTGTGAATATTTTACTGCAGATGAAAATGGCTTTACATCTGATCCTTCAAAACGCATCACATTTCCACTGAAGTAGTCTCTTATGGCGAGCATTGTGCTGTTCGAATCAGGTACTGTATTTATATATTTCTTCAGTACCGGGATATACTGCTCATCCCCATAGACTCCTACGACCTTCATGTCATCTCCGGTGATAGTCCCTGTCTTGTCGACACAGAGCACATCGACCCTCGCGAGGGTTTCGGTAGAGTGCATATCATGGAGAAGAACTTTTTTTAAGGCAAGCCTCATGGCTGAAAGCGCCAGGGCTACAGTGGCTAACAGATAAAGTCCTTCCGGTATCATTCCAATGACTGCGCCTACCATACTGATTACAGAATCATGGATACTTAAACCTTTGAGCTTCAGTGATTCGTAAAGAAGCGCTGCTCCTATAGGTATTATCGCTATACCTGCTATCCTGATGATCCACTCTATCGATCTGATCATCTCACCCTGTTTTGTCTTAGCCTTTTTAGCTTTCAGGGTAAGCTGTGAAGCGTATGACTCTGCTCCGACCTTTGTAAGCCTGGCTGCGCAGTCTCCCGATACCGCAAAACTACCGGATTTAAGCTCTGACCCTGCTGTCTTTTCTATCTCATCGGCTTCACCTGTCAGAAGTGATTCATTCACATTCATCTGACCGTCTAAGACTTCAGCATCCGCCGGTATCTGCTGGCCAGACTTAAGAAGTATAATGTCACCTTCAACCAGATCTTCTGAACCTACCTTTTTCAGCTGGCCGTTTCTTATCGTATCGTAATTCGTGACATAGAGCAGGGAAAGGTCGTCCAAGACCTTTTTTGATCTGATCTGTTGGATGATGCCTATCAGGACATTCGCGATAATAACCGGCAGGAAGGTCAGATTCTTATAAGAACCGACCGCTATAAGCATTGCGGCAAGCACGGCGAAGATTAAATTGAAATAAGTGAAGATATTCTTTGCTATTATAGCTCCGACACTCGAAGTAGTCTTTTCCTGTACTTTGTTTATTTTCCCTTCGGACTGTTTCTCAGACACTTCTGTGTCAGATAGTCCTTGGTATTTTTCTACATATCTGTTTTCTGACATAAAAAATCTCCCGGAAGTCTTTGCATTATTATAACACAAAAGCCTCCGGGAGGATAGTTTCCTGAATGTATTAATTAATCCTGGAAGTAATCAACTGTCTCCTTCAGGTTCGATGCGAGCTGCTTCAGTGATGAAGCAGCATCGTTTATGACTGTAAAGGTACTTGCGAGCTCTTCCATCGAAGCGTTGGTCTCCTGTGTAGAAGCGGCGTTCTCTTCTGAGATAGCTGACAGGTCTGAGATGATATCTGTCAGTGACTTCTTCGAAGTACTCAGACCTTCGATACGCTCTGCGATACCGTCTACGGCATCTGCCACGCTGTTTACCTTGTCTCTCATGGCACGGAGCTCATCGCGGGTAGCATTGAGCTTCTCTTCCTGAGCGTTGAAGCTGTCGTTCAGCTTACCCATCGTGGCAACTGAAGACTCTGAGTCTGCTAAGAGCTTCTCTACTATAGCTGAGATCTCATCGGCTGAATTCTTACTCTGATCAGCAAGATCTCTGATCTCATCAGCTACGACTGCGAATCCGCGACCTGCTTCACCTGCTCTTGCAGCCTCGATAGAAGCGTTCAGTGAAAGGAGGTTTGTCTGCTTTGCGATATCTGTAATAGCTCCGGAGAACTTCGAGATCTCCTGAACTGATTCATTCGTGGAACTTATCGTATCACCGATCTCAGTAACAGATTCTGTGACGTCTTCAGACTGCTGTGCTAAAAGCCTTATAGCGTCAACTGTCTTGTCACAGCTGGCTTTCATGTCTGCTGCATAGTCTTTCAGCTGACTTACATTCTCAGAGATCTGGTCGATATCATGATCCATGTTCGAAGTGTCGTTTGCTGCGTTCTGGACTGAATCAGCCTGATCTGTAGCGCCTTTTGCGATATCATCGACTGCTTCAGATACCTGTGTCGAAGCCTGTGTGGCCTGATCTGAAGAATTCGACAGATTGGACGATGAGTCATTCAGCTCACCTGTCATCTTCTTTGTCTGGCGGATAACTTCTCCGAGCTTGTCATCGAGCAGGTGAACACTTCTCGCCATAGCACCGAGCTCATCGTTTCTGGCTTCAAGTCTTTCATCGAAATTAAGACCGAGCTTTCCTTCTGCCAGTGTCTCGATAGATTCTGACAGCTCCATCATATCCTTAGATACCTTTCTGGATACGATAAAGCCTATAGCTGAGATAAAAGCTGCAAAAATGATAGCTACTACGATCATGGCAGCTGTAGTACCGCCAATCTCTTTTTCGGCTCTGTCCGTCTTCTCACCTGCAAAAATGTATCCTACTGTAGTTCCATTATCTTCTTTAAGTGCACGATAGTAGGCACAGTAATCATCGCCCTCTAAATGGAGCTTCTGGTCAAAACGATAGCCGTTCTTTGACACATCATTTACAGTACTGTCAGAAATGGAGGCTGTCGACATATCTCCGCCGCTTGTCTTTAATGTGGAGATGATGGTCTTTTGTCCGATGATGACGGAATAATCATATCCAGTGGATTTCTTTGCCCTGCTCAGGATATTCAGATACTCTTTCTGGACGTTCGTGCTTCCCTTCTTCAGAGTACCGTCGCTGTCTACCTTCCACGCACCGTCGTACTCATTTGAAAGCACCGCATCCATCAGGTATGATGATGAATCAAGAGCATTCTGGACATTTGAGTAGTATGTCCGTCTGAGGCTGAACACTGCCATAATAGTAAGTACTGCTGATACTAAAAGTATCGCCAGAATAGAAACTGATACTATCTTCTGGACAATCTTCTGCTGTTTCTTTGGTTTCTTTCTCTCCATTTTCGTGTCCTTTCGTGTGCTTATACTTTAGTTTACATACATCATTCATTATAATTCGTTTCAATTTATTTATCAATAAAGAATTGCTAAAATCGCGCTGTATGGCTATAATATCGGTATTACGGAGGTATTTATTTAATGAATGAAAAGATTAAAAAATTTGCTGAAAGTCATATCGATGAACTGAAGGCTGACATCACAGAGCTCTGCGCTATTCCGTCTGTCCTTGCAGACGCAGACGGCGACGCGCCATTCGGAGCAGAGTGTAAGAAAGCTCTTCTATCCGCCGGTGACATCTGTGAAAAATACGGCTTTAAGACCACAAACTACGATAATTACTGCGTGGCAGCCGACTTCGATACCACCCTTCCGAAGCATCTCGATATGCTGGGGCACACCGACGTAGTTCCGGCAGGCGAAGGCTGGACAGTCACCGAGCCTTTTAAGGTAATCGAGAAGGACGGCCGTCTCTACGGCAGAGGCACCAGCGACGACAAGGGACCAGTTCTCTGCGCCCTCTATGCCATGCGTGCGATAAAAGAATCAGGCATCCCTCTTAAGAAAAATGTCCGTCTGATCCTTGGAAGCGACGAGGAGACAGGTTCTATCGACATCACGAAATACTACGCGAAGGAGCCAGAAGCCGACCTGACATTTTCACCAGATGCAGAGTTCCCTCTGATAAATATAGAAAAAGGTCAGTTCCGCGGAACCTTTAAAGCTGAAGCTACTGTGACAGGAAACGGCGTGGAACTCATATCCTTAGATGCCGGAGTCGCACTGAACGCAGTCCCGAACCGTTGCAGGATGGAATTTTCCGGCACCGACAAAAAAACGCTCGAAACCGCCTGCGAAAAGCTAAAAAAGGAAATCCCTGTAGACTACGAGATAGCAGATGACACTCACGTGCTGATCATCGGAGAGAGCGCCCATGCATCGACACCTGAAGCTGGCGTAAACGCAGGACTCGCTGGAATCACTCTCCTTAACTATCTGCCACTTGAGGATACTAAGAGAAACACTCTGCTTAAAAAAGTGCTCGAACTCTTCCCATACGGAGTATACGACGGTTCAGGACTTGGCATCGCGATGACAGACAAAGAGGGACTCTCACTCTCCGCCACCCTCGACCTTTTCTCCGTAGATAAGGATGGCATGTCGTTCTCATTTGATTCGAGAAGTCCGCTGAACGCAGACGATGACAACTGCTTAAACGTCGCAAGATCAAAGTGCGAAAACGCCGGCTTCACTTTCGAGACACCGGGCATCGTGCCGCCACACTACGTTCCATCAGATTCAGACTTCGTAAAGAACCTGCTCGCTGCCTACGAGGACGTAACAGGACTTGAAGGAAAGGCCATCGGCATCGGCGGCGGCACCTACGTCCATGACATAAAAAACGGCGTCGCATTCGGGGCTGTCCTCCCAGACATCGATACCCACATGCACGGCGCCGATGAATTTATAGATATTGACAATCTGAAAATCGCAGTCGAAGTCTACGCGGAAGCGATCCTCCGCATCTGCGGCTAATGTTCATGTAATACGGCGGCGCGCCGCCGTCACCTACATGAACTTACTGCCGGCGACGTATTCGCGAACGCGGTAGACTGTCTCATTGAAGACCGGGATCACCTCATCCATCGTCTGCTTCGGATTGTCGCCGCGCTGATTTTTAAAGGCTCTGTCCGCCAGCTCCATCGCCCCGATATTCAGGGCAAAGTAGGCGAGCGGATGGCAGATATTGTACACGTCGATCGCCGGCTGACCATAGAGCCCTTTGAGCTCCTGTTCGAGCTGCGAAGCATGATCTAAGAAGATATTCAGAGCAGCCCTGTAATCGCCGATGCTCTCACCGAAGTATGAGAGCCCGGCAGTCGTATCGAGGAACGACCCGCGCTTCAGCGAGAGCTTGTTCCCTTCAGCAAGCGGCAGCGACACAGTGAACTTCGAGCCATTACCGTAGACAGACTCGACCTCTATATGGCCGTTCATCCTGTTTACGAGACTGGACACAATGGAAAGACCAAGCCCGGTACCCTGGATGTGCTTGTTTTTCTGGTTATCAAACCTCCTGTACTTAGCGAAAAGGTACGGGAAATCTTCTTTTTTGATGCCGATACCAGTATCAGCAACCACAAAGACAAGCTCGCCTTTTTCGTTCTGAGAGGCGTGAACTTTTACTCCGCCCTCTTCGTGAAAAATTCACCGGAGATGCAGAGTGCTGCTACGATAGCAGCCAGGATCAGAACCTTTGAGCCAGTATTTTTCTTCTCCTTATAGTAGAGATAGGAATAACGAAACATCGTCACCATGGCGGCTTCCATGATAAGAAAATCCATAGCAAAACAGATGCACCTGGTGACCGGTCTTATCGAATACGTCGTATAAATAATACGAAGCGGCACATCAGCAATCGACGCGAAGATAGTGCTCAAGAGCCAGGTCCTGAAAGCCTTGCTGTGAGGCGAGGTATTTCCGTACTGTCTCTCCAGGAAGAACAGGAGGATGGCATCGAAAACGGCTGAATCCAGGTTGAAATAGATATTTACCGGAACATGAAACATCAACCTTCCTCCTTTCTCTCTCTGATAAGAGCATTTATCGTCGCAAAGAGCTGTTCTTTTCTGACTGGCTTTGTCACATATCCGTCAAAACCGGCTTTTTCGTACATCTTCTGATACTCTTCACCGTCATTTCCGGTCACCATGATCACAGGGATATCGCCTTTAAGCCCGGCTTCCTGCATTTTTTTCATGGTAGCCATACCGTCCATGACAGGCATCTGGTGGTCTATGAGTACTAAGTCAAAATGCTCCTGTCGCATGCGCTCGAGTCCCTCATGTCCGCTCTTTACGGACACTACCGTAGCATCGGTAAGCCCTAAAAGTCCTTCAATGATCTTTAAGTTTATCGGAGTATCATCGATGCTTAAGACTTTCTTTCCGTCAAGAGCCGGAACAGTGATGTCACCCTCTTTTTTGGAAGAGCCTGCTGCCTCGACCGCCTGGTTCAAAATCCGGTTTACCACGGAGAGAACAGTCTCGCCCTCTTTTTTGATCTTGCCGGCGAGGACCTGGACTGTCGGGTCTTTATCCTCGATAAGGATCAACTGGTCGATCCCGATCACAGCGTTTAGCGGAGTCCTGATCTCATGTGTCATTCCGGCAAAAAGGTCATCACGGGCTCTCTGCGCTTCACGGATCTTCTTCTGCGCCTCCTGGCTTTCCCGGAGGAGTTCGGACATTTTTCTGTAATCGGGCGACTCCAGTTAAAAATAAGCGACAAATACAGCTACTACGCCGGTTCCATGCGCTATCAGCACTTTTGCGTCGATCACAGCCTGGAACAGAACTCCGCAGAGCACTATGATGTAGCTTACGGTGAGTGTGGTCTGCTGCTTTCTCGTAAACTCTTTATTGTGAAGGACCATCTGTATCAGAGCCATCGTCACGATAAGAAGCGGGAAACCGTAGCCTATGACAAATGAATATGGCGTCCTGATAAAGTGCTGCTGCTTGAAATCAAAATCTATGATGTACGGATGGAGCACATTCAGTCCGTGGCATACCAGATAAATGGCAAATACCGTATTCATCAGGATATTGGCCTGGTGAAGTCCCTGCGTAGGCCTCATATAGCTTCTCAGGTACTTGAACAGCGCGAATGCTATGCAGCCGAATCCACAGTAGTTTAAAGTATTTAAGAGCACCACCCAGAAGTGAGCATACGGAAATGCCGGATTTATCGTAAATGACACATACGTCACTATGATATCTAAAAAATCCGACGCCACCGTCACTATGCACATGACTCTGAACGAGCGCAGGTTATTTTTTCTGTCGAGAAGCACAAAGACGCAGAGGATAGCTCCAAAGGTAGCTGCGACTTCCTCGAAGTTGACATTTACGTCTGTGGTTATGTGCTCTAAGATCTCTTCTATCATACTGCCGCCCCCTTTGATGCCAGGACGCCCCTGATCCTTCTTCTCATAAATCTCTCATCTACCGGACGCTCGATGATATCTGCGGCTCCGCAGGACATCGCGCGGATCTTTGCCTGTCTGTCTCTTTCATCTGTAAGGAAGAGAAGCGGTACATTTATCTCGAGGAACGAATTCTCATGTCCCTTCGTCATCTCCGAGTCAAAAATGCACATATCCGGCTGTTCAATCCTGTAGCGTTCAAAAGCCGTCTCCCTGTCCGGAGCCTCGATGACTTCGTAGTCACGTCCTATCAGATAGGAGAGCACGTCTCTTTCGACTCCGAATGATACAGCGAGAAGTATCTTTACACGCTTCTGTCTTCCGGTATCAGGATCATCCGCAGTTTCTTCTGAAGGTTCCGGAGTAGTCTCCTCTGCCGGTGTCTCAGACTGTACCTCATCAGTTTCCGGTGCCTTCTCCTGTGGTTTTTCCTCTGGTTCAGGCTCATCATCACTTAAAGCATTTTTAAGTTTATCCAGGAGAGTGCCATACTCTTCCATGACTTTCTCATGGTGATCGGCTATGTACTTTTTATCATCAGCCTTGCAGGCATCTTCGAGTTGCTTCGCGCGGTTCGACAGCGCATCAGCTCCGATGGTACGGCTCGAACTCTTCAGGGAATGGACACCTATCCTGTAGTTTTCGTAGTCCCCGTCCTTTAACTCCTGATCGAGTTCTGCCCTCTTGTCACCGCTTATATAGTCGCCTATTATCTCGATGTAAAAGTCCTGCATTCCGGCGCAGTAGGTCAGACCGCTTTCAGTGTTTAAGAACTCTGAAAGGCGCTCCATTTTATTTTTCTTATGAGGAGGTGCAGGCCTTTCTACAGCCTCGGTCTGTCTTACTTCCGGCACATGGTAGAGCGCTTCAGCTCTCTCCTCTTTTTTCTCCTCCGGCTTCTTTTCCGCAGGAGCTTTGTCTGTGCAGTAGCGCCTTATCATCTCGAGCAGATCATTTTTCGTGACGGGCTTAAGCATATAGGCTGCAAATCCGTGTGAGATGTACTCTCTCTCGACGTCTGTCACCGCATTCGCGGTAAGAGCTATGACAGGTGTATCCGGGCAGAGGTTCTCACGCCTCAGACACTCCATAGCTTCGACGCCGTCCATCACAGGCATCAGATGGTCCATGAAGATGATATCATACGCTGTCTTTCTGTCGCGGACACGCTCTACGGCTTCTTTTCCGTTCATCGCGTACTCTACATGAGCGCCGATGCCAGACAGCAGCTTCATCGTGATATCGATATTTATCTTATTATCATCTACTACGAGGATGTCGAGTTTCAGCTGCTTTCCATCATCTGCAGAGAGCGAAGTATTCTCCTTCATCTCATAGAGCTCTCGCGAAGCCTCTTCGCCTATCCGGTCAAATGAGACATTCGCCTGCTTTATCGTAAACCAGAAGCGCGAGCCGACCCTGTATGAACTCTCGTACTCGAGCTTTGAGTCCTTTTTTTTAAGGAGACGGGTAGCAAAGGCGAGACCAAGTCCAAGTCCCGAAGCGTTCTCCTGAGGGTTTGCCTTGTAAAAAATCTCTCCGATGCGCTTTAAGTCCTGTGGCTTCATGCCGATGCCAGTATCTTCGACTGAAAAAGTGATCCCGGAGCCCGTCCAGACTATCTTGATGTCGACTTCACCCTGTCTCGTGTACTTGATGGCGTTGGCATTCAGCGTATCCATCAGCTGCAGGATCCTTATCCTATCACCGTAGAGCGTGGTCGGAAGGTTCGGATCGACGTCTATATTTATCTTCAGGCCATTGTCGGCATTTAAGAAAAATACCTTGTTCTTCATGTCCCGGACAAGCTCTACAGTGTCGTAGTCCTCTTCTTCTATCGAGACACTTCCATCTTCTATCTCTATGAAATTCTTGATATTTTCAGCTATGGAAAGGAGATTTCTGCTGGCTGAACGGATTTTTTCACATCGTCGGCAGCGGCCTTTTTCTTCTTGTCGCCAAGGATGACCTCTGAATAGCCGACAATCGCGTTGAGCGGAGTTCTGAGTTCGTGAGATAGATGGAGCAGGAATTCGGTCTTTGACATCGAACGCTACTGGGCTGCGTCCGCCTGTTCCTTTAACTGGTGCTGCGTTTCACGGAGTTTTTCCATCGCAGCCATCATGCCCTGGTAATCAGGCGTCTCCATCAGTATCAAAAGAAAAGTGAGTCCGATGGCCACCGCAAAAATAGATATGAGTGTATGCGGAGTGACAAAAAGCTGGATCCCGGCGCAGCTGACACAGAATGCGAAGTAGATCCAGACCAGAGCCCGCTTGCCGCGTTTTTTATACTCGTCCGCCCTCATTATGACTCTCGTAAAGGCGAAAGACGCCTCGAGATACGGATAGAAAAACAGAACGAAGTAGAGCGGCCCGTGTATGTACTGTCCGTCTCTGAATGACATCATAATGCCTGTCGGTATATTTATGATGAGAAGTCCCAGATAGACGAAAGTCAGGATCAGGTAAAGTGTCTTTAGCGGTACCCTTCCCTTTTCCCTTGGCTCCTTGTATGTCGTAGCGACTGACAGAGAATATCTGAGAAAAATATATCCGAGAGCCCCGAGCACCAGATAGTAGATCTCATTTAAAATGATGTTCAAGACTACCGGAAAAGTGTCGGCGTTACTTATCGTATACGCCGTAACGATATCCAGGATATCTGCTACCAGAATGAAAACCATGAGTAGCAGAAAGCCGCGGTTCTTCCTGACCTTCATGTCGTATGAAAATACGACAAAAAGGATAAAAATAGATAGAAAGATCGCCGCGGCTATAGAGTAGTCGATATTATAGATCAGCTTCATGCCTTACCCCTCGAGTATATCCCTTACCTTCCCGATCAGGTTCTCAGGGATAAATGGTTTGACTATGTATCCTGATGCATTCAGTGATGATGCCTTGATGACTGAATCTACTGTGTTATCTCCTGTCAGGAATACGACCGGGGAGCTTCTTAGTGCTCGGGTTATTCCTGATGTAGCGGAGTGTCTCGAAACCGTCCATCACCGGCATCTCTATATCCAGAAGGACAAGGTCATAGTATTCGTTCGCGAGTGTAGTCAGGCACCTCTGTCCTGTCTCCACCGAATCCACATGATACCCCTCTTTTCCAAGGATATAGGATGCTGTCTTTCTAGTGACCATGTCATCGTCTACTACAAGTATTCTCTTCATAAAGGAGCACCTCCTCTAAATTTATCAATTATCATTCTCGCTTATGAGTTTATCAATACTTACAAGGCGCACACATACTGTAAAGATCTCTGCTGCTTCCTTCAGCTCCTCAAGTGGAGGATATGACGGAGCGATACGGATATTCTTATCGTCCGGATCCTTTCCATACGGATAGGTAGCACCTGCCGGTGTAAGAGTAACTCCGGCTTCTTTGCACATGGCGACTATCTTCTTCGCGCAGCCGTTAAGGGAGTCGAATGAGATGAAATAACCGCCGTTCGGCTTTGTCCACTCGCCTATCTCAAGGCCTCCGAGATTTTTCTCAAAAATAGACCATACAGCCTCGAACTTCGGACGGAGGATCTCAGCGTGGCGTCTCATGTGCTGCTTCATATTCGTCAGGTTACCGAAGAAACGGACGTGGCGCAGCTGGTTCAGCTTATCGTGCCCGATAGTCTGGACTGACATATAGCTTCTGACATCATCGAGGTTCTTCTTTGATGCTGCCATGGCTGCAAGTCCTGAACCAGGAAATGTGACCTTCGATGTCGAGATGAATTTATATACCATGTCAGGATGTCCGGCTTTTCTGCACTCGTCGAGGATCTCGAGGATCACATCCTGTCTCTCCGGGTCATCGTAGAGATGATGGATCGAATAAGCGTTATCCCAGTAGATCCTGAAATCATCTGCTGCAGGTGTAAGGGCTGCGAAGCGTCTTACTGTCTCGTCCGAGTAGCTGTAGCCCTGCGGGTTCGAATACTTCGGAACGCACCAGATGCCCTTTACTGCCGGGTCGTTATTTACATACTCCTCTACCATATCCATGTCAGGGCCTTCAGGGCTCATAGGGATATTTATCATCTCTGCCCCAAAAAATTCGGTGACTTTGAAATGTCTGTCATATCCAGGAACCGGGCATAAGAATTTCCATTTGTCGAGCTTACACCAAGGAGTGTTTCCACAGACGCCCTTAGCATAGCTTCTGGCTATCTGATCGAACATGATATTAAGCGATGAGTTACCGAAGATGATCATGTCATCAGGGCTTACCTCACTCATCTCTCCCATCAGTGCCTTGGCTTCAGGGATACCGTCGCTTACTCCGTAGTTCCTGCAGTCTGTACCTGTCTGGTCATTGAAGTAGCTGTTTGAATTCAGCACATCCATCAGTTCATTTGAGAGGTCGAGCTGCTTTGCCGACGGCTTTCCTCTTGCCATGTTCAGCGTAAGGCCTTTTCTCTTCCAGGCGTCGTATTCCTTCTGAAGCTGCTTTCTCTCTTCTAAGAGTTCTTCCTTTGTCATCTCTTTGTATGTCATCTATTTCCTCCAAACCAACCAGTTTACAGTCTGTTTTAAGTCTAGCACTTGTTAGTAAAATTCGCAATCACATTTTCTTAAAAAATACAACACAAAATCTCTATATATGATAGAATTATTGATGAAAAAGTATGTTTTAGATGAAAAAGTATGTTTTTTAAGAAGGAGACTGACTATGTATGCTGACGAGGGTGTTATAAAGATAAAACACGACGTGCTGACTGCTGTCGCAAAGATGGCTTTTGATGGAACTCTGGAGAAAGAAAGAGACTTCCTTCCGGAGAAGCTGATACCGGGACCAAATGCGAGATTCCGGTGCTGTATCTACAAAGAGCGTGAGATCATCAGGGAGCGAGTAAGGCTCGCCTGCGGAGAGGCTCCAGGGCCTGAAGATAACGGAAATATCATCCAGGTCCTCCATGCAGCCTGTGAGGACTGCCCTATCTCCTCATATGTCGTGACAGATAACTGCCAGAACTGTCTCGGAAAAGCCTGCGTTTCTGCGTGCAAATTTGACGCCTGCCATCCGGGAGCCAAACGGAGCCACATCGATCCGCAGAAGTGCAAAGAGTGTGGAAAATGCGCCCAGGCGTGCCCTTACCACGCTATCGCCGCCTTAAAGCGCCCGTGCAAATTCGCCTGCCCGGTGAATGCGATAGAATACGACGAGTACGGCATCTGCCGTATAAATGACGACAAGTGCATCCGTTGCGGTCTCTGCATCCACAGATGTCCGTTCGGAGCCATCGCCTCGAAGACTTACATAGTCCAGATCATAGATGCCCTGAAGTCAGGAAAGCATGTCTACGCTATGGCCGCTCCTGCTGCCGAAGGACAGTTCGGTCCGAAGATCACTATGAATTCCTGGAAGGTAGCCATGAAAAAGCTCGGCTTCATGGATTTCGTAGAAGTCGGACTAGGCGGTGACATGACCGCAAAGGCCGAGGCCGAAGAGTGGGCCGAAGCCTATGAAAAAGGCGAGAAGAAGTCCACGAGCTGCTGCCCTGCTTTTGTCAATATGATCCGCAAGCACTACCCGGAGCTGGCAGACAGCCTGATATCCACGACTGTCTCCCCTATGTGCGCAGTCTCCAGAATGATAAAGGCCAAAGACCCTGAAGCCATCTGTGTGTTCATCGGGCCTTGCATCTCTAAAAAGAGCGAAGCCATGGAACACGGCATCGACGGTAACGCCGACTATGTGGTCACTTTCTCAGAGATCAGAGCCATGATAAGAGCCAAAGGGATAGAATTAGAGCCGGATGAGAGCTACTCATACCAGGAGGCATCGATCTACGGAAAGAGATTCTCCCAGTCAGGCGGTGTCACTGCTGCTGTCATCGAATCCCTGAAGGAATCCGATAAAGCAATCGACGCCAAGGTCTGCGTGGCAAACGGAGCAGCCGAGTGTAAGAAGCAGCTTCTGATGCTTAAAGTCGGCCGGTTTAACGACGACTTCCTCGAGGGAATGGTCTGTGAAGGCGGATGCGTCGGTGGTCCTTCAGCTTACCGTGAAAAGCAGCTCTTTGCCAAAGACCGTGAAACGCTCTTCTCCGAAGCAGACGACAGGACGCTCAATGGAAACCTGGAGCATTATGATATGAATGCATTCTCGATGCATCGCTGATATGAGAAAAATATTCAAACTGACTGAACTGAATAGTGAGGCAAGAACACTGGCGGATTTTCTGCGCACGCAGAAAATCCGCCTTGTTATGCCCTGCGGGGGAATAGGAACTTGCGGCAAATGCCGGGTCCAGGTATCGTTCCTGAGTGGTGGAAAAGTGCTTAAAACCGTTGAAGTACCTGCCTGCCAGACTACTGCCTCTGCGCTTCTTGAAATGGCTCCAGAAGGGACAAGTCTCGTACAGCTAGATATAGACGACAGTTCCATTTTCCATGAAAAAAGCTCCGTCTCACATTCATCTGGCAGCCGGCCTTTTATGGCAGCTGTCGACCTCGGAAGCACTACTATAGAGACAGCCGCCGTATCTGTGGACGGCGAGATCATCGGAAGCGTCAGGCGGCAGAACCCCCAGGTCAGCTACGGAGCCGATGTTCTCTCCCGTATAAAGGCTGCTTCAAACGGACAAATAGCCGCCTCTGACATGCAGCGACTCGCAGAAAGCACTATACAGAGCTCACTTCAGGAGTTATCCGTACAGTACGGGCTCAGTTACAGGCCTCTCAAAATGGCCGTCGCCGGAAATACCACTATGGGACACCTGCTTGAAGGCTGTGATGTAAAGCCGCTCGGCGAAGCTCCCTTTGACCCCGGTGACATCTCGTTCAAAGACATATCAACTATTTTCTTCGATGATGATACACCCGTATATCTGCTCCCGGGCATCTCAGCCTTTGTCGGAGGGGATATAGTAAGCGGCATCTACGAGCTGGACATGGACTTATCAGATGAGACGCATATGCTGGTTGACTTAGGGACCAACGGAGAGATGGTACTCGGAAGTAAAGACGGATTTCTAGTGACTTCTACTGCCGCCGGTCCCGCCTTTGAAGCCGCGAATATCAGCTGCGGAGTCCCAGGACTTCCGGGAGCCATCAGACAGGTATCATTTACCGGGCAGAAACCGAAGCTCTCACTTATACCGTGGAGCACAGACTTCTCAAAGCTATCCCCAGGAGAGAGGATGCAGGCTGAATTAAGGCAGAAGTCCAGACGTCCTCCTGGTCTTAGCGGAAGCGGACTTATAAGCGCTGTTTCAGGCATGAAAAAAGCCGGTATCATAGACGACACCAGCACTTTTACAAAAGAAGAATGGATAAAAAACGGCTTCCCGCTCTGGAAACCAGCTCCAATGAACAGAGGAGAAGAGCCTCTGACCATTAGCCAGGATGATATCCATGAGCTGCTCCTCGCAAAATCCGCTGTCAGGAGCGGGATTGAAATCCTCATAAAAAAGGCCGGAATAACTCCGGCAAAAGTGTACCTGGCAGGCGGCTTCGGAAGCGCCTTATCAGCTGATGACGCAGCTTCTATAGGTCTGTTTCCGGAAGTACTCTCAGACCGGATCACTGCAGTCGGAAATACCTCTCTCAAAGGTGCCATGAAGTTCCTAAAAGAGGCTTCTCCTAAGACCCGTGAGCGGCTTTCAGCCATACGGACTATGTCAAGCGAAATAGTCCTGGCCGACGAAGATGACTTTGAAAGCCTCTACATCAGCCATCTGACACTCTAACGCGAGTATCTGGTTTCCTTTTTCATCTGATACATACGTGAATCCGCCTGCTGGTAGACCATCTCGGGCGTCATGCCACGTTCTTCATCAGATGACGAGATCCCGTAGCTTATCTTTATCTGGTAGTCACGTCTCATGCCATACGAGGCTTCCAGGCGTTCCATTTTTTTCAGATTGCGAAGGATGTAGCGCTTCCTGGTTCCGACAAAAAGTACCAGAAATTCATCACCGCCCATTCTGACCACATGTCCTATATCTTCAAAGCAGGAAGTCAGTATCTTCGCACAGTCACGGATCAGCGAATCTCCGGCCGCATGTCCCATCGAATCGTTTACTCTCTTAAGGCCGTTCACATCGAAGCTGATGATAAAATAAGTAACGCCTTTTTTATGAGCCAGTCGCTCGAACTCCCGGTTGCACCAGGCACGATTGTGAAGGCCGGTCAGCACGTCGGTGTAGGCTATTTTTTCAAGAGCCTGCTCGTTTGCGAGCTCCATGAAGTGATCATTTAAGTACGTCAGGTACGCGTATAGCATGATGAGCAGGAAGCAGATCGTGATAAACTGCATCTGCGAGCTTAACATGAACCGGCTGTTAAAAGCGAGGATATTTTTCAGATAGTAACGCGTTATATCGTATGTCGTACCTATGATCACTATAAAAATGCCCGCGTTCTGGATCCGGTATTCCCTGGTCCGCTCTTCCTTTCTTTTCGTGGTGCCGTACATGACAAGCGAAATGCTCACGATAAGCACTAGATGAAAGACAGAATACAGATGTACCACATTCACGAGCTGCGTGTATTCGAGTATAAATGCAGCGACGAAAAAGGCTGCAAGTGATATGCATCCGACTGATACACAGATTCTCTGCTTTTTCCTGATGGCAGTTCCTCTGACGACGATCATCATAGCAACAAACGGAATGGCCGAAAAATACAGACAGAGGTGCTCGATCCTCGCATTTATAGCAAATGCTGAAGAGAACAGCTCTACCGCATTCGACCTGCAGAGCGCCCAGGTTCCCATCGTAAATGAGAAAAGTCCGAGCAGGAACGATCGGAGCCAGTTTTTTTTCGTGATGAAAAGAACCAGCGAGGTACAGAACAAGATAATGCCTACCATAAACATGAAAAATCCCGCCAGACACGTGTAGATATCTGTGCTCATGTAACTCGACGAGATCTGCCTCGATGGTATCAGATTAAAGTCAGGCAGCGCATAAAAAGCATCGTCCAGTCCGACAAACAGGTCTATCTCACAGGTACTCCCGGCGGCGTTTTCAGGAAGACTTGCCACATGGACGCCGCTGCCCGGTGTTCTCTGCGAACCATCCTGCTCCTCCATATAAGAATAGACACATCTGCCGTCTATGTACACCCTGACATGCGAATAATCAGCTCTAAAAGAGAGAAGCATATTTCTCCCGATGGAGGTCGGGATCCGGTTCGTGATGGCTATGGCTTCGTCTTTTTTTACACGCTCCGGAAATCTGAATCTGTTCAGGTTCACATCGGTATAGTGTTTTCCGCAGAAAGACACATTCCATCCCTTTGAAAAGGAGATGTGATCTGTCATCATAAAGCTGTTTATTCCGCCAAGGAATATGAAGACGAGAATAGCTGAGACTGCTATCGCAAAAAAAGCGCGGACAATGCCGACTGTAGGTATTTTTTTATTTGTATCCATCAGTCTCTCCTCGCTTTCCTGGATTGGAATTTCATCTCGTACATCCGGCTGTCTGCCAGCTTGTAGATATCCTCGCCTGCCGCATCAGGAACCTCGTCCGAATACGCATATCCGTAAGACGCGTCTACCGTGATATCTATCGGAAGCGACTCTGTGGTCACTGCTTCCATCCTGATCATCTCGTCAAAGCTCTGTCTCAGCCGATTCCTGTCCGGTACATTCCGGTCGTAGACTACCATGAACTCGTCTCCGCCCATCCTGCACAGGAGCTGCGCATCACTGAATACCTTCCGCATGATCTCCGCAAAGCTCTTCAGATACAGGTCACCGCCTGCGTGTCCAAAGCTGTCATTTGCCTTCTTTAAAAAATTAAGGTCCAGGTTCACAAGCAGATAGTCCTGTGTCCGGGCATCGAGCTTTTTCAGGGCATCCTCTCCGACTGTCCTGTTCGAAAGTCCTGTCAGATCGTCCTTATAGGCCAGTGTCTCGAGCTTTTCCCTCTGTCTGTCGTCCACTCTTTTCGCATATACGTCTATGATATAGCCGATAAGGATAAGCGTCACCATCAGCAGGAATGCCATAGGCATTATCACCTTGTCGAAAATGCCCGGATCCATGTCCCACCATTTGCTGAAATAGTAATAGCTGATATAGGCTATCCCAAAGCCGGCGGCCGCGAAAATACTGCCTTCGAAGAATTTCTCTCCGAATGTCGACTTCTTCCAGCAGAAAAATGATATCGAAGTGAGCGCCAGAGCATCAAATGCCAGCAGCATATGAAAAAGCGGGAGCATGTAGTCTACATTCGCGATGCCCAGTTTCTGCATGACTGCCGCGCCTATCGCCAGAGCGATATTAAGGCACATGGAGACGAACAGACAGACCCGCAGGCCTATAGGTATCTTTTTAAAAAATCTGAGCGCAAGCCCTATGAGCGGTATGACAAATATGTATAGCGAAATGTATTCGACAAGGCTGTCTGTCCTGATATCCTGTGAAAAAAGCTCTATCCCTTTCATCGAGCACAGGCACCAGAGTCCGCCGAAAGCGCTGTAAATTCCGAGCAGCGCCAGGTCAAGAAATCCCAGGTCGATCATGGACATGCCTACAGCGAAGATCAGAAGGACTGAACCCGCTATGAACATGAAAACCGTGATAAAAATGCCTACGCTTCGCTCCTGCGCAAACTCTTCCATCGCATGGTTCGACGGTGTCACGAGCACTTCAGGAAGTCCCTGGATAGCCCCGTCCTGTGATGCCATGACCATTATCTTCAGAGTCTGTCCGTAGCTTCTCTGCGGCAGCTGTACGAAATGATAGCCGCTTCCGAGAAAATCACCTGAGTGAAAAGAATTCACATCATACCCGTAGTATTCGAGCAGATGATCCTTACCGTTTTTATCGATGACACTGACTCTGATCGATGAAAGCCTCGAATACACGCGAAGAGTAAGCCTCTCCTGTGCCAGAAGCTGTGTCTTTATATCGAGCTTACGTTTCATCACAAGCACGTCATTTTTCTTGGATTCTAAGGTGTAAAAGCGCCTGTCCAGCTTTGAGATGTCGTAGTAGGTGACGCCGTGATACCTCACATCCCAGCCTTTTTCCATCTCATATGTAGAAAAATCTCCGTGATTTAATGAAAAAAACAGGATAACGCTTACCATGATCGCCGCCGTATACGCGAAAAGCAGCGCCAACGCGACTATCCTGCCCCATCTCTTCGGAGCCGTTGATCTTATCTTCATAAATACTTTTCCATAAAAAAATCTCCCGTTGCTACCTCTTGATTTTATCACAGAGCGGGAGTTTTTAAAAGTATTTAATTTTTTTCTACTATTGCGAAAGTGAACTCGCATTTGACGGCGAGCTTGTCGCCGACGTAGGCGCGTCCTTCGGCGACGCCGATATTTTTCTTGAGGTTTGTGAGCTGGCACTTGATGGTCAGAATGTCGCCCGGGCGGGCAGGTGTGCGGAAACGGGCATTTTTAACACCACCGAACATTGGAACAGCGCCCTTGAGTTCATCTGATGTCATCAACGCACAGGCTCCGCACTGGGCTATAGCTTCGAGCGACAAAACTCCCGGGAATACCGGATAACCCGGGAAATGTCCGGCAAAGACCGGATCATTTCTGCTCAGGAGTTTCTCCCCTATCGCCCACTGTTTCGGTTCGTAGTCGAGGATCCTGTCGATCATCAGCATCGGCTGGCGGTGCGGAAGGATCCGTTCTATATCATCACAGGTCAGTACATTCGGATTTTCACGGACTTCTATCTCATCCATATGGCACTCCTTTCAAAAGAAAAATAGGGACAGACCCTTTTTAGGTACAAAGCAGGGTCTGTCCCTTTTTACTTTTTTCAAATTCTTGTCATCAGTATGCAGGCATTGTGACCGCCGAATCCGAGAGAATCGCTAAGAGCGACCTTCACATCGGCTTTTACACCGGTCTTTGGAACGTAGTCGAGATCACACTCAGGGTCAGCGTATGTCAGGTTCGCCGTTGGAGGGATAAATCCCTCTTCGATAGTCTTTGCGGTAAAGACTCCTTCTACGCCTCCGGCTCCGCCAAGGAGATGACCGGTCATTGACTTCGTAGATGAGATCTTTAAATCCTTCGCATGGTCACCGAATACCTGATGGATAGCTTCAGTCTCAGTCAGATCGTTCAGGTGGGTTGAAGTACCGTGAGCATTGATGTAGTCTACATCATCTGGCTCAAGACCAGCGTCCTCGATGCAGAGTCTGAACACGTCAGCAGCTCCCTCACCTGATGGGTCCGGAGAAGTGATGTGATAAGCGTCACAGTTTGCTCCGTAACCCTTTATCTCGCAGTAGATGTGAGCTCCGCGCTTTACGGCGTGCTCGTACTCTTCCAATACCAGGAGACCACATCCCTCTCCCATTACGAAACCACTTCTCTCAGCGTCGAACGGGATCGAGGCACGGTTCGGATCATCGGACTTTGTCAGGGCGCCCATATTTGAAAAACCGCCCATAGCCAGAGGCGTGATGCAGCTCTCGGTTCCACCGCAGATCATCAGGTCTTCGTACCCATCTCTTATCAGATGGAAACTGTCACCTATAGCCAGAGTTCCACCGGCACAGGCAGCTGTAGGGCAGGTAGCAGTTCCTTTGAGGCCGTATCTGATAGCGACCTGGCCTGCTGCCATATTTGCTATAGCCATAGGAATGAAAAATGGCGATACTCTCTCGAATCCTTTTTCCATTCCCCTGACATGCTGTTCCTCGATGGTCGTCAGTCCACCGATACCGCTCGAGATGTCAGTCCCGAATCTCTTTGCGTTTACAGATGAGTCGAGCTTTCCCTCTTCATCCAGGAGCCCGGCATTTTTTAAAGCCTCGTCAGCAGCTGCGATGGCATACTGCGTGAACAGGTCCATGTGACGGGCATCCTTTTTTTTCATGTACTTCAGCGGGTCAAAATCCTTGACCTCACCGACTACCTTCACCGAAAAATCCGGCTCAGAAAATCTGGTTATCGGACCGATCCCGACCTTACCGTTTTTTACGTTCTCAAAGCTCTCCTCGACCGAAAGTCCACAAGGGTTTACGGTTCCAAGTCCCGTAACCGCGACTCTTCTTCTGTCCATTACATTCCTCCATCTGCTTCGATCACAGCGCCTGTTATGTACGACGCTTTTTCACTCGCCAGGAAAGACGCCACATAGGCTATCTCCTCCGGGCGTCCCATCCTCTTCATCGGGATCTCTGCCAAAAGTGCTTCCTTCGCCTTCTCAGGTATCGCGGCGGTCATCTCAGTCTCTATCATGCCCGGCGCTATGCAGTTTACCGTGACATTTCTCGCGGCGACTTCCTTCGCTAAAGACTTTGAAAAACCGATGATACCTGCCTTCGAAGCCGCGTAGTTTGCCTGTCCTGCGTTCCCGTAGATTCCACTGACACTTGCCAGATTTATGATCCGGCCCCATCTGCGTTTTATCATGCCGCGAAGCACTGCGTGAGTCGTCAGATAGACACTCCTCAGGTTCGCTTCGATCACGGTATCGAAGTCCTCAGGCTTCATCGTGACTAAGAGCCTGTCCCTGGTGATACCCGCATTATTTACGAGCACATCGATGTCACCGGCCTTTGCTACGATAGCATTGACATCGTCTTCCTTCGACAGATCACCAGTCACAAGAACCGGTTCATAAGTTAAGGAATCCTGAAGTTCCGCTTTCAGGTCATTCAATTTATTTAAGTTGTTATGGCAATGGAGAACGAGCTCATAGCCTTCCGCAGCGAACTCCTTTGCTATGGCGCTTCCGATCCCGCCGCTCGCTCCTGTGATAAGCACTCTCTTCATAGATTTTCGATGTCCTCTGCTGTATTTATGGTCCTGACTGAAAAATCCTTTATTCCAAGCGGCTTCGCACATTTTTTAACGAAGCCTGAAAGGGTCTTTCCCGGTCCGATCTCGACGAAGTCGTCATAGCCTTCCTGTAAAAGTGCGGTAAGGCTGTTCTCGAGGCGGACAGGATTCTGTACCTGGCGCACCAGAAGATCAGTGATCTTCGCTTTCTCGTCTGTTAGAAGCTTTACGCTGCCGTCATCACCTGTGGCATTGAAAAATACCCTGACACGAAGCGGCTTTATATCTATAGTAGGAAGATACTCAGCAAGCGCGTCTCCGGCACTTTTCATATAAGGAGTATGGAAAGGTCCGCTGACTTTTAACGGCAGAACTCTCCTGGCACCAGCCTCTTTTGCGAGCTCTCCGGCCTTGTCGACCTTTTCCTTTTCGCCTGAGATGACTATCTGTCCCGGGCAGTTGTAGTTCGTCGGATAGCAGCCGGCCTGCTCACAGATTTTTTCAAGCTCTGAAGGCTCCATTCCGAGGACTGCCGACATGCCCCAGACTCCGCCCTTTCCGGCTTTTTTCATGGCTTCTCCTCTGAATGCCACGGCTTTGAGTGCAGTTTCTTCAGTAAACGCTCCCGCACCATAGAGCGCTGAATACTCTCCGAGCGAAAGTCCAAGGGTGGTCTCCGGGAATACATTTTTTTCTTCTAAGAGCTTTGTGACTCCGATGGCGAAGGCCACGAGAGCAGGCTGGGTATTTTCGGTCTGTGTTAAGACCTCGTCCTTATTTTCAAAAATAATGTCCTTAAGGCCCGGCTTTATACGGTCTGCCGTATCATAGACCGCTTTAAATGTCGGGTATTTTTCATATAAGTCTCTTCCCATGCCTGTGGCCTGGGCTCCCTGTCCCGCATATAAAAATGCTGTCTTCATGCCTTTTCCTTTCCAACACAGATGTCCTCGATGATCTCACGGAGCGGACGGATACTCTTTACCTGTCCTGCAGTCTGGCCTGCCATAAGGCTTCCAGTCTTTGTGTCACCGTCGAATACCGCACGTCTCAGGCTTCCAAGGGTGAACTTCTCGAGTTCTTCCATCGTGGCGCCTGCCTTTTCGCTCTTTATATACTCTTTCGTCATCCGGTTCTTAAGGACTCTGACAGGTGTTCCTCCGATGCGTCCTGTAACGACTGCGTCAGTGCCCTTTGCTTTTATGAGGGCTTCCTTGTAGTTCTCATGTATAGGGCACTCATTCGATGCCAAAAGTGCTGTGCCGACCTGCACTCCGCAGGCTCCTAAGTCCTTTGCCGCAAGGAACTGTCTGTGATCTGCGATACCGCCTGCTGCAATTACCGGGATGCTCACAGCGTCGCATACCTGAGGAACGAGCGTCATAGTAGCCATCTCTCCGATGTGTCCGCCGCTCTCGCTTCCTTCAGCTATGACTGCGTCTGCGCCGTCACGCTCCATCATTATCGCAAGTGTCGGAGCTGCGACTACCGGGAAGACATTTATTCCGGCTTCTTTCCACTTCTGCATGAAGCGTGCCGGATTTCCAGCTCCTGTCGTTACGAACGGAACCTTCTCCTCTGCGAGCAGGTCTGCGATCTGCTCGACTTCCGGATGCATCAGCATCAGGTTTACGCCGAATGGCTTATCGGTAAGCTTTCTGGCTTTTTCTATCTCTTCTTTTATCCGCTCACAGGAAAATCCGCCAGAAGCTATAAGCCCCAGGCCGCCGGCATTTGAAACAGCAGCCGCAAATTCACCGGTTGCTATATTGGCCATGCCGCCCTGTATCAGCGGAAATTCTGTTCCTGTTATATCTGTTAGATCCATATGTTCCTTTCTAAGAGGCGTTTTTACCTGTACCTCACTACACAGCTGCCCCAGGTAAGTCCGCTGCCGAAACCGGCAAGCAGAAGGGTGTCCCCTGAATGGAGAAGTCCCTGCTCTTCCATCTCTGCGAGACAGATAAAAATGGATGCACCGGAAGTATTTCCGATGTGGTCTACATTACAGTAGAACTTCTCTTTCGGCAGCTTCATCGCGCGCACCACATGGTCGATGATCCGCTTATTTGCCTGATGGCAGATGAACCAGTCTATATCCTCGAAAGTAAGTCCTGCCTTTGATACAGTCTCACTGATGCAGTATGGCAGGATCCTGACTGCAAAACGAAAGACTTCTTTTCCGTCCATTCTGATGTAGGAAGGCGTGTGTGAAGCATCCGGAGTATTGAGTGAAATCGAATTTTTCGCTCCGCCGCAGTTTATCGCAAGAGAGCTCTCTGCACCGAGAGTCGATGCATAGCTTCCCTCTTCGAGAGTCATGACGACAGCTCCTGCCCCATCGCCAAAAATGATATTCGTAGTCCTGTCGGATGGGTCTAAGAGCTTCGAGAGCTCCTCGACTCCGGTGACTATCGCATACGGTTTCTGTGGGTTCAGGTTCGCTGCGAGATACGACCTGGCGAACTCTATAGCATAGGCCGCTCCGCTGCAGGCCGCATTTACATCGAGATACGGGATATCCTTCGGAAGACTAAGGGGTTCCTGCATCTGCGAGGCGACTGACGGAGTGGAATAGTTTCCCGAAAGTGTCGCCACCATTACAAGACCTATCTGTTCCTTAGATACGCCTGATTTTTCAAACGCAGATCGGGCAGCATCGAGTGCCAGCTGGTTTGCGCTCTCTCCATCTCCCGTGAACCGGCGCTCGCCGATGCCAGTCCTCTTTCTGATCCAGGCATCGTCAGTCTCCTCGACCTTTGCGAGATCATCGTTCGTGATGGTTCTCGATGGGAGCGCGAGTCCGGTCGATATTATTTTTACTGAATACATAATTAAATTCGTCTGAACTTTCTATGGCGGTCAGCTGCGAGCTGTGACGGCGACATCTTCTGAAGCTCCTTCAGATTTCTATATATCGCTTTATCTAATGCATCGTAGACGCTGACCGGATCGAAGGATGCGCCGCCTAAAGGCTCATCTATGACTTCATCGGCCATTTTATTCTGGTAGAGGTCATCTGCTGTCAGATGCATCAGTGAGCAGGCCTCGGTCTTTCTAGATGTATCTTTAAAAAGTATGCTGCAGAAGCCCTCAGGTGAAAGCACTGAATATACTGCGTACTTAAGCATCAGAAGTCTGTCTGCGACTGAAAGCGCTAAGGCGCCTCCGCTGTTTCCCTCACCTGTCACGACTGAGATGACAGGAACTGTCAGGTGGCTCATCATAGCAAGCGACCTTGCTATTGCCTCGCCCTGTCCATGAGCCTCAGCCTCCATTCCCGGGTAAGCTCCAGGAGTATCGATAAAAGTGATTATCGGGCGGTGGAACTTCTCAGCTTCCTCGAACATCCTCATGGCCTTGCGATAACCCTCAGGTGAAGGCATTCCGAAACGGCAGGCTACGTTTTCCTCTACCGTTCTGCCTTTTCTGTGTCCCAATACAGTCACCGGGATCTTATGGAAAAGTGCTATGCCGCCGTAGATAGCCGCATCCTCGTCACAGAGATGATCTCCTCTCTGCTCGAAAAAATCCGTAAACAGTGCACCGATAAAATCCTTTATATGAGGTCTCTCTGAAAGCCTTGCGATATGCACGTGGTCTTCCGGTGTAAGCTCCCTGCACTGTTCTAAGAGGTCGCTTCTGAGTTTTCTCAAATGCTCTATCTGCTCCTCATTTTCATAGTACTTGTCGCTTACTTCGGCGCAGTTTAAGTCCTTCTGTTCGCTTTCCAGCTCTTCAATTTTTTTATCTATTTTTGCAGTCTGGTCTAATATCTTATCTACCATGGAGTGCCTCCCGTGACTTTATATCCGTGGAGCATCAGAAGCTTTGTGAGCGTTTTTTTCAGCTCGTCACGCGGTACAATGGCGTCTACGAAACCGTGCTGATACAGATACTCTGCTCTCTGAAATCCCTTCGGCAGCTTTTTTCCGATGGTCTGCTCGATGACACGCGGTCCGGCAAATCCGATCAGTGCCCCAGGCTCTGCCAGAGTGATGTCTCCAAGTGTAGCAAAAGACGCTGTAACGCCGCCTGTCGTAGGATGGGTCAGGACGCTGATGTAGAGTCCACCGTTTCTCGAGAACTCCTCGACTGCGTCGGCTGTCTTTGCCATCTGCCAGAGCGAGAACATTCCCTCCTGCATTCTGGCTCCGCCCGATGCTGAAAAAATGATCAGCGGAAGCTTGTGCTTGTCAGCGTATTCTATCGCTCTCGTGATCCTCTCGCCTGCTGCCTGGCTCATAGATCCCATGAAAAATCTGCTGTCCAGGACTACAGATACGACTTTTACTCCGGAGACTTTGCCTACTGCTGCCACGGCGGTCTCATGCAGATGAGTCTTCTCCCTGGCATCTTTAAGCTTCTCTTTATAGCCTGGGAAATCGAGTGGATCGTCCGAAGTGATCCCCCTGTTCATCAGCTTGAAGCTGTCGCTGTCAAAAATGAGCTTAAAGCGGTACGGAGCGGAAATATTTTTGTACTTTCCACAGACCGGACACACATAATAGTGGCTTTCCCACTGGCTTTTTCTAGATCTCCTATGGCAGCCCTTGCACATGATAAAAGGGTCTGTCTCGTTATATTCTTCTACTGTCATGCTTTCTTGCACTTCTCGATCTCATCTACGATATCCTGAACTGTTACAAGCTTCTGAACATCCTCATCCGGAATCTTTACTCCGGCCTCATCCTCGATAGCCATCTGAAGCTCTACGACTGCGAGTGAATCAGCGTCGAGGTCGTCGATTAGCTTTGCCTCAGGCTTTAC
Source organism: uncultured Lachnospiraceae bacterium (assembly GCA_900317825.1). Lineage (GTDB taxonomy): Bacteria > Bacillota > Clostridia > Lachnospirales > Lachnospiraceae > Weimeria. The sequence continues at coordinate 55,893 of ONIH01000001.1, read as the reverse complement.
GTCTTCCTTGTCTACGTCGAGGTTGTCTGCAATAAGTTCCTGTAATTTTTCGAAATCCATTTTTGTCTCCTTTTCCGCGCGGCTTTCGGCCACTTGCTTTAAAAAATTTAGTTTAATGTTTTAATTTAAATCTTGTTTAATTAAAACAGTTGAAGTATAATGCACTTAGCAGACATTGTCAAGGGAATTTTAAGTAATTTTTTTTAAGTAAAAATCTTTTGCAATTTTTAGTCGTCAATGGTACAATAATTCTAAAGTTTTTATATTTTATTTCAGTGGAGGGAATAATGTTACAGGAAGTACTTCATAACGTTTATAATAAGCTCCGCCTGCATTTTTACACGCAGGTGTACTCTACGTTTGAAAACCGCGAGGCTACTCTGACGACTGTCGAGACTTTTTCGATGGAGGCGATAAACACGCTTGACCATCCTACCGTCGCGCAGTTTGCCAGTGCCATGAAGATATCAGCACCGAACGCAGCCTACAGGGTTTCAAGCCTCATAAAGAAGGGCTACCTGCGGAAGATACAAAGCAAGAAAGACCTGCGTACCTACTACCTCGAGCCTACGCCGAAGTATGAGAAGTATAATCAGGTTAACGAAGCCTATATCAAGGTCATTTCGAACAGGGTAAAGGAGCGTTTTTCTGAAGAAGACTACCAGAAATTCACTGAAATGCTCGATATCATAGATAAAGAACTCATGCCGGATGTAGATTTTATAGGAAAAGGGGGTAAGACCGATGACGGCACAGAAGAAGGCAAACAGACAAACTAACGAAACCACACGTGACAGGATCGGAGTCATTTTTTACGGAGCCGAGAAGACCGCTGATTTTTTCAAGAAAGTATATAAGGGAATACAGCTCGCCGCTTCCGCTCTCGACGCAAAGCCTGAGCTTTTAGTCCGCTACTCTCCGATGGATCCGATCCAGCAGGTAAAGGACATCGATGAGCTCGTAAATGAAGGCATAAAGGGCCTCGTTATCTCTCCTGTCGACGACCGGATGGTGGCTGACACGATAAATAAGATATCGCACGAGGGCATCCCTGTGGTCACCGTCCACACCGACATCGCTGACACAGAGCGCATAGCTTATGTAGGAACCGACCCATATAAGGCAGGTGAAGTAGCCGCCGCTCAGATGCTTAGCTTCTGCGAGGACGGAACCGAGATAGGCATTGTCACCGGTTCCCGCCAGATAAAGGTACACGAGCAGCGCATCGCCGGTTTCAGAGACTTCATAAAGCATTCCAAACGGAATATCACTGTCGAGTCTATCGGCGAATGCCATGACGACGATTACAGGGCTTACGAACTCGTCCAGAAGATGATGTCGGATAACCCGGTCATCTCAGCATTTTTCTTTGCTACGACGGGCGGTATCTACGGAGGCTGCAAGGGTATATTCACTATGACGACGAGGCTTAAGTTCCACGTCGTGACATTGGACGTCTTCCCTGCCACCCGTGAATTCATGAAAAAAGGACTCATAGACTGTTCTGTCTATCAGAGTCCTATGCACCAGGGTGCCCATGCTATGGACATCCTCGCTGGCAAAATATACGAAAACCGTGATCCTGAAAAGAGGATAAACTACGAGGAGCTTTCGATAAAGACTAAAGAATGTCTTTATCTATAAAGTCCATATCGAGGTTCGCCTCGAGTATATCCGCAAACCGGTCCAGTTCTTTAAGAGTCGCTTCACGCTGTGAGACATTTATCTCCGGCGGGAGCGGCTTTCCTTTTCTCTTATATAAAAATCCGAGAAGCGTCCTTACCGCGCCTGCCTCGTCAAAAAAGCCGTGCCAGTAAGTGCCTGCGACGAGCTTCTCTTCACTTATATAACCCTCATGGTCACTGTCCGCTCCATTTATATGGTATATCAGCGGCTTTTTGAATTTCTGCTGTCCTGATTTGTATAGGCTCACACCACAGTGTATCTCATATCCCCTGATCTTCTCGCCGTTTGCCAGGTGTCCTGTCACCTGTCTCGTGGTCTTATCTCTCTTCATAACTGTGTTCATAGGTATCAGATCAAGTCCGTTTTCTGTGCCGCCCTCTTCTATGCTGTCCGGATCTGAGATGCCGCGTCCGAGCATCTGATAGCCGCCACAGATCCCGAGAATTGGTATCTTCCCTTTATTTTTCTTTAAAAAAGCTGCTATGCGGCTCTTTTTAAGCCATCTGAGATCGGCGATAGTATTTTTAGTTCCGGGCAGGATGATAAGGTCAGGCTCCCCTATCTGCGCCAGATCATCTACGTATCTGACGGATACTTCCGACTGTCTCTCCAACGGAAGGAAGTCCGTATAGTTCGATATCTTCGGAAACCTGATGACTGCGATATCTATGTCTTTGACCTTCGTGTTCGAAAGCCTGTCCGAAAGAGAGTCCTCTTCGGGAAGCTCGAGTCTCGTGTATGGAAGGACACCCAGGACCGGCTTTTTTGTATTTTTTTCGATGATGTCTACTCCATCCTGAAAAAGTGCCGGATCTCCGCGGAACTTATTTACGATAAGACCTTTTATCAGTTCCTGTTCATCATCAGACAGGAGTTTTACGCTCCCGTACAGCTGCGCAAAAATGCCTCCTCTGTCTATGTCTCCTACTAAAATGACAGGGGCATTGAGCTCTTTTGCAAGTCCCATATTTACGATGTCGTCTTTCCTTAGGTTCAGCTCGCAGCAGGAGCCGGCGCCTTCGATGACTATCAGGTCATTTTCCCGTGCGAGGCTTCTGTAGTCAGATACTATCTCTGGCATCAGGGATTTTTTCTTTCTGAAATAATCTCTCGCCGACAGGTTCTCGACTGCCTTTCCGTTTACTATGACCTGGCTTTTTGTATCTGTCGAAGGTTTTAAAAGCACAGGGTTCATCCCGACCGTCGGCTCTTTTTCACAGGCTAAGGCCTGGAGAGCAGTCGCAGTTCCTATCTCGCCGCCGTCAGCTGTCACATAGGAATTAAGCGCCATATTCTGCGACTTGAACGGAGCGACTCTTAAGCCTCTTCTCGTATATATGCGGCAGAGTCCCGCCGTTATCAGACTTTTTCCGACCCCGGACATCGTCCCCTGGATCATTATATTTTTTGCATTCATGGTGTCATTATAACACAAAGAGCGGTGCATTCGCAGACGCTTTCGCGTCTGCTCATTCGCGCTATCGCGCTATTGAAATAAGAATCCGGATGCCTATGTGTGCGCAAGCGCCCACCGGCACCGGGTTCTTATTTCAGCACCACTCAATTAATACGCGAAAAATAGAGGCGGCTCACAAGAGCCGCCTCTGAAAAAGGAAAGAAAAGATATATGTTGTTATTCTACATCGGCGAGAGCCTTTAGATCTTCCTCACCAGTGCGGACCTTAACAACCTTAGCTACGTTATAGACGAAGATCTTTCCATCACCGATATGACCTGTGTAGAGGGTCTTCTTCGCCGCGTCGATGACTTCATCAACCGGGATATTTCCGATGATGACTTCGACCTTTACCTTCGGGATCAGTGTCGAATCAACTGTAGCACCACGGTACTTCGTAGTTGAGCCACGCTCGATTCCTGAACCCATGACCTGTGACATCGTCATTCCTGTGACGCCTACCTGGTTCAGCGCTTTCTTCAGCGCGTCGAACTTCGACAGGCGGCAGACGATAGTCACTTTGTGCATTCCGGTATCGAGATCTGCCGGAAGCGGTGACTCCTGGTGAACCTTTACCGCTGCATTTACCTGTGCCTTTGAGGCTTTGGCGTAATCGTCCTCCCCGAGGTCTGTGTTCTCGTTTGCATCGACTTCCATATCAGTTACATCTGTGATGGCGAAACCAGCATAAGCGCTGATCAGACCATGCTCAGCGTAATCAAGTCCGTCGATCTCGATTTCCTCAGAAACACGTAGACCTAAGGTCTTGTCAATGATCTTAAATGCTATGAACATAACGATCAGAGCATAGAGCTGAACAGTTATAAAACCTAACAGCTGTAATCCCAACTGTTTGAATCCGCCGCCATAGAAAAGTCCTTTGCCTACTCCGTCGTATCCGGCTGAGAAAAGACCAACGGCGATAGTTCCCCAGACACCGTTTACCATGTGGACTGAAACGGCACCGACAGGATCATCGATCTTTGCTACGTTATCAAAAAACTCAACCGAAAGAACTACGATAATTCCAGATACAAGTCCTATGAAAAATGCACCGACAGGTGTTACAGCGTCGCAGCCTGCTGTGATAGCTACAAGGCCTGCAAGTGAAGCGTTGAATGTCATCGAAACATCCGGCTTACCATAGCGGATCCAGGTAAATATCATAGCGACTACAGTAGCAACTGCTGCTGCAAGGTTTGTGTTCATGAAAGCAAGTGAAGCCTCAAATGCATTTGCATCTGATGACAAGGCTACTGTAGAACCGCCGTTGAAACCGAACCAGCAGAACCAGAGGATGAATACTCCAAGTGCCATTGCTGTAAGGTTATGTCCCGGTATAGCTCTTGCTTTTCCGTTCTTGTCGTACTTTCCGATACGAGGTCCGAGCATCCAGGCTCCTAAGCAGGCGATCGTTCCGCCGACCATGTGAACGCAGGTAGAACCGGCGAAATCGTGGAAGCCTAGCTGTGCGAGCCAGCCGCCGCCCCATGCCCAGTGTCCTGTGACCGGATATACAAAAAGTGAGATGCATGCCGAGTAAATACAGTAAGCTTTAAAATTCGTTCTCTCTGCCATCGATCCTGAAACGATAGTGGCTGCTGTCGCGCAGAACACTGTCTCGAAGATCACGTAGCACCACAGCGGCATTGTCTGCGGAACTACTGAATTAGCTGCAGTGTAGCTTCCCCTGATGAACAGATCAAATCCACCGATGAACTTTCCAGTTCCTGCGAACATGAGTCCGAATCCGATGAACCAGTAACACGGGGTTCCGATACAGAAATCCATCAGGTTCTTCATCAGGATATTTCCTGTGTTCTTGGCTCTCGTAAGGCCCGCTTCACACAACGCGAATCCCGCCTGCATGAAGTAGACGAGGGCACCGCAGATGAGCACCCAGGCTACAGTCGTCATTTCAAATTTCATAAGTAACTCCTTTCTTTTTCCAGCAACTACGCACGAAAAAAGGCGTCTGGTGAGAATTTCCTCACCAGACGCCTTTGTCTGTGTTGTGTAAAAGAATAAACTATCCGCCCGATTTTGTCAAGCAGAAATTTCACAGTTTTTTCATCTTTTTCGATTTGTGATCATCATAAAAATGACTACCGGTGCTCCTATGATAGCCGTAACTGTGCTGATATTAAGCTCCGTCGGAGCAAAGACTGTCCTTGCGATAAGATCACAGACCAGACACACAAAAGCCCCGAGGATAAAGCAGACAGGTATCACGAAAAGCGGCTTCGTGTTTTTTAATAGCTTCGTCGAAAGGAACGGAACAGCTACCCCGACGAAAGAGATAGGTCCGGCGAATGCTGCTGCCGTGGCGCTTAAGACTCCGCTAACTATGATGATCAGGAACCTGAGCCTCTTTACATTTACTCCCATCGTAAACGCATACGACTCCGAAAGCATTATGGCTTCTATCGGTTTCGAGAGGCAGAGCACGAGCACGAAGCAGACCATGACAATGATAAAACTCACTCTGACACTTGATATATCAGCTCCCGAGAAGCTGCCCTTAGTCCAATTGTGCAGGTTCACTACATCATTATCTGAAAAAAATGTCACGATCACATCGCAGACTGCGTTACAGATGTAACCTGTCATGATGCCTGCGATAAGCAGGGCTCCCATCCCGTCTATGTGCCTAGCTATGATCACCAGGAAAAAAATCACGAGCATCGATCCTATAAACGCCGCCGCTATCATCCCGAACGACGTGATCTGAAATGAAAAGTAAACCGACATGAAGAGCAGGATCGCAACTACCATCTTCGCGCCGGATGAGATACCGAGCACGAACGGTCCGGCTATCGGATTTTTAAAATAGGTCTGCAGCAGAAAGCCTGACACCGAAAGCGCTCCGCCGATTATCATACTAAGCAGCGCTCTCGGGAGCCTTATGTCTGCAACTATTGCATTTTCCCTGTCAAAAATCTCCGCAAACGGCCCCTTTACAGAGCCTGTCAAAAGCGTCACAAAGAAAAACACCACAAGCAGTACAGCCAGGCAGACCATGACCCTCACAAACCGTCTTAAGTCGTTTTTCTGTGTCATCAGCTAAGCCTCGTAAAGAAGTCCTCAGGTTCCTCCCCTGTAAATATCCGGTGCATATCCTTTATAACCTCTGCGCTCTTATCCACTGACTGATAGAGAGAATCCGCAGTCTCATAGACCTCTCCGGACTTCACTGCCTTAAAGTCATTAAACAGCTTGTTCTGATCGGTAAGTGCAGAAAGCGATGACACTCCGCCCTCGATCGTAGTGTTAAGGATCAGCACATCGGCATCCTTCGCAGTCTTGTAAAATTCCTCAAAGGTCACATTCACAGAAGCCGAATGACTCTTTTTATCCGGGTTCTCCAGGTCAGAAAATACATATTCTCCGCCTGCTGCCCTGATCATCTCAGGGATATAGTCTGACCCGCTCCTGACTACGACATTCCCGTCAGCATCGAGAGAAAAGAATGCGCAGGTCTTACCGGTCTTTTTCAGGTCATCTACTTTTCTTATCTCGTCATACTTCTTCTCGAAAAAATCAGAAGCCTCCTGCTCATGCCCTGTGATAAGTCCGTAGACCTTGACCCACTCCATCCTGGCTTCAGCCGATGACTCGTAGCTCGAATAGTCTGTAAGCACCGGAATTCCCAGGCTCTGGAGCTTCTCCCTTACTGCCGGAGTGTGGAGGATCATCGTCGACTCTATCGCGAGCGGTACGTTCTTTGCGGTAAGAAGCTCGTAGTCGGGAGCTGAATACTTCCCAGCGAACTTTATAGAGCCGTTTTCCATCGCAGAGCGGATCTCTTCTACGTACCAGTCTTCTGCCTTTATGCTCGAATACCCGATCGAATCTATGGCGTTAATCGCACGGAAATCAGCCCCACAGGCGGTTGCTGCCAGATATATATTTTTCACGCCCTGGGTCAGTACTGTCAGGTCATCACCGAAGGCGCTCTTCACCTCATCAGTCGAAAAGTCTGACGGGCAGATCAGGTAATTCTGGTTTCCGTCAATGACTAATAGCTTTACTATCTTCCCATACTTCTTAAACTCAGAAATCCTGAACTTCGTCGCGACTGTATTGTCCTCATAGCGGACAAACTGGAATCCCTTCGAGGTAAATTCCCGGAGGAATTTTTTCTCGTTTACCCTGCTTGCCGTGGTGCTTCCGGAAGTGTTGTAGACGAACTTCTGAGTGCCCGAAGTCGGAAGCAGCGAACAGCCTGAAAAAAGCAGGGAGACCGCAAGGATCAGTGGAACTATCTTTTTACTCATAAGGCTCGACCGCCTTCTTTTTATGTCTCGAGGCTTTGATCCCTATCACGAGTCCGACGACGAAGCAGGCGATCATTACAGGAATGGCGATATACTTTACATTAACTGAACTGCCGCCTACCCGCTCTGCCTTTGCAGTATCAAAGGTGATCGTGTACTCTATCTGATAGGGCTTTGACATCGCGGTCGTATCTCCTATGACCTCGACTGGCTTTGAGATGTCCTTTATCGGGATCTCGAACCTGGAGTTTCCGCTCTTGTTCGTCTTCAGGTATTTTTTGCCGTCGACCTTCATATAGTCATAGTGCTCCGATGACCAGGTGATCTCGGCCGTCGTCTTTTTATCTTCTACATGGACAGGCGCGGGAGAAGCTATCCCGGCTCTTCCGCTGCCTCCCTTCAAGGTCACAGGTATCTTGTAATCTCCGTTTTTTAACGCGTCACTCATTTGTCTGCCTCACTTCCAGTGTTATCTTTGAGCCGCCTTCATTCATCCATTCCTTTACGAAATCGTCAAATGCCGAAAGCGGTTCATCTCCCGTTACTATCGAGATAAAAGTCTTCTGCTCGAGTTCAGTCAGCTTCCACCAGCTGGTCTTCATCGTATCTGTATCTGAAAAATAAGCCGAAGGCACTTCTTTTATCCGTTTATCTGATATCTTATGGCTTGCCACGATCCTCGACGTATAGGCGGCCCAGTTCTTCGTGCTCGCCTTTCCGCCATCTTCGGTCTGCTTCAGGTAATCATAGCAGGCCGTATAGTACGAAGCCTCTAAGAGATTCAGTTCTGACTTATCTTCGCCCAAAGAAAGCACACTGTTTAAATGCCTGTAGCAGGTCGAAAGAGCGTTTTTGAAATCGACATTTATCGCGAGAGGTCTCGCAGTCGGGTCTACGTTCCCGATATAGTAATCCTCGAGCTCCTTCGTGCTGTCATCTCCATACGGCATATAGTCAAAAAGTGCCGAAGTGATCTTCATTACTATCTCCGGATGCTTGTAGCCTTTTCTTACGACTACATACTTGCCGTTCGGGTTCTGGGATGCAAATGAAGTGTTTCCATCGCTGTCTGTCGAGATCAGATAGGGTCTCCAGTCTGCATTCGGATTTTTCTCGCAGGCCTCCATCAGAGGGTTGTTCGGCGCCCACCATGGCCCGAAAAATACTCCACATCTGCCGTTTACTATCAGATCTATCAGGTTATCAGACTCCCTGAAAAGGAAGTCCCTATCGAGCGTCCCGTCCTGATACATCTCATGCAGATAGGAAAGAGCCTTCTTTACCTCAGGCTGCACCGAGCCGTAGACCAGCTTTCCGTTCTTTTTTATCCAGTGACCGGGATAGGCTCCGAACGACGCAAAGATGATGTCTGTCTGGTACTCCTGTGAGTACCCGCTCTCTCCATAGAGTTCCGGAAGAGTCACCAGGCCTACGGTCTTTCCAACGCCGTTATTTCCCGGATCATTTTTTCTGAAGGTCCTTATGATATTCCTGACATCGGATACTGTCTTCGGCGTCGAGAGGTTCAGCTTTTTAAGCCAGTCGTAGCGCAGCCAGAGAAGTGACGGACCATTGTCTATATTCGTCTCCGGTAGGGCGTAGAGCTTCCCGTCTACCTTCGCCTTGTTGAGGATAGTATCTCCGTAGGAAGCGTAGATATTCTGGATGTGAACCGAGGCGCAGTTATCGTATGCGTCTGTCAGGTCTTCTATAAGCCCTGCCTTTGCCAGTGACCTGACCTGTTCCTCACTGTCTACGAGAAAGACATCCGGCAGCTTTCCGGACGCTACAGCAATCGATACATGCTCGTTGTAGCTGTTGTCTCCGCTCAGCTCAAAGACGTCTTTGTTCTGGACATTTATTTTTTTCCTGAGGTATCTCGTGTAGGCGTTGTCTTCATAGGTGTCACCTTCGGGCATGTAGGAGTTGTCAGCTCCGGACATTTTTCCAAGGGTGTAGGTGACAGTCTCCGGGTAAGGGCTCAAGGCATTGTTCTCAGCCGCGTACCACTGGCGGTTCGAAGCGTACCTGGCGTCTTCCCGCTCATTTTTTTTATCGATGGATGCCTGCATGATACAGGATGCCGTCACCGCTATTATTAAAAAAACTGATATAGCTTTTTTCCACATAACGATTATTATAACGAAAAAAGAGCCGCAACTCAATAAGCTGCGGCTCACAAAAATCATATGTCTGTAAAGTTTTAGCCCTTTACACCACCGGCTGTGATTCCTTCTACATAGAACTTCTGCATGATGACGAAGAGGATCGAGATAGGGATTGCTACCATAACACCTCCGGCGCAGAATACTGAGAAGTACTTACCAACGAGTGTCTTCTGAACGAGGTTGTAAAGACCCATAGCAACTGTCCAGTTTCTAGGATCCTTAGAACGGATCATCAGCTGTGCCATAACGAAATCCATCCATGGAGTCAGGAATGCGTTGATGACAGTGTATACGATCATTGGCTTTGAAAGAGGAATGACTATCTTCGTAAAGATAGTAAGCTCAGATGCTCCGTCGAGCTTTGCGGATTCACGAAGTGATCCTGAGATCGTATCGAAGAATCCCTTCAGGATAAGGAAACCGAGTCCTGAACCTGCTGAGTAGATGATGATAAGACCTACTATAGAGTTTGTGAGTCCGATCATCTTCATGACGAAGTAGATGGCGATCATCGAGAGAACACCAGGGAACATTCCAAGTGTTATCGAGAAGCTCATCAGCTGTTTTCTGCCTCTGAATCTCATGCATGAGAAAGCGTATGCTGTCATCATGACGAAGATAGATGAGATAAGACAGGTGAAGATACCGATGATCATCGAGTTCTTGAACCATGCCGGGAAGTTTGCTACGGTGTCCGGCTGGAACAGAAGCTTTTTATAGTTTGCGAGTGACCAGGTCTCCGGGAAAAAGTGGCTCGTATTGATTCCTGAGTATCCTGACAGTGATGTAACAAACAGCCAGATAATAGGGAGGAGCCATATAAATGACAGGAAAGCCAGCCACACATGGCGGAGGATAGGTCTTACTATCCTCTTGCTCACCGGTGCCTTGATGACTATAGGATTGTCTGAAATATTCTTAGTATTGGTCATTACTGGAATTCCTCCTCTCTGTCACCCTGTACAAACTTCGAGAAGCTCAGAAGGGTCAGAGCTACGCAGATAACGAAGGTAATGATACCGATTACCGAAGCCATCTTGAAGTTCGAGTAGTTATTCGTCAGGTTGAAGAGCCATGTGATAAGAAGGTCTACTTCTTTACCATGGGAGTTGGCGAATTTCATGTTTGTAGTCGTGAAGTCTGTCGTCAGCAGGTAGATAACGTTGAAGTTATTGATGTTTGCGATGATAGATGTGACGAGCGAAGGACCCATGACGAACATGATGTACGGCATGGTTATCTTCCAGAATATCTGTCTCTCTGAAGCTCCGTCGATCTTTGCGGCTTCGAGCTGATCAGTCGGGATATTCATCAGAAGTCCTGTAGCGGAAAGCATCTGAAAAGGGACACCGACCCAGATATTGATCAGGATAATCATCACGTGAGCCCAGCCCGGTTTTGAAAGGAATGGTATGTAGCCCAAGCCTTTTGATACCAGACCTATATCCTGTAAAAATCCCGTAAGTCCGATCTGCGAGCAGATACCGTTTACGATACCGTTGTTTCCGAACATTTTTCCAACGAGAAGGAGGGTTACGAACTGCGGTATGGCGATGGTGATGACGAAGAAAGTCCTCCACATAGCCGGAAGCTTCGTTCTCTTATCGTTGATGAACTTAGCTAAGAAAATACCGCCGAAGAATGTCGTGAATGTAGCGACTATGGCCCAGATCAGTGTCCAGATAAGGATACGGATGAATACATATCCGAATGAATCTGAAACAGATGAGGTGAAAAGTGTCTTAAAGTTCCTAAGGCCTACCCAGGTAAAGAGGTATGTAGGCGGCTGGTGATCCATATCATAGTTCGTAAATCCGATACAGGTCATGAAGACGATAGGAATTACGTTTACCAAGATAACACCGATAGTAGGAAGTCCGAGAAGAGTGATGAAGAACTTTCCGTTGATCATCTCACGGCAGTCTTCCTTAAAAGTATTTACATGAAGTCCAGCTTCTTTTCTCTTCTGTACTTCGTAGATCTGCTTGATGTTGTAGATGTAGTAGATGGCAAAGAAGAAAGCGATCACGATACCTACGATACTGAACAGAAGGATCAGAAGTGAGTTATCGAAATGATTTACTGTCTTTGTCATTGTCAGAGGATCGAATTTTTCCTCACGCTGTACTGTTCCGAGAGTATTAAGCTTCGGCCAGTACGTTCCGCCGATCAGTGAGATGACCCAGATAAAAATGGCTTCAACTGCTGTAACGATGCAGCCCTTTACTATCTGACCGTTAGCCCAGTGACCGAGACCCATGATTATAAGGGAGAGGCGGGTAAAAATATTCCCGTTCTTTACAGCCGTGCCAAAACTGGAAAAGTAATGGCGGAGGCTTATCTTATCTTCTTCCATAAAATCTCGCTTTCATTAGTTTTTCTAAACGTTGATATTTTCAAAAAAACTGCGGTCGGCTTTTATACCGGCCGCAGCTGACATACATTTATAAATCTATGTACTAATTATTTAACTTCAGCTGTGATTCCCTTTACAGCATCATCGAGAAGCTTCTGAGCGTCTGAGTACTTACCTTCTGCAAGTGACTGTCCAAGTGAGTTTCCTGGAGTCCAGAAGTTAGCGCCTACACGCTGTGGGTTAGCGAACTCTGCCTGAGCGTTAAGAGCGTCAAGAGCTGGTGATGAAGCCTTCTCAAGGTCAGCCTTGTTTGCAGGGCCCTCGCCTGTAGCTTCATAGATCTTTGACTGGTTCTCAGCGTTTGTGATGTACTCAGCAAGGAGCATTGACCAACCTGGCTGCTTAGAGTAAGCATTTACACCGATGTGCTTGAATCCTGAGAATGAACCCATCTGAACCTGCTTGCCGTTGCATGTGAATGTAGGAAGCTTAGCAGCTCCGAGGTTTTTACCCCATGCTTCTGAAATAGTTCCTGATGACCATGTACCGTTTACACATGCTGCCATCTTGCCATCCTTGATAGCTGACATCTGGTCGTCGTTTCCAAGGTTCTTGAAAGCCTTGTCCTTAGCTGCTGTTGTGATAGCATCAGCTACCTGAGCACCTGTAGGATCGTTATCTTTTGAGTTCCAGTTGCAGTCTGTTGTCTTTCCGTCGTCATTTAAAGTAGCCTCAAGTCCAGCACCCTTGAAGAAGCTGTAGAGGTACCATGCGTTTGAAAGCTCCATACCGAAGGTCTTGCCAGCCTTGTCGCAGTCAGCAAGGATCTTGTCGAGTGAGCCTGCATCCTCATCTGGGATAACGCTCTTATCATAATAGAGGAAGTATCCGTTTGATGCTGTCATAGGGTAAGCGTAAAGCTTTCCGTCTACTGTAGCTGAGTTAATAGATGCGTCTGTATCTACTTCCTTCGGATCATAAGTGTAAGTCTGTGATACTTCCTGAAGTGCACCAGCCTTAACCAGCTCGTTGATCTGGTCATCTGCGAATGCGAATACATCAGCGCCTGACTCTACATCCTTAAGAAGATCATCCTTTGTGTTAGCCTCTGACTCAGAACCGATAGTGATGTCGAAATCTACATCCTTATACTCGTTCTTGAAGTTATCAACGATCTCCTTCATGACCTTCTGATAAGCGTCTGTCTCTGATACCCAGAGTGTAAGCTTTACAGTTCCTGATGTGTTCTTGATCAGGGTCTGTACCGGATCCTCTGCTGATGCAGTAGAATCTGCAGATGCTGAAGTGTCAGCCTTGCTGCTTGAGTCTGTTGATTTGCTGCTTCCGCAGGCACCAAGTGTAGCAACCATGGATGCTGCAAGAAGTAAACTAACGATTTTCTTCTTCATGCTTAGATTTCCTCCTTCTCGGCCCCCTTTTATTTTTAGGGCCTTAATAAGCATTTCCTGTTTACATCCATAATTATAGTTTCACAGACCGTTCACGTAAATATAACAGTTTTTTGAAACGTGTCACATTTTTGCTTTTCAATGTTCATTTAAGACCTTTGGTATAGTAACTGTGCAATGGGTCCCACTCCCGATACTGCTTTCTATCTTCAGGCCATACGGTTGGCCGTAAAATAATCTTATTCGCTGGTTTACATTTGCGACTCCGTAGCCCTTGCTCTTGAAAGTGATGATCTTCTGAGCAGTCTCCTCGTCCATTCCGACTCCGTTGTCTTCTACGGTAAGCGTTATCGTATCGGCAGTCTGGCGTCCGATTATCTTTATAAAGCCCCTGCCGTCCTCTTTCATATCTATGCCATGGTCGATGGCATTTTCGACAAGTGGCTGCAGAAGCAGGTTCAGCGTCTGATACTTGAGGATTCCCTCGTCCACATCTATTACAGTGTCGAAGCTGTTATCGTGCATATATGACTGGATCTTTATATAGCTCTTTACGTTCTCGATCTCTTTTTCGACTGTCAGGACATTTTTGCCGCGGTTCAGTGAAGTCCTGTAAAAACTCGACAGAGCGAGCGTCACTTCGGAGATGTCATCGGCTCCGGCCTCTATCGCCTTCCAGTTTATGAGCGAGAGTGAATTATATAAAAAATGAGGGTTGATCTGAGCCTGGAGCGCCTTCATCTCGGCTTTACGGAGTGAGAGCTTGTTCTCGTAGTTTTCCTTTATCAGTCGGTTTATCTCCGCAAGCATCGAGCCAAAGCCCCTGATCAGGCCTCCGATCTCATCCTTTGAATCCGAAACGACCATAAGGGTACGGTTTCCCTTTTCGACCTCGTGCATATTTTCTTCGAGTCTGGTTATGTCGCTTACTACGTATCTTTTGAACATCCTCGACGCTATGCGCATCGTAGCTATGACTATCAGCAGATATATCATAAGGATCACGATGACCTGCAGATTCTGCGTCACCGCAAAGCTGCGCTTTCCATACATATAGACCGTCAGCGGCAGCCCCTGTATCTTCCTGCTCTCGATGTAAAAATTGCCGGATCTGTTCTTTCCCGCGATCATGTCAGAGATCTTCACGGCGCCGCTTTTAAGCCCGTTTCTTCTCTCGTATATCCGGTTTCCGTCCTCGTCGAGGATCATAACGCCCTGTCCGTCCTGGCAGATGTTATTGAAGCTCGAAAAAAGAGCGTCGTACTTTACCTCGAGATAGAGGACAGCCCTTACATCATTTAATTCCATCAGCGGCATGATGCGGACAGAACGGATCTTGTGCGACTTGTAGTCGATAATCCAGGTCACAGACTGGTTCAGCGAATTTTTGCACTGCTTGTACCAGGCGTTATTTTTTATATCAGCCAGATGAGCGATCGTGACGCCGTGTGATGGCAGGTCGTTTCCGACGTATATCTTCAGTTTTTCAATATCAGGTGAAAAATAAGACGGGGCGACCAGGATAGGATCGATGGTCTTTTCGTACTGCTCGAACATCTCATACCTGTTCGAATAGCTCCCGGTCAGAACATCACTGACAGTCTGGTTGTATGCGACGTAATCCGAGAGGTTATTGTAGACTCTGATGTCCGAAGTCACTGAAGATGACGCCTGCATCAGGGCGCTTCTTACCGCAGAAGTCTGCTGGCGCTGCATCGTGCCCCTCTCCTGCACTATCAGGAAGATCCCTAGAAAAAGGATAGGCACGGCGCTTATGGTCATGTAGATGATCATTATCTTTTTTATCAGCCGTGAATCCCGGAAATTTTTTTCGAAAAGACGGCGAAGAGACGATATCATGACTTGCCCTCTTCTGTTCTGTACTGCTGCGGACTGACTCCGTAGTATGCCCGGAAACTGCGACAGAAATACGACACGTTCGGGTAGCCGACTGCGTAGCTGATATTAACTATTTTATTATGGGTTTCCTCGAGCATCTGCTTTGCCTTTTCCATGCGGAGAGCCTTTATGAACTTGGAGAGATTCTGCCCGGTCTCTTTTTTAAACACATGAGACAGGTAGCTCGGCGCCATGTAGACTTTTTCAGCAAGAAGCTCTGTAGAAAGCTCTTCGTTATAGTGCTCGTAGATGTACTTTTTCACAGTCTCTATCTCACGGTGTGAAGTCTGCGGATTTAAGTCAAAATTTTTCTCGAGAAGCGAGATACCGCGGTCCAGGATATTCATGACCTCGGTAAAGTCAGTCGTGCGGTAGAGCCTGTCTACATCTGCCGAGAGCGAACCCTGATCCTCCTTTGGGAGATTATCGTATATCTCCTTCATCAGGTTCGAGAAGACGAACTTGACATACACCTGGGAAAATCCGGTGTTATTTTTGTACTTGTCGCAGAGCTTTTCATAGTGGACCCTCAGACCTACCATATCTCTTACATTTATGTCCTGCTTTATCTGCTTCATCAGGACATCAGAATCGATGTCATTTATGTCTGCCGGCTCCGTCTCGTCTCCTTCAAGGAACACATGGTCATCGCTTAAGTAGAAGCGGTTTTCCATCAGTGCTTCAAGCGAATCGTAAGTGCGTCCGAGTGCCTTCAGGTTAGAGTGTCCGCCAGGGAGAGACTCAGAAACTGCCACATACGCTGTCTCATCGTAGAGCCGCCTGACTGCCTCAGACAGCTTTTCTCCCAGAGCCTTGCGGTCTTCTATCTCCTCGTTGAACACGAAGATACAGCTCGACGGGTCGATATTTACGCACCAGAAATCAAAGCCAGTCTTCTTTTTCATCTCATCTGAAAAATTGACCGACTTTATACCGAAGAAATCATGGTCGAATGAAAGCAGTGCCATGACCGTGATGTCCTCTGCGAAACCATCCGGTATCATTTTTCTGATGGAAGGATCTAAGGTCTCCAGGTCCTTTCCATTCAGAAGCTCTAATAGCACGTGCTCTAAGATAAAGTCACTTCTCCTGTCACGGTTCTCATGCTCTATCGCCGCCTCATTCATTTCCTTCGTGACTTTTTCTATCGTCTCGTGGAACTCGGATGGGTCGACAGGCTTCAGTATATAGTTCGTGACTCCGCTGTTCATGGCCTTTCTTGCGTACTCGAACTCACCATATCCTGAAAAAATGACCATTCTCATATCCGGGTATTTCTTCGAGCAGATATCAGTAAGCTCCAGTCCGTCCATGAACGGCATTTTTATGTCTGTAAGCATCAGGTCAGCCGGCTTTTCCTCGAGCTTATCGAGAGCCTGCTTCCCGTTCGATGCCTCTCTGATCTGTGCATCTATTTTTTCACGCTTCAGGAGCATTATAAGCCCCTTGCGCTCTATCGCTTCATCGTCTACTATCAGTATTTCCATTCCAGTTTTCCTTGTGTCATGGCGTGGCAGACATCGGGTGGGGCTCCACAGCGATTTTGCTGTTCGGTCGCACGCGTCTATTAACTGCCCTCTGGCCCAAACGGTAGCTTGTGCCGCGGGCCACCCGGGCAGTAACTAGCGCGCTCCCTCACAACGCAAAACCGCTAGTCACCCCCTCCCGATTGTCCGCCACGCCCCCTGAACCAGATAAACAAAATAGGAACGCTGCCTTTCGGCAACATTCCTATTTTAACACAAGTATTAAATTTTTTGAAGATGCTTATCTGGTGTGCCAGATTTCCCTATCGTACTGGTCGATGGTACGGTCTGATGAGAAGAAGCCTGCGTTTGCGATATTTACGAGGCACTTTTTAGCCCAGGCGTCGCGGTCTTCGAAGTCATTAAATACCTGCTCACGAGTCTTTAAGTAGTCCTCGAAATCAGGGAAGGTCATGAACCAGTCCTTGTTCAGAAGCTCGTTGTAGAGTCTCTCGAGGTTCTCTGAGTTTCCGACATTTCTTACAGTATCAGATACGATGAAGTCTACTGCTTCCTTGAGGACAGGATCCTTCTCGTAGTAGCTGCGTGAGTTGTAATCGCCTCTTGCGTACCTGTCGATCACGGTCTGTGAATCCTCACCGAAGGTATAGATATTATCCTTGCCTACGAGGTCAGCGATCTCTACGTTTGCTCCGTCCATGGTTCCGAGTGTTACGGCGCCGTTAAGCATGAACTTCATATTTGAAGTACCTGATGCTTCCTTCGATGCAAGTGAGATCTGCTCAGATACATCGGCTGCCGGGATCACGATAGAAGCTGCTGTGACGTTGTAGTTCTCGATCATAACGACCTTCAGGTAAGGAGCTACATCAGGATCATTTGCTGTGATCTGCTGCATGCAGAGGATCAGATGGATGATGTCCTTTGCGATCGTGTAAGCTGGTGCTGCCTTTGCGCCGAAGATAGCTGTGACAGGTCTTACCGGCTTCCTGCCTCTCTTTATCTCTAAGTACATATGGATAAGGAACAGGAGGTTTAACTGCTGTCTCTTGTACTCGTGAAGTCTCTTTACCTGTACATCGAAGATAGAATGTCCATCGAGTTCAATGCCCTGGGTAGTCTTCATGTAGTCGGCAAATCTCTTTTTATTGTGGACCTTTATAGAGCGGAGAGCCTCAAGTGTCTCTTTATCATCGACATAGTCCATGAGCTTCTTCAGCTCGTTTGAATCCTTCTTGAAGCCGTCACCGATCTTCGACTCGATAAGTTCTGTAAGCTCAGGGTTGCAGTCTAAGAGCCATCTGCGGAAGGTGATCCCGTTTGTCTTGTTGTTGAACTTATCAGGATAGAGCTCGTAGAAATTATGAAGCTCCGTGTTCTTTAAGATCTCGGTGTGAAGGTATGCAACTCCGTTTACACTGTGGCTGAAATGGATATCCATGAAAGCCATGTGTACATTACGGTTATCATCGATGATGTAGGTCGAAGCATCCTTGTACTTATTCTTTACCTTTGCATCGAGGATCGTGATGATAGGCATCAGCTGCGGAACAACCTGGTTCATAAAGTCGAAGTTCCAGGTCTCAAGAGCCTCAGCGAGGATCGTATGGTTCGTGTAAGCACAGGTCTTTGTCACGATGTCGCAAGCCTCATCTACATCGATTCCTCTCTGTGTCAGAAGTCTGATAAGCTCAGGGATTACCATAGACGGATGCGTGTCGTTTATCTGGATAGCCGCATAGTCTGCGAGGTCATGGAGGTTCGATCCTCTGGCGATGCACTCATCTATGATGAGCTGTGCTCCGGCGCTTACCATGAAGTACTCCTGATAGATACGGAGCATTCTGCCCTTGTCATCCGAATCATCAGGATATAAGAAAAGTGTCAAGTTCTTTTCGATATCATCCTTGTTAAAATCTATTCCGTCGCCCTGGGTGATATGCTCGTCTACCGAGTCGATATCGAACAGGTGCAGCTCGTTCGTTCTGTTCTCATATCCGGTAACCGGGATGTCATACAGATGAGCGTGAACAGTATGATATCTGAACTCTACAGTGTATTCCTTCTGTCTGTCTATAAGCCATGAATCCTTTGTGATCCAAGGGTTCGGAGTCTCCTTCTGGAGGTTGTTCTCAAATACCTGCTTGAATAGTCCGAGATGATAGTTGATTCCGATCCCGTCTCCGTGGATACCGAGTGAAGCCATAGAGTCAAGGAAGCAGGCTGCAAGTCTTCCGAGTCCGCCGTTTCCGAGTGATGGCTCGTTCTCGATCTCCTCGATACGGTAGATGTCCTTGCCATTTTCCTCGAGTTCTTTTTTCACATCCTCGAAGATGCCGAGGTTAAGCATGTTATTCGAGAGGAGTTTTCCGATAAGGAACTCTGCCGAAATATAGTAAACTTTCTTCTTTCCGGCGTCTGAGCGTCTCTCCTCTGCCATGTCGCGCACGAGGTGAAGAAGCGCTACATAAATCTCCTCGTCTGAGCAGTTCCTGATGTCCTTGTTGTAAAGTTTCTTTACTGTCTCTGCAACCATCTGTCCTTTGTTCACCTTTCTGTTTTCATTTCTGGCGTAAGTGTCTGCCAGCTTTCTGAGTTCCTGCTGCTTTTCGTCGTCGAATTCGCCTTTTGTCATTCTCCATCTCCAGTTGGTTCCGATGGTAGAAGGAAGGTTCATACGGGCTGAATTATCTTTTTCAAGAATGTCCTGCATCTGGAGGATCACCGTATCTGCTATGCTCATGTAAGCCATACGGAAGATCTTCTGGATCAGGCCCTTGTCATCCTCTGCCCCTGTATAGTCCAAAAGGTACTGATAGCCCATTGGCGACAGGCTCTTGAAGTATCCTTTGAGCGTCTCATTATCATGGGTCCCGCTGTATACAACACAGTTTCTCTCGTACATATGCGGAAGGTATTCATTCTCGCGGTTTCCGTCAAAAGCAAACTCGAGGATCTTCATTCCCGGATAGCCCGTCTTTTTGAGCAGGTCCTTTACTCCCGGAACTACTACTCCGAGATCCTCTGCGATGATCTTCGAATCGCCCATGACCTCTGAGATAGCGTCTGTTAAGTCCTGCCCAGGTCCTTCCTCATAGTGTCCGTCTACCGGATCCTTGTCTGCCGGAATGCTGTAGTATCTGACTACCCCGAGAAAATGGTCGATACGGACGATATCATAGAGATTTGCGGCTGCTGCCATTCTCTTTTTCCACCAGGTAAATCCGTCCTGCTTCATCTTCTTCCAGTCGTAGAGCGGATTGCCCCACTTCTGTCCGTAGTCTGAAAATGCATCAGGAGGACAGCCGGCTACATCTATCGGCGCGAGATTATCACCGAGCTGGAAGCTCTCTGGGTTACACCATACATCAGATGAGTCGAGTGCGACGTATATAGGTATATCACCGATGATCTGTATGTCGTGATTATTTGCGTATCTCTTCAGCAGAGTCCACTGCCTGTAGAACTCGAACTGCAGGAAGCAGTAAAAATCTATCTGCTCTTTCAACAGGTCCTTGTAGTAAGTTACGATCTCAGGCTTTCTGCGCTTGATATCATCATCCCACTCCTGCCAGCTCCTGCCATCATTTCTGTCTTTTAAAGCCATGAAAAGCGCGTAGTCGTTGAGCCACTCGGAGTTTATCTCCCTGAACTGTCTGAAGTCTCCGCGGCGGTCGGCCACTTTTCTGTTATCTGATGAAAGGAATGCCAGATAAGCTTTTTTCAATATACGATAACGGTTGTTGTAGATTTTTGCGTAGTCGACGTCATCTGCGTCTGTGCCCCAGTCAATCGACTGCAGCTCGCTTCTGTCTAAAAGACCGTCATCAGCCAATGTATCCAGATCTATAAAATACGGGTTTCCTGCGAATGCAGAAAATGACTGGTACGGGCTGTCTCCGAAACTCGTCGGGCCAACCGGAAGAACCTGCCAGTACGACTGTCCGGCACGAACCAGTTCATCAACGAAATCATAGGCTGCTCTTCCGAAGGTTCCGATACCGTAAGGTGACGGCAGTGAACTTACCGGAAGAAGGATGCCTGCGCCTCTTTTTAATTCAGGCTGAATATTTGCCATTTGTCCCTCCAGAAAAATCTGTTCCATAATCCAACGATTATTATATTAACATTTACGGAAACGTTTTTCTATAACAATTTTTTATGAAAAATGTTCAATAACCATTTCTGTTCGTGTATAATGTAAAGCAGGGTGGTTATTTTTTAACAGATATGGAGGAGTCCAAAATGATAGATGACTATATAAAAGCGGAAAAAAAGGGTGAGCGTACTTTCAGAAGAGACACCGGACGTGGAAAATACCCGTACCTGCCTGTTCTCGATGAGATCGTAAGCCAGACTGACGTGTCAGAGGAGCACGTGGGACTCGTAGAAGTTCCTATCGAAAGCATCCGCGGCACAAAGACAAAAGGCAGGACCGAGGCCTTTGCGAGCGACTTCATGCCGATCCTCGATCCGAGCAGCGAGTTCGCGATGAAGTGGACAAAGCTGTACGACTCGGCAAAGGTGGATGGGATCCGCGAGCCGATCAAAGCCTACGAATACATGAGGTCCTTCTACGTACAGGAGGGCAACAAGCGTGTGTCTGTTTCTGCTTTTCTCGGAGTCCAGACTGTGCTTGCCGATGTGACAAGGCTTGTGCCTAAGAGGACAGATGATATAGAGAACCGGATATACTTCGAATTTCTCGATTTTTACAGGGTGGCACCACTGTACGACATCTCTTTTTCAGAAGAGGGTCGTTACGAGAAGCTGGCTTCCTTTTACGGGCAGAACCTGAAAAAAGTCTGGCCGCGTGAGAAGCTCGAGGACCTGCGCACTGATTTCAATATCTTCCGCAAGGCGTTTAAGAAGGACGGCGGCGACAGGCTCGACATGACTACTGGTGATGCTTTTCTCGTGTACCTGAGATTCTACGGCCCCGACCTGATGAATGTAGACGAAAGCCTGCTGCACGACCGGATAAAGAAACTCTGGGATGAGTTTGTGGTTTCCGGCGACTCTGACTCTGTCGAGATAGTCGAGCATCCGCAGGAAGTCGAAAAGCAGTCGAATGTGATCACGAGTTTCCTCACGAGGAGACCTTCCTACTCGAAGAAAAATCCTCTGAAGGTCGCTTTCATGTACGAGCGGGCTCCCGAGACTTCAGGCTGGATATACGGCCACGAGCTCGGCAGAAACTACATAGAGCAGAAGTATGACGGCACTGTCATTACGAAGAAGTTCGATGACTGCGCCACTGATGAAATTCTCCGGAAACGGATCGATGAAGCCGTAAAGGACGGAGCCGAGCTTATTTTTACTGTGTCTCCTATCCAGATGAATGAGACGCTCAAAAGCGCCGTGCATTTTCCTGAAGTCAAGTTCTTCAACTGCTCGGTAAATCTGCAGCAGAACGCTGTCCGCACCTACTACGGCAGGATGTACGAGGCGAAGTTTCTGATGGGATTTCTCGCGGGTACGAGGAACAGAAACCATCGTATCGGATACCTGGCGAGCTACCCTATTTTTGGCGCGGTGTCAGAGATAAATGCCTTTGCGATCGGAGTGTCGATGGCCGACCCCGATGCCGAGATCTTCCTCGCCTGGTCGTCGGTCAAGGACTTTGACTGGAAGCAGTATTTTAAAGAGATGGATGTCGACCTGATCTCCGGCCAGGATTTCATAAAGCCGAAGGAAGCTTCCCGTGAATACGGTCTTTACCGGATAAATGACGACGGCTCTATTTCAAACCTCGCCTTCCCGCTCTGGGACTGGGGCAAATACTACGAGCTGATCATAAAGCAGATCCTGGACGGCACCTGGGACGACGACCCGGTCGACGGCACGAAGGCTCTGAACTACTGGTGGGGAATCTCATCAGGCGTCATCGACGTGATCCTATCGCCGCATCTGCCTTACCAGAGCTACAAGCTGATAGACCTGATCAAACAGGCGATGGAGAGAAACGAACTGAACCCGTTCTATGGCGAGATCTGGGAGCAGGGCCCTAAAAAAGTCAAAGGCTTCGGCACTCCGAAGCTGTCGAACGAGGAGATCCTGACGATGACCTGGCTCAATGATAATATTTTTGGCTGCCTGCCTATCGAGTCAGAGCTAAACCACGAGGCAAAAGCAGCCGTTGAAGTAAGCGGAACTTTGGAGGAATAAATGAAGATACTGGCCCTGGCTGATGTCGAAGACAAGGCATTATGGGATTTTTACGATAAAAAAATGACCGAAGGCGTTGACCTGATCATCTCTTGCGGTGACCTGCACCCTGACTACCTGCAGTACATCGTCACGATGACTAATGTGCCGCTTCTGTACGTCAGAGGCAATCACGACAGGAAGTACGATTCCAAGCCGCCTCTCGGCTGCATCGACATAGATGATAAGATATATGACTTCAAGGGGCTCCGCATCATGGGGCTTGGCGGTTCCATGCGCTACCATGATGGCAAGGACATGTACACCGAGGCTGAAATGCTCTCCCGCATCCGCAAAATGAAGCGCAATATCGCCCTCCACAATGGCTTCGACATCCTGGTCACCCATGCCCCGGCCGAGGGCTATGGCGACCTCGATGACCTTCCTCACCATGGTTTCGGCTGCTTTAATTACCTGATGAACCGCTACAAGCCGAAATACATGCTCCACGGCCATGTCCACAAGGAATACGGCCACGAGTTCATACGCGAGCGCACCCACGAGTCCGGCACGAAGATCATCAACTGCTACGACAAGTACTACTTCGAAGTCTCCGACGACGAGCACCCAGCCCGCGGCAAGACCGGCTCCTTCCTCTACGACCTGTACACGAACATCTCCGACGGCCGCAAGAAATACTGACGAAAGCAAAACAGCGACCGAGTCTCTTTTTCAGAGACCCGGCCGCTGTTTTTTAGCCGCAGTTGCAATATAGTGAAATATTACTTATTCTTTGCTAGCTTTTTGGCTTTCTTGGCTTTTACAGTCTTTGTCACCTTGTAGTTCTTTACAGTGTACTTCTTACCGTTGATGGTAATAGTACCGTTTTTTACGAGAGCACCGCTCTTCTTTGCCACATAAGTCTTTCCTTTAACCTTGAATGCCTTGTTCTTTACTATGGCACCTGTGCGGTTGGTATAGACTCTGTTACCTGTAGCACGAAGAGTAACGAATGCCTTCTTAGCAGCTGTTCCGTCTTTCTTTGCTACAAAAGTCTTTCCATTTACAGTGACCTTCTCGTTTTCAGCGAGATATCCGTCACTGTTGATGAGACGGGTCTTCCCTTCGTACTTTACCTTGCTGTTTGCAGGTGCCGCCTCACCATTCTTGTTGGTTATGACGATACCATCTCCGGTATCTACTGCTGAGTTTACAAGGATGACACCATCAGATGTCTGGTAAACTCCATTTACCTCAGTTCCTTCTTTAACTTCAAGACCTGTCGCAACGTCTGTTCCGGTCTCTACATCAACTTCTTCAGAGGTCTTTCCGGCGTTACTGTTTCCATTGTTTGAAGTACCGCCATTATTAGATCCATTGTTGTTACCATTATTGTTTGAGGTTCCGTTATTGTTACCAGAGATATTTCCGGTATTTGAGCCGTTGTTATTACCAGAAGTGTTTCCAGTTGTCGAACCGCTGTTAGATGAAGAGCCGCCAGAGGTAGAACCACTCGATGATCCACCCGAGGTAGAGCCTGATGAAGAAGATCCTGAGCTTGAGCTTCCACCAGTCGAGCCTGAACCTGATGAACTAGAAGAACCGCCTGTGCTTCCGCCAGAAGGATTAGTTCCTATTCCTGCACCTGAAGTAGCGCTTGCCCCTCCTGAAGTATTTCCACCTGAAGGGTTAGTTCCAGTTCCTGTTCCTATCCCTGCACCTGAAGTAGCGCTTGATCCTCCTGTGCCAATACCAGCACCACTAACAGCGTTTGATCCAGCATTCGTCTGCTGCGTTGGTTCTCCATCGGCTATCGCCGGAATTGCTGTTCCCGTGACCGTCGTTGCTACTGCAAGTGCTGCAACGAGAGCCTTTACCTGCTTTGCTTTCATTTCGTTACCTCTATGACCCTCATGTCATCTCTATCTGCCGGGTCATACAGACAGAGTTTTTGAGTTTAGCCCATTTTCAATTACTGGGTCTTTTTATGCTACCATATAGTAGCATTTCTACGTTTATTATAAACAAATCGTTTAATCTTTTCAATATGAAATTTCAAAAAATTGAGGATTTAAGAATAGACCACGACCTGACTCAGCAACAGGTCGCCGATTATCTGGGCTGCCAGCGGGAAGTGTATAGGCGTTATGAAAAAGGCACAAGGGATATCCCTATCGATTTTGCGATCAAACTATGCGACCTGTACAAAGTGAGCCTCGACTACCTGGTTGGTCGAAGCTCAAAACGTTGATCTCATTTATTTTTTTTCATACATGCTCTTTTTAATCATTATTAGCATAAATCAGAAAAGATCTGAGTGGCTTCCAGTTCTTGATGCAGTTAAAATAAGTTCACCATAGCTAATCGCATATATGAGAAGCCAGTCGGGTTGTATATGGCACTCTCTAAACCCTGCGTAGTCTCCCGTCAATGCATGATCGCGGTATTTTTCTTCCAGTAATTTTTCTTCACGAAGTGTTTGAAGAACATTCCTGAGTAAAGATAAATCCATACCACGTTTTCTAATACGCTTCAGATCTTTTTTGAATTGACTGGTCATTATGAGGTCAAGCATTTTCAGAATCCTCTTCCAATGCATCTTTAAACATCTCATCTACAGAATCATATCGTTTAGCATTGATTTTCCCATGCATAATGTCTCTTGCCTCTTTAATGGCAGCCTCAGTTTCTGCGTTATATTTCGGCTGTCTTACTTCAAAAGGCAGTCCACCCTCTATAACCGACATATGAAGAAAAATATTTATCGCTTCTGTAACCGACATGCCAAAACTGCCGAATAAATTTTCAACTTCTGATTTAAAAACAGGATCTATGCGTACATTTATATTTGCTGTCTTTGACATATTAAAATGCCTCCTGAGACTATTGTACTTCGATTGCTAAACATTTGCAATCATTTTTCATAAAAGAGCATCATCATATTACAGGCAGATGAATGTTTTTTTCCTTCCTGATGGCAGGTGTCGGTGAGCTGTCCAGGTCTTTACTGTCTGGTCTTTTAAGAGCGAGACAAAGCCGTCCAGTTTTTCTGTTTCATCAAAAATACTAAGTGCTTCATAGTAGAGCTTCTTATCCTCGTCAAAAATGACCGTTGGCGGCAGATCATGGATCATCAGAAAATAGTTCATCAGGGTACGACCTGTCCTGCCATTGCCATCAGCGAACGGATGGATGTATTCGAAGTTACAGTGGAAATATGCCGCTGCAGTCAGTATTTTTTCAATGTCATCAGTATCAATACCAGACAATTCATTACAGATGTAATCTATCTCGTCTGACACATCCTCCGGCTCGAGCCCGGCTGAAAGTCCCACCCCATACAGATGCTTCTTGTACTTTCCAGGCCGCTCGCCCTCTGACCATCTGCTCTCATCATAGCAGCCATGCATGAGTCTCTCCTGAGTGTCAAGGATCAGCTTTCCGGAGACCGGTTCCCGCTTTACTATCTTTCTTTTGAGAAAATCATAGCAGACCTTCTGATTCTCAGTTTCAAAAAGGCTTCGCACATCCCCTGTGTAATTGACCACTTTTCCATTTTCGAAGATTTCCCTCGTATCATGGAGTGATACCCCCGCACCTTCTATCCGGTTGGAATTATACGCAAAAAGTATCCTGTAGTCAGATAGATAAGTATCCAGGTCTGAAACTGTTTTTATTTTTTTCTTCTGCCATTCAGTTACTATATCTTCGTAGGTCATATTCACTCCTTGACTTCACTCCCCTCTGTGCTTACAATCATTGTAACACAGAAAAGGACGTGGCGATATGATTTTTTCAAAAGTGATGAGTGTGGTGATCGGGTACTTCTGCGGGTGCTTTCTGACTGCAGAAGTGATCACTCGAAAAATGACAGGAAAGCCGTGCAGCGAACTCGGAACCACTGGCAATCCCGGCATGGCCAATGTCATGGCTCACCTCGGATTTAAACCAGGAATTCTGGTTCTTATCGGCGACCTCGCTAAAACTGTTATCGCAGTAGTTATCTCGATGCTGCTTTTTCACAGAACCGGACGCATCATAGTCTTCTACGCTGCTCTTGGCACGACACTTGGCCACAATTACCCATTCTGGCAGAAGTTCCATGGCGGCAAAGGCGTCGCTACTTCGTGTGCCGGGTATTTTCTGATGAACCCGGTCACCGGGCTTATCGCTATGATAGCCGGGATGCTGGTCGTCTTCGCGACACAGTACCTTGGACTCGGAGCCGCAGTCATCGCAGTCTGCTATATCCCGTTGGCATTTTTATGCGACGGGACTGAAGCCGGCATTCTTTCGATAATAATGGCCGGACTCATGCTGATAAAGCACGGCCCGGCCATACATGATATCTTCACTGGAAAAGTCGAAAAGGTCGACGTCTGGGGCAATCTCATTCGCCGTCTGAAACGCCATTAGCACCTAATAGCCATCGTGATATATCCTGCACCTGTATGCCATCTATATCGTAGGCTCTGTGTTTTGTATTTGCCAGAAGTATCTTTGGATACGAGTCCCTGATTGATTTCAGTGGCGCCAGTTCACGTTCCAGCGTCGTGCTATTTGAGATATCATCTGAGACCTGTATGTATATTTTCTGACTCTGTTTCATTACCACAAAGTCTATTTCTTTTTCATACAGTTTTCCTACATACACCGAATACCCTCTTCTGAGTAGTTCGATAGCAACTATATTTTCATAAGCCCGACCATAGTCCATATTCCGAGCGCCAAGTATTGCATATCTTAATCCCAGATCTCCCAGATAATATTTGTCTGATGTTTCAAGGTACTTTTTTCCCCGGATGTCATACCTTTTTACCTTATAAAACATAAATGCGTTACAGAGATATTTCAGGTAGTTCCCGATAGTCACATGATTTGTCTCCACATTGTTCTGTTTCAGGATTGAACTGATCTTATTCGCCGATGTCAGATTTGATACATTATCCATCAGAAATTCAGCCAGCGTATCAAAAAGTGAAACTTCATTGACCCGGTATTTATCTACCAGGTCCCTTTTAATGATAGTATCATACACATCCTTTATGTACTCTACCCTGTCTTCTTCCGTTTTATATACATAGGAGCCGGACAGACCACCACGGACGACATAATCATCAAGCGCATTATCCGACAGACCATCAATTTCAAAATAACGGCAGAATTCCTCAAAACTAAATGGAAACACCGGTATTTCCAGATAACGCCCTGTAAAAAGAGTAGATAGATCAGAGCTAAGAAGAAATGCATTTGACCCAGTTATATAAATATCATATTTGTGACTGTTATGCAGGCTGTTTATGGCCAGCTCAAATTTTTCACAGAGTTGCACTTCATCTACAACCAGGATATTTTCACAGTTTTCTTTATACTGCGCCTCTACATAATCATACAAAGCTCTATACGTTTTCAGATCTTCATAGCGCAGATCGCCAAAGTCAATGTATATAACATTAGCGTCCTCTTTTTTTAGCATGCGTATATACATTCTGACAAGCTCTGACTTTCCAGAGCGTCGCATGCCTGTGATTATTTTTATATCCGGAGTCCCGCACAGGCGGACAAGTCTTTCTATATACGGTTTACGTTCTATAATTCTCATGGTTTACACTTTCGAAACTTTAATTTTTTTATAGTTTTGAAAGCATTATAAACTTCGCTTTCAAAACTTTCAAGTTTTTTGAGTTTTGAAAGTGTATTTTTCAAGAATGATCAGACCACTTCTTCACCAGCTTCCTGTAGTGTGCGTACCAGGTATAAGCTGCGCATCCTACAAAAAGTGCGAGGCCTAAAAGCTGTGAAACTGCGAGGTAAGTGCCAGGAATCAACAGCTGGTCTGTCCGAAGGCTTTCTATAAAGCAGCGTCCGAGTCCATAGAATCCCATATACATAAAGAAAATCTCACCGTCGAATTTTTTACGCTTGCGATACCAGAGCAGGAATAAAAACAGGCAGAGGTTAAAAAGTGACTCATACAGAAACGTCGGATGCACCTGAATGCAGTCTATACCGTTCACAGTCACGATATTTGCCTTCATCTCCGCAGTGATGTCCTGTGCACGGTTTACAGCGTCTACTGGGATCCTCATCGCGAAAAGGCTGTCGGTGTATTTGCCAAATGCCTCTCTGTTGAAAAAATTTCCCCAGCGACCGAAGATCTGTCCGATAAGCACGCCGAACACTATGACATCGGCGCACTTCCAGAAATTCAGTTTCTTTATATGGCACATCACGATGACGGTGATCGTGCCCCCGATGATACCGCCGTAGATGGCGAGACCGCCGCCGCGGATATTGAAGATCTGCAGCAGGTCATTTTTATAATTATCCCATGAAAAAATGACATAGTATATCCTCGCCCCGATGACTCCGAAGATTATACCGAAAATGAACAGATCCATGAAATCATCCTGCTTGTAACCTACCCGCTTTGCCTCATGCATTATAAAAATAAAAGCGAGCACCATTCCAAGCGCTATGACCATTCCGTAAAAGGCGATGCTGAAATTACCGATCATAAGCCGCCTTCCGACGTGCTTGAATAGGATGTGCAGGTGCGGGAAGGCAATGCTGTCTTCGTACATGAAAAAATCTCCTCGTATAATATGTTTGCAGATATGATCTTTCTGTCGTCAGTTGTCACATCTGATAGGCCCAGAGGCCTGCTGCCTTTGCTATCAGTGAGAGTACCAGAAGATGGGCCGGATAGAAGGCATAGAAGAAATACTTCATCTTCCTGCCCTGTCTTCCGTGATAGAAATAAAGCGGTACAAGATCCACTGCAGCAATCAGCTCTGTATCGCCGCAGGTAAGGCCAAGCCAGATGACCGCAATCGCAAATCCTAAAAGCTTATCCTCATACATCAGGTACATGATGATCATTGTGACCACACCTGCTGCGCCGTAATCGCTTGATGCCCACTCTTCGATAATGTACACACACACTATAACTGCGATGACAGAAATCGCGTCACAGATCCGGCGTTTTTTAATATCCCCGCTGAATCTGGCTGCCGATTTCGTGAACAGGGTATCGATCACCCAGATCGAGATCAGTCCCAGCAGCAGGGTGATCATTACGCTGTTATCATCAGGCTTGAAGTAAGTATGGTCGAAAGCCATATCAAACGGCACTTCCGATAAGACAGCAAAGATTCCGAGCCTCAGCGCGTATTTTTTCCTGTCGTGGGTATAGTGGAATCCTTCGACTATGAAAAAGCAGAACAGCGGAAACGCCAGCCGTCCTATGTCTCTTAATACCTGATCGAGCAGCCAGAGCGTCTGGGAATTATACTTTTCCGCCAGTCCTCCCTCAAGAATGACCGCTCCGATGTGATCGATCAGCATAGTGACTACTGCGATCATCTTCAGTGTAAAGCCGCTTACGTCGAATTTTTTCTGTTGAACTTCCATACTGCCTCCTTAATCATCCGGATTTATATACATGGCATCGCCGAATGAGAAAAATCTATAGCGTTCCTTTACTGCTTCCTTGTATGCAGCGAGTACGTGCTCACGGCCTGCAAATGAAGAGACTAGCATTATAAGAGTCGACTCCGGCAGATGGAAGTTCGTGATAAGACCATCGACTACCTTCCATTTGTATCCCGGATAGATGAAAATCGAGGTATCACCCTCCTGAGCCTTCATGTGACCGTTCTCGTCGGCGACTGTCTCTAAGGTACGGACAGAAGTCGTACCGACAGCTATGATGCGGCCGCCATTTTCCTTTGTCTGATTTATCAGATCGGCAGTCTCCTGTGTCACGCGGTACCACTCGGTGTGCATCTCGTGCTCACGGACATCGTCCACTTTTACAGGGCGGAAAGTCCCTAGCCCCACATGAAGAGTTACCTGGGCGATATTTACTCCCTTTTCCTTCACTTCTTCAAGAAGCTCCTTTGTGAAATGGAGTCCGGCTGTCGGAGCAGCTGCAGAGCCGTCAAACTTCGCGTAGACGGTGTTATATCGGTCTCTGTCCTTGAGCTTATGCTTTATGTATGGAGGCAGCGGCATCTCGCCGAGCCTGTCAAGCACCTCTTCAAAAATGCCGTCATAGTGGAACTGGACAAGCCTGTCACCGCCCTCTACTACATCTAAAATAGTAGCCGTAAGTGAACCGTCCCCGAAAGTCACCTCAGCTCCCGGACGGAGCTTTTTGCCCGGCTTTACGAGAGTCTCCCAGATATCGTCCTTCTTTCTTCTGAGAAGAAGGATCTCTACATGGGCTCCGGTCTCTTTTTTTGTGCCGATAAGCCTGGCCGGTATCACTCGGGTGTTATTTATGACGAGGCAGTCGCCCGGTCTTAAATAATCGAGAATATCCCGGAAATGATGATGACTTACCTCTCCTGATTTTTTACCTAAGACCATAAGCCTCGAAGAGCTTCTGTCCTCAAGAGGGTCCTGAGCGATAAGCTCCTTCGGCAGGTCATAATAATAGTCTTTTGTGCTTAGTCCTACTGGGACTTTTTCTTCATTACTCATTGTCTAAGTGTTACATCCATCTGTTTTAACCTGCCGAGGATATCGTCCATGGCAGTATTTACATCACTGTCTGAAAGCGAACGGTCGTTGGCTCTGAAAGTCAGACGGTAGGAGATCGACTTGTAACCGTCAGCCACCTGCGCGCCCTCGTACACATCAAAGAGCTTTACAGACTCTAAGTAGTCGCCGCCCTCAGCGTAGAATATCTTCTCTACATCGCCGGCAAGCGTCTTCTTCGGCATCACGAGTGACAGGTCACGGGTCGAAGCCGGGAAGTTGGCGATTCCGGTGTACTTCTTCTCGAAATTCGCGAACTTCACGATGTACGGCATGTCAATGACAGCCACGTACACACGGTCTTTGATATCGTAGTTCTTTGCGACAAGCGGGTGAAGCTCGCCCAGGTACCCGATCACCTCACCATCGTAGATGATATCTGCGCATCTGCCCGGATGCAGGTAAGGACGCTTATTTGAAGGGTCATATGTGACCTTGTCTACCATTCCGACCTTGTCCAGGAACTCCTCTACCACACCCTTCATCGTGTAAAAATCTTCGCCGTTGCCATAGCTTCCGAGAGTAAACTGCATTCTCTCGTCCGGAAGCTCAGTGAGCGGTAGTGACTTCGCGATGTAGACATTTCCAAGCTCGTAGAGACTTACATTCTCATTTCTTCTGTTAAAATTCGTCGAAAGCGACGTAAGTATGCCGTTAAGCGGCAGAGTTCTCATGATAGAAAAATCTTCGCCGAGTGGATTTGCTATCTCGATAGCCTTTCTCTCTGGAGCATCAGCCGGAAGCAGGAGTTTGTCGAATACCTTCTTGCTCTCGAATGAGTAGCAGTAAGCCTGTGAAAATCCACAGTACTCTGCTACATCTCTTGCGATATCCTCGATCTCCATCTTGTATGACTTTCCGCCTGCTGTTGCAGAAGTCTTAGGAAGTGTAGTCGCTACATTTGCGTATCCGTAGAATCTGGCTACTTCCTCTGATATATCGGCAAATGACAGAAGGTCCTGTCTGAATGTCGGGATGATCAGTTCTTTTGTCTTCTCATCGTATCCGAGCTCTATTTTTTTCAGATACTTAAGCTGCTGCTCTTCCGGTATATCAGTTCCGAGGAAAGCATTGATGTGCTCTGGCTCGAACTTCACTCTCCACGGACTTACATTCTCAGGATAGATATCGACCGTTCCGCCGACTACCTCTCCGGCACCGAGCTGCTCGATCAGGTCACAGGCACGGTTCATAGCCTCGATTGCGTTATTCGGATCTAAGCCTTTTTCAAAAATACCCGAAGCCTCTGTTCTCATGCCGAGTCTCTTGGCTGAGAGACGGATATTCGTTCCATCGAAGCAGGCTGACTCGAAGAGCATAGTCTTTACATCGTCGGTGATCATAGAATTCTCACCACCCATGATACCGGCAAGTCCGATAGCCTTGTCTCCGTCGCAGATCATCAGCATATCTTTATCGAGCTCATGCTCTTTACCATCGAGAGTTATGAACTTCTCGCCGTCTGTAGCATTTTTTACTATGATCTTGTGGCCTGCGATAGTGTCGAGGTCATAAGCGTGCATCGGCTGTCCGTACTCTTCCATGACATAGTTCGTGATGTCGACGATATTGTTGATAGGTCTGATACCCTGACTTCTGAGGCGCTCCTGCATCCAGCGCGGTGAAGGTGCCAGATGGATATTCTTTACGACTCTGGCGGTGTAACGCTTGCAGAGGTCATGGTTTTCGATATCCACAGAGATGTATTTGTTCACATCGTCTGAGTCGCCGACTTCCTTTACTTCCGGCGGATTGAACGGCAGGTTAAAGGTAGCTGCAGCCTCACGCGCCAGTCCGATGATAGAGAAGCAGTCCACACGATTGCTTGTGATCTCATACTCGATGACCACATCGTCGAGTCCCAGGTATGCGACTGCGTCTGCTCCTACTGGTGCATCATCAGGAAGGATGTAGAGTCCGCTTACCGGAGCATCCGGGAAGACTTCACGTGAAGAACCAAGCTCCTCTATAGAACACATCATACCGTCCGATTCTACTCCACGGAGCTTGCCCTTCTTAATGGTAATACCGCCTTCGGTCTTTGTACCGTCATGATCTCCGGCTACTTTGCCACCGTCTAATACGACAGGAACCTTTGCTCCCTCCGATACATTCGGAGCACCTGTCACTATCTGGAGAGTTCTGTCCCCTACGTCTACCTGGCAGATCACGAGATGGTCTGCGTCAGGGTGTTTTTCTATATGCTTTACCTGGCCGATAACGATTTTGTCCAGGTCCTTATTCTGTACTGTATAAAACTCTACCTTTGAGCCCGAAAGCGTCATCGCGTCGCAGAATTCCTGTGGATCATTGGTAAGTCCCGGCACCATCGACTGGAGCCATTTTAAAGATGTTCGCATTTTTTATCCTTTCATGCCTGTATTGACGGGTCGAGGATGCCGGCTTGCTTCGCTGCGGACGTCTCGCGCCTCTATCGCTCACGTAGCGGTACATAGGCGGCTAAAATACAGCCGCCAAGTACCGACGCTCGCTCAAAGCCGCATCGAAGCAACCGTCATCCTCTCCCCTCATATAATCGAAAGTTATAATAAGTACTCTCTTTAGAACTGAGAGAGGAATCTTATGTCGTTCTCGTATAGCAGTCTCATGTCGTCGATCTCGTACTTTAAAAGTGCGATTCGCTCGAGACCTACGCCGAATGCGAAGCCTGAGTAGACATCAGGATCGATGCCGCTCATGCGAAGAACCTTCGGGTGTACCATTCCACAGCCGAGGATCTCGATCCAGCCCTCGCCCTTGCAGAAACGGCAACCTTTGCCGCCGCACTTGAAGCAGCTGACATCCATCTCAGCTGATGGCTCAGTAAATGGGAAGTGGTGCGGACGGAATTTTACCTTTGTGTCCTCACCGAACAGCTTATGTACGAACATCTCCAGAGTTCCTTTGAGGTCTGAGAAAGTGATTCCCTTGTCGATGACCATTCCCTCGATCTGGTGGAATGATGGGCTGTGGGTGGCATCCACTTCATCAGCACGGAACACACGGCCTGGAGCGATCATTCTGATAGGAGGCTTCTTGGCTTCCATCTGACGCACCTGAACCGGTGAGGTCTGGGTTCTCAGAAGAATATCCTTATTTATATAAAAAGTGTCCTGCTCGTCTTTTGCCGGATGGTTAGCCGGGATGTTCAGAGCCTCGAAGTTATAATAGTCCTTCTCGATCTCCGGTCCCTCAACTACGTCAAAGCCCATCCCGATAAAAATCTTCTCGACTTCATCGAGTGCTATCGTATTCGGATGTCTATGGCCGATCTTGTTCTTCTTTGCCGGGAGAGTGACATCTATAGTCTCACGCTTCAGGCGCTCTTCAAGTGCCTTCTGCTGCATTTTCTCCCTGGCTTCGGTCATTTTTTCTTCGATGGCGGCTCTGGCCTCGTTTATCATGGCGCCGACCTTAGGTCTGTCCTCCGGAGCTACGTCCTTCATGCTCTTCTGGACCTGCGTAAACTCGCCCTTTTTTCCGAACACTTTTACCCTGACATCATTCAGGGAATCCTGATCCTTAGCCTCTTCGATAGAAGCTAGGGCTTTCTGCCTTATTTCTTCGAGCTTTTCTTTTACCATCTTCAGGTACTCCTTTTTTCTTTTCTGGTTTTTAGACCACACTATAGGATAATCGATAATCCCACTATTGTCAAATCACAGGCCCGAAAATCGCGGTTGATTTTTCGCCTCCACAAGACTACAATATAAGCAAGCTCAGGATGCTCGATTTATTTTCCCGTAGTTTTTGAACCTACAATTACTTTAAATCGGGATCCCTATATTTCAGGCCGGATGTCGGGCTTCGGTGTATGCACTTGTGCAGAGAAGTTCGGGTACTTGCCCGCTTCCAGTAGAGGGCTGAAGGTCTGTTGCGGTAACCCACCTGGCTGCGCGCTAGGAGTCAAGAATGCGGGCCTGCATCCTGAGTCTTCTTTAGAAAGCATATCCTCTCCTGAGGGAGGGGATTTTTTATTTGCCTTTGTGCTTTACTTAATTCTCGCTTCAGTATAAAATAAATTTTGAGGAATAAAAAATGATTCAGGATATTTACCCACATAAATTCTATAACTCGTATGATCTGAGAAAAGCGCCATCCGAAAACGATCCAGTATTTGTATTCAGAGGCGATCGCGTTCTTGTGAAGAAAAATGGCTTCAGTCTGCCATCTGTAAAAGACCTGCACAGTGCAGATGACCTGATCTATCTGTTCAGGATCGACTGTGACAGTTATTATCTCAAACAGTTAGAATTCAAAGAAAAGGCTCTGACTGAAAATGACATATACCGCGAAGAAACTGATGCAGACCATCCTGTCGCTGTAAATGATGACATGGAATTCATCCGTGTGCAGTTCCTTCGTGAAGAAAAATCAGTTGAGAAATGGAGATACTTTGCTACTGTATGTGCCTTCCATCTGTACCAGTGGTATCAGGGAAGCCGCTTCTGCGGGCGCTGTGGCGCTCCGACAGTTCATTCGGAAAAAGAGAGGTGCATGATCTGCCCTAAGTGCGGCAATCACATCTATCCAAAGATAGTTCCTGCTGTCATAGTCGGAGTCGTAGACCCTGTAGACAACAGGCTCCTGGTCACCAGATACGCCAATCGTTCTATCCACTATGACGCCCTGATCGCCGGCTTTACTGAATTCGGTGAGACCCTCGAGGAAAATGTGGTAAGAGAAGTCAAGGAAGAGACTGGCCTTGCTGTCACAAATATCCGCTACTACAAATCCCAGCCGTGGGGAATGGTCTCTGATATCCTGATGGGATTTTACTGTGATGTGACGGGAAGTCGTGAGGTGACTCTCGACGGCGAGCTCGGCTCCGCCGTCTGGCTCTCCCCAGATGAGATCAAGGGACAGCCAGATGATATGTCTCTTACGAATGAGATGATGATGGTCTTTAAAGAGAAAAATGGGCGGGTATGATCATTTCACATATGAAGCACATAAAAGAACCTGTGGGTACCGGCTTATAAAGTCTGAAAGTTCGTATTGACTAAGCAGATAGTTTCCGAGTAGAATATTTATACAAAAAACAGCGGATTGCCTGCATAAAAGCAGCAGTCCGCATTTGTATTTTTATGGGAGGAAATAAGTCATGACTAATATTCTGATAAAGAAATTCATAAAAAATCCAGACGACCGCACTGCCTACGGAATGCTCGGAAGCATCACTGGGATCATCTGCAATATCTTCCTGTCAGCCATGAAGTTCATCATCGGAACTGTATCCGGTTCTGTTGCCATCACGGCCGATGCCGTAAATAACCTGTCAGATACGGCTTCATCTATAATAAGTCTCTTCAGTACAAGGATCTCTTCAAGGCCGGCCGACAAGGAGCATCCTTTCGGTCATGGCAGAATGGAATATGTAGCCACTCTGATACTTTCCATCGCTATCATAAATGTCGGGATCGAATTTTTCAAAGAATCA
Source organism: uncultured Lachnospiraceae bacterium (assembly GCA_900317825.1). Lineage (GTDB taxonomy): Bacteria > Bacillota > Clostridia > Lachnospirales > Lachnospiraceae > Weimeria. The sequence continues at coordinate 19,024 of ONIH01000001.1, read as the reverse complement.
CTTGACAGGATCATGCACCCATCCGCTCTGACTTTCAGTACTGTGACATTCGTCCTGCTTCTTGTATCGATCGGTGTAAAGCTGTGGATGTACTTCTTTGATAAAAGTCTCGCAAAGCCGCTGGATCTCAGTGTCCTGAACGCCGCAGCCATGGATTCACTTTTTGACGCTGTGACTACTTCAGTGACTGTCGCTTCACTTATCGTGTATGTGTTCACCGCACATAGTATAGATGGTATAGCCAGTCTCATCGTATCGGTCATCATCATATGGGAAGGGATCAGCCTGGTAAAAGATACAGTCTCACCTCTGATCGGAGGCGAGATGGACCCTGAGATAGCTGACAGGATCTCTGAAATAGTAAAGCAGGATCCTACTGTGATAGGTGTTCACGACCTCGTCATCCACAGCTATGGTCCTGAGAAGACTATGGCCACCATCCATATAGAAGTACCGAACCGGATGACGCTTGAAGAAGCCCACGCCGTAGCCGATATAGCTGAGCGAAAAGTAAGACGTGACCTCGGGATCGTGCTTGTCGCCCATGTCGACCCGGTTGAGATAAATGACAAGCGTACAAATAAAATTCGTGAACAGATCGAACATATCTTAAAAATCCTCGACCCTGCCCTTACTTTCCACGACCTGCAGGTCACTTTCGGTGAAGCCGGGACAATCGTAAGCTTCGATCTCGTAGTCCCTTACAGCTACACGACTTCTGATGAAGACCGCGTCATGAATCAGGTCATAAGCCTGCTGCGTGAATTCGACCCGAAGACTGAATGCGCTGTCACGATCGACAGAGGCGCAGTCGAAGATATCCGCACTAAATAGCAGCCTCCCTTTAGGAGGGTTTTTTTTCACATATGCAGTACATGTATCAGCATAAACCACGCCAGACTGTAGTAGGTCACCACTCCGACGAGGTCTGTAATCGTCGTGATGAGCGGCCCGGATGCTACTGCTGGGTCTATTTTTATCTTTTTAAAGAAGATAGGTACTCCGGTTCCGACAAGGCTTGAGATCGTCATCGCCACGATAAGGGAGATACCGATGCAGGCAGAAACTGCAAATGCCATCGGCGCCGGATATTTGCGTATCAGCATGATATAGGCGCCTATCGTACCCAGTGCCAGAACGCCCAGCACTGCTCCATTTAGGAAGCCTACCCTCATCTCCTTGAAAACAAGTCCTGCCTTCTGCTTCCCTGTAAGCTTCTCATCCATCAGCACCCTGATCGTCACGGCAAGCGACTGCGTGCCGACATTTCCCGACATATCAAGTATCATCGACTGGAATGCCATAATCATCGTAAGCTTCGCTACCACCTGCTCATACATACCGACTACCGATGATACTATAAGCCCCAGATACATCAGAAGCATCAGCCATGGCAGGCGCTTCTTCATGCTAAGCTTCACCGGTTCCTCCAGATCCTCCTCTGCCGAGAGTCCGCCGAGCTTTGCATAGTCCTCGTTCATCTCGTCATCCATAGTCTCCATGACGTCCTGCAGTGTTACAACTCCCAGGATATGATTATCATCAGAGAGGACTGGAATCGATTCCTCTGAATAGTCCTTTAATGTAGGCAGGCAATCCTCTATTTTCTCATCTGCGTACACATACGGATAGGTCGTCGAGACGATTTCCTCAAGTGATGTATTCTGCCTGGCTACGATCAGATCCTTTAGATCCAGGGCCCCGTCATAGACGCCATGTTCATCCAGGATGTAGATGACCGATACATTATCATGCTCTGCCGCCTGAGATACCACAGACTTCATAGCTTCCTGTATCGTGAGTGAATTTCCCACAGTCACGAAGTTCGTAGTCATTCGGCTTCCGATAGTATCCTCATCATATGCCGCAAGAGCCATGATATCCTTCTTCGCATCGGAATCCATCAACTCTATAAAGGCTCTGCTCTGCTTCGGATCTGACGCTTTTAGAAGATCTACCGCATCATCCGGTTCCATCCTCTCGAGTACCTGAGCCGCTTTCTTTGGATCAAGCTCTCCGATATATTCCAGGGCATCCTCGTCCGCATACTCGAACACCTCAGACAGGGTGTCGATATCCAACAGCCGGTAGATGATGCCTCTCTCCTTCTCGGACATCCCACTCATCGCCGCTGCTATATCTCCGGCATGGAAGTCTTTTAGGTCTTCTGACTTTACTTTCGGCGACGAGTTGCTTCGTACAATCTTTAGAATCTTCTCCCCGAACACTGTAGAAGAATTGACATCATTCATAACTTTGCACCTCCTGTCTGCCAACAGTCTATCACAAAGATGAAAAAAGGGACAGGTCCCTTTTTTCATCATAGTATGTAGAGGAAGGCCTGTCAAGAAAAAAAACAGAGACCCTCGTGGGGTCTCTGCTGCGATCTTATTGTTCGAAAAAGATAAAAAATGAACCTGTCCCTTTTTTCATCAGTCGAGATGAGGGCCTGCTGGTACAAGTGCCTTACCAGCGTCGTTGCCTTCATACTTCTTGAAGTTCTTGATGAATCTCTGTGCGAGGTCCTTAGCCTTTGCATCCCACTCAGATGCATCCTTATATGTATCACGAGGATCGAGGATAGCCGGGTCTACGCCTGGAAGCTCAGTCGGAACCTCGAAATCAAAGTAAGGGATCTTCTTTGTAGGAGCCTTGTCAACGTCACCGCTCTGGATAGCTGTGATGATGCCTCTGGTATCCTTGATAGAAATTCTCTTTCCAGTTCCGTTCCATCCTGTATTAACAAGATAAGCCTTAGCGCCGCTCTTGTTCATCTTCTTAACGAGCTCTTCAGCGTACTTTGTAGGATGAAGCTCGAGGAAAGCCTGTCCGAAGCAAGCTGAGAATGTAGGAGTAGGCTCTGTGATACCTCTCTCTGTACCAGCCAGCTTTGCAGTGAATCCTGACAGGAAGTAGTACTTTGTCTGCTCCGGTGTAAGGATAGATACAGGAGGAAGAACTCCGAATGCATCAGCTGAAAGGAAGATAACGTTCTCTGCAGCCGGTCCGTGAGAGATAGGCTTAACGATCTTCTCGATATGGTAGATAGGATAAGAAACACGGGTGTTCTCAGTAACAGACTTATCTGTGAAATCGAGCTTTCCGGTCTTGTCATCTACAGTAACGTTCTCAAGAAGAGCGTCTCTCTTGATAGCGCCATAGATATCAGGCTCAGCATCCTTATCAAGGTCGATAACCTTTGCGTAGCAGCCTCCCTCGAGGTTGAATACACCGTTGTCGTCCCAGCCGTGCTCATCATCACCGATCAGAAGTCTCTTAGGGTCAGTAGAAAGAGTGGTCTTTCCTGTTCCTGAAAGTCCGAAGAAGATAGATGTATGCTCGCCGTTGTAATCTGTGTTTGCTGAGCAGTGCATTGAAGCGATGCCCTTCAGAGGAAGGTAGTAGTTCATCATAGAGAACATACCCTTCTTCATCTCGCCGCCATACCAGGTATTGATGATAACCTGCTCGTGGCTTGTGATGTTGAATACTACAGCTGTCTCTGAGTTAAGACCAAGCTCTTTGTAGTTCTCAACCTTTGCCTTTGAAGCGTTGTATACGATGAAATCAGGCTTGAAGTTTGCCTGCTCTTCTTCTGTAGGACGGATGAACATATTCTTAACGAAATGTGCCTGCCATGCTACTTCCATGATGAAACGGACAGCCATTCTGGTATCCTTGTTTGCACCGCAGAAACCATCTACTACATAAAGCTTCTTGTTTGAGAGCTCTTTCTTAGCGATATCCTTAACAGCGGTCCAGGCTTCCTGTGAAGCAGCGTGGTTGTCGTTAGGATACTCAGGAGTGTTCCACCATACGGTATCCTTTGAATTATCATCCATAACGATGAATTTATCCTTAGGAGAACGGCCGGTGTAGATACCTGTGAATACGTCTACAGCGCCGAGCTCTGTGTTATGGCCGACCTCATAGCCAGTAAGAGAAGGATCAGTCTCCTCCTTGTACAGCTCTTCGTAAGAAGGGTTGTAGACGATTTCGGTCGTACCGGTGATTCCGTACTGTGTCAGATCGATATTAGCCATTTGATAACCTCTTTCTGATTTTGTGATTGTATTTTTAAAAGTACCGAAAACTATTATAACGTATTAACTTGAAAAATCAACATTAAATCCGGACTAAATTTGTTAAGTGTCTCTAAAATACCCTCCCGTCTGCTTGTAAAAATTTTCTAAAACTGATAAAATAGTTCTTATATTTGTACACATGGAAAAGAAGAAAGAAAGCGAGGTACGTATTGCCATCGAGTTACAGTAAGATCACACCAGAGATAGAAAAACTCGCGAGCCTTACAGAGAAGGCTTCTTATGTGAACCCGGAGCTCTACACCGAATACGGCGTAAAGCGCGGACTCAGGGACTTAAACGGAAAGGGTGTCTTAGTCGGCATCACGAATATTTCCGAGGTGAACTCACAGCGTGTCATCGACGGAAAAAATGTCCCGATCCCGGGCGAGCTCTACTACAGAGGCTATAACGTCCAGGACATCGTAAAGAATATCAAACCGGATAACCACTTCGGCTTCGAGGAGATCACTTATCTGCTCCTTTTCGGAGAGCTTCCTACAAAGCAGCAGCTCCATGATTTCATGAAACTGCTGTCCTCATACAGGACCCTCCCGAAGAATTTCGTCCGCGATTCTATCCTGAAGAAACCGTCGAACGACATGATGAATTCACTTGCCCGGTCGGTCCTCGCACTTTATTCATACGACGATAATCCGGATGATATCAGCGAGGAGAACGTCTTAAGACAGTGCCTTCAGCTGATCGCGATGTTCCCGCTGCTCTCGGTATACGGCTATCAGGCATACCGCTACTACAGCAAGGGCGACTCGCTTATCATACACCGTCCGAAGAAAGAGTACTCGACGGCAGAGAATATCCTCCACTGTCTTAGAGACGACTCCAGCTTCACGCCACTCGAGGCAAAGCTTTTAGACGTGGCTCTGATCCTTCACGCAGAGCACGGCGGCGGAAATAACTCGACTTTTACTACTCATCTAGTATCTTCATCGGGAACGGACACGTATTCAGCTATCGCAGCTGCCCTCGGTTCACTTAAGGGACCTCGTCACGGCGGCGCGAATATCAAAGTCGTAAAAATGTTCGCAGACCTGAAGAAGCATGTAAAGGACTGGACCGACGAGGAAGAAGTCGGCACATACTTACGTGCCCTGCTCCATAAGGAAGCCTTCGATCACGCCGGACTCATCTATGGTATAGGACACGCCGTCTACTCCATTTCAGATCCGCGTGCAGTTATCTTCCAGGGATATGTAGAGCAGCTCGCCGAGGCCAAAGGCTACGAGAAGGAATACGCCCTCTACTCGCTCGTCGAGAGGCTTGCGCCGCAGATCATCTCCGAAGAGAGAAAAATCTATAAGGGTGTCAGTCCGAACGTAGATTTTTTCAGTGGATTCGTATATCAGATGCTCGGTCTTCCGATAGAGCTCTTCACTCCTATATTCGCTATCGCGCGAATCGCAGGATGGTCGGCTCACCGCATGGAAGAGATCTGTCACCACGATAAGATCATGCGTCCTGCTTACATGACTGTAGCAGAGCACAGAGAGTATGTTCCTATAGACGAAAGGTAACACAGCATGAAGAACTTCGATGTAATGCTGATCTTCGATCTGATCATAGCAGCTCTGGGCGCCTACCTTCTCTATTCGGCGTTCAGGATGAAAAAAGAGCAGGAAGTCCCGGCCATTTTTCTGGCAAAGGAAGAGATGGACAGATGCGAGGACAAGAGCGGTTTTGCCGCATATATGTTCCCGAAAACGGTGATCTTCGCTGTCGTAAGTGTTGTCAGCGGAATTTTATGCTTCCTGGCTGACATAAAAGTATTGCCTTTGGACAAAAAAAGCGGTAATATTTTTGGTATAGTAATGCTTCTCATTTTTCTTGCAGCCTGGCTGTATTTTACAGTTTTCCTGAAGAAGGCGAAGGAGAAGTATTTCAAACCAGATATCTATATATGATATAAAAGAGGAAAACAGACATGAAAGAAAACGCAAAAATCCTTATAGGTGATGATTCGATCCTTGCAAGGCAGCAGCTTAAGGACGTTATAGCCCTCTATCTCGACAGCCCTGTATTCATAGAGGCTGCCAACGGAAAGGAAGCCGTCAGCAAGTACGAAGAAGAAAAGCCTGACCTTACTTTTTTAGACATAGTAATGCCGGTGCGCGATGGGATCCTTGCCACTCTTGAGATCACAAAGAAAGACAAGGATGCGAAGATAATCATCGTCTCTTCCATCGGAACCCAGAAGCAGCTTACAGCAGCTGTTCAGGCAGGTGCCATAGACTTCGTGCAGAAGCCGGTAAAGGACGAACTGATACAGCAGCTTTTAGTCAAATACTTAGGGGGAGAATGATATGTACGCACAATTTTTTGGAAGTTACCTGTTAAGTAAGAACGCCGTCACTCCGAAGCAGCTGACTGAGGCCATCTCGCATCTGTCAGACGTTCACATAAAGCTCGGCACCCTCGCGATGCACATGGGCTATATGACAGCTGAGGAAGTGAACGAGGTCTGCTTCTTACAGACACGTGAGGACAAGCATTTCGGACAGATCGCCATCGAGAGGAATTACCTATTCGAGGATCAGCTGAATGAACTGCTGAATACCCAGTCTCCTGACTACCTCCTGTTAGGTCAGAACCTCGTGGACATGGGCGCCCTGACGAATAACCAGCTGGAGGAGCTGCTCCTCGGCTACCAACAGGAGAACGAGCTGAAGTACGGTACGGAATCGAATGAGATCCCGGATGAGACGATGCAGCTCGTGAACAAATTCTTCGAGCAGACCGGCAGACCGATCCCGAAGAATATGCTGATCTACATGAACCTCCTGTTCAATGACTTAGTCAGGTTCATCGGATTCGATTTCACTCCGCTGACTCCGGTATTTGTCACTTCGTATGACACGAACTACTGCATCACACAGCGGATCACCGGTGTGCTGCCGCTCCTTACAGCTATAGATATGGAGCCAGATACAGCCATTGCTTTCGCCGGCAGATACGCGAAGATGGACTTCAACGAGTTCAATGAATACGTCAAGGCTTCGCTCGAGGATTTCATAAATCTCCACAACGGACTCTTCTCGGTAAATATGTCAAATACCTATTCAAAGGAAGCCGAGCTTGACCCGCCGGGGCACACAGAAGAAAAGAGCCTGAAGCTCTCAGATGACGCTTTCATAGTTCCTATCATCTACCCGTTCGGAACAATCTATTTCATAGTCAGTTCCCTTCCTGGCGAGGAAGACAAAAAAGAAGCATAACAAAAGCCGCCCACATCGGGCGGCTCTTTTTTGATCTGTTCTATTTTCAGATATTTAAAAATTTCTTAACTACTGTAGGCATTTCACTGACTTCACAGATCGTCTTATGACGTACAGGCGCTGACTTTATCTCTTCGATAGCTGGAGGTATCTTCGTCTTCGAAGCCTCTGACAGGTCATCGGTCAGCTCGAGGTCAGTTTTATTTTTATCATCACGGCCGATAGCTTCCATTACAGTTCTCGTGAACTTATAAGGGCTGGCAGTAGATGCGATGACTACAGGCTTATCATCTCCGGTATCTTTTAGATACTTCTGATATACAGCGCTTGCTACTGCAGTGTGCGGATCGATCACATATCCGGTATCATCGTAGACTCTCTTTATCTCAGCCTTTGTCTCAGCCTGGTCTGCGAAATTCCCGTAGAAGTCGGATAATTTTGCTCTCATCTCAGGTGTGATCGTGTATTTGCCGTCGACACTCAGCTCTTTCATGAACTCGCTGTCTTTCTTGTCGTCTTCTCCGGCTATTTTATAGATCAGACGCTCGAGGTTCGATGAGATAAGAATGTCCATCGAAGGTGAGCTGGTCAGATGGAATTCGCGGTTCTTATCATAGGTTCCGGTTCCGAAGAAATCGTAAAGGACTTTGTTCTCGTTCGAAGCGCAGATCAGCTTGTCTACAGGGAGTCCCATCTGCTTTCCATAGTAGCAGGCGAGGATGTTGCCGAAGTTTCCTGTAGGAACGGTGACATTTATCTTATCGCCGCTCTTAATCTTTCCTTCCTTCAGAAGGCGGGTGTATGCGTATACGTAGTAGACTATCTGCGGTACAAGGCGGCCGATATTTATAGAGTTCGCCGATGAGAACTGGAAACCGTGCGCGTCAAGCTCTTTATTAAGCTCCTCGTCTCCGAACATCTGCTTTACACCGGTCTGCGCCTGGTCGAAGTTCCCATTGATGCCGACTACGAAAGTATTGTCCCCTGTCTGGGTCACCATCTGTCTCTTCTGGATATCAGACACGCCGTCCTTAGGGAAAAATACGATTATCTTCGTTCCCGGCACATCGGCAAAGCCTGCGAGAGCAGCCTTTCCGGTATCTCCGGATGTAGCTGTAAGGATAACGATCTCATTTTTTATATCGTTCTTCTTTGCGGCAGTCGTCATCAGATGCGGCAGGATCGAGAGCGCCATGTCCTTGAAAGCGATCGTCTTTCCATGGAACAGCTCGAGATAATAAACTCCGTCAGCGTATGTCAGCGGCGCGATCTCCTCGGTGTCAAACTTCGAGTCGTAGGCGCTGTCGATGCAGTGCTTAAGCTCAGCCTCTGTGAAGTCTGAAAGCATCAGCTTCATGACCTCGTAGGCCACCTGCCTGTAATCCATCTCTGCGAGCTCTTCAAAAGTCTTATCGAGCTTCGGGATCTCAGTCGGCACATACAGACCGCCATCCGGCGCAAGTCCCTGCAGGATAGCCTGTGAAGCCGTGACCCTGTCACTCTTATCTCTCGTACTTACGTATTCAACGCTCATCTTTTTCTTTCTCCTTCTGTTTCTGTAAAAGACAACTGTCCGTATCACACGAACGCATCTATTATAAATAAAATGCCCTTTTTCGTCAATATATGTTAAAATAAATCCATGTCCTACGGTATATACAAAACCAAGCTGAAAAACGGCACTGACAGCTTCCGCGTCAGTTTCTACCATAATAAAAAGCATATCGCCATCGGAAGCTACCCTGATGAAAAAATGGCTGGCAAGGCCTTAGATGAGGCTTTAAAGCTCTATGATGACACGACTATCACCATCTGGAACTTCCGCAATTTCATCACCACAGTCTCTACCGACAAGTGCGTTACTATCTTAAATCACCGGGACCACAATGTATATATCCGGACGCCTATCTACCTGATGCAGGGCTATTTTCTGTATTTTCTCGATGGTTTCGGAATCCTGAAATTCGATAATGACGATCTCTTCTACTACTCTACCCACCGGATTCTTATCCACGACGGGCATCTGTATGTAAATGACTACGGCTCGCAGTATTCACTCTTTTCCCGGTACGGCATCAGGAACTTCGCAGTCAAGGGAGTCGACTACGACTTCGCAAACGGTGACTCCACTGACCTGCGCTACGAGAATGTCATAGTCATAAACCCGTACAATGGCGTCCGCCAGATAGATAATAACGGAATGATCCGCTTCGAGGCAAAGATCCATATAAACGGCTACATAAGGCTCGGCATCTTCCGCTCGGTCGAGGAAGCAGCCACTGCCTATAACAAAGCCGTGGACTACTGTCAGTCACACGGCATTGATAAGAATTATGTAAAAAACTATGTAGTTGACTTAAGTGCCGACCAGTACAGGGAACTCTACTCAAAGATAGATCTGCCTGAAAGCCTTATAAACTCAGTCTCTTAGTCTGTCGTATCTACCAGATGCGGGATAGGAAGAAAATCAGGAAGGCCGTCATTGAAAGACAGGTCAACCTCTCCCTGTATCAGCGGTTTTAAGTATTCTACCATTTTTTCAGTCACATCATTGCCACGCTCGTTTATAAAGTCACGCGGTACATTCTTCACTCCGTTTGCTACGTCGGAAACCGGAACCGATGAGTAGCTGATCTGATAAGGATCGTCACTTACCCTTTCGATAGTAGTCATAAGCCCGGTCTTTCCCTCTTCTGCCAGGTCTACTCCTGCACTGCCGAGTCCGAAAGCCTCTTCTATATCTGTCTTTGAAGCCAGATGAGAAGCGCATCTCTGAGGGATATTGAGCTCTACGCTCCTGATCTTCACTCCAAGAGCCTGACCCAGGATGTGCTCTAAGGCCTTGCCGGCTCCAGAAAGCATCAGATGCCCGAATTTATCTTCCTTCGCATCAGAGGCTGAGATGTAGTCACCTTTTCTATCCCTGATACCCTCTGAAACCGCGATAAGCACTGAGTTTCTCTGCTTTAGAAGAGCCTTCGTATCGGCTATACAGTTCTCTATCGAAAACGGCACTTCCGGCAGGTAGATAAGCTGCGGAGCACTGACACTCTCTGTCCTGGCAAGAGCAGAAGCTGCCGTAAGCCAACCGGAATCACGTCCCATGACCTCTACTACCGTAATGCTCTTTACCGGGTAGATCATCGTATCGTATGCCATTTCCCTGATCGTCGAAGCCACGTATTTGGCTGCGGAACCGAAACCCGGCGTATGGTCGGTAAACATCAGGTCATTATCGATGGTCTTCGGAACACCGATGACTCTTATCGGAGAGCCCTTTCTCTTGAAGTAATACGCCAGCTTCATGACAGTATCCATCGAGTCATTTCCGCCGATCCCGAAGAATGTATCTATATCAAGGCTTCTGAAATAGCTGTACAGCGTGTCATATATCGCAGGCTCTGATTTGGGATCCGGAAGTCTGAGACGGCAGGAGCCTAAATACATCGCCGGTGTCTTCTTCAGCTTTTCGATGAAATCAGGGTCTTCGGATATTTTTTCGGTAAGGTCACAGACCTTCTGCGAAAGCACACCTACTATGCCGTTTATGCCCCCGTAGATATGGTCGTATCCTACCTCAGATGCCCGTTTGATGACACCCGCAAGCGACGAGTTGATAGCTGCCGTCGGACCGCCCGACTGAATTACGATACAGTTCTTCACTGCAAGCTCCTTCCATGTAAAAATAATTCGTAGTGTGTGTAAACGAAGATTTCTGCGCCTGCCTGGTATTTTTCAGGCAGCGAATCCACAGTCGTGTAGGCGACCTCCTGACCAGAGACTGTCACAGGACCTATGATCCCATCCCTCGCCTTTCCTGTCACTCCGTGAATGGCGTCATCCAAGGCCGCCATTACAGCCGCGCACTTCTCTGGCTTTCCACTGTCATAGTCGCTTACTGCCTCGAGATATACGTCTGTCAGGATTCTTATCGCTACCTCTGAAAAAATGTCATCTGGCGTCGTCTTGAGAAAATACCTGATCTGGTTTCTCCATGCGTAGTAAGTGCCGAAAGTGTTCTTTACTTCCGCTCTCTGACCGAGTCCGTGGAGCGCCATGGCAGCGCCGACATTCGCGACCTTAAAGCCAGCCTGTCTTACCCGGTAGCACCAGGTCGTATCATCCCAGTAGATATAGTTCTCTTCCGGCAGAAGACCGATCTGCTTCACGAGCGAAGTCCGTACCATCAGAGCACAGGCAGGCGCCGCATCCGAATAGACCATAGCAGGCGATGACCCGTCTTCGATCTGGCCGAAGTAGGGCGACACAGTCCCGCAGAGCTCGTAGCTGATGTCCAGGCCGTAGCACTGGATCAGATCGGGATTGTCTAAAAAATAGATCTTTGCCGCAGCCATACCGCTTTCCGGATCATTGTCCAGATGGCCTGCAAGCACTCCGATGCATTTCTCATCGAGCATGCAGTCGTTATCGACACACATCAGGTACTCGTAGGTCTCATCAGCATCAAGCGCTGCCCGAAGCGCCGTATCAAAGCCACCCGCACCGCCGAGATTTTCATCGGTGACTAAGAGCTTTGTATTTATCTGCGGATTTTCTGTGATGAATTTCTTAATGGCACTGACCGAATCGTCTGTCGAATGGTTGTCACATACATACACATCGAAATCTTTGAAAACCTGCTCAGACACTGCCTGAAGGCACTGCCCTATCATATCCTGCTTGTTGTAATTGCAGATGCAGATGGCGACTTTTTTCATAGGCGAAACCTCCGCCCTATATTGTGACATTTATATAAAAAATTTGCAATATAAAGTTTTTCGTGTAAAATAGGCGTTATGGGAATTTTTTCAAGACATGAGACAGAGGCTTGAGATAGACTCATAACTGCTCGAGCAGATCCCTGTCCATCTCATCAGCTCTTTTCTCCCAGGTCTCTGACTTAAGTGCTCTCGCCCTTCCGGTATCGGCTATCTGCTGCATCAGATCCTGATTTCCTAACAGATTCTTTACTACAGCAGGAAGCTCATCAATCGTCGGATAGCCATACCTGTCATCCATTTTTTCCAGCTCGAACATCACGAGCTCCGGATCATCAGAATAACCCAGACCCGCAAAATTCTCCTTCATATAGACTGAAGTATCTGTAAGCACTACAGCTCCGGATAGCATTCCATTGAAAACCCTGTCGTGCGTCCCGTCCTTAAACCAGGTCATAGTGCTTAAGACCATCTTTGCATCGTGCATCCGTTCCACGACTTCATCGGCGGAAATCCTGTACCCGAAATGTACATTCGGTAATTTTATAAAATCACAGTCCTCCCAGCCAGTCCCATATAGCTCTATATCGATCCCAGCTTCAGCTAAAACCCTTACAGCTTTCTCTCTGTAGTAAGATACAGCGAGCAGATCTATATAGTGGAGCTTTTCTATGACCTCACAGAGTCTCTTATCTGTAAGCTCAACGCCTGCTGCCAAAAGCTCTTTCTCTATGACAGCCTCTGTCGTATTTGACGGATGAGCGATCAGATAGTTAAGGGAATCTGAAGCAATACTTCTCATATCTGCATCTATATCAGAAAAATCATTGTCAAAGTCCGGCATTATCTGCTGCACAAAGACCCTCGAGAGGTTTCCGGCATAGATCACGTCTGTATGCCTCTCTGCTATCGGCTTTACCGGAAGAACTGAAGCCTTCCCGCCATGCCCCATGAACCCGGTAATGCTTATCTCCGGATAAAACCTCTGCACATACTTCATGTGATTTCTGTCAGGGCATAAGACTATAGCCGTCGAAGGCGCAGTGTCGAGAGCCGCCTTATGTGCAAAAGGGTGGTCCATAAGAAAATCGATAAACGGGATCTGAAGCTGCTCCCAGACATTTTTACCGGCGATGATCTCCATACTCATACCGGTGTTATTAAAAGCCAGAGCAGCTGTAACCGGAGTGTTCAGAAACTGGTCAAGCCCTGCCAGAGACTGCATGATTCTCTGGTTGTCGAATGAATAAACTTCATATCCGAGTCTCTCGAACTCAGGTTTCATTGCCAGTGAAAAAATATCCAGGATGTCTCTGCCGGAAAGCATCAGGATCAGCTTTCTTCTGCGCAGGATATGGCTTACAAGGCTTTCTGTCGCAGGCCCGAAGACCGACATAGAGTACTTTTCTTCGTAGAGATTTCTGGCTCTCTCTGCCATACTTTCGTAGACTGACGGGTCAACCAGAATATTCTGGCACCTGATGATGCCTTGAGTCAGGCTCTCTTCATCCTCAGACTTAAAGACAAGTCCGTTCCAGCCATCGGTGATATCATCTGCTACTCCGCAGACACCTGAGACAAGCACCGGCTTTTTCACCATCATGGCTTCACATGCCACCGTGGGCATCGGCTCTATCCTCGAAGGGACGAGCAGAAAATCCATGCCTGCCATGAACTGTATGACTTTTTCATGCGGGATCTTTCCGATATGCTTCACGAGTGAAGGGTACTTTTCTGAAGCCTCTATGACTTTTCCCAGGATCGCAGGATCAGACCTTTGTTCTGACTCGTCTCCGCAGAATACAAAAATACATTTATCCCGGAGTTCTTCCGGTAGCTGCTCTATAGTCCTCGCAGCAAAGTCCTGTCCCTTTACCCTGCCATACAGGGCACAGGTGAAGAAACGGATTTTTTTGTGGCCAGGGTCGAATGACTCCCAGTCTGAAGAGTTTACAGCATTTTTTTCATAGAGGTCTTCTACACCGAAATGCAGGATCGGAGTATGAATTCCGTAGCGTTTTTCTATAAGGCGTTGCACGTAGCCACTCACAGAGAATACATGGATCTGTGACGGCAGATTGTTAATATCGGGAATAACTGATTGGAAATACTCAAAGAAATGCTCTCCCTCATGTATCCACCAGAGCACCGGGGCATCTGTATCCCGGAGCACATGGATGGCTTCGTAGCAGATAAGCGTATTAACGATAAGGCAGTCGTACTCGGAGAATTTCCGGGAATAGAAATCCTTTTTATCGAAAAAATGTGCTTCGATGCTCACCTCTATCCCAAGCTCCTCTGCCTCGGAACGGAGGTCTCCGTCGAGCATCGAGATCATATCTACGTGATGACCGGCTCCGAGAAGCACTTTTACCATATCGAATAGCACTATCGGAGCCCCGGTCCTCGTCAGCTGGTGCGTTATCACAAGTATCTCTGCCATATCAGTTCTCCTGCTTTGCGGCGAATTTCTTCTTTACATCACGGATCACGTACTGGTACGCTATCGCATCAAAAATGCCCGTAATGATCCAGGCTGCCGGATCACCTGCGACTCCGAGCAGGTAGCTGTTGAAATGCATCGAAAGCATGGCGGTCGTAAACCTCGCAACAAGTTCCAATACACCGCCCATCATCGGCAGGAAGCCGTAACCGCAGCCCTGCATCATGTCCCTGTAGATGAAGAGGATTCCCAGCGGCATGTAAAAAATGATCGACATATACGTATAAGGCCTGGCCCACGGCAGGATAGCGTCTATATCGGCATTCGAGCCCAAGAACATCGGAATAGCCGGCTTCAGTAACAGGAGCGCCAGACCGGCACCTAGAAGAGCCGCCACCAGTGAAATCTTCAGTGCTACATGCGAACCATCGTGAATACGGTCTATATCCTGCTTTCCGAAGTTCTGACCGGTATAAGTAGCCATCGACTGACCGAGAGCCGGGAAAGCCTGAGTCAGAAGGCCTCCGACCTTCGATGAGGCGTTAAATCCAGCAATAGCGTCAGAACCAAAGCGGTTGATGGCCGACTGCATTATCATGGTTCCCGAAGCCGTGATGCCGAACTGGAGTGCCATTGGGAAACCTATAGCCAGCTGTCTTTTTGCGAAGCTGCCCTTGAGTCTCCACTCGTCACGGTGAGGGACGAGCATTTTTACCTTGAGAAGGATATAGATAAGGCAGCAGATGGCTGAAATAGCCTGCGAAGCTATGGTAGCGAGAGCCGCTCCTCTCACCTCCCACTTGAACACGATGATAAAAAGCAGATCCAGGAAGATATTCAGGGTCGCCGAAAGTATCAGGAAAAACAGCGGTGCCTTCGAATTTCCGACCGCGCGAAGCAGTGCAGAGAACAGGTTGTAAAAGCAGACAGCCGCAGTTCCTCCGGTGATTATTATGATGTAGTCATACGCATAGAGATATATATTCGACGGCGTATTCAGCAGGTGTAGAAGCCCCTTCATCGAAAGCATCGAAAAAACAGTCATCACGGCAGAGACTATAACAGACAGAAAAATAGCGTTGGCTACCGACTGCCTTATGCCCTTCTCATCCTTCGCGCCGAATCTCTGCGAAGTCAGCACCGTAAAACCAGTAGCAAGGCCATTTGCAAATCCGAGCACTAAGAACATGATAGTTCCAGTAGAACCTACGGCAGCAAAAGCTTCGGTTCCTACGAATCTGCCCACTATGATAGAGTCCACCATATTATA
Source organism: uncultured Lachnospiraceae bacterium (assembly GCA_900317825.1). Classification (GTDB taxonomy): domain Bacteria; phylum Bacillota; class Clostridia; order Lachnospirales; family Lachnospiraceae; genus Weimeria. The sequence continues at coordinate 3,278 of ONIH01000001.1, read as the reverse complement.
GAACTGCTGGAACATATTCCCGATGAATATAGGGATGAAAAACCTCATGATAATAGGCATCGGACGCCCTTTAGTCATGTCAAGCTGCATAGTAAACCTCCCTTTTTCAAAAAATCGTACTTTTTCTATTCTACTATGCTGACAAAGAAATGCAATATATTTTTTCTAAAAAAGGCAAAAAAAGAAGGCCGCCGAAGCAGCCTTCCCTGATCAAAAATCAATATTATTTTATGGTGAAACGGTTCAGATCTCCGTTGATAGAATCTGCGGCATCAGATACTGAAGTAGATGCACCAAACACGTCCTTACTGGAGTCAGCGACGCCCTTTGCATTCTCAGCCACAGCCTCTACTGTAGAAGCGATCTCCTGAGTCGTAGCTGACTGCTCCTCCGAAGCCGAAGCCATAGTAGAAGCGACGTCGTTAACCTTGCCCATCATCTCAGTCATAGATGAAAGAGTAGTCGTAGCCTTGTTCACTTCGTCTGTGATCTGCTTGAAGGTCTCAGCTGCAGTGCTTACAGATGAAGCGCTGTCGTTTATCAGCTGGGTATTAGCCTGAGCCTTGGCTGAGAGGTCTTTAACACGGGCAGACATCTTCGATACGATATCCGAGATCTGCTTCGTGTCATTAGCAGAATCAGTAGCCAGACCACCGATCTCAGAAGCGACAACGGCGAATCCTTTGCCGGCCTCGCCAGCTCTTGCAGCCTCGATAGAAGCATTCAGTGAAAGAAGCTCGGTCTGGTCGGAAATCTCATCGATCAGGTCTACGATCTTCGTGATGTCTGTAGCGGCTTGGTCTACAGCCTTTACGGCATCATCCATCTCATTCATTGATACGACGATGCTATCCATGGAGTTGGCCACAGCGCTCATGTCAGTCTGTCCGTCATTAGCCTTCTTTACGAGAGCCTTCATGACATCCTCGACCTGATTCTCACTTGTCACGAGATCTGATACTGTCTGAGCCAGAGTCGTAGCATTCTCAGCGACATCAGTTACCGCGTCAGCCATATTCTGGATGTTGTCACGGATCTGATCCATAGATACCGACTGCTCATTCGCAGCTTTTTCAAGACTCTCTGCTGCATCCTGTGTGGTCTTCGAATCAGAGATAAGCTTTCCAGCCACATCCTTAAGACCCTTTATAGTACCTCTCATGCCGCCGATGAAGCCATCCATCGAACGGTTCATGTATGCTATCTCATCGTTTCCGTTTGCAGATATATCAATCGAGAAGTCACCATTAGCGATCTCACCGATATTCTTCGTCAGGTCTTCAACAGGCTTTCTGATGTATCTCTTTAAGAGCCATACCAGAATAAATGCGATAAGGATCAGAGCTACAACTGCTACAACAGCCACAATGCGAACCATCTCATTGATGTTGTGGAGTACATCTGCTCTCTTCGCAAAAATGATGACTTCCCAGTCGGTTCCAGTGATCTCAGAAGTAACTGTATAGTACTTGCCCTTGCTGGTAGGTACGATCTCTACCTTGCCATTTTTTCTATTAGAGGCTGATACCAGCTGTGTATAGAGCGGATCCTTCGATTCCTTCAGAGTCTTTCCGTTCAGGCCCGATGTAGGGTTTGCAAGGATCATGCCTTTCTTCGTCACCATCATGACACGACCGGTATTATAGAACTTCACCTTTGAAAGCGCAGTCTGGATAGATTCCATCATCAGGTCGCAGGCAAAAACACCTTCCCTGCCGTCCTTTAAGTGTACGTGTCTGATAACTGTCGAGCAGAGCTTTCCGGTATTCTCATCGAAGTACGGCTCATCATAATAGTAAAAATAAGCGTTATCGTAAGAAATACCCTGCTTATACCACTTCGACTGTGTCGGATCGTAGTCTTTTCCCGACTGCCATCCTGACGGATCCAGGTAGCTCTTGTCGTTTAACGCGAGATAAGCACCTGTCGGGATCAGCGGATATCTGCCTTTAGTCGTATTCAGATAATCTGTGATCGACTGGTCGTCCTTCCAGTCCATTTTCTCAATGGTGTCTGCAATACCGTTCAGGTAGTAGAACGTCGCGTTCAGCTCTCTGTTCACTGTACCGGCGTCATCAGATGCCTGGCTCTTCAGTGAAGTATAGAGCATATCAGTGATGACATTGCTGCTAAAATGATAGATAACTGCAAAAAGTACCAAGAACGTCGCTATGATAAGCGGCAGCACTCTCGCCAGTACCTTCCGGCTGATCGCCGTTACTTTTCCTGACTCCTTCTTTTCTGCCATTTCCGACCCTCCTGTGAATATAATGATATTTGTGCCTTTAAAAAGGCGCTTTAACTTTTTTTATAATACCACACTCACAGGAAATTTCAATTAAATCATTGTTAAAATGTTATGGCGGACGAATATAAAGAAATCCGTTGGAACCAGATGTCCAACGGATTATAGAACTATATGAGAACTAATGCTACGATCAGTATGGCAATCATTATGCACCAGATGATTATAGCAAACGACCCTGCAATTTTTTAACATTCAAGATTTAAAAATCAACATTTTATCACCAAAAAACGAACGTATCTCCCGGTCCATCTCATACGCCACACTCTCCTTATCCCTCAGATACTCCTGGTAAAAATGCACGGTCTTTTCCATGCACTCATCTATGTGCCACTTTGGCTTCCAACTGAGCACAGATTTTATCTTTGTACTGTCCAGCTTTAAAAAATTAGCTTCATGCTGAGCATTCTGCTCCGCCCTGCTCTTCCAGGAAGCTTCAGGCAGTAATCCTCGGCTTTCGTTCCATTTATCACAAAACAGAGTCACCAGGTCGCCGGTCGTAAGGCAGTCTGCATCATCCGGCCCGACATTATAATCACCGGACAGGCTTCTGTCACTCCACTGTTTTTCAGCGATCAGCAGATACGCAGAAAGCGGCTCCAACACATGCTGATAAGGTCTTGTAGAGAACGGATTCCTGACTTCTATCGGCAGGCCTTTCGATGCCGCCCTGACACAGTCCGGGATTATTCTGTCCACAGCAAAATCCCCACCTCCGATCACATTCCCGGCGCGGGCTACAGACACCGCCCGACCATCTTCTTTAAAAAATGAATTCCGGTAACAATGCACAGCCAGATCCGCACAGGACTTCGAATTGCTGTAAGGATCAAAGCCGTCAAGTGGCTCGTTCTCACGGTAGCCCCAGAGCCATTCATTATTCTTGTAGACCTTGTCTGTAGTGATGATCACAGCACTCCGCACACTTCGAGAAAGCCTGATGCATTCAAGTACATTCACAGTCCCCATCACA
>ONIH01000024.1:10409-31095 GCA_900317825.1 uncultured Lachnospiraceae bacterium | reverse complement strand
TGTACTACCATAATAATTACCTCCGTGTAATTAAACTAAATAGATAGGTTTGTGTGGGAAATCCGTTCCCACGTGTTGTGTTTTATAATAGACATCTGTCGGTTCATAAGCCCTAGTGCACATAAAGCTTTGAGCTCCGAGATGTGTATTACCTAAATTCATGTGTCACTTGGGATCGTCCCCACTGACACGTTTTTTCAGGTAAGTCTTCTGCTCTTTCTCTGCGTAGTAAGGAGCTTTATCCTTGCTGTCCTTGTAGCTGCTGCGGAGGATCTTTACGTCCTTCGGTGCGTCTACAAGCAGGTGGATGTGGTGTCCTGTGCCGCCTGAGAAGACTATCCTGATGTCGTCATCCAGGGTGATGTACTCACCGGGTGTCATGCCGATTTTTAGCATCCTGTACCTCCTTGCATTTTTCGATGCATCCCTGCATCGCTGATGAAACAGATTGTTATATTTGGTTACATCTGAGAAAAATAAAAATGCCCCAAACCTGCATAGAATACGGGCTTGAGGTCACATTAGAAAAACAAATGAATGAAATACGCAAAAAAATTTTCAAAAGGGGGTTATCATATTTCCGGGAAGGTCGATAATATAGGTGTAAAGCAAAAGATATGAATTTTCTGAATGCAACAGTTTATAACAAACTGTTGCATTCTTTTGTTAATAATGTTTTACAATTTTCATTATACTGTCTTATATGCGTCATACTTTTATTTGCAAAAATCCCCATTTGTTATAAGATATACCTATGAAATTCACTAAACGACCTGTGGCGATGGCGGTTGCCGGGCTGGACCCGTCGGGCGGCGCCGGACTCATCGCTGATATAAAGACTTTTCTGGCAAATGGAGTTTATGGGATGGGGGCTGTGACCTGTGTCACGGCGCAGAACACCGTAAAAGTGTCATCGGTAAATCCGGCCAGTCCCGAGGTTTTAGAAGACGAGATCATGACAGCTGTCGAAGACATAAAGCCTGCTGCCGTAAAGGTCGGCATGATAGGAACCCGCGAGCTGATCCAGACAGTCCGCAGATGTGTGAGTACTCTCGATGCGCCTATAGTTCTGGATCCTGTAATGATCTCCTCGTCAGGTACGCCGCTCCTCGATGGAGACGCCATCGGCGAACTCGAGAAGCTGATTCCGGAGGTAAATCTCGTGACGCCGAACTTTCCTGAGGCTGAGTACCTGGCAGGAGAAAAAGGCTCGCCAGAGCACCTGGCAGAGCTCATATGGGAGCGATACCACACTTCCGTCCTCGTAAAGGGCGGACATCTGTCAGCCCCCGTCGACTATCTATACGACGGTTCCTCCCTAAAAAAATATCCGGGTCTTCACATAGAAAACCCGAATACACATGGCACTGGCTGCACTCTCTCCTCTGCTATCGCCGCAAACCTGGCAAAGGGACAGGATCTCGCATCATCTGTCCGCCTCGCCAAAGAATACGTGACTACTATCATAAGTGCAGGCCTCGATCTCGGAGCCGGCTCCGGACCTATGGATCACGGCGCTGCTCTCCGCGGAGACTTTACAGAAGGCTAACAGCAGCATCCTAGAGCTTTGCGAGATACGATGTGCTGAAGGTCCTTCGGATTGTCAAAGGCATCTTTCATTTTTTCAAAAAGTGCATTGACGCCATTATGACCGTAGCATCCGTCATCTTCTATCTGATTCACGAAGTACGGCGTATCGTAAACCCAGGCTGCCATAGGGCCGATGGCCAGGATCTTTGAACCCGAAGCGACATCTATCAGCGAAGCCCTGTAAGACTCTTCCCGAAGCCTCGGGTCAGTCGGTCTTACAGTCATAAGTGAAGGGTATTTTTCGATCAGCCGGTCATAGATATCCTTCTCATAGTCAGCCGGACCATCGGCCACTACCGCCTGCACATGAAAACCGAGATCTGACAGGAATTCTGCGAGACTGTATGGACAGGAGACTGCCATCGAATCGATGACGACAGGCGTATCCCCGATCAGATCCCGTAATGCTTCCAATCCACCGTCAGACTGATACTCATCTGCGAAGTCATAAAACGGCAGCTTAAGTTCATACGGTATCCCAAGCCTCTCCGAAAACCTCCTGACTCCCTCATCCCCCGGCTTATACATGCATATGTTAAGAGAAGCATTCCCGAGCTTCATATATTCATCAAAAGTATGGATGTCCGATAACTGCCTGACCCTGAACCCGCGCTTCTGATAGAAGTCTACGATATCATTATCTGAAGCCGTCGCCGTGACCTCGCTTCCGAGCAGATTTACTATTTTTTCATCTGTCTCACTCTTAGGGAGAAAATCGTACATCGCGCACCGCAGCTTCACATCAGGCGCCGGTCCCTCCTTCTGCCCGATGCAGTCCATAAATGCATGCTCCCAGATGATGTCCGGATATTTTTTCCTTAGCGCCTTAAACACATAGTCGAAGTCGCAGGACAGCACTCTGTGCGAGCATACTGTAAAAAGAAAAATGACCCTCGGCCTCTCTTCCAGCTCATCCACGACCTCGGAAGCCCCATCTATCGTGACGGTCTCGAGGTTATCGACTATCAGGTCTCTTTCATCGACTGTCACACACGAGATGCGGTCTGCGGCATCCATCTCCAGCGCCGTCATCACGACTCCCCGGGCGCAGTTCTCCGGACACACGAATATCTGGTGACTCTCAGGCACCTGCATTGCTATATTTACGATGTTCCAGCCCTCATGGACCGGCATATTGAATTCTAACATATGTCACTTAAAAATACGCCTGTAATTTATCTGGCATGCTTACAGATAAAAATCAATGTCTCCCATAAAGGTAAAATGCCGAGCAGGCGCCTTCTGATGAGACCATGCAGGCGCCGACAGGATGCTCCGGCCTACAGGCCTTGCCGAAAAGCGGACATTCTTCAGAGGTACACTTTCCCTGCAGCACTTCTCCGCAGCGGCAGGCGGGATTGTCACGGCCTGTGATATGCGGCAATGCATACTTTTTTCTTGCGTCAAAATCCGAATACTCTTCCCGAAGCGCCAGTCCGGAGTTTTTTATCTCTCCTATACCGCGCCAGAGCACATCGACTGGCTCCATGTATTTTTCTGTAAGCGCGACTGCCTTAGGCGAACCCTCTTCTCTTACAACCCTCGGATAGGCATTTATAAAGAAAGGTTCTCCGCGCGAAAGTCCCTTTACCTCGAGTGCCAGAGCCACCAGCAGTTCTGACGGTGTAAATCCCGCGCAGACCCCGCTGATCCCGTACTCGTCGCGCAGCTTCTCGCAGACCGAAGTCCCGATTATCGCGTGCACATGTCCCGGATAGAGGAACGCATCGGTCGCATCCTTCATAGCCAGATATGCTTCTGGCATCGTCTTATTCGCCGTCAGCAGCGAAAAATTCTTAAGGCCTTTTTCTATAGCCTGCTGTACTGCCAGGCACTCCGACGGCACAGTCGTCTCGAAACCCACTGATAGGAAAACCACTTCTTCATCCGGATGAAGCTGTGCGTATTTCACAGCGTCCTGCGGTGCGTACACGACCTTTACCTTTGCTCCGTCAGCTCTCGCATCGGCTAGAGACTTCTCTGAACCGGGCACCCTGACCAGGTCACCAAAAGTAGTGATCGTACAATTTTTTTCTAAGACAAGCATCACAGCTTCATCGATAAAATCAGCCGGTGTCACGCAGACAGGACAGCCAGGGCCTGATATCAGGTCTATCTGCGGAGACAGGATCTGCCTTATCCCGTCCTTAAAAATCTCATGCGTGTGCGTGCCGCAGACTTCCATGATTCGCACTTTTCTACCATCGTAGGATGAGAGAAAATCCTTTGCCTCTGATGCTGCACTCACTTGAAACTCTCCCAGACAGAGTCGCTCTCGTCCCTGTCATCGTCGGTTATTTTTGAAATGGCGGAGCCTGCGTGAACCATCACATAGTCACCCGGTCTCAAGCCGTTCAGGAGCGCCGCTGAGACTTTCCTCCTCGCGCCGCCCGAATCCACGATCATCGTGTCCTCATCCACAGAGAGCACCTTTGCCGATAAACCTACACACATACTGATCCTTTCATGCACTGGCCGAGTGAAAGCCCGCCGTCGTTTGGCGGAATCTCGTGTGCGGTCAGCACTTTAAATCCATACTTTTCGAGTCCTGATTTAGTGAGTCCTAAGAGCAGGGTGTTCTGGAAACAGCCGCCTGACAGAGCGACCGTACCGCACCCGGATTCATCCCGGATCTTCACCGCTTCATTCACCGTGATCTGCGCGAGTCCTTCATGAAAAAAATATGCAAGCTCCTCTGCGCTTCGCCCGTTAAGTCTCTCCTCGACTATCCGGTAAAAAAGCTCGTCAGTTTCTGTGACATCACAGCTGAGAACGCTCTCATGTATTTTCTCTGCCGCGAACTGAAGTCCCATCGATGCTTGGCCCTCGAAGCTCTGTTTCCGGCAGATGCCAAGCACTGCGCTTACAGCATCGAAGAGCCTTCCGCAGCTCGTCGACGTCACAGAATTTATTCCCATATCGTGCATTGCCTTAAGCGGGCGCACATACTTAGTCTCACACAGATCCAACCGTTTTATTATATCATAGATATCGTTCTCATTTTCGTATTTATTAAAGAGCATCGAAAGCGCCACCCTGAAGCCTTCCCTGCTCGCCACATCTCCTCCCGAAAAAATGAACGGGCTGATATGTGACTTTCTCTGATATCCGTTCACATCGCACAGGAAAAATTCTCCGCCCCAGATGGTCCCGTCATCTCCGTAGCCTGTCCCGTCATACGCCACTCCTATTGTCTCACCGTAAAAATGATTTTCGGCCATGACTGACAGTACATGCGCATAGTGATGCTGGACTTCTATGAGCTTTGTTCCCGGATGCTCCTCCGCGTATTTGAGCGCAAGCGCCCGGCTTCTGTAGCTCGGATGCTTATCGCAGACCACTACCTTCGGATGAGAATCGAGCATCAGTGTGAACCTCTCGACAGTTTCCTCGAGTGCCCTGTCACTTTTCAGGTCAGACAGGTCACCGATATACGAAGACGGATACATCAGATTCCCCTTTCCTATGCAGAAGGTATTTTTCAGTTCTCCGCCGAACGCCAGGACTTCTCCCCGCATCCCGACCTTTACGGTCACAGGGAGCGGCGCATATCCTCTCGACCTTCTTATCATATAAGGCTTCCCCTCGAAAAAATCAACGACCGAGTCATCGGCTCTCGTAAGTATCTCCCTGTCGTGCGAGAGAATACCGTCGCATACCTGGCTCAGAGTTTTCTCTACTTCCTCCTCTGTTCTGCAGATGACTCCGCCGCTCCTGTTCGCGCTCGTAGCGATAAGGATCTGAGGCATTTTTTCATCGAGCCCGTCAGGATATGAAAAAAGCAAGAGCTGAAGCGGTGCATATGGAAGCATGACTCCAAGCGAGGGATTTCCAGGCGCCACGCTTTCCGGAAGCGCGTCTGTCTTTGGCAGAAGGACTATCGGCTTCCGATGTCCTGTCAGAAGTCCGACTGCCTCAGGCTTTACTTCGCAGATAGTTTCAGAGGCCTGAAGGTCATGCGCCATTACTGCGAACGGTTTTGCCGGGCGACCCTTTCGATTTCTTAATTCTGTGACTGCAGCATCGTTCGTAGCGTCACAGTAGAGGTGAAACCCGCCTATTCCTTTTACCGCAATTATTTTCCCATTTATCAGCGCCTGTCTTGCCTGAGTTATAGCGTCAGAATCTCTCGATACAGTTTTCCCATTCTCGATAAAATACACCGAGGGTCCACAGTCATTACAGCAGACCGGCTGTGCATCGTATCTTCTGTCGTGTATATCCGTGTACTCTTTTTCGCAGGACGGACACATCGGGAATTTTTTCATAGAAGTACGCGGGCGATCATACGGGAGTGAATCTATGATCGTAAGTCTGGGACCGCACTGGGTGCAGTTGATGAAAGGATGCAGATAGCGCCTGTTGGTCTTATCGTAAAGCTCCCTCGCGCAGTCATCGCAGATGGCGAGATCCGGCGGTATGAAAACCGGCTCATCCGCTGGCTTATGCATTGGACTTTTTGCGATAAAAAACCGCTTTCCCTCCTCTCCCTTCTCCGGCTTATCTGCTGAAAGTCTCTTTTCGAACTCCTCCTCCGTGATCTCATTTTTTTCTATATCAACTATTTCCGATCTCTCTGGAACATGAAAACGGCTGCTTATCTGATCAAATGTGTCAGTGAACGCGTCCCCACTGACACATATGTCGACGTAGGAGCCACAATTTTTTACTGATCCACGCAGGGTGCTGAAGGCTCTGGCGACCGCCGGCCTGAAGCCGACACCCTGGACTATGCCGTATATTTTTATATGATAAAAATGTCTCATGCGCTAATTATACAGTCTCGGCGTACAAAAAACAAACCTCCGCAGATCATGAAGTCTGCGGAGGTTCTGGTTAGAAAGGAGGGGAAACTGAACTCAGAAGAGTCAGCTTATCGAGGATTTATAAAGTGCCCCACGGGTTTTCATCCTCGTAGCGGTCTCCTGCCGGATGGTTGTAACCGATCTCAGCCGGATCCACTCCGATATATTTGAATGCGTCATAGAGCGACTTTGCATAGTGACCAAACATCACAGCGCCGTGATGCGGGAAGTTTTTGCCGATCAGATGATAGCGGTAGAAACGTCCCATTTCCGGAATAGCGAATACTCCGATCGAACCGAATGACTGTGTCGGTACGTTAAGCACTTCGCCTTCCGCTGCATAAGCGCGAAGCTTTGCGTCCGCTGTAGACTGCAGACGATAGAAGGTGATCTCTCCTGGCTGGATGTCGCCCTCCATGGTTCCGTCGCACCACTCCTTCGGATGAGTATTTGCCATGATCTTCTGGTAGCCGATGTGCGGATTTGTGAGCTTCGATGAGCAGGTATTTCCACAGTGGAATCCCATGAATGTATCGGTGAGTTTCCAGTCGTAGTCGTATTTTCCTTTGATGGAATTCTCGTACATATCCTTTGGTACGGAGTTATTGATATCGAGGAGAGTGACTGGCTGTCCTGATACGCACCAGCCGATGTACTCTGAAAGTGCTCCGTAGATATCTACCTCGCAGGATACCGGAATTCCTCTGCCTGTAAGTCTGGAGTTTACGTAGCAAGGAACGAATCTGAACATATCCTCAAATGCAGGCCAGCACTTTGTCGTAAGTGCTACATACTTGCGGTAGCCCTTGTTTGCCTCTACCCAGTCGAGAAGTGTAGCTTCGTATGCTGCGAACTTATCGAGCATATCTGACTGTGCCTGGCTCGGACTTGTAATACCAAGCTCTTTTTCCATGTCTGCCTTTATCGAAGCTATCTCTTCGTTCTGCTTTTTTACTACCTCAGGATCGAGGTCGAACTCGTCCGGGGTGTAGTGCTTTTTATATGCCTCAAAGAGGTCTAATTCAGACTCCTCTTCTATCTCTACGTTCAGATTATACAGCTGCTTTATAGGAGCGTTGCATGCCAGGAAATTTGCCGGGCGCGGCCCGAATGAGATGATCTTCAGGTTATCGAGGCCGAGCTTTACGCGTGCTATCGGGAGGAAGTCGTGGATATTATCAGCTACGCCTTCTGCGTCACGTACCGGATTCTCCGGGATCCATGCCTTTGTATTTCTGAGTGCGAGGTTATATGATGCATTCAGCATTCCGCAGTATGCGTCGCCTCGCCCCTCAATGCCAAGAGTAGTGGACTTTTCCTCTGCTGCTGCCGAGAACATGACCGGTCCGTCGAAGTGTTTTGCGAGAAGTGTCTCTGAAATCTCTGGTCCGAAATTTCCTAAGTATACGCAGAGTGCATTGCAGTCATTTTTCTTAATGTCCTCTAAGGCATTTACCATGTCGATCTCTGACTCTACGATCGTGATCGGACACTCGTAGATGTCTGCTGCATCGTATTTTTTCTTATAGGCCTCTACTACTGCCTTACGCCTGTTTACTGCGAGCGGTGCCGGGAAACAGTCCCTTGACACTGCTACGATACCGACCTTTACTACTGGTATATTACTTGTCATACTTTTCTAAGTCCTTTCCTTTAAAAAAACACAATTCCGGAAAAATATCCTTTAACGCCGGGTACAGCTTGTGAAACGTCTGATAGCGCTTGTCGTAATCTGCGGCGAGCTCCGGATCCGGCTTTACTTCACCGGTCGTGCGTATAAGCTTATCACAGGCTTCCTGGACTGATGAGTACTCTCCGCAGGCAACTGCCGCGAGTATTGCTCCACCATAGCCAGGTCCCTGCTCTGTCTCCGGGATCGTAAGCGTTATATCGAGCACATTTGCGAAAATCTTCTGCCAGAGCGGGCTCTTCATGCCGCCTCCGGATACCATGCTCGTCTTCACTTCGATCCCAAGCCCTTTTATCTCTTCGAGCGAATCCCTGATACCGAAAGCCACGCCCTCGAGCACGGCCTGCGTCATATCTTCTCTCGTAGTGTCCATAGTCATTCCGATGAAGCAGCTTCTGCAGAACGGGTCGTTATGCGGTGCTCTCTCGCCCATCAGATAGGGCAGATAGTACACGTGATTTTTCCCGAGCCTGTCGTCTGTGATGTCCTTCTGTTCTACCGGATAGTCTGTGGTCCTTATGATCTGATCCATGAACCACTTGTTGCACGAAGCTGCAGAAAGCATACATCCCATCAGATGGTAAGCTCCGTCCGCGTGCGCAAATGAGTGAATACCGTCAGATGGCTCTAAGAATCTGTCACTTGAGATAAAAAGCGTGCCGCTCGTGCCAAGGCTGATATTACATGAGCCGTTTCCGACTGTTCCTGTTCCGATGGCTGCGGCTGCATTGTCTCCGGCTCCTGCTACTATTTTTACAGAGGTAGACAATCCTAACTCGTCTGCCATCTCCGGGAGAAGTGTCCCCGTCACATCGTAGCTCTCGTAGAGCTTCGGCATCATCGATTCCGTGATACCGCAGATGTCGAGCATCTCCTGGCTCCATCGTTTATTTTTTACATCGAGGAGGAGCATTCCTGAAGCATCGGAGTAATCGGTCGAATTCACGCCAGACAGCTTATAGTTGATATAATCCTTCGGGAGCATTATCTTTGCTATACGCGAAAAATTCTCCGGTTCGTGCTTTTTCAGCCACAGGATCTTCGGAGCGGTAAAACCGGCAAATGCAATATTTCCGGTGTATTTTTTTAATTTTTCCTTACCTATGGTCTGATTCAGGTAATCTGTCTCTTCCTGTGTCCGGCCGTCATTCCAGAGGATTGCCGGGCGGATGACCTGGTCGTCTTTATCCAGGACTACAAGTCCATGCATCTGGCCGCCGGCTCCAATGCCTGCGACCTGTGATCTGTCGATACCCTCAGTCAGCTCTCTGATGCCCTTTACTACTGCTGTAAGCCAGTCCTCAGGCTTCTGCTCTGACCATCCCGGATGCGGGAAGTACAGAGGGTATTCTTCTGAAACTATTTTTTCTATTTTTCCATCCCCGGTCATCAGCAGCAGCTTCACTGCTGATGTGCCGAGGTCTACGCCTATATAGTACATACGCGTCTCTCCAATGATTTATGACTTTCCTGTCTTGTGGTTTGTGACTACGTCGAAGATAACGGCTGCGAGAAGAACTGCGCCTTTTACGACGTACTGGTACTGGTCAGGAAGTCCGAGGATCGACATTCCCATGTTGATAACACCGAGGAGGATAGCACCTACCATGACTCCTGAGATCTTTCCTGATCCGCCGTAAGCTGAAGCTCCGCCGATGAAGCAGGATGCGATGGCGTCCATCTCGTATGAGTTACCCATGTTACCGTCTACAGAACCGATCCTGGCTCCAACGAGGAGTCCTGAAAGTCCTGCGAGAAGTGACATAAGGAAGTAAGCCCAGAAGTAAACTTTTCTAGGATCGATACCTGAAAGCTTTGTAGCCTTCTCGTTACCGCCTACTGCATAGAAGTAACGGCCGAATACTGTCTTTGAAGTGATAAATCCGAAGATAAGAACTATGGCGAGGATCCAGATAACCATTACCGGGATGCCCTTGTAACCCATAAGTCTTGATGCGTATGCAATGATCAGCGCGTCAAAGATGATGACTCTGATAAGAGTCGATGCAAATGATGCTACCTGATAGCCCTGCTTTGCCTTCTTTGCTCTGTTTGCGATCATGAAGATCGTAAGACATACAGCGATTATGATACCGATTACCATGGCTGATGGGCAGTTTCCTAACGAATCTACTCCAGGGATCTGGATGTATGAAGTGAAGAGCTTCAGGAAACCAGGATTCATGACTGCTATAGTCTTTGAGTCAAGGATAACTCGGGCAAGTCCTCTGAAGAGGAACATTCCTGCGAGTGTACAGATGAATGGCGGTATGTGGATATATCCGATCAGCCAGCCCTGCCAGATACCTATCACTGCTGAGATCAGAAGTGATACGAAAACTGCTGTAGCCGGTGATGAACCGCCTTCCATGAGTTTTGCAGCTGCTGCTGCAGAAAGACACAGTGTAGAACCTACGGAAAGGTCTACGTTACCACCTGTCAGGATACAAAGAAGCATGCCGCAGGCCATGACGAGAACGTATGCATTCTGCAGAAGCAGGTTTGATATATTCTGCGCCATTATGAGTCGGCCGCCCGTCAGTATCGTGAACAGAACAAATACCAGGATCAGTGCCAGGACCATGGTATATTTCTTTACAAAATCTTTACCTTTCATTTATAACCTCCATAATCAGCTCATCAGCCGGCTTTAACTGTCTTATTGTCTGATGAAAGGATAGCGCTCATGATCTTCTCCTGAGTAGCGTCCTTTCCGTTAAACTCACCGACTATGCGGCCCTCATTCATGGCATAAATGCGGTCGCACATACCCAGAAGCTCAGGAAGCTCGGATGATATCATCACGACAGCCTTTCCCTGGGATACCATTTCATTTATGATCTGATATATCTCATACTTCGCTCCGACATCGATTCCTCTGGTAGGCTCGTCGAGGATCAGGACATCCGGCTCTGCGAACATCCACTTTGCGAGCAGTACCTTCTGCTGGTTTCCTCCTGAGAGGTTACCGGCGTGCTGCTGGATACTCGGTGTCTTTGTATGCATGGCTTTTACATAGATTTCTGCCTGTTTGTTCTCTTCCGGTACATTTACGATGTCCTTATGTGATATCTTATCCATGCGGGCAAGCGTGGTGTTACGGGCGATAGTCTCGTCGAGGATAAGTCCGTTTGTCTTACGGTCCTCAGTAGCATAGGCTAAACCATGTTCGATGGCATCCGCCTCATTTTTTAAATGAACTTCCTTTCCGCCTATGAACTCCTGTCCCGTGATGTGGGAACCGTAGCTCTTTCCGAAAAGCGACATCGCAAGCTCCGTGCGCCCTGCACCCTGGAGTCCTGAGAAGCCGACCACTTCGCCTTTATGTACCTCGAAGCTGGCATGATCTACCACGCACTTTTCTGTGTAGACCGGATGATAAACCGTCCAGTCCTTGCATGAGAGCATTACTTCCTTACCTATCTTATGCTCTCTGTCAGGGTATCTGTCGGTAAGCTCACGGCCTACCATTCCTTTTATGATACGGTTCTCATCGATCGTGTGGTCTTCGTTCTGCATCGTTTCGATCGTCTGTCCATCACGAAGAACTGTGATCTGATCTGCGCAGTACGCTACCTCGTTCAGTTTGTGTGTGATGATGATGGATGTGATGCCCTCTTTTTTAAAGTCAAGAAGCATATCAAGGAGCATCTTCGAATCTTCTTCGTTAAGTGATGAAGTAGGCTCGTCAAGGACTAAAAGCTTACAGTCTTTTGCAAGAGCTTTCGCTATCTCGACTAACTGCTGCTTTCCTGTTCCGATGTCTTTTATAAGTACCTGGGATGACTCTTTGAGGCCGACACGCTTCATGGCTGCCTGAGCCTCACCATATGTCCTGTTCCAGTCGATGGTCCCGAACTTCGTGCGGCGTTCATTTCCCATGAACATGTTCTCCGCTATGGTAAGCTCCGGGATCAGGGCGAGTTCCTGATGAACGACGGCTATACCGACCTTCTCTGAATCCTTTATGTTGTGGAACTGACATACATTCCCATTAAAAATAACGTCTCCGGTATATTCCCCGTAAGGAATAGTTCCGGAGAGTACGTTCATGAGGGTGGATTTCCCTGCGCCGTTCTCCCCGACCAGCGCATGGATCTCACCTCGTTCTACTTTAAAGGTGACGTTATTCAGTGCTTTGACACCAGGATATTCCTTGACTATATTCTTCATCTCAAGAATAGTATCTGACAAGTAAGCACCTCCTGTGTTTTATCAGTCAATCTGTTTCTGTAAAAAATCCCTTAGCCTACTGCCTTAAGGTATCCGTCACTGCCCTTCGTGTAGTATCCGGTATCTACAAGCTCTTTGTCCATGTTATCCTTTGTAACTACTGTAGGAACAAGGAGGTATGAAGGGATCTTTCCGGTTCCGTTGTCATATGAATCTGTGTCATATGAGCAGTCGAATGACCATCCTGATGAAGAGATCAGCTTGTCATCCGGCTTCTCGCCGTTCATGATAGCTACTGCAAGGTCAAGTGTTACGACTGCCTCGTTTGCAACTGCCTTGTAAACTGTCATTGACTGCTTTCCGTCTACGATGTTCTTCAGGTTAGCTTCATCACCATCCTGTCCTGTGATGATAACGCTGTTCTTTCCTGCGTAGTCAGACTCGATAGCCTGTGTAACACCAAGAGCAGTTGAATCGTTTGAGCAGAGAGCAGCGTCAAGCTGTGTGCCGCCTGAGTAGTAAGAACCAAGGATGTTCTGGAAACGCTTCATAGCTGTAGCTGTATCCCACTGTGCTGTAGCGCACTGGTCGAACTCGGTCTGGCCTGAAGGAACCTTAAGTGTACCTTTGTCGATGTAAGGCTTAAGTACATCCATAGCACCGTTGAAGAAGAATCCAGCGTTGTTATCTGCCGGGTCACCGCCTGTGAACTCGATGTTATAAGTCTTGTCACCTGCGTTGTCGAGATCCAGCTGATCTCTGATGTACTCACCCTGGAGTTTACCTACTGTGTAGTTATCAAATGATACATAGTAGCTGATGGAGTCTGTGTTCATGATCAGACGGTCATAAGAGATAACCGGTATGTTAGCTTCCTTTGCCTGTCCGAGAACCTGTGAAAGTGCTTCACCGTCGATAGCTGCGACTACGAGAATATCTACCTTATCAGCGATAAGACCCTCGATATCGTTATTCTGCTGAGCTGACTTGTTATCTGAATAGGTGAGTTCTACTTTGTACCCCTTGTCTTCGAACTGTTTCTTCAGATAAGAACCATCACGGTTCCATCTCTCGAGAGACTTGGTCGGCATCGAGATACCAACTGTCTTTCCTGCTTTGCCTGATCCGGAAGTGGTCTTTGAAGCACCTCCGTTTGATGATGATCCGGAAGATCCGCTTCCGCATGCTGCCATTGACAGTGCCATGATGCCTGCCAGTACGAATGATACGATTTTCTTTGCTTTCATAAAGATTTCTCCTTCTTAAATCTTATAAACCTCCACTTTTCGTTAAGCTCCCTGGTGGAAAGTCCTGGGATTACCGCCCGTCAGCGGGATATCCGGCGTCCCGGATAACTGTCCCATCGACTTTCGTAAAGATGTTTAACAAAAGTACTTTACGAAAATAAATATACAATTTTCACAAAGGAAAGTCAATATAAAGTTTTAAGTTTTTGTGGTTTTTGTAAGTTATTAACAAAATAAGTCAGAGATTTTTGTGCAGTTTTCACAAAAATCTCTGACTATTATTCAGATCTGATTTATGAACTTCCCCACGTGATACCAGGCTGCCCCCTGCAGCGATGCCTTAGGCGATGCCGCTATCTTCAGATAGTCCGCATCTGCCCCGAATGGGTCTAGTCTTTTTACCTCAGTCCTTAAAAAGTCCATAAATGGCCCTAAGAACTCGGTCATAAAGCCTCCCAGGACGATCTCGCAGTCAAAAGCCATACGCAGATTTACGATGCCTATGGATAAGTATCTTAGCATATCGTAGAAAAGTGCCGTTTTCGGGCCTTTTCCCTGTTCTTTTTCCATCTCATCAAAAAACTGCTCGACTGAGATCCCGAAATCTCTCGTGATCCGGAATGCGCTGCAGTATGCTTCAAGACACCCTCTCTGTCCGCAGTTGCAGACCCGGCCGTCAGGAACTATGCGCATGTGGCCAAACTCACCGCTCCGGCCATTTTTTCCACGGATCTGCTTTCCATCCATGAAAATGGCGCCGCCGATCCCGTTCTCTAAGAGCAGATAGACAAAATCCAGCGACTGCCCACTGAGCTGGCGCATCCGTCTCTCCTCGTAACCCGCGCACGACGAGTCATTCATGATGGCTGTCGGAATACCGGCTTCCTTTACGAAATCAGAGATATTGAAGTTCTTCATTTTGAGCGTCGGCGAGAGCACTATCTGCTCACTCTCCGAATCGAAAACTCCCGGAATAGTGATGCCGACTCCCAGGAGCTTCGCTGGATCAAGACCAGACTCTTCCAGGAAAATATCCATTTCACGTTTCAGCGCATCACCTTTTATCTCATCGAGCTGCGCGTTCGGGATCCGGACACTTTTGAAGCCGAGTTCTTCCTGCTTTAAGTTCCCGGCCCAGAACCTGAAATGGTTCGACGTGACCGCCGCTCCGACCGTGTACCTGATGTCGGGATTTGCCTCATAGCCAAGCGGCGGGCGGCCTCCGGTCGATTTTTTCACTTCGCCGGCTCTGATATAACCAGCCTCCAGAAGCTCCGAGATATTCTGATGAACAGTAGGAAGCGACACATCAAGCGCGTCTGCTATCTCCTGCTTGCTAACCGGTTCCGCAGATGAGTAAATAAATCTATAGATAGAATTTCTCGTAAGCCTCCTGCGTTCCGTCGCCGTGGGCTTCAGTTTATGCTGTTTTTTCTCTTTCATCGTCTCTTCCTTTCTCCGGAGAGTTTCGATCTGAGAAGCTCGAGGCGTTCCTGTGCCTGCCCGTCTACCGTGTCGTAAGCCTGCTTTACTGCCTCGCTGACTATTTCAAGCTCGTCGAGTTTCAGAAGCTGCGGTGCCCCATAAACAAGTCTCCAGGCATCCATGCACTGGTCCGCAACCTTCACGCCGTCTTCGACAGTGCCGACTCCCAGGAGTCTGCGGCCTTCGCCATTTTTGCCATTGGTAGAAAAAAGCCTTATCGCCGCATTTTTCATCTCTTTAAAAAATGCTTCGTCCGCCCCGGAGCTCCCTTCAAGCTCTCCAAGGTCTTTCAGGACTTTTTTCGCTTCACGCTTTATAAAAAAAGGCTTCTGTCTGACCAGTATATCAAGACACATCAGAAACCAGATATAGCGGTCTTTTCCGAGGTCTGCTTCCTTCGTCTTCTCATTGCTGAAGCGGATGGTGAAAAGCTCCTTCGCCCTTTCGTCCGTCTCCGCGTCCAGCATCTGTTTTCTCTTTTCCGGATCGATTTCACGATAAAAATAATCTGTCATGTATCAATAATAGCACAATCCGTCTGATTATTACAAGCACTTTTGTAAAAATATTTTATAAAAGTTTTTTATGGAACCTATCTTCAAGTGCTTCCTTTGCTTTTTCTATTCCGTTTTCATAGCTCTCCATCCCGTTTGTAGGTATCGCCACTACAGGAAGTCCCGTCTGCTTCTCGAGCTGGCGTTTCAGACCGTTATAGTCTGTTCCGATGGTTGCTGGGACCGGCGTTCCGATCAGCGTGATAAAAGACGGTTTTAGCATCTTCGCTGCGTCTGTTATCTTCCTGACCAGTTCTTCATCCCTTCCGAGGATCGCGTCCATATCACGGAGCCCGGCCGAGAATATCATCGCCTTCTCGCTCTGCCATCTAGGTTCGTCGAAGCCGCAGACATTCCCGGTGCAGCCGCCGGCATCGATCATGACTGTCAGTGAATCCATTGGAAAAATGACCGATACTGCTCCGGACTGGTCAGAGGCATAGCGCATATCATGCTTTATTTCTGCAGGTGTTTTCTGCTCAGGTTCACCGTTTATCTGTGATATCAGTTCTCTTACCGCTCTAAAACCGAATGGCTGGCGGTCTGCATTGAAATTCAGCTTTTTAGCCTCTGTGTCGCGATAGTACCAGGCTGCGTCCTTTCCAATGCAGAGATTAACGACCGGATCAGGCTCGTAACCAACCATCGATGGATGCTGATTGAAGTAGAATCTCGTGTCCGGACTCTTTTCCGCGATCTGATGTATGTACCATGCATCTGCGTCTGAAAGGGTACTAAAGACTTCGTTCACCTGAACTCCGTATTCTATCAGAGAAAGCGCAAGCTCTGCAGGTCTTAAGTTTGCACACTCACCTACAGATGCGATATAACTTCCATTTATATCGGGAGCTTTTTCTGTTAACTCAGTTTCCACACCGAATGCCCTGTATAAAGCCTTATACTGCGAGCTTATCCTGTCCGCCCCATAGAATCTCTGAAGCTCTATATACCCTGTACCAAGGCGCTTCTGAATATCGTCAGCTGCAGCCCTGGACTCCGGATCTAAGACTATATTCAGCGAAGCCTCAGCCATCTCCTGGAACTCTTTATAGGTCCGGCAGTCCGCAAGAGTCCTTATCTTCGTAAATCCCAGAGGTTTTAAGACTTCATGCAGTTCGCCCATGCTCTCAGGATCCAGCCCTCCGAAGTATCCAAGCACATTCGCAGCATGCGGGTCCTTTTCCCTCTTTTCAAGCATCGAAAAAATGCTCCGCCTGACCTGCACCATCGGAGGGTTCAATCCTTCTCTGGTCAGAGCGTACATCGGAGCATGGACTGTCTTTATGCCAGTCTTCTCCTCGCACTTCAGAGCGATATGATCCATGTCAGTTCCGAGAAGAGCATCTACACAGGTGGAAACCAATACTATAGCCTTCGGTTCCACAGCAGCCGCTTTTACAGCCTTTTCTGCCTCTTCAGGTATCCTCTTTAAATACCTGCCGGTCACGAGATCTATCTCATCTATCTCCATAAAAAAAAGCCGGCCGTCCAAATCTTTTCCGCCTGGGACACCGGCTGAATTCCTTCCGCAGCATCGTGGAGAAATGACGAGCTCTATAGTCTCCGGCACAGCTAAGGCTGCCCGCTTTACTCCGAAGCCTTCAGCTCCCGGCGAATTGTACGCAAGCGTAGCCGGAGAAGAGTACACCAGCCCCTTCCCGGTCATGAATTCCTCTGGAATACCATTTTCTGCTATGTCTTTTGCTGTATAGTAAACTGCTTTTATCATATGAGTCTTTGCGCGAGTTCTATGAATCTGCGGCTGATCGGAAGGTCCGGATCCATCTCTACTACTGTCTGTCCCTGCTCTTCAGCCCTGTTTATGTCATCAGAGCGCGGTATCACGCCGATCACAGAGATGTCACGCTCATCGGCAAACGCCCTGACCTTCTCGTCTTCGTCAGGTACGTTACGCTTATTTAAAAGTACACCGCGGACTTTTGCGTAGCTGCGGTCTTCGAAATTTTTCACAGCGGTATTTATGTTATTCGCGGCGTAGAGCGCCATTTTTTCACCGGAAGTCACGATCATGACCTCGTCGGCGTAGCCCTCCCTGATAGGAGCCGCAAATCCACCGCAGACCACATCGCCCAGCACGTCGAAAAGTACGACATCCGGCTTTACCGTCTCGATCAGTTTTAATTTTTTAAGTATCTGAAAGGTAGTGATGATGCCTCTTCCGGCGCATCCCAGACCAGGTGTCGGGCCGCCCGTCTCTATGCAGACTACTCCGCCGTAGCCGACACGGGCTATATCCTCTATGCTCTGCGGATCTTTCTCATCTCGGAGCATGTCCATGACCGGTTCTATCGGCTTTCCGCCGAGCAGGTTCATCGTCGAATCTGCTTTCGGATCGCACCCTATCTGTATTACCTTTTTTCCCAAAAAAGAAAAGGCAGCCGCAAGATTCGACGTCATGGTCGACTTGCCGATACCGCCCTTCCCATAAATAGCGAGTTTGTACATCAGCCCTCGTAATCTACTGAATTTCCTGTGCTGTAAACTGACGAACCTGACAGATAGCCCTGTACTGCCTTATACAGGTCTTCTGCTGAGTTCGCGTAGATGGTCTTCGTACCGTACATATCCCACGGTGTGACTTCTCCGGTCTCATCGCTGTCCGGATTCTTCTCTACGTACTCGAAATCATCATCGTCTGCATCAGCTGTCTTTGTCTCATCGACATCCTTTGCATCCCTTGTATCCTGAGTATCATCAGCCTTCTTCGTGTCATCCGTCTTATCGGACTTCTCAGCGGCTTTTTCTTTTTCTGCTTTCTTCGCAGCCTTTTTAGCCTCAGCCTTCTTTGCGGCTTTCTTCGCAGCCTGTCTCTTCTGGAGCGCTTCGTTGCTGACTTTGTTCTGGTCTCTTACCGTGGCAAAGAAGCTCGTAGCTCCATTGTCGAGAACCTGCATTCCTACGCCCTTCAGGACACCTGCTCCCATTTTTGCCTCGAGCTGCTTCTGTATATCCTGGAGCTGTGAGGATGAGTTCGCGATTATATTCTCATACTTCTTCGCGTACTCAGGATCTGAAGCCATCTGCTCGATCTTATCCTCATTTATAAGGACTGTCTGCTTGTTCTGTGAAGCGAAGCTGGCGGCATTTGCCTGGGCGTTTGCCTTCTGGTCCTCTGACACGAGGACGAAGTTCATATTCGAGAACTTCTTCTTCAGTTGCTCATAGTACTCTGTAGCTTTCTTTGAAAGGGTCGGCTTTCCGATGGTCTTACCGTTCGTGTAGAGTGTCTGATCATCGTCAGTCTTCTCTGTGACATCCTGTTTAGATGTCACTTTCTTATCAAGGCCTGTAGCCCATGCGTTATTCGTGACTTCAGCCTTTGTGCTCTGCGAAGTCTTGTCTGAGTTCTTCGTGTCCTTCGCGTCATCTGTCTTCTTAGTCTGGGTCTTAAAGCTGTACGGGTTCACCCCGCCAAATCCCACTGATCCGATTGCCATAATTCGTACCTCCTTGTGCCTTTATGACTGTATTATAATAGTGTCTGTGCCTGCATCCGTGATGGCACACTTTTCTTCTTCTAAAAATTATATCGGAGCGTTAGTCGGATTTTTTAGTCTTTTTTCTATTTTTTTCACAACATAAATGCAGATCAGCGTCGAATAGGTCGTTGCGGAAACCCAGGCGGTCTGGTCGGTAAAGCAGATGACCGTAAATCCGCCGATCGGTACGAATACAAGCGCCATGACCGAGCGCGCCACCATCTCTACGACACCTGAGATGATCGCCAGGTTCGAATAGCCAAGCGCCTGTACCGCAAGCCTTACAACGTTCAGGATTCCTAAGGACCAGTAGAAAAATCCGCTGGCACGAAGGAATCTGCCGGACGCGTCGAGGATCTGTGAAGTCCTGCCGCCTGTGTCGGTGATAAATGCCATGGACATCGTCCTTCCGAAGAAGATCAGCACTATCCCTATAGCGATACCGTAAGTCACACCAACTGCCACGCCCTGCTTTATGCCCTTCTTTATCCTGTCGACATTTCTCGCGCCGTAGTTCTGTCCGACGAAGGTCGAAACTGCCGATGCTATAGCGTCAAACGGGCACATAGCCATCTGCTTGATGCGGAGCGCTGCTGAAAATGCCGAAGTATAGAGAGCTCCGAGCGAGTTGTTCGCCGACTGCATGACCATCGAGCCGATAGCTGTGATCGAATACTGGAGTCCCATCGGGAGCGCCATATACAAAAGCTTCCCGGCTTTTTTCCTATCGAAACCACGCTCCTCTTTGCGAACTCTCAGGATATCGAATTTTTTCCTCATATAGAAAAAACACAGTACCGCCGAAACCGCCTGTGAAGCGATCGTAGCTAGCGCCGCTCCCGGAACCCCGAGATGCAGCACCAGGATACAGAACAGATCGAGGAAGATATTCAGCACCGCGCTTATCACGAGAAAAATAAACGGCGTCGTCGAATCCCCGACCGCCCTGAGCACTGACGAGAGCAGATTATACGCGAGTGTCGCCGGAATCCCCAGGAAAATGATCAGCAGATATCCATATGTATCTTTAAAAATAGAAGCCGGTGTCTTTAACAGATGAAGTATAGGGTTACACAAGATCGCCGTGATCGTCGTGATCACGATCATAGAAATGCCGGTCAGGATATAGCTGTTGTAGATGTATCTGCGCATATCCGGCAGATCATTCGCCCCGAATCTCTGCGCGACGGGCACCCCGAATCCGACGCACATACCAATGCAGAGCCCGAGCACCAGAAACTGCACACTGCTCGTCGCCCCGACTGCCCCGAGAGCATCCGGTCCGAGGGTCCTCCCGACTATCATCGCATCTATGAAATTATACGTCTGCTGGACGATATTCCCAAGCAGCAGCGGAATTGAAAACGTCAGGATCTCCGGAAGTATCTTCCCTTCCGTCATACTTTTCGTCATAAAAAAAATAAAACCTCCCTGATAAGAAGTGCGTTATTTTTTATATTACAGAGGTTTTGCATACACGTCAAGAAACACTTTATAAAAAATAAAAATTCTGCTTGACTTAATAGCTAAAATAGAATAAAATATCATTTGTTCGCGGCAAGCGAACGGGCCCAGTTAGCTCAGTTGGTAGAGCAGGGGACTGAAAATCCCCGTGTCTCTGGTTCGATTCCGGAACTGGGCA
>ONIH01000024.1:0-10380 GCA_900317825.1 uncultured Lachnospiraceae bacterium | reverse complement strand
GCAGGTGTAGTTCAATGGTAGAACACCAGCCTTCCAAGCTGGATACGTGAGTTCGATTCTCATCACCTGCTTTTTTGATACCAGGATTCATCGTCCATCCCTGAACCCTTCATATGTGCAGGCGTCGTATAACGGCTATTATATCAGCTTCCCAAGCTGAGGACGCGGGTCCGACTCCCGTCGCTTGCTTTATTTTTTATCTGTTAAGAATAGTCGCTTGTTTTCTTAGGACATGGCGACTATTTTTCTATAATAAAATAAGAAAAGGAGTGATCAACCATGTCTGATATGACTCTTGAAATGTCAAATATGTATCCAGAGCACCGGTTTGTAATGGATAATCTGCAGAACCTGATACACGGATATATTTCTAATTCGATGTGTGTAGTTATATGCGAAGCCAATTACGAGTGGCCGGAGTTTCCTGATAAAAAATTTGAGCCGGATATCAGCCTGCTCTGCGGCTTCCGTCACAGGAAAAAACTCTGCTATACAGATGTGCCACGCTTTATTGCGGAAGTATTAAGTGACTCTACCGAAAAAACTGACCGAGGAGAAAAAATGGACGTCTATTCCACTGTCGGTGTTCAGGAATACTGGCTCATTGACTGGCGTGTCACTGGAGGGCGTGTAGAGCGCTATATGCTGGATGACAGCGGTGAGAAGTATCTGCTCCACGACATAGTCTCCGGTGAGAATAACCCTGATACCGAGCTAAATATCATCTCTTTCCCCCAAATTCACTTCAAAATGAGCGATCTGATGGAACATGTCGGCGAAGATATCATCGAATGATCTCACTCGATGTCATTTCTCATAGCTTCATGCCTGTAATACTCCCTGGCATCCACATATATTTTGTCAGAACCGACTAAGGAATCAATGAACTTAAAAGATTTAAAGTTCTTAGACAGAGCATTTGATGTATCTGTTTAAGAACAATATTTTAGCCTTATTTGTTACAAAAATGCTTGACCACAACAAACTGACATAAAAAGGGCAGTCTGCTTAACAGGCTACCCTTTGGCTACTTTTCTAACAGGTACTGTGTGATTGGCATAGGTTTTCCAATCAGGCTCATAGTCATACTCAGCTTGATTCCCCCACATATCCCAGCCCTCACGGTCACCTCGTGCAAACATTTCGAGATATGGTCCTTCTGAACAACGCTCTATAAGGTCTACAAAATCATCTGGCTTTCTGGAGTGCTCTCTCTTTTGTGAGCGTATCAGATTGACCTGTGAGCGACCTGGCTGTAAAGTTCGATATGTCTCGGACTTTTTCGCTGTCTTTACCCCGAAAAGCAGTATCTCCGTTACATTTCTGAAGTAAAAGCCTACCCCTCGACCATCTGGATATCCGTCCTTACGGACTTTCTCCCAGATAAGATTAGTCTTGTACTCAAAGCCCCACGCCTTCATGACTTCCAGACCCTCTGGAAGCAAGGCATTAGGTATCCATAGATAAAGGTGGGCACATGAATCGGTGACATCCTGAACTGGCATTGCCTTTATGTCATCTAATGTCATTGTCTCATATCTGTTGAGCTTCTTGTTCTCTGGTGCTACTTTACCCGTTCTATTGGAGAACTGCCAAGGTGGGTCTGCATATATTACTTTATACTTTTTGCCGTTAGTGAAGTTCTGAAAGTTTTTTATTGTAAGCTGTAAGTCGCTCATTTTCTACGCATCCTTTACCAATACCTACTGCTAAGATAGGACAGCCTCCGTTACGTCTGGAATCAAGTCTGTATTTCAGTTTTCCAAGCCATGTGGTGCTTGATCCATACTTTCTCATAAGAGGTGAACCCGAACTATCTGTGACCTGTCTGAAGATATCGTTCAGTTCCTGTGACCGTGTCACTATTACCCCGACATCTATGAGACCACAGTCAAAGTATGTACGCATAGCAAGCAGGTCTCTATCAAACGTCTGGTCTTTACTGTTCCATTCTAAGTCGAAGGCAACTTTACCCTTTACAAAATCTATGTTGTGACCATCTATATAGCCTGCAATGGTTATTTCATCATCTGGCAAGTCCTCAAAATGACCACGCTTCTTGTTCGCCAGACGTGGATACTTCTTTATGAGCAGGTCGCCCGTGATTCGTATCTCACGCCAGCCATATGGATATAGGACATCATCAAATTTCTTTGGTATTGGAGACTCATTACCCCCAGCAGTCTGTAAGTCTTCTATAGTAATATATAGCTTATGAAGGGCTTCCTGTAGCTCACCCCATTCCTCTGGGAATGACTCGGAAAGAATCTCTAATGCATGACCATAGTTAAGAAACTCGTAACGATTTAACAGCTTCTCGTCAAGATATTTTGTGATGTCCATAGTATGTCTCTCTTTCGTAAAAATTACGACTTATATGATATCGTATATCGCAGAAAAGATCCATACTTTCTTATAGTCTCCCGAGACCTCGTATATTATAGCACAAAAAACATTTTATTTTAAGGCTCTACATGAAAAAGAACACAGGGCTGTAGAAACAGATACTTTTGTCATCTATTTCTACAGCCCTGTTAGCGTCATGACGCCGCGTCAAATCCCAGTTTCAGGCAGCCCATAATTCCCTGGTCATCGTGCAGACTTGCAGGTACGATATAACAGTTCATGTCACGAACGTGATCATTTTTCAGATAATCATTCAGAAGCGCTGCTGTCTTCTCACGTATCAGCTGAAAAAGCTGTTCCTGGTGCATTACTCCTCCACCGAGGATGATCATCTTCGGTGAAAGCATCACAGTCGTGGTCACCATCGCCTGTGCCAGATAATACGCCTCCAGATCCCATACTCTCGGGTCATCCTTCAGCTCTATCGCTTTTTTACCCCAGCGCTTTTCGATGGCCGGCCCGCAGGTCATTCCTTCGAGGCAGCCCTTGTGATATGGGCATATGCCATCCGGAAGCGGGTCATCCTCCCTGACGCGAAGCAGCATATGACCAACCTCAGGGTGCTGGGCTCCATGCACGAGATTACCGCTGCTCATCACGCCCGCACCCACACCAGTTCCAATAGTATAATACACAGCATCCCCGATGCCTTTTGCCTGTCCGTAAGTGACTTCACCCAGGAGAGATCCGTTCACATCTGTATCGAACGCGACCGGCACACCAAGTCCCCTTGAGAAATATCCTGCTATATCTGTATAAACCCAGGCTTCCTTCGGAGTGTCTGTGATATAGCCATATGTCTTCGAATTTTCATCCAGGTCGACCGGCCCGAAGCAGGCTATTCCCAGAGCTTCTATATCCTTATCCCTGAAAAAATCCAGAAGTTGCGGCAGAGTCTCTTCAGGCTTCACTGTCGGAATCGACTTCTGTTCATAGATCCTTCCACTCTCATCTCCTATGGCACAGACCATCTTGGTCCCGCCTGCTTCTAATGCTCCAATTCTCATCTAGTAAGTCCTCCTTTTGATATCATTTGATGAATTCATCCGAATCCAACACTATCGTGAACGGTCCGTCATTTGTGAGTGTCAGCTGCATGTCTGCCCCGAATATCCCTGTCTGAACATCATACCCTGCTGACCTGCAGCGAGCGATGATGTGCTCATAGAGCGGTACGGCCAGGTCCGGTGCTGCCGCATTTAAAAAATTTGGCCGGTTGCCATGATGGTAATCAGCGTATAGCGTAAACTGTGACACCAAAAGCAGGCTTCCTCCCACATCCTTCAGTGCCAGATTCGTCTTACCGTTTTCGTCAGCATTGATCCGCATTTTTAGCATTTTGTCGGTCATTTTATCGGCAATCTCTTCCGTATCTTCTTTACCGATCCCGATCAGCACGGCATAGCCCCGCCCTATTTTTCCGGTCAGCTCACCATCGGAGACCACCTGCGCATTTTTTACTATCTGAATTACAAATCTCATATTATTTCAATCTAAGTGTAATGACCACAGGGTTGTGGTCGGCATTTTTGAAACCGAGGTCAAGCGTCTCGACGTTCTCGATCTCGAGGTTATCGGAAATGATAAAACCGTCGATCATGTAGTACTGGAATTTGTCAGGATCGTGTGAGGCCGCTGCCTTGTAAGACTGGTCCAGGGAACGGCAGCTCGGAGTCGAAGTGTCCATGGCAAACTGCCAGTGATCCGAGAAATCGTCGCAATTCAGCTTTCCGCAGTGCCAGCGCCCCTCGAGAGTCGGATACATCGAAGTGTCGATGTCCGAAAAGCTCTGATTGAAGTCACCGCCGGCGATCACGTAGTTCCCGTCATCATACTCCATGTCAAGATACTGACGTAAAAGCTTCGTCTGAGCCTTCTTTCCTTCTCCCGAATCGTAAGCTTCCAGATGCAGGTTCACCAGGCTCAGGTTATCAGAGCCACCCTTGACGGAAGCCCGGTTTATCGAAATGCAGCGCTTCAGGTTTCCGAGCCTTAATGGCCAGCTGAACGGACATGGAAGTGCGATCCTCTCGGAGTCATTTATCTGAAGCTTCGAGAGAGTCATAATGCCGGCATTCATTTTTCCCAGGGGAGGGATCGGAACGGGGATCCACCTGACACGATAGTTGTAAGCAAAAGTATTGCAGTAATTTTTCGTGTTATTCTCTATAAAAGTGCGCTCGTTCACATGGTGTGAACGGGTCGAATCAGTGTCCGCTTCCTGCAGGAATACGACATCCGGATCAGCTTCCCTGATGGCTTTCGTGATGCCATACAGGTTCTGCTTCACGCCCTTCCTGGTCGCTGTCGACACGTGGCTCCCGCCATCCATGAAAAAATCAGCAGTCTCGCCAAGTGCTCCATAGCCTATATTCCACGTCATGACTTTTATCTCGTCTGAAGACGAATGGCCGCCCGAGCCTGTGACAGAGAGCTTTTCTATAGGTGAAGGCTTGTATTCCGTAGCCGTCAGGTAAGCTGCAAAGCCTCCGAAAAATCCTCCGGCCGCAATGACGACCACCAGGACTGCTATCAGGATTCCCCTGAGAACCGGATGGCGCCGTATTTTTTTATTTTCAGACATATGCTAACCCTTCCTCATTATCTTCTTTTTCTTCTTGATCTCGTACATGCGGCTGTCGGCCTCGGAAACGTATTCGTCCAGCGGGATCGACAGATCATTTATCAGCACCTGGCCTACGGAAAGGCTCAGGTGGAACGGGTATTTTTTCGTCTTATCGAATTTTTTCACGGCGTGATTTATCTTCGCGCGGTAGTTGTGCCCGGTGATGTCAGTGATCGCCAGGAATTCGTCGCCGCCGTAGCGCATCACAAAACTCCTCGTATCAGATAGCACTTCCTGCAGAAGCGAGCCTATCGTCTTTATCGCGATGTCACCGGCCTCATGACCGTAATCGTCATTAATCGACTTCATGTCATCCATATCCGCGAAAAGTATCGCCGGCTTGCCACCAGATCTGACTATGTCATCCACCGTCTTTTTCGCGTACTGCTCAAAGCCAAAGCGGTTATAAAGCCCGGTCAGCGAATCCTTTACATAGAGACTGTTCAGGCTCTCGTTCAGTTCCCTGAGCAGGTACTTCTGGCGCATATTCTCGTAGACACTCTCGATAAACCGGAGCGTTCCCTCGAGAAGGTTATACTCTGTGGCCGGCGAAGCGCCTTCAAATACCATATAACCCAGCGAATACTCCCTGTAGTGCACCGGGTAAAAAATGTACATTTTGCCAGGGCGCACAAAGCTCGCCGGAAGCATTTCCTTCTTTGAAAAATGTCCGTAGGAGTGGTTTTCGTCGTGATCTATATGCCTGCTGCCACAGTACGCGAGGATCCCGATCTCATCGCTGTAACCGGTGATCCGGCCCAGATCTCCGGTATCTTCGACGCCTGTCCTGTTCGAGCAGCAGATGACCTGCGGCACCCTGAACATATCTCCGTAGCTCTCGAGAATGTCCAGAACTTCCGCATATGTACCTGCATCCATCATTCTAGAGACCATGTCTTCCTGCGCGCGTGAGTAGTTATTCGTGAAACGGTTCATTTTAAAGAAACGCTTCCTGATAAGCTCCTCTTCCGTCCGGCTGTTATCATGGCAGCCACACGATCCTGAAAAAATAGGCGCGTAGTGGTCAGGCTTCTCCACATCAGTGTGAATGCCTTCTATATGATTCTTCAGTTCATACATGGCAGTATATGCCATATTCCTGTAATCTCTGGATATAGTCGTTAGTCTCGGCTGATATGCCATGGCATCGCCGATATTGTCAAAACCTGTGACGATGATGTCTTCCGGTATCCTGATTCCTGCCCTCTGAAAAGTCTCGCAGGCTCCGATCGCCATATCATCATTCGCGCATATGAGTGCCTCTGGCATGTGCCCCCAGTCTTTTAGCAGCTTTTCAGCCGCAGCCTTCCCGTGCTCGTACTCCCATCCGCCGTCTAGCAGCTGGATGTCCTTTACATTCAGGTGATGCTCATAGCAGCTGTCCATAAAACCGTTCAGCCTCTCCTGCGCCTCTGAACTCTCCTTATATCCGGTCAGAAACGCGAGCTTAGTCACATGGTGATGCTCTATCAGGTGCGACGTCAGCTCCTTCATAGCTGCGTAGTTATCAATATTTATAAATGGGATTCCCTCTATCTGATAGCAGAGTGATATGATCGGTATCCCGGCCTTTTTTACCCTCTTGACCAGTCCATTCCTGATCGGTTCGTCCAGGATCTGGTTCCCCTGGATAAGCACGCCGTCAAAAGCTGACATATCCGCCAGCTTAAAGATCTCTGCCTCAGCTATATCGTTATTCGTTTCCCCGAGCTTCGCGAAGCAGTCAAATGAAAAAATATTATAATCCGGATTCTCGTTCAGAAAGTCTTCCATTCCCTTATGAACCAGATAAGAGATCTCGAAGTTCCAGTCTGTCGAAAATGCCGCTATCCTCTTCTGTGCCATATAAACCCCTGCCTTTTATAGCCATTTGCACGCTTCAAAGTCATTGTACCATTTTAAAGACAATGGGTCAAATGATATCGCAATTATTAAACCTTTTTAAATACTTTCATGCGGTGAGTCTCGCGCTTTGACTCAGGCGGCAGCTGCATATAGTCCTCGCCGTATTTTCCTCGGAGATACTCGTCGTATGATCCCGGCACTAAAAATTCGGTATCCTCAAACCGCGCTTTCTCAAGCCTTCTCGTCGCATCGCCGTCACATCTCTCGCCAAGGCCGCCTGTCACACAGGTGATCGAGCCCACGTATTTTGCGGTGTCGTAATCCGCGACAGATGCTGACCATTGGCAGAAATCACGGACTATTTTTTTATTACCTTTAAGACGCTCGAAAAGCACGACAGGAGTCTTTAGGATTTTTTTCGCAAAAGTGGTCCCGTGGAAACACTTCGCCCTGGAGTTTAAGATGTCAAACAGGTATTTTTTCCCTTTTCTGACTACCTTCTCGCATTCCTCATCCGTATCCGGCCATCCGTCCTGTGGAAAAATATCCAGAAAAAGATGGAGAATCTGATATTTTTCAGCTATGTATTCTGAGGTGTCACGCTCCAGGACTGTATCCATATCGACAAGCTCTGCGAACGGTATAGAGAGCGTTCCCCTGTCTCCCGACAGCAGCTTCAGGTGCTCATCCACAGGCTCCTTCTCCGCGAGGTCTAAGAACTTCTCGTAGTCAGGCCTCGGCATTCCTATATCCACATCGTCATCCCATGGTATGAAGCCCTTATGTCTTATCGCACCCAGAAGCGTCCCGCCGACCAGGTAATACCTGAGCCCGTGTCTGTCGCAGTACGCTGCGAATTTTTT
Source organism: uncultured Lachnospiraceae bacterium (assembly GCA_900317825.1). GTDB lineage: Bacteria > Bacillota > Clostridia > Lachnospirales > Lachnospiraceae > Weimeria. Next base: position 2,640 of record ONIH01000024.1, on the reverse strand, counting down.
CATCATCGAAAGGAGCTCAGCGTGGATCTCTTCGAGAGTCATCGGCTCCTGTGTCATTTTTTCACTCATGCTGTGTATGATAACATATCTGCGCAGATAAAAAAAGCGGCGCGTGGATTGCAACTGTATCAGTTCCTGTACTGGAAAAGTGACTTCAGTATACTTTCCTGCCGTTAAGATAGACTTCTGTTACCACAGCAGGCTTTCTGCCGGAGAGTGTCAGGGTGACCCCGTTCTCCACCTTGTACTCTTCTCTGGTGCCGCCGGCGTTCAGCACTTTTACAAAATCAGCAAATATCTGCGGAAGCAGCACTGTGTCAAAATGCCTTGCAGCCTCAGCTCCCTCGATCTTTTCAAGCTCTTTGAGCAGATTATCTCTCCACATAAGGTGATTCCTTTCGGTGTCGGTGTATCCGGTTACTTCTAAAGAATATTCTTTTTTCGTGATGAAAGCAATGAATTTTTTTTGAAAAAGGTGTTGACAAGACTATACAGAAAAAAGGCACAGGTGGATATCCATCTGCGCCTTTTGACTTAAAATTACTGCCGGAAGGGCGTCACTGGCAGATTGCGTCAGCGAGAGCTTTGAAGGCGGCGTCGTCTGAAGGTTTTCTCATGGTCCTTATGGTTATGACAGGGTCGACTAAGGTAAGTCCCATGCGGTCTGTGTATTCCTTCATCTTCGAAGCGGCGAGAGGACCCCATGAACCGTTCTCTACGAGACCGACCTTACGGTTCTTGAAAGCCTTGCACTGGAGATGATAGAGGAAATCTTCCATAGGAGGAAAGAGGTTCCCGTCGTAGGTGCATGCCGCAAGGATCATCCTGTCATAGCGGAAAGCGTTCTCCACTGCGTATGAGACATGCTCCCTGGTCAGATCACATCTTAAAACCTTCTCGCCTCTTGCGGTGAGTTCTCTGGCGAACTGCTCCATGGCAGCCTTCGTATTGCCATGGATAGAAGCGTAGGCGATGAGTATGCCGCTGTCCTCCGGAGTGTAGGTGCTCCAGTGCTGATATTTGTCTATGTAGTAGTCCAGGTCCATGGAAAGGACAGGGCCGTGCAGAGGGGCGATGCGGTCTATGTCAAGCAGAGATGCCTTTTTCAGCAGAGCCTGAACAGGGGCACCGTATTTGCCGACGATGTTAGAATAATAGCGGCGGGCCTCGCAGATCCAGAAGCCGTGAGCTTTATCGGCGGAATCACCGAAGTGACCGTCTTCGTACTGCTTTATCGTTCCGAAGGTGCCGAAGCCGTCAGCTGAGAAAAGAGTCTTCTCGCTCTCCTCGTATGTTACCATGACTTCCGGCCAGTGGACCATAGGAGCCATGAAGAACTTCAGGGTGTGGCTGCCGAGAGACAGCTCTTCGCCCTCTTTTACGGCGATGAACCTGTCTGTGTAGTCTTTCTCGAAAAACTGCGGCAGCATGGCTTTTGTCCTGGCGGAACCGACAAGCTTCATATCAGGGTACTCGTCGGCGATCCACCCGATATTCGCTGAGTGATCAGGCTCAAGATGCTGTATTATAAGGTAGGCCGGGGTTCTGCCGGCAAGAGCGTCTTTAAGGGAAGCTCTCCACTCCTTGCTCCTGCGCCTGTCAACAGTGTCCATGACGGCGATCTTCTCGTCTTCTATAAGATAGGAATTGTAAGTAACTCCGTTCGGCACCGGATACTGGCTCTCGAACAGGTCGAGATCCGGATCATCTGCGCCCAGGTACATGACTGTGTCTGTGACTTTCATATATATCCTCTCTATATTGTAAGCACTTTTTGCTTGAATTTCTCTCATTCCCTCCCTCATCAGGGATCAGTAATTCTCAGCGTGAACCTCAAAATATGACTGAGGATGCTTACATACAGGGCAGATGTCAGGCGCCTGCGTTCCCACGACGATGTGTCCGCAGTTTCTGCACTCCCAGACCTTGACCTCACTCTTTTTAAAGACTTCCTGCGCCCTGACATTCTGGAGAAGCTTTCTGTAACGCTCTTCATGAGTCTTCTCGATAGCTGCGACTCCGCGGAACTGCTCAGCCAGCTCATGGAAGCCCTCTGCATCCGCATCCTTCGCCATACGGTCATACATATCGGTCCACTCATAGTTCTCGCCGTTCGCTGCAGCCTCCAGATTCTCTGAAGTATCGCCAAGCAGTCCGAGAGCCTTGAACCAGAGCTTCGCATGCTCCTTCTCGTTCTCTGCAGTCTTTAAGAAAAGTGCAGCTATCTGCTCGTATCCTGCCTTCTTTGCGACTGAAGCGAAATAAGTGTATTTGTTCCTGGCTTCAGACTCTCCGGCAAATGCTTCCCACAGGTTCTTCTCGGTCTTCGTTCCCGCGTACGGATTCTTCTCGTTCACCGGCACAAAGACATCTGTCTTATGGCACTTAGGGCACTCCTTCGGCGGCTGGTCTCCTTCAAAAACGTAGCCGCAAACCTTGCATACATACTTCATTTCCGAGGCTCCTTTCTGAAAAATAATGTTAGTCTGTTGAATTTATTTTAGCATAAAAATGTTTCCGAATCAACGCAAATTACAGCACCGTAGGGCTGTTTCATGAAGCGGATATTATCTTTAATTCCGTATATTGTTAGTCGATTGGTCGCCATACTATATATAGTTCTCTTAAAAAAGTTGAAAA
>ONIH01000011.1 GCA_900317825.1 uncultured Lachnospiraceae bacterium | reverse complement strand
CTGGTACAATCCGGCAGTATCACATTCAGAGCAGATTAGAGTTTTAAATAATCTGCTTTTTTGTTTGCTCTGAATATGATACATGCCTAGATTATTATAGCACATAAGCCTGTTACTGTACTAATAATTATGCTAGAATACACCTTAAAAGGAGATGATTCGATTTGTTTTTCAGATACGAAAGTGATATTCCTTCAGGTAGCGGATACAGGATCTTTTCTGCCACTCATTTCGGCTGCCTTGCTGCCATTGGTGCTGCTATGGCACTTATTGCCATTATTTTTATAAGAGCTGGCAAAAGAAAAAGGGATCTGATAATAAATGCCATTCCTGTCTTCCTCATCTGCATGGAGGCCTCGAAATGGCTGGTGCTCTTTTCAATCCATCGCGCAAATATCGGTATGCTCCCTCTTCATCTATGCGGGCTCGCTGCTTTTGACTTTCTTCTGGCGTCATTTATACCCTCTTCAAGAGCAAGGGCATTCTTCGGAGAAATCGCTGTGATCCTGCTGGGCCCCGGTTCTATATTCGCTCTCCTGCTCCCTGACTGGACCCTGTACCCGGCATGGAACTATTTTAATCTTTATGGATATATCTGGCATGAGATGCTCCTCCTCTACCCCATCCTTCTGCTTATAGACAAACGCCTGCGGCCCCGGATCAGTCATCTATGGTATGAAGCTGTCTTTCTGGCTGTCATCGTCCCGCCTGTCTATATTTTTGACAAGATCACCGACTGCAACTATATGTTCATAAACTGGCCCCCATCAGACACCCCTCTTTCATTTCTGGCCTCTAAAATGGGAGTGCCCGGATATCTAGCCGGCTACGCCCTTCTGGCGCTGATGATCATGGTAATAATATATATACCATTCGAGGTTATCGGGCGGAGATAGAAAAACTAACACTTACTCCTAAGCCAGTCGAGAAGAACCTTTGCATTGCTATGCTCCTCATCCTTTGCCGCAAAGACCAGTATCCTTATTCCATCATCCTCTGTGGCTTTTTCGTAGGCTCTCTTTATCTGCAGCTTCATTGTGTATTCCTCCCTTGATCATGCATGATGCCAGGCGCCGGCGCAGGCTGCAATAATTACAATCACCGCTGCCACTGCACCTATTATTCCAAGCAGATAGACTGCTGCCATAATAACGCCTATCACCATGACCACCCCGAACAGAAAAGGCACCAGATGAAATGCTGTCGAAATCATCCACACGAATACCTTCACTATTCCTACAAGAAAAGCTATAATGAATAACACACAAAATAAAGTTATCATTATGATCACCTCAATCTTCCTGCCCCCTCTTATTCTTAGCTGTTATTTTATCACTATTGATGATATATTAACAGCAGAAAGTTTGTATAACTCGGTTCACACTTTCAAAAAGCCACACTCATGACTGCCCGATCCAGCGCATCCCTCTTCTATCATATCCGCACACTGCCGGATCATGGCCAAGTATCCTTTTCACGAAATACATATTCTCCTCGTCCATCCCTATGATCAGATCATATCTGTCATAATCCGATCTGCCGGGCCGGTTGTCGTATGCGTCGTGACGGTACGGAGATTGCCAAAGGAAGGACCAAATTTAAATATCCAAAGATCAGCCGAAAAAAAGGGACAGGTCCATTTTTCATCTTTTCGGGAGGTGAGACAAGCTTCCCGAAAATCTTGACACCTATAGCCTGCAGATATATACTTTCGTCAATTGGTTTGTCTGATGTAATTTAGTGATTGGCGGTATCCGTCTGATTGAGAGGAACTACATGAAAATAATAAAAATCACTGCTGCAATTCTTGCAACGTCAATGGCCCTTCTAACTATGCGCCCAATTCCAGCGGAAGCAGCATCAAAAACTGTCTCTATCGATATGAACGGAGATGGCATCAAGGAAAGGATCACATTTAAAAAATCTCAGTACGACAATGACTACTACCACTTATTTACAGTTTCAGTAAACGGTAGCAGGAAGTTTTCATTAACAAACTGGTTTTTTGGCTATAATTATAAATTCATAAAGCTTGGGAAGAAGCATCTGCTCTATATAAATCCATACGGTGAGAATTACGACGGGCCTATGCTTATATACGAGTACCGCGGCAATAAGCTAAAAAAGGTCTATGATTTCTACTCCCTCTACGGCTGCAGATGGATAGAATCCATAAATTCAAAGAACAATAAGATAAAAGCCATGATACAGGATTCAGGCGCGCCGCTTATAGGGTATTCTTCATGCTATGTGACTCTATCCTATAGAAACGGCAGGCTGAAGCCTGATAGCAGTACCCTGCAGGTCGCCGGTTATGAAAACACGAATAATGATAGCCCCCAAATGAAAAGATACAGCCTGCCTGTGACTAAATCTATCCGTATCTATTCGGACAATAAATGCACTAAATACAAGCAGACAGTGCCGAAGGGCACCAGATTGCGCGTGACAAAGAGATATTCCACTAATACAAAGTCCGCATCATTCTATGTGACAGGTGACGGCTACAGCGGATGGTACTCATCGAAGGACTGGAGCTTCGACGTAATGCTTGATGGCTGCGGAGGAGTAGCCTAGATCCCTTCTCCTCTAAAAAGATGAAAAATGGACCTGTCCCTTTTTTCATCTAATGAGATGAGTACTGGCAGGACGACTGCCACAGTTAGCAGCACATTGACTAGATTTATCTCGCCTAGCGGCGTATCGTACAGGAAGTGATTGACTATGACAAAAAGGATCAGTCCGAATCCCTTTATCCGATGGCCTTTCCCGGTGGTTCTTTTGATCATGTAGAGCCCGACCGCAGTCATAGCAGCATAGGCCCAGTGCGAGCCGACAGACCCGCTGATCCGGTCAAGTGCCGTGGGAAAAGCATCATTTACATTCTTAAATCCGCTTTGTGTGATGTATGAGATATCCTCCTCGATCTGGAATCCCATGCCTGTGCACATTCCAGTTATCATATACTGATCTAGCGTTTCGCTGTCCCACACGTACAGAAGCATCGCCACGGTTGCCAGCTTCAGAAGTTCCTCTGCTATCCCCGTCTCGAATGATCCCAGCCAGTTCTCTGAATAAGCATGTCCCATCAGGTGTTTCATCAATGAATCAAAGCCGTCATTTATCTCAGCAGCCAGAGCAGAAGAGATAAATGCACCACAAAAAGCCGCGCTCAACAGCTTTCGGCTGCTAAGCCCGGCTTCAACTCCGAGTTTTTTCACTATGATTACAAATGGCACGATATATATAAGCAGCGGCAAAAATGCGCTGTACACCTCCAGATACCGGATCACGCCAGTGTGGCTTGTGCCCATAAAATCCGCTTCGTCAATCAGCATCCCGAGTGCAAATAAAAATATCAGCACTCCGGTCACTATCAGCTGTCCACGTTTTCTCGGCCTGTCATAATCAGGGCATCCACTCTTTACCGATTCATCCAGTCTTTTTGTCATATGCTTCTCCATCGTAATTGCATGAGTTTTTTGCGTAACGGGAGAATTGTATAACTGTATAGTGGAAATGTCAACAACAGAGGAAAGATGAAAAATGGACCTGTCCCTTGGCATAGACACCTCGAGATTCGGCTCTGCCTTCAGGTCTGCCTGTCGTCCTATCCAGCCTGCCCCATCAAGAAAATTGACATATATAATTTTCCCGCCTTTGGCACGCTCCTTATTTATAACTTCAACTGTTTTCCTAGCATCCTTTATCTTGCCACCTTGGCTGCTCGATATAGTGACGCTATATGAAACGCCAAGTATAAGTTTCGGCTTAACCGGTGACTCCAGCACAAAACTTATTTAGACACGGAGGGGTTAATTTTTGGACACGGATCTTACATAATAAAGATAGAGACTATCCATTTCTAAAACAGTTGATCTTCTCTACTTGAACAAGAGGTTTACCATGAAATACACCAAAGAACAACGTTTGAACATTGGTCGCCGGATTTATTCTGGTGAAATCAGTAAGTATAAGGCCGCTGAAATCTATGATATTGTAATGCGTCATTTTATGTTCTCCGCCTACCGCAAAATAACTGCGAATTAAAATCAGAATACTATAATTTTAGCTATTAGAGTGTGCTGTATATAACGGCACACTTTTTTCTTGCAATAATTATTATCTTTCGGTATAGTATATCCGGCTGTAAATAAATAAAAAAGAGGAGGAGCCCCACCTGGAAAGTCGTGCTCTTCCTCTTACCACAAACCGTGTAACATACAGGGTCATGCCCTAAGACACGGAACATCACTATGATACGAAAGAATACGATCATTTGCAAGTTAATTCAGCTAAAAAAATCAAAAATTTCTGGTTTTGATATGAATGAGGCTGTCAATAAGGAACTTCGGATAGAAGAGGAGGTATGCCCTTCCTGTGGCCTCAAAGGCGGCTGCCACCCCTATGGCAGCTACAATCGCTACATTATCGATTTCAAGGATTATTCTCCCTCCACCCAATCTATAAGGATAACAAGGGTTATCTGTGAGTGCGGCCATACCCATGCCATCTTATCAGATCCTATCGTCCCATATCTACATTATAGCCTTTTTTACATTATCATCGTTCTTGCGGTTTATTCTTGCCATCTCATGACCGTTGAGAGGCTCTGCGAGGAATACTTTATATCACCGTCTATCCTCTATCGCTGGCTAGGTGTTTATAACGACAAACGCCGTGAATGGTAAGGTCTGTTAAAAAGTACGATATCAGCCGTAAGGCATTCCTTATATGAAATGGTACATAAGGAAAAATTTTCCTCCTGTTTATGAAGCACTCAGACAACGTATCACGGTGCATTACAAATATAAAGGTTTATCTGATGAAGAAACAGTAGCGTATATCGTACACAAGCTGTGCAGTGCAGGATCCTCTAAAGCCATCATCGAAGATGCTGCATTATCAGCAATCGCTGGTCATGCACGCGGAAATCCTCGAACGATAGATAATATCATGTCGGATGCCATAGTTATTGGAGCTCAATAGGGTAAAAAATGCATAGACACAGAAACCATCTTGGCGGCCGTAAGCAACCAGAACCTTGACTAATCCTCCTCCCTGATTCCGCAGTCAATCCGCTGACAATGTGCTGTCACCGGTGTGACTGCGCAGCCGGGGAGAAGTATTCTCCGAAAATAATTTGATTTTCATTCCGCTGCCAATTCGCCGTTTGACACCTATGGCACTTCATCGAAATACTATCCTTAAACAAAAATTGTGCATACAATTTTTCGTGATTCCATCCGGCATGAGGTTTTTCATCAAAAAACGATCTGCCGGAGCAGAATTGTACACGCAATTCTGTTCGAGTGATTTCTTCCACAAAAATAGAGTTGTCCCGTTTTTTGAGACAACTCTATTTTTACCCTCGTTTCTGGCAGGTGAAAACAGGGCTTCTGGCCCTGCTTTTGTAAATTGTGTCCGGATCCGGTGCACATCGGTAAACGGTGATTTATCCGATAGTTGCTATTTCATATTATCAGAATGATGTCTTCCTGAAAACTTTTTCCTGATCCATGCCGCCGTATACCACCCTGGCAATCTGAATCTCATTATTTTCAAAATCCGCTATATAATATGCAATATAATTTTTTACAAGAAATTTGCGTACATCATCACGAATGATATACTCATTATTCACAGGTATTCCGCTTTTTGGCGATTTACAGATTTCTACAGCTTTTATGTCGAATTCATCAAAAAAAGCATTTGCAGCATCCGGATTTGATAAATTGAATGAAATATAATCATATATTTCTACCATGTCTTCTTTAGCAGCATCAGACAGCCGATATGTGAATATTCCGGTCTGCATGTGTCCTCCTTATTTCGTCAAGGGCTTCTCTACCATCTGTCGTATGTCCCTGCTCAATATCCCGGAGACCCTTGTTTACAATAGAAGCCTCTCTGATCTTCCCCATCGTCCGTTCGTAATAATCCATGCTCATGACGACAAGGCTCCCGTATCCGTTTTTAGTTATATAAACAGGCCCGTCCGTCTCGTTGCACCTGCGTTCAATCTCTGTTGTATTCTTCAGATCTTTCATTGGTATAATAGGCATATTGCTTTCCTCCTTGTAGCTATATCATACACTATATTCAGCCATAATTCAACCCAGGATTTTGCTACTACATAATATTTGGCCGTCTGACAACCTTATCTTATACATGATATATTAAGAGTAGTATTTCGAGGAGGATAATATATATGTCACTTACTTATCTTGAATGGAACTGTCCGATGTGCGGGAAGAAGAACAGAGAGGATACAAATTCTTTCGCCTATGGCACGCCAATACGCCACTGCAGGTATTGCGGCGGCGAGTATCTTGACAGAAGATGGACAGAAATAGCTGTTGAGGGCGCTGATAAAAGAAGCACTACCCCGAAGATCTGGTTTATCGCTTCACTGGTTATGCTTCTGATAGCGGTTTTTTCATGACTCCTCACAGATGGTAGACTTTCCGATTCGACGCGCCCCTTCCACCATAAGCGCTTTTTTCCCTTTGCTTTCATTCTTCCATTCCAAAAGTTTTTTATATATTTTTCTTTGTAATACCATAAGCACCTCTAAATTATACGCACATGTGCGGCCTGCTTATTTTTAGATTATACGCAGATAAACAGCTTTTATATTTTTTGATTATGCGCACATTATACCTTGTTTTTTGATTATACGCAAGTATGTTATATACAAAATATCAGATTATGCGCAGATAGTTAATGGATATTATATACACCCACCAGAGCCAGTGCTTCTATAGCACCTTATATTTTTTAATAAAAAAATATAGGGTGTCTAAAGTAGACACCCTATACCAGGAATAGCCTTATTTCAAGCTCAAAAGTTCCTAAAAATCAGCTTGCTTTCTTTACTGACGTGCATCTGCGATAGCTGCCTGTGCTGCTGCAAGACGAGCGATAGGTACACGGAAAGGTGAGCAGGATACATAGTCAAGACCGATCTCATCGCAGAACTCGATCGATGAAGGATCTCCGCCGTGCTCTCCGCAGATACCGCAGTGAAGCTCCGGACGAGTCTTCTTACCATTGTCAACAGCGAACTTCATCAGCTTGCCGACACCGTCTGTATCAAGACGAGCGAACGGATCAGACTCGAAGATCTTGTTCTCATAGTAAGAATCAAGGAACTTACCGGCGTCATCACGTGAGAAACCGAAGGTCATCTGAGTAAGGTCGTTAGTACCGAAGCAGAAGAACTCAGCGTCCTTTGCGATCTCATCAGCTGTAAGAGCAGCTCTTGGGATCTCGATCATAGTACCAACTTCATACTTCATATCAGAACCAGTCTCTTTGATCAGCTTGTCAGCTGTCTCAACGACTGTCTTCTTAACGAACTTAAGCTCTTTCTCTTCGCAAACAAGAGGGATCATGATCTCAGGAACGAGGTTCCAGTCCGGATGCTCCTTCTTTACAGCGAGTGCAGCCTTGATAACAGCTGTAGTCTGCATCTCAGCGATCTCAGGATATGTAACAGCAAGACGGCATCCTCTGTGACCCATCATAGGGTTGAACTCCTTGAGGCCAGCGATGATGTCCTTGATCTGCTGAACTGTCTTACCCTGTGTCTTAGCGAGCTTCTCGATGTCTTCCTCAGTCTGTGGAACGAACTCATGAAGAGGTGGATCCAGGAAACGGATAGTAACAGGATCGCCTTCCATAGCCTCATAGAGCTGCTTGAAGTCGTCTTCCTGATACGGCTCGATCTTTGCTAATGCTTTCTTTCTCTCTTCTACTGTATCTGAGCAGATCATCTCACGGAAAGCATCGATCCTGTTTCCGTTGAAGAACATATGCTCTGTACGGCAGAGACCGATTCCCTGAGCACCAAGCTCACGAGCCTTCTTCGCATCACGCGGAGTATCAGCATTTGTACGAACCTGAAGTCTTCTATACTTATCAGCCCAGCCCATTACACGAGCGAAGTCGCCTGAAACTGAAGCCTCTTTTGTCTTTACATCACCCTGGTAGATGTTTCCTGTAGAACCATCAAGTGAGATGTAATCTCCCTCATGGAAGGTAATTCCGTCAAGAGTGAACTCTTTCTTCTCTTCGTCGATATTTGTGATATCTGAGCATCCAGATACACAGCAGGTTCCCATACCACGGGCAACAACGGCTGCGTGTGATGTCATACCACCACGAACTGTAAGGATACCCTGAGCAGCGCTCATACCTTCGATATCCTCTGGTGAAGTCTCAAGACGAACAAGTACGACTCTCTCGCCTTTTCCGCCCTTACCCTGAGCCTTAGCATCCTCAGCGGTAAATACGACCTTACCTGCTGCAGCTCCAGGAGATGCCGGGAGAGCCTGTCCGATCTTCTTGGCGCCCTTAAGAGCTTCTGGATCGAATACTGGGTGAAGCAGCTGGTCAAGGCTCTTTGCCTCGATACGTGTAACAGCTGTCTTCTCATCGATCTGTCCCTCATCTACGAGGTCACAGGCGATCTTTATGGCTGCCCTGGCTGTTCTCTTACCATTACGTGTCTGAAGGAAGTAAAGCTTTCCTTCCTCGATGGTGAACTCCATATCCTGCATATCATGGAAGTGATTCTCAAGACCCTCAGCGAGCTCCATGAACTGCTTGTATACGTCTGGCATAGCATCTGCAAGAGTGCTGATAGGCTGCGGTGTACGAACACCTGCAACAACGTCCTCACCCTGTGCGTTAAGAAGGTACTCACCGAAGATACCCTTCTCACCTGTAGCCGGGTCACGGGTGAATGCAACACCAGTACCTGATGTGTTACCCTTGTTACCGAATACCATGGTCTGTACGTTTACAGCTGTTCCCCAGTCTCCAGGGATATCATTCATACGGCGGTAAACAATGGCACGTGGGTTATCCCATGAACGGAATACTGCGAGAACGGCACCCATCAGCTGCTCCTTGGCATCCTGTGGGAAATCCTTTCCAAGAGCATCCTTGTAGATCTTCTTGAATCTTCTAACGAGTTCCTTCAGATCATCTACGTCCATCTCGACATCATACTTGATGCCCTTCTTGGCCTTAACGTCGTCGATCTCCTTCTCAAAAAGAGACTTGGAAACTTCCATAACAACGTCTGAATACATCTGGATGAAACGACGATATGAATCATATGCGAAACGTGGGTTGCCGGTCTTCTTTGCGAAGCCCTCAACTGCTACATCGTTAAGTCCAAGGTTCAGGATAGTATCCATCATACCAGGCATTGATGCACGGGCACCAGAACGAACTGATACAAGAAGCGGATCATCCGGATCACCGAATTTCTTTCCGTTCTCTTTCTCGAGCCACTCGAGGTTATCATAAATCTGATCTGTGATCTCCTTTGTAAGGCCCTTTCCGTTGTTATAATACTCTGTACAAGCCTCTGTGGTGATAGTGAAGCCCTTCGGGATCGGCATACCCATGTATGTCATCTCGGCAAGGTTACATCCTTTTCCTCCTAAGAGGTTACGCATGCTGGCTCTGCCTTCATTGAACTTGTAGACCCACTTCTTGTCTGCCATTTGATTTCCTCCTATAAAAATAGTTTTCTTATTCCGGATGCGTCCTTTAAAGGGTCCGGGCGCACCCTTACATATTCTATCACAAATGCTCGATTATGCAAGCATAAAAAAATAGTCCGGCCCGTTGCGTCGGACCGGACATTTTTTCAATGGTCAGACCTGGAACATCGACATAGCGTCGGATAATTCCTTCAGGTTCGATTCGAGGTCTGCGATAAGCTCGCGGGACTGATTTACTTCCGAGTCGAGCTCTGCAGCCATGCTCGAAGTCTCCTCTGTAGATGCGGCATTATCAGTAGCTGCATCATTAAGGGATTCGATATTGCCCTTGATACGGTCACGCTCATCAGACATAGTATGGATACTATCGGAAATATTCCTTGCCGAATCCCCGCAGCTCTGAAGTGACTGTCTGAGCTTTACGAAGATATCCTTTGTCTCTGTGAATGCTGTTACCTGCTCCTGCGATACGGACTGCATCCTCTTCATGATCTCGACCTGTTTTTCCGAGTTATCTACGAGTTCTCCGACTATCGAGTTAATGGTCTTTGCCGACTCGTCTGACTGGTTGGCAAGATTTCCGATTTCTTCAGCTACTACGGCAAAGCCTCTGCCGGCCTCTCCCGCTCTGGCAGCCTCTATGGAAGCGTTCAGCGAAAGGAGGTTAGTCTGTGAAGCAATCTCAGAGATCAGGTTCGCTGCGTCAGCTATCTTCGCAACAGAGTCTGAAGTCTGCTGTGTCTGATCTGACATAGTCTCGATATCCTTCATCGTAGTCTCGTTCTTTTCGATCAGTGCATTAAGTGTATCAGCTGACTGCTTTGACAGATCCATCATATCTGAAGCATTCTGGTCGAGCGACTTTACATTTGCAGTAGAATCGTCAATGCTTCCAGAAAGTATTTCTATGCCGTTTGCTGCATCAGATGTAGCCTTAGCCTGCTCTGTGTTATTCTCAGCGATATCGTTTACAGCCTTTGATACGTTTGTTATCGCATCTGTCATACTGCCGAAGTTATTTGAAAATTCCTCGATGGATTTTTCAAGTGAAGCACATGAAGCTGATGCCTTCGAGATCATTGATTCCATATTATGCTGGGCGGCGTTTAATTCCCGCCCGGTGTCTCCGAACTCGTTCTTCGACGCGACTTCTATGCTCTGGCGCAGGTCTCCTTTTGCCATTCTGTCGGCGAATTTCTGGATTTTCTGGAGCGGAGCTACAGTCTTCTTTCCTACTTTGAATGAAACGATCGCGCTCACGACTATGCAGGCGATCATCAGGATGATCATTCCGATGACCATCTGGTCATTCATAGCCTTAAGTGACTTCTCTGTAGATGCCATCTCCTTGCTCATATCATCGGTGTAGTTTCCTGTCGAAAGCATCCAGCCCCAAGGTTCAAAAAGCTGTGAATACGCGAGCTTTGGCGCTACAGTCTTTCCGTCTGCCTTAGTGGAATAGAACTCGTTAAAGCCGCCTTTCCTGGATGAGGTACATGACTTTCTGATCATCTGTATGATCATGTTGCCCTTCTTATCCTCGAGATCCTTACGATTTGTACCCTCCTGATCAGTGAGGATCGGGTGCATCACGAGGTTATAGTCGAGGTCATCTATCCAGAAATAACCGCTCTGGTCATCACGGTATCTGAAATACCTGATGTCCTCAGCAGCCCTCTTCTTTGCCTGCTCCTCTGTCATCTCTCCGTTCTTGTACTTGTCGTACTCCATCTGCACCATCGAAATGGCCGACTGTGTCTCGGATACGATCTCCTGCTTGTACCCTTCGAGCTTTGCCGAATGGTAGACGTCCATCGACTCCCTGAATGTCCTGTTCAGTGAAAAAATAGCTATGGCGCTGACCAGAACTGATACTATGATCACGATGATCAGGTTCATGAGCATTATCGACTGTCCGACGCTCCGGTATCCCTTTTTCTTTAAACCCTTTCCTTCTGCACTCATACCTTCAGTTTCCTCCTTACTTTAAAAATGTCGCCGTTTCATTCTATCCGTTTCGATCTGTCCGGCGATTTATAATTTTCATTATAAGCCTTTTCACCTGCGAAATAAATAAAAATTTAAGATTTTTGTCAAAAATCAGTCTTATATTTCTTGAAACCGGTCGCTCTACGCTTTATAATTTCAAGACATACGACTATTATAAGCGGTAACGAAAGATGAGTGAAAAAAAACAAATTATGGGTGTTTTTTAAATTCCGGTGTGCTATAATGGAAATAATTCAGACATACTTTTTACGACAGGAGGTATTATGAAAATATTTTCCAGGGAACTTACAAAGGATGACCTGGCAGACCTTATCGATACAGATAAACTCAAAAGCATTATCGATAAGCCTATAAGCCTTGTCAGAACCAGAAAAGAGATCTTACAGCAAAAGAAGGAGAAAAAGGACATGAAGAAATTTATCAAAGGACTTCTTATTTTCATCGGTGTTATAGCTGTTATCTGCGGAGTTGCTTACGCCCTTTACCGTTACTTCACACCTGATTACGATGATGCATTTGATGATGATTTCGACGATGCATTCGATGACGATGATGATGACCTTTTCGCAGATGATGCTGAGAAAGCCTGACATCTGAGAACCTTTAAGCGAGTTTTTAGCCGCAGCAGGGCGCTGCGGCTTTTATTATGTGTATATGAAGAAAAATGATCTAGTAACCGGAAAAGTAATAGACACTTCCTTTCCATCTACCGGAAAGGTCCTTATAGACGGAACTGACAGGACAGCATCAGTAAAGGGCGTTATCCCTGGTCAGGAGGTAGAGCTTAGACTCACCCGTACCTCAGTAGATAATACAAAAGGCGAGCTGAAACGTATCATCCAGAAAAGTAACATCGAAACTGACTCGCACTGTCCTCATTTCTGCTATGCAGGCGAGGATGGAGACAGGTGCGGAGGCTGCCTGTATCAGACTATTTCCTATGATGACGAGCTTCAGATAAAAGAGCACCAGATAAGAAAGCTCTTTAAAAAGGTCGTTCCTTCTTTTGATACTGTCTTTGAGGGTATCACCGGAAGTGATTCATGCTACAGTTACCGTAACAAAATGGAGTTCACCTTCGGAAACCGCGTCATAGACGGTCCGTTAGAGCTCGGAATGCACCGTAAGGGCAGCTTCTACGACATAGTATCTGTTCCCGGATGCCGGATCTGTCATCCCGATTTTGGATTGATAGTTGATTCAACAAGGAAATACTTTAAAGACGCGGCTTTCTATCGCAAGGGAACCCATCGTGGATACCTGCGTCACCTTCTGGTAAGGCGTGCGCATTTTACCGGACAGATACTTATCGACCTGGTAACAGCTGATTATCTTCCGGACAGCTGGACTGGTGAGCTGAAGGAGTCAGAGAGGTTCATGCCTTTTACCGATAATCGTGGAGGACTTACGGAAGACCACCCTCCGATGACTTCTGACGAAAAAAATGCAGAAAAGGAACTTCTTGCAGGATATGTGTCAGCGCTCAGAGGACTTGATCTGAACGGAGAGATAGTCGGGATCCTTCACACGAGGAATAATTCTTTTTCAGATTCAGTAAAAGATCAGGGAACGGAAGTGCTCTTCGGTGAGGATCATTTCTTTGAGAAGCTCTGCGGGCTTTCATTTAAGATAACGCCATTCTCATTTTTCCAGACGAACTCTGCCGGAGCTGAAAAGCTCTACGGAAAGGCAGGTTCCTACTTAAAGGAAGCACTTAACGGTGAAAAGCCTGCGGAAGTCTTCGATCTCTACTGCGGGACAGGGACTATCACCCAGATCATTTCACCTTATGCTTCCCATGTGACAGGTGTCGAGATAGTACCTGAAGCTGTAGAAGCTGCAAAACAAAACGCCGCCGCAAACAGCATCACTAACTGCGATTTTATCTGCGGTGACGTCTTTAAAGTGCTCGATTCTCTCGATAAAAAGCCTGACTACATCATAGTCGACCCTCCGCGTGAAGGCTTACAGCCCAAAGCTCTGACAAAAATTCTCTCCTATGAGGTTCCTTCTATCATCTACATCGCCTGCAAGCCCCAGTCCCTCGCCCGCGACATCCCGGCATTTCTAAACGCCGGCTACGAGGTCAGGCGCCTGGCCTGCGTGGATATGTTCCCGAGAACAGGGAATGCAGAGATGACGGCACTGTTCAGTCGACAATAGCATCACAGCTTCTTCAGCTTCGCAAACCCGGCGAACATCTTCTTGCGGCCGGCGGTGTCGAACTCTACGGTGACTTCATAGTCACGGCCGCCGTCCTTTATGTCGACTACAGTGCCTTCTCCGAACTTCGTATGATCCACACGGTCGCCGACGCCGTAGTCGAGATCAGTCTTTCCGATGTCTGCTCCCTTCGTGTAGAGTTTTGAGATATCATCTTTCTTCGCGCGCGTTTTTCTCTTTGAGCCTTTGGCGTTTCCGGAGTATCCGAACACGCCGCCGTAAGCCAGGCTCCCGTAGCTGTTTTCCTCAGGCTCCGATATGCGGAATCTGTCAGCATTTGAAGAAAGAGACGGGCTGCTGTTACTATGGCTCGTGCTGTTTATTTTTCCGTCGAGGAGAGACTGCGGTATCTCCTTTACAAAGCGGGAAACCGGCATGTACTCGGTCTGTCCGCGCACCATTCTGGCTTTCGCGCAGGTCAGGGTCAGGGTGTCTTTTGCCCTCGTGATACCGACATACATCAGGCGGCGCTCCTCTTCTATCTCCTCGTCACTGTCATCAGCGTTTATCGAAAGCTGCGAAGGGAAAAGCCCGTCCTCAAGACCGGTGATATAGACATTAGGGAACTCCAGTCCCTTTGCGGCATGGAGCGTCATCAGTGTCACGTGGTTATCGTCGTCATCACCAGTATCGGCGCTCGTCATAAGAGAGACGTCCTGTAAGAAAAGTGAAAGCCTCTCCTCTGCTGGCAGGTTCTTTGTCTCCTCGTCCTCATCCATCTGGCGTTCAAAAGCAGCCGCCTTATTTATCAGCTCATCGAGGTTCTCGAGCCTGGCTTTGCTCTCGTCAGTGTCCTCGAGCTTCAGATCATTCGCATAGCCGGTATCTTCTATTATATCCTTTACAAGTCCTGTAACTCCGTGGAACTTAAGCTTCGTGCGCAGAGTGTCTATAAACGACATGAAGTCTTGAAGTTTTTTCCCCGAACGGCCGAACATAGCATTTTCTACACCAAGCTGCATCCCATCATAAAAAGAAAGGCTGTGCTCAAGCGCGTACTGGGCTATTTTTCCCTCAGTGGTAGCTCCGATGCCACGCTTCGGGACATTCAGGATTCGTCTGACCGCGACGTCATTATCCGGGTTTTCGATAGCCGTCAGATACGCCAGGATATCCTTTATCTCTCGCCTCTGATAGAAGTTTATCCCGCCAACTATACGGTACGGAATACCGTCCATCATCAGCTTCTCCTCGAGAGTACGCGACTGGGCGTTCGTCCTGTACAGAATCGCAAAATCCCTGAAGTCATCAGTCAGGCTCTTCTCACGCGACCTGATGTCACTTGCGATAAAATCGGCTTCTTCGTACCCACTCTCAAATCTTCTGAAACGGATCTTTGTGCCCTCTCCGCGGTCAGACCAGAGCTTCTTCTCTTTTCTGCCGTGATTATGGCTTATAACAGCGTTTGCGGCGTCGAGAATGGTCGTGTACGACCTGTAGTTCTGCTCGAGCTTTATGACCTTTGCCCCTGGAAAATGCTCTTCGAAGCTCAGGATATTCGTAATGTCGGCGCCTCTGAATTTATAGATGGACTGGTCGTCATCACCTACGACGCAGAGATTTTTCCTCTGTTCTGATAAGAGCTTTATCAGCTCAAACTGCGCAGCATTTGTGTCCTGATACTCGTCGACCATGATATAATGGAGTCTGTCATTATAGTAATCACGGACTTCCTTGTCGGTCTTCAGGAGAAGGACGGTGTTCATTATCAGGTCATCGAAGTCCATGGCATTGTTCGACTTCAGCCTCGCCTGGTACTCCCTGTAAATGCCAGCCGTGAGTCTTCCTTCAGAGCCTCTTAAGTATTTTTCTGCTTCATCACAGTCGATCAGCTGATTTTTAAAATCAGAGATCCTGCCAAGGAAACGCTTCTCCTTATACTTCTTCGGATCTAAGTTCTTTGCCTTTATGATCTGCTTCATCAGGCTCTTCGAATCATCTGAATCGTAGATGGAGAAGCTGTTCTTGAAGCCTATCCTGTCTGCAAAACGCCTTAAGATCCGCACACAGGCCGAGTGAAAAGTCGATATCCAGACGCCCTCAGCTCCTTCCTCAGCGAGTCTGTCAACTCTCTCACGCATCTCTCCGGCCGCTTTATTAGTAAAAGTGATAGCCATGATGTTCCACGGATTCACATTTTTTTCAGCGATCAGATAGGCGACACGGTGCGTTAATACTCTGGTCTTGCCCGAACCGGCGCCTGCCAAGATAAGAACAGGGCCCTCAGTCGTGAGGACCCCTTCGAGCTGCTCTTTATTCAGTATTTTTTTCAAGTCTTCCATAGTTATTTCTCTTCAAGTCTCTTTATCACGAGTTCATAGCCGTCGTCTCCATACAGCAGCGCACGGTTCACGCGGCTTATCGTAGCAGTCGAAGCACCGGTCTTGTCAGCGATCTCCGAGTAGGTATTTTTGTCACGGAGCATCGATGCGACTTCGAACCTCTGCTGCATGGCTTCCAGCTCGCCAGCAGTGCAGAGATCTTCAAAAAACCGATAGGCCTCTTCCCTGCTCTGAAGTGTCAGGATCCCGTCAAAAAGCCGGTCCATCTCCTCTGTGTGTAGATTCCTGCTCATAGTAAAGTCACCCCGTGTTCATTAGCGAACTGCACGTCCTTTTCCGGCCAGAGAGATACCTGAACCTCACCGATGTGGCACTTTCTCAAGAAGAACATGCAGATACGGGACTGCCCGATGCCACCTCCGATGGTGTACGGAAGCTTTTTCTCCATTATGGCCTTGTGGAACGGAAGTGAGAGCCTGTCTTCGCAGCCTGCTGCCTTAAGCTGTGCAGGAAGCGAGACCTCGTCGACTCTTA
The DNA here is from genome assembly GCA_900317825.1 of uncultured Lachnospiraceae bacterium. GTDB lineage: Bacteria > Bacillota > Clostridia > Lachnospirales > Lachnospiraceae > Weimeria. Next base: position 31,900 of record ONIH01000011.1, on the reverse strand, counting down.
TTCCCATCGATGAGAGCTCGAGTGCTATATCGTCAACCGGGAAATATACGATGATGTCGCCGTTCAGGTTCCAGTCATCGTAGTCCGGAGCTCTACCGTCATGCGGCTTTCCATCTGAAAGCGGTCCGCCTATTTTTTCTACAAAGATAGCCCCATGCTCTTTGGCGGCATTGTACTCTCTCTCCTTCGGAGAGAGGTCCGGCCATCTGTCGAGAAGCTCCTGGCTGGTGACAAAAGTGATCTCCTCTGGAAGGAAGCAGGTGATGTAATCATAAAGGTTACTCATGTGCTTTTCGGTGACACGGAGTGCCTCGTAAACGCTCTTTACAGTCTCGTGAAGCGTCTCTTCTGTTCTGTCCTGATGGGCTATAACGCGCTCCCAGTCCCACTGGTCGACGTAGATAGAGTGGATATTGTCAGTGTCCTCGTCACGTCTGATGGCGTTCATATCGGTGTAAAGTCCTTCACCGACACCAAAGCCGTATCTGCCGAGCGCCATTCTCTTCCATTTTGCCAGGGAGTGGACTATCTCAGCTTTGCGCTCATTCTGCTCTTTGATACCAAATGAAACCGGGCGCTCAACGCCATTCAGGTTATCATTCAGTCCGGACTCCGGTGTGACAAAGAGCGGTGCAGTGACTCTGTGCAGATTCAGTTCTGCTGAGAGCTGGCCCTGAAAAAAATCCTTGACCTGCTTAATGGCGATCTGCGTCTCCTTAAGGTCTAATGCCGACTTGTACCCCTCCGGTATTTTTATATCACTCATTTCTCTTTCCTTTCATAGGTATGGGGCGGCAGGCAGCCGCCTGCTCAACGGCGTTTTTCTGCTCCTCGCGCTCGTTTATCTGCAGCCGCTTCCCATATAATTAAAGTTCGCAGTTTCCGACTGTACGTGGGAATGGGATCACGTCTCTTATATTTCCCATTCCTGTAAGGTACATGACACATCTCTCGAAACCGAGGCCGAAACCGGCGTGGCGGGTAGATCCGTATTTACGAAGATCGAGGTAGAAATCGTACTGGCGCTCGTCCATTCCGAGTTCGTCCATTCTCTTTTTCAGGAGATCGAAGTCATCCTCACGCTGTGAGCCTCCGATGATCTCACCGATTCCCGGAACCAGACAGTCAACTGCTGCTACAGTCTTTCCGTCCGGATTCAGCTTCATATAGAAGGCCTTTATCTCCTTCGGATAGTCAGTCACGAAAACAGGTCTCTTGTAGATCTGCTCGGTCAGATATCTCTCGTGCTCTGTCTGAAGGTCAGTGCCCCATGAAACCTTGTAATCGAATTTATCGTTATGCTTCATCAGGATATCGACTGCCTCTGTGTAGGTCACACGGGCGAAGTCATTATCCACTACATTATGGAGTCTCTCGATCAATCCCTTGTCTACAAAGTTATTGAAAAACTCCATCTCGGCAGGCGCGTTCTCGAGCACGTAGTTTATGATGTACTTGAGCATGCTCTCAGCGAGCTCCATGTCATCCTCAAGGTCAGCGAATGCGATCTCAGGCTCGATCATCCAGAACTCTGCAGCATGTCTTGTCGTATTTGAATCCTCTGCACGGAAGGTCGGTCCGAAAGTATAGATGTTCTTGAAAGCCTGAGCGAAGGTCTCACCGTTTAACTGTCCTGAAACTGTCAGGTTCGTCTCTTTACCGAAAAAATCCTTCGTGTAATCTACTTTTCCATCATCAGTCTTCGGTACGTCATTTAAGTCAAGTGTCGTAACCTGGAACATCTCACCGGCACCCTCTGCGTCACTTCCAGTGATAAGCGGAGTGTGTACATATACGAAGTTCCTCTCCTGGAAGAATTTATGGATAGCGTAAGCTGCAAGGCTTCTTACCTTAAAAACAGCTTCGAACGTATTCGTTCTGGCTCTAAGATGCGGGATAGTGCGAAGGAACTCCATCGAGTGTCTCTTCTTCTGGAGCGGATAGTCAGGAGTGCTCTCTCCTTCGACTTCTACTGAGGTAGCCTGGAGCTCAAACGGCTGCTTGGCATCCGGCGTAGCTACGAGCTTTCCCTCTGCGATCACAGCGGTTCCGACGTTTAAGTTTCCGAGCTTTTCGAAATCCTTTGTGTCTGCTGAGTAAACCACCTGCAGCGGTGTGAAATAAGTGCCGTCATTTACTATAAGAAATCCGACGTTCTTTGAATTACGGTTATTTCTGACCCATCCGGCCACTTTTGCCGTGGTTCCTATATACTTATCAGTGTCTTTAAAAAGTTCCTTTACATCTGTAAGGTCCTGTCTCATATCTTTAGACTCCTTCTATTTTTCTAATGCACATGTCCCTGAAGCCATGCTTTTATAGTTTAACGCATGACAGTGAAAAATACAAGCGATTATGATATAATTATCGGACGCTAAAGAAAGGAACTGCAGAGATGACAAAAAAAGATATACTTGAGATAAAGAGAAGATATAAGAAGGAATCGCACAACTTCACACGGATCGCGGGCTGCTATGTCGATAATGAGAAAAATAAGGTCTTAAGCTTCGGTGAGAGCCCACTGGAGCTTGAGGACGAAGAATTTTTTAAATACCTTGATATAGCAAATAAGTGCCTGTCAGGAAAGCTTGGAAACAATATCCTTCAGCTTCCGTTTCCTACCGATGAAGTCATGAACGGGGAAAAGTATTCACTACTGACCCAGCTGAAAGTCACAGGCCTCAAGGATGAGACAGTGCTCGATGACTTTTTCGATAATGTGATCGAGAATTACCAGATCACAGGGAATTTCCTGATCATACTTTTTAACGATGTCTATGACATCCCGATGAAGACTTCTGATAATATCGAAACCGGCGAGTCTGAAGACGTTTTTGACTATATTCTCTGTGCGATCTGTCCGGTAAACCTCTCAAAGTCCGCTCTCGGATATCGCGAGGATGAAAACAGGATCGGTGCACTTCTTAGAAACTGGACGGTCGCCCCTGTCGAAAGCGCTTTTATGTTCCCGTCTTTTTCCGAGAGAAATGCTGATGTGAACACAGTGACTGTCTATACAAAAAATCCAAAGGCTCCGCACAAGGAGTTCTGGGAAAATGGTCTGCACGCTGAGTCACGCCTGACTTCTACCGAGAAGAAAAATGCTTTCGCAGGGATGATCGAGAAGTCAGTCGGTTCAGACTCTGATGAGAGCAAAGAAACTATTTTTAATATAGCAGACTCCCTTTCGGGATTTATAGATAAGAGGAAAGAAGACCTCCCTGATGATACTGAGGTCGGAATAAATGGACAGGATGTCGAGGATATCTGCGTTTCCGCCGGCGTTCCCGAACAGAAAGCCGAGCGCATCAAGGAGCGCTTCAATGATTACTTCGAGGGTTCCCCTGATGCTCCTGTTGCCGACGAGCTTCTTGACAGCCGTCTCTTAAAAGATCAGGATCTGCACCATGAGAAAGCTGCTCTCCAGCGTGAAGTTGCTTCGCTAAATAAAAAACTCGAAGAAACTGGTATCATCTCGACCGATGGGAAGTCCTCCGACATCTATGTCAAGGTTCCTGAAGATCGTCAGGATGATGTGACCACCGCCTTCGTCGACGGTGAGAAGTGTCTCATCATCCCGCTCGACCCGTCAGACACCGCCACCGTAAATGGTGAAGAGCGGCTGCTGTGATATATAAAAAGCGGGCCCGGTCAATCGGGTCCGCCTTATTTTTAGTAAGTTACTTTTGCAGTATGTTCAAACCATTTTCCACTGTCTTTTCCATGACAGGCAATCGTAAATTCAGTGTTAAGTTTTTTTACCGGAATAGTAAAAGCATATGCTTTCTCTCCATTCAGCTCAACCGTCTTTCTCTTACAATACTTAGCGCCCTTCTTCTTAGCGTTACTCTTTGAACCTACATATAATTTATCAAAACCAGTGCTTGCCAGTGGCACATAAACGGTCATTTTACCATTTTTACTCACCGTAAGCTTTGTTTTTCCATTCAGAGCATCATTCATGTGAAACATGTAGAAGTCGGTTTCAAACCCAACCTTATACTTACCTTTTTTCAGTTCAGTTTTTTTAGCAGAAACTGGAGCTGATACTGCCTGAATAGCAGCACCAGATGCTGCAGAGACCTTTATATTCTTTCCTTCAAAGCCCTTTGGCTGTATAGCATTTCCAGCAAGTGCATTAGCTGTGTGCTGTACATAAATCTGCTCGATATCCGAAATTCTTCCGAGTCCGGCAATCTGGCACTTAACAGAATCAAATGCCTTTGAAGCTATAAACTGTGACTTCCAGGAATCTGCGTCATTTCCAGCCATATCGTTATTTGCATGATCACCGGCGACAACCATAAGTGGGCGAAGGACTACGTTCTTGTATCCAGCTTCCTTAATCTTTGCGATAACTTGAGCACAGGCCGTATCCGCAGGCTTTCCCTCTACCGTACCTATGAACACATTATCATATTTCAGATCTGTCATCTGTGACTGCATCTGGTCATAAGTAATAGCTGCATCGTGTGATGTTCCATGCCCCATGAATACGAAAGCTGTATCATTTGCCCTTGCATCTGCAAGTGACTTGAATCCCGCATCACTAACTGCCTGAGCTACAACAGCCTTTGCTACATTTTTCTTATCGGCATTGACAGACTGACCATTAGCCCCTACCTCTCCAAGAAGTGGTTCTGAAAATGTTACAGTATCAAATTTTTCTTTGTATTTTGATACTGTGTTTACAAGCTCATCATACTCTGCACCATGCATCAGATGAGTAGGCTGGATGACGAGATTCTTAACGCCGTTCTTTACAGCTCTGTCAAGCGCCTGCTCTACATTATCGATTTTCTCATTATCACGAGCCTGAACATGGTTGATGATTATCTGCGAGGTAAATGCTCTGCGGACTGACCAGCCTTTGTTCTGATAAGCCTGTGTAAGGGCATTCTCAATTCCACCAATATCCTCAGCACGACTGTTATTAAAGGATGTTCCAAATGAAACTACAAGAATTTCATTAGGGCCTATATGATTCCAGTGAAGTGGATCATCATCGGCTGCATCTCCGGTATCTCTTCCAAAATAATCACTGTCCTCTACAAGTTTCTTTTGTGCTGTGGTAAGCTTGTCCCATGCGAGCTTTGCCTTCTTCAGATCCATGTCGGTAACGCCTGCTTTTGCGTTATCCTGAACGTAAATTTTTTCGATAAGATTCTGAACCTTATCCGCAGCTGCCTGGTCGGCCTTTGCTTTCTTCTGCTTTGCAGTAAGCTTCTTTGCCGACTTCTTTTTCGTAGTCTTTTTAGCGCTCTTCTTTGTGGTCTTCTTCGTAGCTGCCTCAACATTTGCTGGCTGGGTAACTACTGGTACAGCTGAGGTAGCTGCAAGGGTTGCTGCTAAAAGCAGCGTGAGAAATCTTTTTCTCATGGTATTGCTCCTTTCGCAAAAAAATACATGTCCTCGTGTCTTTTGTCTGCTACGGACCAGGCAGGTCTCCTGGCTCAAAAGGTATGCAGATGCGGTCACCTTCCCATTCCCGAAAGAACAGTGGTAAAACGACCGCCCCTCTATCACAGTGACGGGATCGCACGGGATTTGCACCCGTTTCCCTTTTCACCGGACTTCATATGCACTCATGGGAAAAACGCATAAAAAATCCGACACCTGATCCGCTAAGGCCTAACGATTATAGCATATCAGGTGCCGGCCTACAATTACAATTTTCACTTTCTGTTCACAGATCTCAGTCCATAAGTATGGAGATAAGCGCATCTGCTGTCTTTTTATTTGCAGAATTCTGCACTATCCCTGCGACACCTACGGTCTTACTGTAGATGCCGTGCTTTTTTACAAAAGTGCCTTCATTTAAAATAATGCCGATCGGTACAGGATCATCCATTTTTGATGGATCAGGCTTCTCAAATGAAGATGCCTTTTCAGTCTTTCTTGCCTCTTCTGGTTCTACATTCTGCTGGACATAGTCCGGATCCTGCATTTTTTTAGCGAGCTTATCGAGCTCTGTCTTATCGACATAGTAGATATCATCGCTGTAGCGAGCCAGCTCTTTATCAGATAAGACCGTTCTCAAGTCCGTAAAATAGGCCTGCCCCGCAAGATAGTTAAAATTCCAGGCGTCTGCTGCCATGACATCAAGCTCTTTATTCATAGTCCTGGCCTGGATCTTGCTGAGAATTCCCAGATCCATCTGATTTCTGGCTCCTCCAGGCGTAAGTGTGCTCGTCATGTCCATATCGACGGAATTTTTGGATGTGTCAATGCCTGCGATATCGGCCACTTTTTTTTCTAAGAGCTGGTCTGTATCGTCTGTGGTGTGAGTGTTCTCCACATTTATGAACATAGCCGTAAACACTGCCGGCTTCGTGGTAACCTGCGAATGGATGATGCTCGCTGCCACTATGGCTATAAGCGCTATGACTACGATATGTATCTTATAATAATACAGGTAGTATGCTGCTTTTTTCCTGAACGGAGCGCCTTTTAGTTTTTCGCGCTGCGCTTTTATATCGTCTCTTACTGCCATTATACAAACTGATTTACTTCCGGGTCGTACTCGTATCCTATCGTGGCCAGCTTCTTCTTTATCTCGTCTTCACTCGTCTGGAATTTGCCAGCGAGCATAGCAAGTGACGGTTCTTTGTCACGAAGCTGCATATTCACGATGGAGAGGAGCATCGCCGGATCCTTCGGTAATTCCATTGATGTGTTCTCCTTAATAATACGGAGAGCGCGCACAGGCATCTCTCAAAATTAACGGACCTCGTCTATAGCATGTCCGATGTCGTGCCGCATGTATTTGTTCTCAAATGATACATGCTCTGTGGCTTCGTATGCTTTGGCGCGAGCTTCTTTTAAGTCTTTGCCTAAAGCTGTGATGCCTAAGACACGGCCGCCGTTTGTCAGAACTGTTTTTCCATCCTCTGAGAATTTCGTTCCTGAATGAAAGCAGAAGTAGTTTTTGTTATCGAAAATAGGATCGTCGAGTCCTGTGATAGGGAATCCCTTGTCGTACTTCACAGGATAGCCATCACTGGCGAGGATAACACAGCAGGCTGCATTGTCTTCGAACTCTACCTTTATCTGGTCTAAGGTACCGTCTACGCAGTGTTCCATGACATCGATGATGTCAGTCTTCTGTCGCGGAAGGACTACCTGAGCCTCAGGATCTCCGAAGCGGCAATTATACTCCAGAACCTTCGGCCCGTCAGGTGTCAGCATGAGTCCGAAGAAAATAACTCCGACAAACGGTCTGCCCTCTGCTGCCATAGCATCTACAGTCTTCTGATAGATGTGCTTTTTGCAGAACTCGTCTACTTCCTTAGTGTAGTATGGTGACGGGCTGATATTACCCATGCCGCCGGTGTTCAGGCCTGTGTCCCCGTCTCCGGCTCTTTTGTGATCCATTGCCGAACTCATCAGCTGGATAGTCTTTCCATCTGTATATGAGAGGACTGAGACTTCCGGCCCGGTCATGAATTCTTCGATGACAATCGTATCTCCGGCTTCCCCGAACTTCTTGTCCTCCATAAGAGTCTTTACACCCTCAAAGGCTTCTTCCCTGGTCTCACATATCAGAACGCCCTTTCCAAGTGCCAGTCCACTCGCCTTTAAGACTATAGGAATCTTCGCAGTCTTTAAGTACTCGAGTGCCTTTTCAGGATCATCGAATGTAGCGTAGTCTGCCGTAGGTATCCCGTATTTTTTCATCAGATCCTTTGAAAAAGCCTTGCTGCCTTCAAGGATCGCAGCATTTTTCCGCGGGCCGAATACCTTAAGTCCGGCCTTCTCGAATTCGTCTACGACTCCTCCTACGAGAGGATCGTCCATTCCGACTATGGTAAAATCTATCGACTTCTCTTTTGCAAAAGCGACGAGCTTATCAAACTCCATGGCTCCGATAGGAACACACTCAGCGATCTGAGCTATACCTGCATTTCCAGGAGCTGCGTATATTTTTTCAACGCGTGGGCTCTTTGCGACAGCGGTACAGATCGCATGCTCTCTTCCGCCGCTTCCAATGACTAATACCTTCATTTATGACTCCTTGAATTTCACGATTCCATTTTCTACTGTTATCATATCATGTGCTATCAGATCGATGGCTCCAGGAAGCAGCTTCCACTCAGCCTGCTCCATGATCCTTCTCTGCAGTGTCTCAGGTGTATCATCCCCTCTGACATACACTGCCTTCTGCATGATCACCGGGCCTGTATCTGTTCCGGAATCCACGAAATGAACCGTAGCACCACTGACCTTTACTCCCTTTTCAAGAACCTTCTCATGGACATGGAGCCCATAGAAGCCCTTTCCACAGAAGGACGGAATAAGTGACGGGTGGATATTGATAATACGGTTCGGGAATGCTTCGACTATCTCCGGAGGAATGACCACGAGGTACCCCGCCAGAACGATAAGGTCTACCTGCTCAGCCCGGAGTCTCTCAAGAAGCGCCCTGTTAAAATCGGCTCTGTTCTCAAAATCCTTAGGGCTGATGCAGGCTGTCTTTATGTCATGCTCTTCCGCACGCTTCAGCGCATAAGCGTCAGCGTTATTGCTGATAACGATAGAGATCTCAGCATCATTTATAGCTGCGTCCTTAACCTGTCCGCAGATCTCCGAAGGTGCCAGATCAGTATCCTCCTGGAGAAGCTTTGATAAGCCCCATTCGCCCAGGTTTCCTCTGTCGACAGCGTCCATTATAGCCTGAAGATTTGTTCCGCCTCCTGATACGAGAACCGCCAGCTTCAGCATAAGGTAACTCCCTTCTCACCGGCTTCTATACGGCCGATCACATAAGCCTTGTCTCCGGCTGACTCTGCTGCCTTTATCACAGCATCGGCATCTGACTTCTCAGCAGCGATCACCATTCCGATTCCCATATTGAAAGTGTTGTACATCACATGCTCGTCGATGTCACCCTTCTTCTGCATCAGAGGGAAAATAGGAAGCATCGGATATGAGTCCTTCTCGATGACAGCCTTTACTCCGTCGTGAAGCATTCTAGGTACATTCTCATAGAATCCGCCGCCAGTAATATGGCTTACTCCGTGTACCTTTATGCCTGCTGCCTTTATGGCTTTAAGTGCATGCACATATATCCTCGTAGGTGCTATCAGCACATCTCCGAGCTTCTTTCCGCCAAGCTCATCATAGGCAGTGTTGAGGGATTCCTTTGTCATCTCGAATACATTCCTGACAAGGGAGAATCCGTTTGAATGGACACCTGTAGAAGCCAGTCCGATAAGCACGTCTCCGTCGTGGATGTCCTCACCTGTGATCAGGTCTTTCCGGTCTGCTATTCCGACAGAAAATCCTGCGAGGTCGTACTCATCTTCCGGCATGAGACCCGGATGCTCTGCTGTCTCTCCACCGATCAGCGCGCAGTCAGACTGCTTGCAGCCCTCTGCCACACCTTTTACGATCTGGGCTATCTTCTCCGGATAGTTCTTTCCGCATGCGATATAGTCTAAGAAAAATAAGGGCTCACCGCCTGCACAGGCCACATCGTTTACACACATGGCAACTGCGTCAATTCCTATCGTATCATGCTTATCCATAAGGAATGCCAGCTTTACCTTTGTGCCGCATCCATCAGTCCCGGAAAGGAGGACAGGATCGTCCATGTCCTTTATTTTTTTCAGATCAAATGCGCCTGAGAAACCGCCTATCCCACCTAATACTTCAGGACGTACAGTCTCCTTTACGTATTTTTTCATCAGCTCAACTGACTTGTATCCTGCCTCGATGTCAACTCCGGAATTCTTGTAATCCATTTACTGCTCCTTTAAATATGCTTTATAACCAATCTCGTTCAGCTTTTTGTCTTTTTCTTTGACCTGCTCCTTAAGGTCGTTTACATATGCCTTAAGTCTCTTCAGAAGCTCAGGGTCAGAAACTGCCAGGATCTTCGCTGCAAGGATCCCCGCATTTGCTCCGCCGTTTATGGCAACTGTGGCGACCGGTATTCCTGTCGGCATCTGAACTATCGAATAGAGTGAATCCACTCCTCCGAGATCTGAAGTCTTCATCGGGATACCGATGACTGGCATCGGGAAGAGTGCCGCGCACATACCCGGAAGGTGTGCTGCCTTTCCTGCTCCTGCGATGATCACCTTTATCCCCTTCCCCTCGGCTGACTTCGCGTATTCGAAAAATTCATCAGGCTCCCTGTGAGCGCTTATCACATTCATCTCATACGTGATCCCGAGCTGATCGAGAATGTCAGCTGCCTTTGCCATTATAGGAAGATCAGAGTCACTTCCCATTACAATACCTACCTGTGCCATTTGCAATCCTTTCTTTTTCTGCTTATATATAAAGGGATCATAGATCCCGGGCTGCCATTATAAAAGCCGGTAAAGCCCGACCACATAGAGCGCCAGATACCCGGCAAAAGCTACTGCCGGGATCAGAGCGCCAAGGACTCTCGATGAGACCGAATGTCCGGTGACTTTTGCGAAGCGGATCCCGAACACCAACTCTATCAGGCTCAGGAAGAAAAAAATCATTGAAAGCCCTGTGACCTGTCGCGGCATTTTTTTTGAGACCGCCGCCTCATATATGCTGTATATCAGAAAAATGATCCCGACAAGCCCAGCCAGCCCACAGATGACTGATCTGACTGATGCCGAAGCCTTTTCTCTCTTTTTTCTGCGCTTCATCTGAATGCGGCTCATTTTTTTCTCCTGCAGTATCTGATAAGAAGGTACAGGATGCTTCCTATAAGTCCTCCTGTAGTGTTAAGTATCACATCGTCCACGTCACAGCTTCCAACTCTCGTAACCAGCTGTGCGCATTCTATCGCGCACGAAAAAAACATAGTTAGGAAAAAAGCCTTTACCGCGATAAAATTCTTTTTTCTCCAGAAAAAACTGACCAGATATCCAAATGGAAGAAAGATCAGGATATTTCCGAATACATTTATGAATACAAGCCATGGACCGATTCTGTCTATGTGCGTCAGATATCTCTTTATCTCGTGAAACGGAATGAAGTTATACCTCATCTCCGAGCTCGCGGTCCTGCCGTAACCCTCTGCGAAGAAAAGAAGGTAGACCAGAACGATCAGATATATGACGAACAGTACGACACCAAGGGCCTGTTTTATTCCCTCATGCCTTTTTTCCGCCATCCTCAAGCACCATATCTGCTGTAATAATCGTCAATCCTTCCCTTGAGCTCGTCGTCGATGATGACTCTGCCGTTATATGGCTTGTTGTATAGGCACTCTACCACTTCTTTCATCGTAACGATCGAAGTCGTCTTCATGTCGAAGTTCTCAGCTATCTCATCAAGAGCAGCCTTTTCTCCAGTGCCTCTCTCCTGCCTGTCTACCGAAACGACAAGTCCCAGGACAAAAGCATTTCCCTGTGCCTTTATGATAGGGTAGGTCTCCTTTATCGAAGTACCGGCTGTGGTCACATCCTCTATGATCACAACCTTGTCTCCGTCATTTATCGGAGTACCGAGTATGATTCCCCTTTCTCCGTGGTCCTTTGCTTCTTTTCTGTTTGAAGCGTATCCGACTTCTACGCCATAGTCTTCCTGCAATGCGATAGAAGCTGCTACAGAAAGAGGGATCCCCTTATAGGCTGGCCCGAACAGGATATTAAAATCCTCACCGAAAGTATCATGTATCGCTCTGGCATAGTACTCACCGAGCTTTTTCAGCTGGGCTCCCGTCCTGTAAAATCCAGTATTTATAAAAAATGGTGTCTGTCTTCCGCTCTTTGTCGTAAAATCTCCGAACTTTAAGACCTGACAGTCTATCATAAAATGTATGAAGTCTTCCTTATACTGTTCCACTTCTGCTCCTTCTACTTAGTGTACTGCTCCGACTATGTCGCTTACTTTTTCAATTCCGTGATCATCCAGATACTTCTCGATGCCGTCGATGATCTGGATAGAGGCCTCCGGGTTATAGAAGTTCGCAGCGCCAACTGCTACTGCACTTGCTCCGGCAAGCATCATCTCTACGGCATCCTGCCATTTCTCAATTCCTCCCATTCCGATAACCGGTATCTTTACGGCATTTGATGCCTCATATACCATGCGTACCGCTACCGGATGAATGGCCGGACCGCTGAGTCCTCCGGTCTTATTCGCCAGCAAAAAAGTCTGTCTGTCGATATTTATCTTCATGCCGGTGATCGTATTTATCAGAGAAATACCGTCTGCTCCTCCGGCCTCTGCCGCCTTTGCTATCTCCTTTATGTCTGTCACATTCGGAGTCAGTTTCATAACTACAGGCTTATCTGTATTCTTCTTTATCAGCTTTGTGATCTTCTCTACCTCAGCAGGATCAGTTCCGAATGAAAGCGCTCCAGCCTTGACATTCGGGCAGCTGATATTTATCTCTAAAAATGCGATGACCTCATCGGTGAGCTTACGCACTACCTCGACGTACTCATCCTCAGTGTGTCCACAGACATTGACTCCGACCGTGGCACCTGATTTTTTTAAAAATGGAAGGTCCCGCTTTAAAAATACGTCAACTCCAGGATTCTCAAGTCCGATGGCATTTAGCATTCCGGACGGTGTCTCTGCTATACGCGGTGACGGATTCCCGTCCCACGGTACATTTGAAACGCCCTTTGTCACTACTGCACCGAGCTTTGAGATATCTATGAACTCCGAGTATTCTTCTCCGCTTCCGAAGGTTCCACTAGCTGTCATGACCGGGTTTTTAAGTGTCACGAAACCCAGATCAGTCGTCATATCAGGTCTACTCATCAGATGATAACCTCCTTTGCGTTGAATACCGGGCCATCCTTGCAGACACGGGCCTTTTTCACATTCAGACGATCATTCACGTCGATTGTATCGACAGTGCATCCAAGACAGGCTCCGATTCCACAGGCCATTCTCTCTTCCATCGACACGTAGCATTCGATTCCCCTTGCCTGAGCGAATTTCTTCACTGCACGAAGCATCGGTGCTGGACCGCACGCGAAGATCACGTTTGCCTTCAGATAATTCTCCATTATGGCAGTCACGACAGTTCCCTTTGTTCCGTAGCTTCCATTCTCTGTAGCTACATATACCTTTGAACCGGTCTTCTCGAACTCCTCTTTCAGGAACGGAAAATTATTATAGCCAAGGACTATCTTGCAGCTGCTCGGGAATTCCTTTGCCAGCTCGAGCATAGGCGGGATACCAATGCCTCCGCCGATTATCATGGCATCTTTCTGCGGTATGTCGATAGGAAAACCGTTTCCGAGAGGTCCGATCATCTGTATAGTGTCTCCCGATGACAGATTTGAAAACTCCTTAGTTCCCTTTCCCGATACCCTGTATACGAGTCTTATCGATCCGCGCAGACGGTCTATCTCGCAGATAGATATAGGACGCGGCAGCAGTCTGCTCTGATCATGGCAGAACAGGTCAATGAACTGTCCCGGCTTTGCTATCTGCGAAGCCGGCGTATTTATCCACATCGAAAAAATATTTTCCGCGACTTCTTCCTGCCTCATGATAAAACCAGTTTCTTTTTTTCTTTTTTCATCCATGACATTCCTCCTGAGCTCCAAGAGACCCGTTACAGAGCATCTCTCAGATCATACTTCATATCAAGCACTGCTGCCCTTGAGGCATCAGCAAAATGCTCTTCTCCATACTTTTCATATCCCTGCTTTGTGTATGCTGCTATGATGCCACGCGAAGAATTCACTATCGCGCCATCACCGTTTTTATCAAAAAATCCCTTTAAGTCTTTTCCTTTGCCGCCCTGAGCCCCGTATCCCGGAACAAGGATAAAAGTGTGCGGCATTCTTTTTCTAAGCTCTGCTCCCATTTCAGGATAAGTAGCTCCGACCACTGCTCCGACATCAGAATACTGCCCGTGTCTTAAGCCTTCTCCCCATTCTTCTACCTTATCACCGACCTTCTCGTAGAGCGTGTCTTTGCCTATCTTCTGGTCCTGGAACTCTCCGCTCGAAGGATTTGAAGTCTTTACGAGAACGAAGATACCCTTGTCATTTGCTTTGCACACATCTACAAACGGCTTTACTCCGTCAGTTCCCAGGTAAGGGTTTACCGTAGCAAAATCAGCGTCAAATACCGGAAGAGGCTTCTTTCCGACCTTTATCTGCCCGAGATGAGCTATGGCATAGGACTCAGATGTAGAACCTATATCTCCGCGCTTTACGTCTGCTATCACGAAAAGGCCTTTGCTCTTACAGTAGTCTACAGTCTCCTTATATGCTATGAGTCCTGGAATACCGAACTGCTCATACATGGCTATCTGTGGCTTTACTGCCGGTATAAGGTCGTAGACAGCGTCTACTATCGCCTTGTTAAATGATAACACTGCGCCTGCTGCGGCTTCAAGTGTTTCACCGTTTTCCTCTATGGCTGCTTTCTTTATGAAAGACGGTATAAATGCGAGGTTCGGATCAAGTCCGACTACTATAGGTGCTTCTTTCTTATGGATCTCAGAGATCAGCTTCTCTATCATCTGTTTTCCTTTCTGTTACCTGGTTATCTGTCCTCTGTGTATGACTGTCTTTACCTGACCTGTCAGCTTCTTTCCGGCAAAAGGAGTATTTCTGCCCTTTGACCTGAACTGCTCCGGATCTACGGTCCAGACCTTCTTCGGATCAAAGACTACTATATCAGCCTGTCTTCCGGTGCTTATGTCTCCTGCATCGAGTCCAAGGATCCGTGAAGGATTATAGCTCATTTTTTCAGCCATTCCCATAGGAGTCAGGTAACCGCCGTTTACTAACACAGAATTCGTAAGAGCTGCCGCTGTCTCAAGTCCTACTATTCCGAACGGAGCCTTTGCAAAATCAGCGGACTTCTCCTCTGCTGTATGTGGCGCGTGGTCTGTGCTTATGCAGTCAAATACTCCCTTGGCAAGTCCGTCTCTAAGTGCAGCCACATCTGCCCTGGTACGGAGCGGCGGATTCATCTTGTAATTCGTATCTGACCTGTCAGGTATGTCTTCACAGCTTAACGCAAAATGATGCGGGCATACTTCTCCGCTGACACGGATGCCGAGCTGCTTTGCCCTGTACAGATACTCTTCTGCACCGGCCGTCGAACAGTGGCAGAGGTGAAGCCAGACACCGGTCTCTTTTGCCAGCATTATATCCCTGGTCGCTATGATGTCTTCCACAGCGTTTGAGATACCTTTAAGACCCAGCCTTCCAGCTTCGGACATATTTACGACTCCGCCTTCTACAAGAGGCTTGTCCTCGCAGTGATCTAAGATAACGCCTCCAGCCTCTTTTATGATGTACATGGCCTGTCTCATAAGAGCAGAATTCATGACGCTCTTTCCGTCTTCCGAGAAGACTCTGCATCCTGCATCTATAAGGCCCTTCAGATCAGACAGTTCTTTTCCCCCGAGTCCTTTAGTGATAGATCCGGCCTGAAGTACAGTGACCTTTCCGTTCTTTTCCGCCTTATCACATACGTACCTGTAGGTGTCCACATTATCGACTACAGGAGAGGTATTTGCCATGGCGACTATTGTAGTAAAGCCTCCATTTGCCGCTGCTTCTATTCCAGTATCGATGGTCTCTTTCTGTGTCTGTCCCGGATCCCTCAGATGCACATGCATATCTATAAATCCAGGCATTACCCAGCAGCCAGAAGCGTCTATGACAGTATCTCCTGCATTCTGTTCTATTACAGGAGCGATACGCTCTATAATGCCTTTATCCACTATGAGATCAGCAACTGTATCCATTCTGTCTGCCGGATTTATGATACGGCCATTTTTTATAATGATCTTCATCAGTTATTCTCCGTAGTCTCTGTTTCTTCAGCATCGTTGTCTGTCGACACTGTCTTTAAAGCTGTCTCGAGAAAATCCTTTTCTTTTGCCATATCCTCATCATCCGGATACTGTCTCAGATAGCTCTCTGCACTGTCCAGCGCATTTGAAAAATCTGATCCGTCTTCGTAGCTTATGACCCGAAGTCTCAGAACCTCTTTGGAGGCTCTGGCTTCTTTTGGCATTTTCTCATAGAAGGTATCGGCCTGATCGCCCATGCCTGCATTAATAAGCGACAGGTAGGCATTCTCGTAAAGCGATGATTTCCTGGACAGGCTGCAAGCCTTTGTCAGGTAGTTCAGGGCCTTTGAAGGCTTGTTACAGTCACAGTAGATAAGCCCCATCAGATATAGTGCCTTTACATCCTTCGAGTCAAACTCCAAAAGACCCTGGAGAGTCTTTAGTGCCTCTCCGCTCTTCCCGAGCTTGTACTGGGCTGAAGCCTTATAAAGAGCCAGGTCCTTTTCCTCTTTGCCGACGCTTCCCGACTGTGACAGCGCGTTTAGAAAATACTTCAGCGCCTTGTCATAGTCCTCATTCTGCATGGCTTCTATGCCGTCTCTTTTATACTCTTCCTGGCGTCTTTTAGACCCGCATCCGGTCATTGGGATGACAAGCGACGCGACAAGCGCCAGTGAAAATATCCGTAAAAGTATTTTTTTCTTCATAACCATATGATTATAACAAATTCGGACTCCCGTGAACAGTGAACGTGTGATTTTTTTATGCTACTTATCAGTATCTTCCGCTGCCTGCTGCGGGATCTTTATCTTCACCTTCTCGATACGTCTGTGACGGACTTCTGACGCCGTAAATATAACACCGTCCTTTGACACATAGCTTTCGCCCTTTCTCGGCAGATGGTCAAAAAGTCCGAGCAGATAACCGCCTATCGTATCATAGTCTTCCGACTCGAGCTTAAGCCCCAGTTCATCAGACAGATCGTCTAAGTTCATGCTGCCTAAGGCCGTATACTCTCCAGGTCCGTCTTCGGTCAGCTCTTTTTCCTCTCTCTCGTCGTACTCGTCCTGGATATCTCCGACCAGTTCTTCAAGCAGATCTTCCAGAGTCACTATTCCGGATACAGAGCCGAACTCGTCCAGCACTATGGCCATATGTATCCGCTTTTTTCTCATCTGGTTAAAAAGCTCGTCTGCATTTTTAAACTCGTATGTGAAGAACGGTTCTCTGAGATAACTCTTAAGTGAGAACTGCTCATCATCTTTTTTCTTAAGCAGATCCTTCATGTTCAGGATACCGATCACATGATCGCTGTCGCCGTCATAGACAGGGATCCTCGTGTACATCTCCTTCATGAAAACGCTTCTGACCTTAGCATATGACCAGTTGACATTTATCATGGTGACATCGATTCTTGGGATCATCAGCTCCTTTACCTCTGTATCAGAAAAATCAAAGAGGTTATTGATGTAATCCTTTTCCTCGTTCTCTATGGCGCCACTCTCATTCCCGACATCCACTATGGTGCGAAACTCTGCCTCTGTCATCTTCGCTTTCTTATCGTCCTTGTCTGCCCCTGTGAGCTTCAGGATAAATCCGCAGATATGGTTCACCACAAAAATGACCGGTGTAAGCACCACAGTGATCGCATAGATGATACCAGCAACCCTTAAAGACAGCTTCAGTGCCTGGCGGCTTGCCATATTCTTAGGAGTGATCTCTCCGAATATAAGGACTAAGAGAGTCATGATACCGGTGGCTATTCCGGCACCGGAGTTTCCGAATAGATCCACAAAGAGGACTGTAGCTATAGAAGATGCGGATATGTTCACTACGTTATTTCCGATAAGGATAGCTGAAAGCATCTTCTGGGTGTTGCCAGTGACTTTCTGGACCATTTTTGCCCTGGCATCACCCTCATTTGCCATAGTGCGGATCTTTATCTTACTGACTGTCGTGAGCGCTGTCTCTGACGATGAAAAAAATCCCGAAAGCGCTATTAGTATGACTAAAACTACTATCTGAAATACGGCCATATATATCTCCTGAACATCAGTACGCCCGCAGGTGTTAAAAGAATGGGGCGCAACGCCCCTTTAGTATATCACACATTTCTTCAGTTGTCCTTATTCCATCTGACTATAAGCCTGTTTTTTCTGCCGGCACAGGTGACTGTAAAGAGGTCACCTGTGCCGGTAAAGTCATCTCTCCTTTCGCTCACTATCTCAGAGCCTGCATAGCTGTATCTGTGCCAGGTATCAGTATAGAGATACAGAAAGCTGTGTTTTCTGGCATAGCTCTTATCGCTATACTTATGAAGACAGGCAAACATGCTGCCATCCCGCATGCGGTGCCCGAATATATAAAGCGGTTCCTCGTCAGGACCCTGCCTCACATATATGCTGCCATGCACCTCCTCTTTCCGCTCTGGTGTGTGCTTCAAATAATAGTCATCCGGAGAATACAGTACCGGATAGTTTATGACGGTGTCAGGTACCATGATCCATCCACAGATATCCGGATTTTTCTTCTGTAATGCTTTCATATCAGGAGACGGAAGATCTGTCTCTTTATGATCAGCTGAAATCTCCCCGATGTTACCTGCTGGATCCTCGCTGTTTTTTGCTGTAGGCTTCTCCATTCCTGCCAGGTCCTGGATCTGCCTTGTTGAAGCTTTATGCGTTTCCTGCTTTTTTAACGGGATCATAAGCAGCATGAGCCCTGACATCAAAAGGCCTGCTGCTAAAGCAATCCTCCTTTTCAGGCGCATCTTCTTTTTCTGATGAAAAGCACGGCCGCACCTGCCATGATAAATGCCAGGCCTCCAGCCATCGGCCAGCGTGAAGAATCATCATATGTCTTTGGCCATACATAGTGTGAAGTCCCTGATACTGATGCAGCAGTATAGGTCGATACTGCTGCAGCTTCTGATGATGAGGATGCATCTGTCACAGTGACTGCTGCGGTAGCCTTTTTATCAGATGCTGCTGAACCGTTGCTGGTATCAGTACCTGCTGCAGCTACTGATTTCTTGTCATCATCAGCTTCATTATCATCTTCTTCACTGTCTTCAGACTCTTCTGCAGTCTCTTCTATTACTTCAATCGGATCGTATTCCGGCTTTTCGCTGTCTGTTTTATTCTCTTCGATGTCATTCTCCGATTTTGTATATTCAGCCTTTTTGTCGTCAGAGGTCTTACTGCCCGAAGTGTCATTCTTTTGTTCACCCGTATCCTTTCTGCCAGATGTCTCGTCGTTTTTCCCATCTGTATTTTCAGAATTTACAATGACTGTGACCTGCGGAGTGCCGTTGCCAGAAGAACTGGAGCCTGACGAATTGGAACCTGAAGTCTGTGATGATCCTGAGCCGACTGATGAGCCAGAAGTTGAGTTCTGTGATGAACCTGAAGAATTACCTGAACCTGAATTACCGCCGGTTTCGTCTTCTGGCTTTTTATCATCTTCCGTTTTCTCGTCAGACGACTTCTCAATTTTTTCTTCGGATTCTTTCTCCTTATCATCCTCAGACTTTTCTTCAGTATCCTTCTCCTGCTTTTCCTCTGGATTTTCTTCAGGCTCCTTCTCCTGTTCTTCCTCTGGATTTTCTTCAGGCTCCTTCTCCTGTTCTTCCTCTGGATTTTCTTCAGGCTCCTTCTCCTGTTCTTCCTCTGGATTTTCTTCAGGGACTTCCTCTTCTATATACTTTCCGTCACTTTCTACTTTCAGTGTCTCTGAAGTGCCATCGGCCTTTGTTACGGTAAAGACATAGTCTGTTCCCGTAGTATCTACATGAACTACTTTCTTATACTTCATAAGTACATTGTAGAGTGAGCCGTACTCCTTTACGAGTTTCTTAAATGCATCCGGTGCCTTGCCATTAAAAGGATCCAGATCTTCAAAAACAGCCGGAAGATCATTATCTCCAATATTTATCTCAATAAGAGAATCCATACCCTGAAATGCAGCCGTCCAGTCACTGGCCTTTGGCAGGTCAAAACCAGAGAGATCTACTGATTCCAGATTACGGCAGTTTCTCATATAACCGAAGAGCGAATATGCATCAGCCGTGCATTTAATCTTATCCTGTCCCTGTATTTCTTTTACATCCGTAAATCCAGCGAACATTCTCTCTACTTCATCCTCAGCTGTCACATTGCCGGTTATCTTTATCCTTCTGATCTTTGAAGCAGCATCTTCGTAACCAGAAAGGTATGAGAGGATATTTCTCAGGTTCTCGCCTTTTCCTCCGGTGATCGTCAGCAGGTCATCGCAGATCACCAGATTAATATCTGTTCCAGGGATTTTTTTCTGGTAATCGCAGTCGGTTATATGCTCTATCTCACCGTTTGTCTTCGTACCATCGAAGTGTCTCATGCCGTCATCGTAGATACCTGTTTCGTCTCCGACACTTCCTCCTGTCAGGTTCAGTACTCCGTTATCTGCGTCATAGATAAATCTGACCGAAGTAGTCGTCACTGTTCCAGAATACGTTCCTGTTGTATATTCTGACTGCCCTGCCATAGCCTCAGTCTGTCCCGGTAATGCTGTCAGGAAAAATATCCCAAGCATTATCGCCGCCAAAATCTTTATCCCTTTTAACTTTTTCATTAAACCTCCTTATAATGCCCGGTATTCCACCCCTTCATACATGAGCACTGTCTTTACCTGTGTTACCTGCCTGTCCCTTTCAGGCGAGTATACATACAGACCAGCATTCTCACGCGGTACATATATCTCCTCCGTCTGGTCTTTCGTCTCTGTCATCACTAAATAGCATGACGCATTGTCATCTGTCGTAAATCTCTCATCTGATCTGTCTCCTCTGGAAATGGTATTTCCGCTTGCCGCCTGAGTTCTGATATAGGCAGCTCTCACCTTCTTCGATCCCTTATAAAAAGTCTTACCGTCAAGAGTTTTGTAAACGGCTCTTACAGTGTATTCTGATACCCTGCTGTCACCTCCGATTTTATTATATTCTAAGACACCTGTATCCACAGAACATAACTGTATCTCTTCAAATGCTCCTTCTTGCTTTACCGGATAGAGGATGTCTTCTTTTACCTCATAGCCTATGGCATTTTCATCGTATTTAAACTGGAGCCTGATGCCATCTCCTGTATATATGTCCTTCTGTTTTTTCGTAAGCAGAACAGGGGAGATGAGTTTTTTCGTCTTTTCTGTAGCTGTATCAGACTTCAGTCCCGTATATTCTTTTCCTCCTTCGGGTGAGATGATGTGCGCCTCAGCTGTAATGCCGTAAATGGTATCATCAGCCATCTTTTCAGATACTATTCCGGAGTTCTCACTGTCAGGCTCTACATCACTGTATCTCAGACTTCCTCCAGTACTCTGATAATAGATCCGCACAAAGTCGGCCTGTGTGCTTTCTTTTAAGATCACTCTTATGGACCTGCATCCGGATTCTGTAGCTTCTATTACCGGCTTTTTAAGAAACCCAGTCTCGCATTCATCAGAATACCCGCTGTCTTCTGCCATATCCTCCTTTCCTATCCGACTTCCAAAAGCCTTGATCCGGTATCTGTATACTCCTTCTTCAGAGATCTCAGTGTCATATCTTATGACATCAGAATCCATGTATCGTTCGCCATTTTCCTTTTCAGTAAATTCATCGATCTCTTCTATCACCGTCCAGTCGTAAGTATCTTTTCCCTTTATGCACCTTCTTTCGATCACGTACTTCTCTGCATTACTGTCCTTTTCAAACGAAAGCCTGAGCTCTGCTTTCTCTCCAGTATCATTTCTATAAACTGAAAATACCGGTTTATCCAGCTTTTTCGTATGAGCCGTTTCTTTAAGAGACAGAACTTTTTTATCCCGATAGTAAAATTCTGCTGTGATCAGATAGTCTGAATCAGCTGTCAGCTCATTAAAGAGAGTTCCAGATGCCATCTTCTGGTTTGTCTCTCTTTTTATAGTTCTCTTCTCAGACTTTCCCCACTGTGAGAGAGTGATCTCTGCTCTGTCAGTCTCCGACTTAATGTCCCAGGTAAGTCTTAAAGACGAGAGTCCTTCCTCTACGATCAGCGGCTTGTTTCTGTCATTATCAGCCTCCTTTACATCCTCTACTCTCCTGTCTATAAAAGTATTTCTCCAGGTCACCGGATCAGCATTCTGTTCATAGAGCATCTCCTTTGATTTTTTGATGTCATCTCCGGTAAATACCCATTTTTCAGATGAGACCTCTTCCGTATCCTGGAGCGCTCTGCCGAGCAGCTTTCTAAATGACTCCTCTTTCCAGACGGAGTTCTCTTCGAGAGTCTCTGCGTCGTCCTTTCCTATGGCTCTCACATAGACAGGCGCACTGTAAAAAATATCTGTAGAAGTCCCACCGTTTCCATTTTTAGCAGACTGTGGTATCTCGTCTGCAGTGTCTTCTGCGTCCTCACTCATCACATAGATCTTTGCCTGGGTAACTGAAGTGTTCTGTTTAAATCTTTCCAGGTCAGCGTCATTTTTATCGGTTACCGAATAGTAGACGCTCACACTCCCAAGGTCGCCCATTTTTTTAAGTTCATCCAGAGAAAATATCTTCTTTACAGGATCAGTGTAGACTTTTATGTACTCCCGTCCTATAACGCCATCCTCATGGTCAGTCACTGTAACCGTATCTTCGGACAGGAGCTTTTCCATTACCTTTTCCTGATCAGATAATTCATCCGCGTAAAAAGAACTGTCCTGTGCCGTGATGACCGGGAACTCATCCCATACTGCATAGATCCTTACGTCTGCTTTTCCGTCATCAAACGTCACCTGATCCTTTTCAAGGGCATAAACATAAAATGCCAGAGCCTTATAATTCGGATATATGCTCTGTTCTGTCTCATCAGTGGCCAGCTCTTCCGGCCCATGAAGCGCGTCTCCCTTGCAGTAGACTCCGTCGTCTTTATATGAGGCGTCTTTATCAAAGCTCCACCCCTGGAATGAGGTCTGATGCAGGTAAGTTCTGTCGGACAGAGTCTCATAGTCGAACCTTTTTCTGGTGATGCTCTTTATAAAATACTCATCCGACTTCCCGTCCGGCCCGGTATTTCCATCAAAGACAAACTCCCCGTCCACGTGCTCCTTTGAATAGTTCTCTGCATCATTCGTCTGCCCGTTCCCGTCAAAGATCATGGTGAAGTCTGTATCCCATATGCCATAGAATACATGGTCCTCGCTGTATATCCTTATGATCCTGTCTGTATCATAGACTCTGCTTCCGTATTCTTCACCCTCTCTGTCCCTGTATCCTGTCTGTTTTAGTCCTGCTGTCACATCCTTTCCTTTAAAAAATATATGACACCTGTCATCTTTCTCAGTGACTGGAGCTGTCTGGAATTCTGTCGGTTCTCTCCAATAAAACGGGGTACTGTCAGGCGTCTTAGCCTTTATCTCTTCTCTCCTTACCGGAAAGTCCGCATCATACTTTCCGTGCAGCAGGCAGGATAACACTAAAGTCCCGGTTCTTCCGTTTGTAGCTTCTCCGTCTTCTGGCTGCAGATCAGCCTTCTTTTCTTCGGTTCTTTCGTATTTTCCAAGTCCACATCTAAGAGCTGCCTTATGGTCTTTAACCTCTGAAAAGCTCAGTGAAAACCCGGTAAGTAGTTCGCTGATCCTGAGCTTTTCTTTACTCTCTATCTTTCGATAAGTCTCAGCTGAGTAGTCTGTCTTTCCATCTGCGCTGTACAGCTCGGCCAAGACTCTTCCAGGTTCCCTGTCACCTGCTGCTGTATTAAAAGTAGCCTCTATGGATTCCAGCTGATCCTCATACTGCTCTTCATAGAGGATCCTCACCGTAGACTTCACAGCATCTTCTCCCTCACCCTTAGACGTCAGATAGATTGCGTTCTCCGGTGAGACCTTGGCTCCTGGCAGCATATAAAAAATACCGTTCTGCCAGACTCCCGCCTTAAGACAGTTCTCTATTACGACGTTTCTGTAGTAATAGACTTCTCCGTCATTTCTGATACCGTACACGGCTTCAGAAATACTTACCCTGTCGCCTTTTTCGTCCAGCTCATCTCCTATGTACGTCTTTCCTGTCTCCAGATTTCTGATGCCTGCTTTCTGAGCCTTTATGACTGCGTTTTTAAGCAGAAGCATTCCGCCATTCTTTATTCCTGTGCCACACGGGCCTGAATCATTCGAAAGCTCTGTATCTTTTCCGGTAAGTTCTGCCTGTCCGCTTTCCCTGATGATCACGGCACTTCCCTGAAGTGAGGATCGGATGCTATTCTTCCCGTCACCTCCGGTACTAAGATATGCCCCGCCAGCGTCTTTTCCAAATATATTGTCAGGGCCATTTTTCCCGATCAGAATACCGCACAGCTTACCCGATACTGAAAGCGTCAGTTCAGGTTCTAAATAGACAGATCCGAATGGCGCTTCTATTCCGGTATCCCCTGCATTTATCATTCCTCCCTTCAGTGTAAGGACTGAATTATTTCCTGAATCAAGCAGGTCATAGAGATAGCCATTTCCTGTCACAGCGTGTTCAACTGCAGCTGCGTATTCAGTACTTCCGCCCTTTATCGATACCAGATTCCTGATAGCTCCGATATTACGGTTCTCAGAGATTCCATTATCATCTGATTTTATATAGATATCCGCAGGCAGTTCCAGGACCGATACGTTATAAATGCCACAGCAGAAAGCTCTGTTCTCAGAAGCCACAGTATTCCAGGCACCGGAATGAATAGTGCTTATCTTCACATTTTCTCCTATGATCAGATTCCCGCGGTTTTGTATTCCAAAGCTGTTTGCCTCGGCGTCACCTCTGAATGCTCCGGTATTTAAGAACATGGAGGTATCAGATACGGTGACAGTTCCCTTTTTTCCGATAATGGCCGAATAGGCACTTCTGTCAAACGAATTTCCGTTCAGTGCTTTCCAGACTGCTGCATATGTCGCATCATCGAATACATCTATTCCCTTGACTCCGTATATCTGGCAGTTTTTTATATCAAGCGTTCCGGATGCCCTGAAGTCGAATGCGTCTCCACAGTCGCCTCTTGCCCGACAGCCGCTCACATCACCTGAAGCGTCTCCCTGTAAGAGCATCCCGTTGTATCTGCCATACAGACTGCTTCCAGTGACTTTTACATCAGCATGGGCTTTTCCGGAATTCATAGTCAGAATGCCTACTCCGATATAGTCTTCAAAATTCGCATATGAAAATTCGTCCTTCTCTCCCATTCCATAGAGTAACGAGTTCATCACTGACACGCTTCCGCAACGGACTGTCACAGCACTGTTTCTTGCCATGACTACAGAGTCCTGAAGTAACAGGTTCCCACTTGATGTATCGTGTTCATCGTATGCGCTGTCAAAGCCCACTTCTATCGCGGAACCTGCAGCAGTGCCTGAAGGATTAGAAACCTCGTATTCTCCTCCTTCCGTTTTCGTCTTTATAATACTTCCAGAATAAGCCTCGAGCGTTGCGTGTCTGAGAGTAAGGGAAGCCCCGTCATATATATGAAAAATAAATCCGTCCTGCTGCCGCCGGATAGTATTGCCATTTCCGGCAATGGACACCTGGGAAATATCCCCGCTTACGAGCCAGCTTCCTCTGGACTTCCCATCTATATCTGACTGGAGTCCCTGACAATCTATATATCCTGCAAGCGTAAGTGACGGATATTTGTGGACTTTTTCCTTAAGGTCATACGCATTCCTTATATAAGTGTCCTGCTCCGTCGTGACAGAACCGGAAAGAGTACCGGTTATGGTCTTACTCTCTATGACTATGTAGGTATAAGTCTCGACCGACCCATCTGCCCCTATCCTGGTCCCTGTCTTTTCCACCTCAAAAAAATATGTCTGTTCATATCTGATAACTACCGAATAGTTCTCATAGTCGAGCAGGTTCGACATGGACACGGTACAGTCATTTCCATTCTGCAGAAGAGTAATGGCTGCGTTCTTCCAGTCATTTCTGTCTCTTCCGGTAGTGTCCCACGATTTCAGTGAAAAGCTCACTATATCTTCATAGGGTTCACAGCTCAGCTTCGGCAGTAAAAAACTCATAGTCTCTGAAAATCGCCCGTTGCCATTAGCCGCAAGGAGTCTTCCAGGAACTACTCCTCTAATTGGCTCTGGTGTAGGTTCAGGCTCTATGATCTCCTCAGCCTCTTCAGACTCTTCTTTGTGCTTTTTCGTCACATTGTTTCTCGCTTCACCCTTCTTTTCAGCTGCGCTCACACTCAGATTCCCCGGAAAAAGCATTCCAAGGGCAAGCACCAGAGCTATTCCCTTTTTAAAAAATCCCTTCGTCAGCATAAGTGTCCCCTTATTCGTATATAGCTGTGTACTTTATGACTCCGTTTTCTTTTTCACTATTCCATCCTTTAAATGTATATCCCTGTGGCTCAGGCTCTTCTATGTCAGTATCGACAGTCATTCCCTTTGCGTATCTCTTCTGGTAATACAGAAAGTCTTCTCCTTCGACATAATCAAAGCCTGCTGCCCTGGCTACCTGCCACGGGATATAGTAATTGATATACTCTGATGGTCTTCTGCTCTCACGCTCTACTATCTGAGTAGTAGACGCTGTCACTTTTCCCTTTTTTCCATTCGGATAGGTGAAATTCTCACTTACTTTTGCTGAGATTATTCCCCTGTATATATCCGCTGCCAGTATCTCGATCTCGAGCTTCTGTCCTGGATCACTTTTTTCCTGTGTATATACTTTCCCGTCTTCAGAAGTCATGCTGCTTCCGGTCTTCATCTTGCCGAGGAAACTGCTGATAAAGTCCGCCACCAGAGCATCATTATCATTTATCTGTGTCTTCTGTGTAAGACAGGCGTTCTCTAGTGACTGGCCTGCCGCGCTTTTTAGTGCTCTCTCAAGCTCTGTCTGGCGTAAGTCCTTAGAATGTACGCTCATCAGAATTATCACTATGAGTATGGTCGTCACCGCGCTTATCAGGGCTATCATCAGATGCTTCATCCTTTTATCCTCCTCTTCCCTGCGTGGATAAATAGCTGATAATTACTGACTACAGACTCTGAATCCGTGACCGACAGAGTAATCCTGTAGCATCCCGACATCGTAAACTCCATAAATGAATCATTTCCATCCATATCTTCATGTACGACCTGGTCAGTCACTTCATAGCCGTTGCTATATTCTTCTTTACCTCTAAGCATATAGACAGCATTGATATGTATCCGCTCTGCCTTTCCGTTTTTCAGCTTTATCAAGCTGTCATCTCCATTTTTTTCATAATAGAGTTTCTGTCTGATACCGATATAAGTATCGCCTGCCATTGCTATATTATCAGCCTTTACATCCAGCTTTTTCTGAAGCTCTTTTTCTCCGGTCTCTGCCTCTGCCCTTATAAGCCCTCTGTCCATGGTATCTGTCATAAGACCTGCTGAAGAAAAGAAGGAAAGTCCGGCAAATATAAGTGCTACGATCGCAGCAAATACCGTCCAGGTGATTATCGAATGTCCGTATTCTCTGATCAGTGCCTGCATTTTCCTCCTTTCACAGCAGGTAGCCGCAATATGACCTGACAAGACCCGGCAGAGCACCGTCATGACTTAAAAGCACAGCCACAAAAATCCCTATGGCTGATACCGTAATGACCGCCCCTGCTATGATCTCTCCGTATTCTTTCATCAGTTCATGCATATGCTGCTCCCGTCTAAGCCTGTGTTATGGCATTGAGTACCACCGCAAATAATCCTGTAAACATAAGTCCTGTGACCAGATAGAGAAATGCCTCCCCGTAGTCTGAAATGATCTCTCTCATAAAAATCTCCTCATGTCATGACCGACGATACCGAATGGGTAGTCCCGTATCCTATGACAGGGATCCTGAAACTGTAGTGCAGTGTCGCCCTGGCATAAGCCACCTGCCTCTTCCCATTCTGTACTGCCTTTACGACTTCAAGTGTACTGTCCCTGCCGTCACCGAACTGCTTTTTGGCATCGTCCTTACATGCATCTATTACTCTATCCGAATAGTTTGAGTTTTCTATTCTCTCCACATATCCTAAAAGCGCGCGGTTCGCATTTGCCGCCTGAATAGATGAAGCGATAAGGCTTACACCCATGCATGTCAGAAGCATAAAGAAAAAGAGTCCCGCAAATGATTTAAATACTGTCTCCATACCAGCCTCCTATACTACTCCACCTGACATATTTCCCATGTAGACCGCGAAAAGCAGCACCATGTCACAGATGAGTTTAAGCCCGCCTGTCAGCTGCGGCGCCAGGAAAAGCGCATACATCCCGGCCAGTGAGTCAGAATTCTGCTGCCTTTTCGCCTTGTCGCTCATCTCCTGGTTTCTCCTGATGATATCAGCTATCTGCTCTCTGGCTTCGCCGCCTTTCCCTTCGGAGATCGAATAGAGCATTTTCATCGTACTGCGTACCTCGGGCAGCGTGAATTCTGAGAGAAAATCCGTATATGCCTTTTTGTCATTCGGGTCAAGGCGCAGTCTGCCTATCATTTCCTTAAGTGCCGGCTTCAGTATCGCAGGTGCCTCATCATACGATTTAAAAATAGCTACCTGGACATTTTCTGCCTGCATCAGGAGTGACATCTGCATCAGCCATTCCGGGAAACAGGCTTTGATATATTCCTGTATATTCTTCCGGGCAGTCCGCTTTCCAAGAGCTGACAATGGTCCTTTTCCGTACTTCTGGTATCTCTCGTACTGCTTTAAATGCTCTTTCTCCAGATTCTTTTCTGTTGCCAGATAACCGGCAGTCAGTTTCGAATCTGCCCTGTAGTAGATCAGAAGGTCGAGGGTCAGGACTACGACAGTAATGATCTGCGCAAGCGGATTTGCTGACACATCCAGATTCAGTCTGCCAGACATATAGTAGATCATCGAGCAGAGCAGAAGTGAAGTGGCTATCGAAAGGACTATCTCCCTGCGCTTTGTCTTCTTTTCCTGCTGCAGCGAATAGATCCTGTCAGCCCACATCCTTCTCGACTCGAGAAGCAGCTCTATCGACTCGCCGTACTCTCCGCCAAGTGCCTCAGTCCTAAGCGCGAACCTGTGCATTACCGTAAGTCCCTCATAAGGATAATTCTTTTCTATTATCTTCAGAGCTTTCTCTTCGAAGTCAGACTCGTTATAAGTGTTCTTTATATGATCGATGGCTTTACCGATAGTCTTCTTCATGTCTCCTTCTTCGAAGAGGTCGTATGTATCTTCAAGAGTGGTAAGCACCTTTCTGCTCTTCATAAAAGAGTAGAGGAACTGCTCCATGTAGATATTTAAATCTGAGAATTTCTGCTGGTAATATCTGTTTCTGTAAGTGTTTCTTAGAAGCAGCGGAAAAACTATCATTCCCGCCACAAAAAGTACGATCTGCGGTATCAGATGAAGTCCGAAAAATCTCCCCAGAATAAAGAGCCCGGCTATGACGAGCGCGTACCTGACGACTGCTTTCTTCAGCGAGAACACATAGCCGTAGGTCGACAGCTCATCTGAAAGCTGCCTTCTGTTTCTTGCCAATAAACGTCATCCCCTTTCTTTTTTTCTTTATGAACTCATCCTCCATGTCTGTAAGGATCCCCGCCACATAAGCTGCCCTCTGCTCTTCTTCCTGTACCGGATCTGTCCTGTACACGGCTCTCTCCTCAGCGACAGCCATCAGCTGTTTATCCCTCGTAAACACGTATTCCTTTAATGGCTCATTCTCTTCTTCTGCCTCCTCCACATGTTTGTCCTCCTCTGTTTCTCTGTGCTCCTCCTGCTCTTCCTCGTAAAAATACGGGTCTGCTATGTGCGCTTCCTCGAACTTCTTCATGATCGCGTCCGGGAAAGCATTTCCCGTCGGCTCACCCTGGTCTAAGACGAGCACACAGCCGTTTTCTCTGTTCGCCCTGTAAAAAAATCCTATCTGGTCCACATATCTGATCAGGTCAAAAGCGCCGTTCTCCCTTTTTTTCAGCTTCCTTCTGATCAGGACTGCTGCATCGATGAAACTGTAGATGTCATTTTCAAGCCTGTTCTCTGACCTTAGATTTCCTGCCATGTTCATCATACGGTCTGGCACTTTTCTCACATCATCGGTGTGAAGTGTCGTCATACCACGGACACCTGTCGAAAAGCCTTCCAGCAGGTATACGACTTCTTTGCTCCTGGCCTCTGAAAGCATCATCCACTTCGGATTTAACCTGAGACAGGTCTTTATCGCCTTCGTGTAATCCATGACCGGATTTATCCGAAGCTCCACCGAATCGGCTCCTGGATTCAGCATGCTGTAATGCCACTCCGGGTTATCCTCTATCGTGATGACTCGCTGGGACGACGGTATATAAGACGAAAAATACTTCGCGCACTCAGTCTTGCCGACTCCCGGTTCTCCGCAGAAGACCATGTTCATCCTGGCATGAACACAGTTTATCAGCAGATTTATCATCGAATCCGACAGATACCCGTCTCGCACCATTCCGTTCCTCGAAAGTCTGGAAAATGGCATGGACTTTCTGATACAGATGGCTCTCCCGGTGATCGCGGCAGACTCATGCACTATAGTGATACGCAGAGTATCTGTCTCTGCTTCGAGGACCGGTGACTGCTTGTGGAACTGCTTACTGACACAGTTCGCCACTCTCTTCGTAAAGGCAGTGACAAACTCATCAGGCAGCTGGATCTGCGCCGGATACCGCTGGTTTCTGGTATCCGACAGCCAGAGTCTTCTCCCGTCAAAGTCTATATCAGTGATGGCTTCGTTCTGAATAAACTGATAGAGCGGGCCGAAGAACTCAGGGCTTATCTCAACTTTTCCCTTCTGTTCTGCCATACTTCATGCCTCACTGATGATTCGGGATCGCCTGCTGCGCGTTCTTGAAAAATCCGTCAATAAGCCCCATAAAAGCCTTGCCTATCGGGCTCTCCGCATCACTTCCGATAAGAGCTGTGACAAGCGCTATGAGTGCCAGAATGGCTACTACAGTGATAATAGCCGGACCGTATTCTTTGAGTATATCCTGCATTGAAAAACCCCCTTTCAATACCTGATGCCGGTCTGATAAAACCGGCTGTTGATGATCTACTAATAGACGCGTCCCCTGCACCTCTGAATGATCAGCTGTGCTGTGCCCTAAATGATACTCCCCTCAAAAATAGAATTCAATTAACAGCAGATTAAAGATTTATAAATTTGAGTTTAGATTCTGGACACAGTTTCGCCACAAACCATGCATTATAAAATGTGACTTTTTATGTAAAAAATATGACTTAATGCCGAGTATAAATTTTTTATAAACTTCAGGAGGTGTCTTTTTTCCTCACCTACCCACATGAATTGCCGCTTATGAAAAAAATTTTTTTCTCTGAATAAAAAAAACAGCCCCTGATGGACTGTTTTAATATCTGACTGGTGTCACTTATCTAAGTGCCTCAAGCATTCGCCGGGTGATAGGCTCAAATGGTGCTTCTATCTCATAGCACTTTCCCTGGTCCTCTTTCCTGGCGTATTCAGGATCGATAGGAAGGCGTCCCAGTACAGGTAGACCGAGTGATGATGCCACCTCGTCTATATGGCTCTCGCCAAATACAGACAGCTTCTCGCCGCAATGTGGACACTTCATGTAACTGTAGTTCTCTACGATGCCCAGAACCGGAATGTGCATCATGGATGCCATGTTGTAAGCCTTCTTTACGATCAGGCTGACCAGATCCTGAGGGCTCGTAACGATCACGACTCCATCTACAGGAAGTGACTGGAAGACCGTAAGCGGCACGTCTCCTGTGCCTGGCGGCATATCCACAAACAGGTAGTCCAGATCGCCCCAGACCACATCTGTCCAGAACTGCTTTACAGCATTCGCGATGACAGGTCCTCTCCAGATAACCGGAGCTTCCTCATCATCTAATAGCAGGTTGATCGACATGATCTTTGTGCCGTCAGCTGCTTCTATAGGGTACGAGCCCTTATCATCGCCGTAGGCCGGCCCATGGACGCCGTACATCTTCGGGATGGATGGGCCAGTGATATCGGCGTCGAGAATGCCGACCTTGTATCCGGCGCGCACCATCATAGATGCGAGCTGTCCGGTCACAAAGCTCTTTCCTACGCCACCCTTGCCGCTTACCACGCCGATCACGTGCTTTATGCCAGAGTATTTGTTCAGATCCTCGTGGAAGTCTGTCTTCGCCTGCTTCTGCTCTCCCTTGATCCCTAAGTCCTTCCTGAACTGAGCGACCTCTTTATCGATC
>ONIH01000040.1 GCA_900317825.1 uncultured Lachnospiraceae bacterium | reverse complement strand
CTCTGCAGACACAACCGTCTGATGGGTACTTCGTCAGACGTAGCGCCTATACTCTGGCAGCACGGCGCACTTGCCCGTCTGAAGAAGGGCGAGAAGATCGACAAGCTCCTGTTCGGAAACTACTCGACCATTTCTCTTGGTTACTGTGGTCTCTCAGAAATGACATACGAGATGATCGGACAGAGCCACACGACACCAGAGGGAAAGAAGTTCGCACTCTCAGTCATGCAGCATCTGAATGACAAGTGTGCTGAGTGGAGAAAGGCTGAGAATATCAGCTATTCGCTCTACGGTACACCGATGGAGTCCACTACGTACAAATTCGCGAAGTGCCTCCAGAAGAGATTCGGCATCATTCCGCACGTGACGGACAAGAACTACATCACGAACAGCTACCACGTACATGTGACTGAGGAGATCGACGCCTTCAAGAAGCTGAAGTTCGAGTCGGAGTTCCAGAAGCTCTCACCGGGCGGCGCTATCTCATACGTAGAGGTTCCGAACCTCCAGTCGAACATCCCGGCAGTCCTCTCGATCATGAAGTACATCTACGAGAATATCATGTACGCCGAGCTTAACACGAAGAGCGACTACTGTGAGGTCTGCGGTTATGACGGCGAAATCAGGATAGTAGAGGATGACAGTGGAAAGCTGGTATGGGAGTGCCCTAAGTGCGGAAACCGTGACCAGTCGAAGATGTCGGTCGCAAGGCGTACCTGCGGATACATCGGCACCCAGTTCTGGAACCAGGGACGTACCCAGGAGATCAGAGACAGGGTTCTGCACCTGTCCATCCCGAAATTCGAAGATTACCAGATGAATGTGAACGCTGAAGCAAAATGAAGTACGGACAGATATACTATACAGATATAGCAAACGGGCCTGGCTGCAGGACAAGCCTGTTTGTCAGTGGCTGCACCCACCACTGTAAAGGGTGCTTTAATGAAGAGACCTGGGATTTTTCCTTCGGCCATGAATACACAAAGGAAGTGGAAAATCAGGTTCTCGAATCGGTAAAGCCGTCATACATATCGGGACTTACGGTACTGGGCGGTGAGCCGATGGAACCGGAGAACCAGAGGGCACTTATATCTCTTTACCGCAGAGTCAGGGAGAAGGTACCTCACGCTACGATCTGGATATACTCAGGCTACACCTGGGAAGAACTCACAGACAAAGAGAACAGGCGCTGTCACTGTGAAGTGACAGATGAGATCCTGTCACTTACAGATGTACTTGTAGACGGCGAGTTCGTGGAAGACTTAAAGGACATCTCCCTCCACTTCCGCGGCTCATCGAACCAGCGACTGATCGATGTCCCGGCCTCCCTCGAAGCCGGCACCCCGGTCCTCGCGGAGTAGTGACTTATGGCACAGATATACTTTTTAAGACACGGTCAGACTGACATGAACATTACTCACATGCTCCAGGGCCGCACCGACACACACTTAAATGACCGCGGAAGGCAGCAGGCAAGAGACGCCGGACGCGTCTTCCAGCAGAAGGGCATAGTACCGGACATCATTTTTTCATCGCCGCTTACGAGAGTAAGGCAGACGGTAGAAGAAGCGCTGAGAGTACAGAACCTGGAACCTCTGGACCTGACATACGGCGAAGCCTTAGTCTACCAGGGAGCAAAGATCCCCAGAGTTACGGACCAGCACCTTATCGAGATGAGCTTCGGAGAAGTCGAAGGGATACCTATGAGTCAGCTTCCGGACGATTTCGCGGAGATATTCTTCGAGGATCCGGGAAACTACGAACCGGTACCGGGAGCAGAGTCCTACCATTCGCTCCTGAAACGCTGCCGGGAGTTTATAGAGTACTTAAGAGAACAGACCAGAGACGGCGCACCGCTTTCGGATAAGGCGATAGTCTGCGCCACACATGGCGGAGTCCTTCATGGGATGCTGGTTCTTCTGTGGCACAGAGAGTTGGCGGATTTCTGGAAGCAGCAGGTACTAAACTGCGCGATAGTAAAGGCAGAACTCGGCGATACGGCCGATGAAGACACGGCAGAGTTTGTATCAGACGGGTACACAGGTGACGAATAAAGGCAGATGACAGTTTCCACAGATTGTAGTTTGCGGCTTTAAATGGTTTTTTTTATAAAAAGTTTATGGTAAAATAGAGCCAGTTGAACCCGTGAAAGCAGAATGAAGGGAGGGGACATATATGTCACCTGACGGCAGAAGGAAATGCGTACTCATTATCGATGATACAGCGCTGAACAGAGCGCAGCTGAGGGATATCCTTATAGACGAAGTGGATGTCCTGGAGGCCGGGAACGGTGATCAGGGAATGGAGATCATCAGGGAGAAGTTCCAGCAGATAGATATAATTCTCCTGGATCTGATCATGCCTGGCAAACTCGACGGTTTCGGGGTCCTGACAGAGATGAAGAAGGAACACATGACAGATTATGTCCCTGTCATCATGATCTCTACGAATGACGACCCGAAGAATATCGAAAAGGCATTTGACCTGGGAGCTCTCGACTTTATCTCCAGGCCATATGCGGAGAGGATAGTACGACGCAGGGTCCTTACCACGATCAGCCTGTTCCAGAAGCAGACTGCTCTCGCGAATAAAATTGACCGGCAGTACAAGGCCGATGAGGAATTCCGTGACGCACGGACAGGTCTCCTCTACAAGACGAATTTTTTCAATCAGGTAGATACGCAGCTTAAGAACCCGAATCTCGGACCACTGTGGATGGTGGCCATAGATATCGACCATTTCAAACTGTTTAACAGTTATTATAAATGGGAAAGCGGAGACGATTACATCAAGAGGATCGGCCAGACCCTTCTCCAGTCAGTCCAGAGACACGGAGGGGTAGCCGGATATCTCGGTGGCGATGATTTTGCGATACTCTGTCCGGCCAGGATGGACATAGTACAGGGCCTTTCTGATAATCTGAACAGGTACTTAGCGGAGAAGAGCTTCGAGCCGTCATTCAGGGCGAACTTCGGCGTTTACCCGATAGACATCTCGAAGAAGTATTCAGCAAAAGAGCTCTATGATCTGGCAGCCATAGCCCTTGAGACGATAAAGGGCGATTATACGGAGAACGTTACTGTATACGATCCGGCCATGATCCAGAAGGAGCAGGACGAGTACAAGCGCCTGCTGAATATTCAGGACGGCATCAGGAAAGGCGAGTTCACGATCTACCTCCAGCCGAAGATAAATATGGTCACTGGAAAGATCATCGGAGCCGAGGCTCTCGCCAGATGGCTGCATGAGGGGAACGTCCTCTCGCCGAACCTCTTTGTTCCGGTCATGGAAAAGAACGGTCTTATCTCCACTCTGGATAAGATAGTCTGGGATCGTGCGGCACGCTTCATCAGAAAGCAGATGGATAAAAAAGTCGACCCGATACCTATCTCAGTGAACGTATCAGAGGCTGACATCTACACGATGGATGTCCCGGATTTTTTCAGTGAGATAATAAGGGCATATGACATCCCTGCAAAAATGCTCGAGGCAGAGCTAAGCGAATCCACCTTTGCGAAGGCTCCTGAGAAGGCAGCTGACACTGTAAGCCGTCTCCATGATATAGGGATGAGCGTCTCTTACGACGATTTCGGTACTGGGCTTTCTTCGATAAATACCCTTGAGAGTATGGACATCGACATGCTAAAAATCGACACTGCCTTCCTTCGCCTTGCAGCAGATGCTCCGGAGCGAAGCCGCAATATCCTGGAACCAATCCTCGGCATGGCGCAGCAGCTTCTTCTCCCGGTCATCATCGAAGGTGTGGAGACAAAGGAGCAGGCAGAGTTCCTTACAAAAATGGGCTGTGAGTACGCCCAGGGATATTACTACTATATGCCGATGTCGACAGAGAAGTTCACCAGACTTATCAGTGATTCGAAGAAGGTAGACTTCGACGGCATCCAGGTCGGGGTTCCACAGGCGTATAAGATCCGCCGGATCCTCGACGCAAACTATATCTCAGATGATATGATCGCAAATATCTTCGGTTCTGTACTGATCCTGAACAGAAACGGCGACACGGTAAAGGTCGGCTGGTCGCTTCTCGACCATTACAGGAATTCAGACCTTGCAGACCTCGTAGATCCGGTCTCTGAGATTCCTTTTTCTGACAGGGTAAAGGAAAGCGATAAAGAGACTTTCATCGGACTTTTCGACAAGGCGCTCGGGAATAAGGACGAAGGCGCCAGAGGAACGGTCATTTTTGAAGTGGGAGGCAAGGAGCATCTGATCCGGATGAACATCTACTAGGATGAACATCTACTACATGAGGAGTAACGTAAGCGAGCAGATATACTACACGATGATCGATGAGATAGATAGTGGAGAAGCATAATAGAAATCATTGTTACTATTCACGGCACCTCCCCAATCAGACCGCAGACCAACCGCGCTTACGCGCGTTTGCCGCATCTTCGATGCTAAACGTCTGCGGTTGTTGGGGAGGTTCCTGCTTCACAGGCACGCTTCTGTGGGTGTTCAACCGTCCGCACAAGTGCATCCGTCATGAACACCCACAGAAGCATGCCGTGAATAGTAACAAATCATTGTCAAATCTCTGCATTAGTGCTAAAATATTTCGGAAAAATAAAAGGCTGTGAATGGGAAGTTCTTTCACAGCCTTTTTTAGAAATACCGCAGACATGAGCTTAAAGCCGTGACTGCGAAGTTGGAAAGGTATAAGGAAGTGTCAGACGTTAGAGAGATGGCTGATGAGATAAGCCGTCTGAAGAAAGAAAAAAATGCTATCATCATGGCGCATTACTATGTAGCGGATGAGATACAGGATATAGCGGATTCTGTCGGGGATTCATTTTTCTTAGCGAAGAAAGCGACGGAAACGGATGCAGACATCATAGTGCTCTGCGGAGTCAGGTTCATGGGCGAGAGCGCAAAGGTCTTAAACCCTACGAAAAAGGTCCTGATACCGGATATGGCTGCCGACTGTCCTATGGCTCATATGGCGACTACGGACAGGATCGATGAGGTAAGAGAAAAGTACGATGACGTGGCCGTGGTCTGCTATGTGAATTCGACGGCTGACCTGAAGGCAGCAAGTGATGTCTGCGTGACGAGCGCCAACGCTCTGAAGATCGTGAGCAGGCTTCCACAGAGACATATCTATTTTATCCCGGATCAGAACCTGGCACACTACATAGCCGATCAGCTTCCGGAGAAGGAGTTTATCTTTAACGACGGATTCTGCCATGTGCATAATTCGATCAGTCTTGACGCTCTGAAGAAGACAAAGACCTTAAAGCCTGATGCCCCGGTGCTGGTTCACCCTGAGTGTAAGCCTGAAGTAGTGGCTGAGGCTGACTATGTAGGCTCTACTTCCGGAATCATAAAGTACGCCACAGAGTCTTCAGCTAAGGAATTCATCGTGGCGACAGAGCTTGGCGTAATGCATGAGCTTAAGAAGAGAAATCCGGATAAGACTTTCTATCCGGCAGGCCCGATGCAGATCTGCCCGAATATGAAGAAACTGACTATGGAGAAGCTGCTCCACGTGCTTAAAGAAGAGGATTCAGAGATCACTCTCCCGGAGAAACTGATGAGAGAAGCTAAGGCTCCGATGGAAGAAATGCTGAGGCTTGCGAAATGAAAAAGAGTTATGACGTTATCATAGTAGGGGCCGGAGTAGCAGGATGTTTTGCAGCGCTTCATCTGCCGCCTGACAGACAGATTCTTATGATCACGAAGGAGGATATCACTGAGTGTGATTCCTATCTGGCGCAGGGAGGCATCTGCGTGCTGAAGGATCCATCTGATTATGACGCATTTTTTGAAGATACGATGAAGGCGGGACACTACGAGAACCGGAAGGAATCGGTCGACTGTATGATCCGCTCGTCGAAGCCTGTCATAGAGGAGCTGATGGGTTACGGCGTGGATTTCGCGAGAAACCCGGATGGCACTCTGGAGTTTACCAGGGAGGGAGCCCATTCTACGAATCGTATCCTTCACTACGAGGATATCACGGGCGAGGAGATCACTACGCACCTGCAGGCAGCCGTAAAGAAGCTGCCGAATGTCGAGATCCACGAGCATACCAGGATGGTCGACCTTCTGACAGAAAATAACCGCTGTGACGGAATCGTCCTTATAGATGAGGACGGGAAGCTTCAGACAGTGTTTGCTTCGCATATTCTCCTGGCTACCGGCGGTATCGGCGGTATTTACGAGAACTCGACGAACTATCCTTCACTTACCGGTGATTCGCTGGCGCTCTGCCTGAGACACGGCATAAAACTCGAGCATGTGAACTACGTGCAGATACATCCGACCACTTTTTACAGTGAGAAAAAAGAGAGGCGTTTCCTGGTTTCTGAGTCAGTCAGAGGCGAGGGAGCAGTCCTTAGAGACAAGAACGGTGAGCGCTTCACGGATGAGCTGCTTCCAAGAGACCTCTTGAGCGCAGAGATCCTGAAGCAGATGGAGAAGGATCACACGAAGTACGTCCATCTCGATATGACGACGATCACGAAGTTTGATATCAGAAAGCGTTTCCCACATATTGTCGAGCACTGTCTCGAGTGCGGCATCGACCCGACGAAGGAGTATGTACCGGTCGTTCCGGCGCAGCATTACTTCATGGGCGGCATCTACGTGGATCTGAATTCGCACACTTCGATGGATCACCTCTATGCGTCTGGTGAGACCTGCTGCAACGGAGTCCACGGAAAGAACCGCCTGGCAAGCAACTCCCTTCTCGAGAGTCTTGTATTCGCGAAGAATGCGGCTGAGCACATGGTAGTCATCGACGGACAGAGAGCCTGGGAAGGCAGAAGTCCCAGATTTTTAAAAAATGCCGACAAGTCCTTAAAGGAGCTGTCGCAGATCTACGGCTTTGATCCGGACAGACTCTTAGATACTAAGGACGCCGATGAAGAGAACAAGCAGATGATCTGGGATGAGATCGACAGAGAAAATCAGGAGGTAAAATGACTGACATTACTTTAAAGCTGAACGCTGACCCGTATATACTTTCAGCACTGAGGGAGGATGTCACATCTGAGGACGTGACGACAAATGCGATAATGCCTAAAAGTCAGCCTGGACAGGTCGACCTGATCGCAAAAGAGGACGGTATTCTCTGCGGGCTCGACGTGTTCAAGCGTGTATTCACTCTGCTCGATGATTCTACCGAATTCGAGATATTCGTAAAAGACGGTGAAGAGATCCACAAGGGTCAGAAGATTGCCGAAGTGCTTGGTGATATCAGGACTCTTCTCGTGGGTGAACGTACCGCTCTTAATTACCTGCAGAGGATGAGCGGCATCGCTACGATGACCCGCCAGATGGTAAAGCTGCTCGAGGGTTCGAAGACGAAGCTCTTAGACACCCGAAAGACCACTCCGAATATGCGTCTTTTCGAAAAATACGCGGTAAAGGTCGGAGGTGCCACGAACCACAGGTATAACCTGACTGACGGTATCCTGATAAAGGACAATCACATCGGGGCAGCAGGCTCTATCACAAAGGCCGTGCAGCTCGCCCGAGACTACGCTCCTTTTGTCAGAAAAATCGAGGTCGAGACCGAGACTATCGATCAGGTAAAGGAAGCTTTGGATGCCGGTGCAGAGATCATAATGCTCGATAATATGTCCCACGACACGATGAAGGAAGCAATCGCCCTGATAGGCGACAGGGCTGAGACAGAGATCTCCGGAAATGTCACCGAAGAGAATGTAGCGCAGATAAAGGATCTGGGCGCTGACTACGTATCTAGCGGAGCACTGACACATTCGGCTCCGATACTTGACCTGTCTCTTAAGAACCTGCATCCGGTGGACTGATATGGCTACGAGCATTTTTGTAATGGCACATAAGCCATATACTCCGCCGGCAGATCCGGTATACAAGACGATGTTCGTCGGAGCCCAGGGAAAGCAGGATATCATCCCGGGCTGCTTCAGGGACGATGTCGGCGAGGATAATATCAGTGACCTGAACCCTTACTTCAGCGAACTGACTGGTCTCTACTGGCTCTGGAAAAATTATCCGGGACAGGAGAATATCGGCATCTGCCACTACCGCCGTTTTTTCATAAATGACAACCGGCAGATCATGACGGGACCGGAGTTTGATGATATTTTAAAAAGTTATGACATCATCACGACGAAGAAGCTGCCGTCAGAAAAGACGAACCGGGAGAATTATGCTGAAGCGCACTATGTGAAGGACATGGATCTGACCGGATATGCGCTGAAGAAGCTCTATCCTGAGTATGCGAAGGCCTATGATGAGATGACAGTGGCTCACGGGAACTATTTTGGGAACCTGTTCGTCACCTCGAGAGAGCTTTTTGACGAATACTGCACCTATCTGTTCAGTATCCTGACCGAGGTGTCGTCGATGGTCGACATGACTGACTACGATGCATACGAACAGAGGCTTTACGGGTTTTTATCAGAGTTCCTGCTGATGCCTTTCGTACAGACCAGAGAGCTCAGAGTCGACGAGTGCCCGGTCGCTTTTTCGGGTGAAAAGGCTGAGACGAGGGAACTCGAGCTTGCAGTTGAAGAGCTTCTGCGGCAGGGAAAGACTGCTGAAGCAAAGGATTTTTTCAGTCGGATGTTAGAGCTACGGCCTGACCTTACTATGCCGGATTCGGACCTCAGTGGGAATCTCGAGCTTACGCTTCTGGTGCTGTACATAAAGGATTTCGAAGAGCAGAACAGGGCGCAGAACTATGTTACCCGTGAGAATGAGCTGTCGGCACTGCTTACCCATTTAAAGAAATGCTATGAGATCCTCAGAAAGATCTCAAATGACGAAGAACTGGATCCGGGAGACATAGGTTACATGAAGTTCACCGGGTTTGATAAGGCTTCTGCCGAGATAATCGCGGCAGGCGACCCTTCGGAGCGGTTTGGCAGAACTCCGCTCGACAGAGAAAAAATCGATGAATTTTTTGCATAAAAATACCACGATGGTTTTTACACCACCGTGGCTTTTTTATTTTTTAAACTGCTTTTGAAGAAGATGATTCTTCTTTCTCAGGAGGCTCTTTTTCTACGCGGTCAGGATGCTCTTCAGCCCAGAGACGCTTTGCTACAGGAGCCCAGGCCTCAGCATAAGGCTTGGTCTTCTTGTACAGATCTGCCGGATCCTCAGGTGACTCAGGATCTGTAGGAACTGCTTTGCCTTCCTTTACGAGCTGGCCGAGGATCTCAGGATTCTCGAGCATCGGGCAAGGCTGGAGCATGTTCTTGTTAAACGGCTGCTGCTGTCTGTAGAGCTGGAAGATAGGCTGCTTGAAGCAGTCTAACAGGCTGTCTTTGCGGATATTCGCGCTGGAGTAGTGGATGAATACGCACGGATCGACGTCACCTCTGGCGTTGATGTGGCAGTACTCACGTCCTCCGGCTACACAGCCGCCTACGAACTCACCGTCGTTCTGGAAGTCGAGAGCGAAGATAGGCTTTCCGCCTTCAAAACCACGAATCTCACGAACTCTGTGGAACATGTACTCACGCTCCTCAGGAGTAGGGCAGAGTTCCGGAACTCCGGCAGCGCCTGTCGGCATATAGTGGAAGTACCAGATGTAACGGGCACCCTTCTCGATCAGGAGATCAAGGAACTCGTCACTGGTTACGTTCTTGTAGTTTACATGGGTGTAGCAGATGGAGCAGCCGAAGAAGAGCTTATACTTCTTTAACAGATCCATGGCATGCATTACCTTATCGAAAACTCCGGCGCCGCGGCGTCCGTCGTTTGCTTCCTCGAATCCCTCTACTGAAAGGGCGAAGCTCATATTTCCGCACTCGGCTACCTGCTTGCAGAACTCATCATCTATAAGAGTT
Organism: uncultured Lachnospiraceae bacterium; assembly: GCA_900317825.1. Taxonomy (GTDB): domain Bacteria; phylum Bacillota; class Clostridia; order Lachnospirales; family Lachnospiraceae; genus Weimeria. The sequence continues at coordinate 13,639 of ONIH01000040.1, read as the reverse complement.
CCGTTTGTGAACGGCTGGAAATATGAAGTGTTGTGCTTCTTTGCGAGCCTGATAAGGTCTGCTTTTCTGACGAGTGGCTCACCGCCTGTGAAAAGCCAGTTATGGATACCCATATCCTCGCCGTCTGTGATCAGCTTATCGAGCTCATCATATGTCAGGTTCAGCTTGTTACCGTACTCTGCGGCCCAGCAGCCTGTGCAGTGAAGGTTACATGCAGAGGTCGGGTCTACGAGAATGGTCCAGGGGATGTTACAATTTTCTTTTTCACCTAAGGCTCTGGTATCTTTATATCCTCTGAATGCTGATTCATATCCGAGATTTAAAGCAGCCATTTTGATCAGGCGGGGATCTACCTCATCGAAGATCTTGTTAGTGAACTTCATCCACTTGCTGTTCTCGTCCTCGAACTGGCCGCGGAGTGCATCATAAGCAGCGTCCGGCCAGGTATCCTTCAGAACCTTCTGAACCAGATCGACCATCTGGCACATAGCTTTTCCTCTACCCTTGTTTACGTGCTTTAATGCAGCAGTGATCGCAACATCAAAAGCTGCGCGCTCTGCCTTGTGCTTTAAGTCAGCCATTTGTATATAAACCTCCTACACATATATTTTCAATTATCATATGCCATTTTAATGGGTTAAAGAAAAAAATTCAAGACGACTTAACAAACGATTAACACATTTAGAAAATTGTAGCGTTTTGGGTTATATGCCAGAAACAGACACTTAGTAAAAAAACTGATTGCTGGTTATAATTCAAAACTGTTAGGAGAAATCATACTAAAATGGTATGATGGTTTGATTCATCGATGGCATTTATTTTTCAAATCACGTAAAAACAGTTATAATCAGAATACAGCAATGGAGGCAGAAATGAAGATCACAGTTGATGGATTTGTCAAGGAAGTTAAGGACGGCGATGTCGTTGAGTTCCTGTATTTCATGGGAGGAGGCCAGTAATGCCATTTACAAATGAACAGCTAGAGAGATATTCGAGACATATTATTCTTAAGGAGATCGGCGTCAAAGGCCAGAAGAAGCTGATGAATGGAAGCGTCCTTATTATCGGTGCCGGTGGTCTTGGAGCTCCGGCAGCGATGTATCTGGCAGCGGCCGGCGTTGGAAAAATAGGTATTGCTGATGCCGATGTGGTCGACCTTTCAAATCTGCAGAGACAGATAATCCACACGACTGCTGATGTCGGAAGACCAAAGGTCGAGTCGGCTGCCGAAACGATGAGGGCGATAAACCCTGACGTCGAGGTTGTGACTTATCATGAGTTCATCTCCAGCGCGAACATAATGGATATCATAAAGGACTATGATTTCGTGCTCGATGGTACTGATAATTTTCCGGCAAAGTTCCTGATAAATGATGCCTGCGTTATGGCAGACAAGCCGTTTTCACACGCTGGCATCCTGAGGTTCAAGGGCCAGCTGATGACTGTCATACCTCACCAGAGCCCATGTTACCGCTGCGTTTTCAAGACTATGCCGCCGAAGGACGCGATCCCTACATGTAAGCAGGCAGGAGTTATCGGAGCAATGGCCGGAGTCATCGGTTCACTGCAGGCTCTTGAGGCTGTAAAATTCCTGACTGGCGCCGGTGAGCTTCTTACAGGAAAGCTTCTTACCTTTGACGCGCTTACTATGAAGTTCCACACTGTAAAGCTTCCGCCAAGAGGCGATGGCTGCGCTGTATGCTCCGACCACCCACAGATAACGGAGCTTATAGACTACGAGCAGCCGGCCTGCGATTTCAAACCCGGGAAGGACTGATCTATTGAAGATTACTATTAAGAAAAATGATTATGAAAAAATACTCGATCACGCGAGAAAAGAGCGCCCGGATGAGGCCTGCGGGCTTATAGGCGGAGTTGACCGCGAGGACGGCGTCCGCGAGATAAGGAAGGTATATCTCCTTACAAATGTGGACCACACCAGCGAGCATTTTTCGCTGGATCCGAAGGAGCAGCTGGCAGCCGTAAAGGATATGAGAAGCAATGGTTTAAGGCCACTCGGCAACTGGCATTCGCATCCGTCCTCACCATCGCGTTCGTCTCAGGAGGATATCAGGCTTGCTTTTGACAGGAATGCGAGCTACCTGATCCTGTCTCTTATGGACGATAAAAATCCCGTCCTGAATTCATTTCATGTGGAAAACGGGGTGTCAACGAAGGAAGATCTCGAGATAGTAGATTGATACTGCTTTATGGGCGTGACTTCTGACATCTGAAGTCATATAATTGGTATCTGGTGTCTGCGGTTATTTTTTCAGGAGACAGACGCAAAAAATAAAAAGTATGTAGAAAATGAGGTAGTGAAAATGGCTGTAGATTATGCAACTCTTAAAAAAGGCGGCTGGATGCGCCAGAAGCAGAAGAATAAGTTTGCCCTGAGAGTCCATGTAGTCGGCGGGACTCTTACCGCTGAGCAGCTGCTCGGCATTCAGAAGGTAGCTGACAAATACGGCCACGGCTATGTGCATCTGACTGCGAGACAGTCGCTTGAGATTCCATGGATGGATGCCGCGGATATAGAGAATATCAAAAAGGACTTAGCCGAGTACGGCGTTACTCCATCTGTCTGCGGTCCGCGTGTCAGGACCACGACTGCCTGCCAGGGCAGCGCCACCTGTCCTTCGGCCTGCATCGATACTCAGGACCTCGCGAAGAAGATCGATAAGAGATATTTTGCAAGGGAGCTGCCTGGAAAATTCAAATTCGGTGTTACAGGCTGCCAGAACAACTGCCTTAAGACCGAGGAGAACGATATCGGCATCAAGGGCGCAGAGCGGGTTGAGTGGCTTAGTGACAAGTGCATTGCCTGCGGCGTCTGTGTAAAGGCCTGCCGTGAGAACGCTATAGAGCTTGCGGATGGAAAGATCTCGATCGATATGGACAAGTGCTCCTACTGTGGCAGATGCGCCAAGGCCTGCCCGGTTGACGCCTACGATGAGCATCCGGGATATATCATGTCGTGGGGCGGCCTCTTCGGAAATCACATTCACAGAGGTAATCAGATCGTGCCGTTCTTTGAAGGCGAGGACACTCTTTTCAAGCTCTGCGACGCGACTGTGGATTTCTTCGACAAGAACGCGCAGCCTGGTGACAGACTCCAGTTCGCCATCGACAGATACGGTCAGGACAAGTTCGACGAGATGATAAAGAAGATTTATGATGAGAACATAAATAAAGTATCAGATATTAAAGTAGATGAGACCGTAGACATCACCGACGTGGTCTGCCCGGTTACCTTTGTAAAGACAAAGGTTGCCCTTGAGGAGCTGGATGACGGACAGATCCTTTCGGTCCACATGAATGACGGCGAGCCTGTCCAGAACGTTCCCAGGAGCGTCAAGGAGGAAGGACATCAGATACTAAAGCTCATCGACAACGAGGATGGCACCTACGACCTGATCGTAAAAAAGGTCGGTGAATGAAAAGACAAATGCCGCAGTCCGGAAGGGCTGCGGTGATTTTTTGTGCAGTTGTAGTGACATCGGAAGAGATTTCTGATAGAATATTCAGGATAACGAATTCAGCTATCACACTTGATAAAAATAACTGGATCATCTGATCGGGGAGGTGCCGTGAATAGTAACGATTCACTATTAGAAAAGAGGAATAAATGAGTAATACCAACGCAAAGCAGATCCATACAGGAATGCGGGCCATTGACCTCGCCTACTGCGGTATGTTTGTAGCGCTTATGGTCATCGGAGCAAAGATCAATATCGTGCTTCCTATCGGGACAGGAGTCACCGTATCACTGCAGATACTTTTTGCAGTGATGGCCGGTCTTCTGCTCGGAGCCAGGGACGGATTCATCAGTGTATTTATCTACCTTCTGATCGGACTTCTGGGACTTCCGGTCTATGCGCATGGAGGCGGCCTCTGGTATGCCTTGAAGCCTACGTATGGCTTTATCATAGGATTTGTTTCCGCAGCCTTCCTTGCGGGACTTTTAAGGGGACTGCTTAAAAAGAGAACACTCGCCGCGTTCCTGATCGCCGGTGAGATAGGGATGCTGTCCTATTATCTGTGGGGACTTCTCTATTTTTACCTGATGTCAGATTTCTTTCTGCCGAACGCACAGCCGATAGGATTCAAGGAACTCATGACTGTATGGTTTTTAAGCACAGTCTGGATCGACGCGATAATCGCAGGTCTGGCTTCGGTGATAGCGTACAGGCTTTATCCTGTAGTTGAAAGGCTCAGAGAAAATTTCAGGTAGCATATGACATATTTTCCATTTTACTGCGATATAGAACAGAAGAAATGGCTCCTCGTCGGAGGAGGCAGAGTGGCGGCTGGCAAGTTCAGCCGTCTTATTGCGTTTACAGAAAAAATTACTGTGATAGCGCCGGATATCTCCAGTGAGATAAGAGAAAACGCACCCTCCGGAGTTCTTTTTCTCGAAAGGGATTTTGAGGAGGCTGATCTGGGCAGGGCCGATATCGTCGTTGCGGCGACCGGAGACAGGCAGCTTAACGCCTGGATCGCCTCCGCATGCAGGAGCAGGGGAATCCCGGTAAACGCTGTTGATGATCCTGACAACTGCGATTTTATTTTTCCTGCTATAATAAAAAGGGGCAGGCTTACTGTAAGCGTTTCGACTGATGGAGCAAGTCCTGTCTACGCCGCGGCACTGAAGAAAGAGATCAGCGATCTGGTGCCGGAGGATATAGACCTTATCCTTGAAAAAATGGCTGCTCTGCGTAAAACTGTTCCTGAGAGATTTCCCTCCTTTACGCAGCATGAGCGCGGGATGCTTTACAGAAAGGCTCTGGATCAGCTGCTTGATGACGGCGGAGCTGAGGTTGATATAGATTCCCTCGCGGAGGAAATAAGTCGCGGGCGTGAATAGATCAGGTGACTTAAGAGAGGACTTTATGAGTGATATAGTAATAGCGTCGCGGGGCAGCAGGCTTTCGATGGCACAGGTGGATATAGTGGATACCGCGCTTAAAAAGTGCGGTGTCAGGTCGCAGAGACTTGTTATTTCGACAAAGGGAGATATCAACACCTCGTCGGCGCTAAAGGAGATAGGCGGAAACGGCCTCTTTGTGCGTGAGATTGAAGAGGCTCTGTCTGACGGCAGGGCCGATATAGCTGTTCACAGCGCAAAGGATCTGCCCTATCAGCTGGCGGACGGCATGACTATAGGGGCAGTTGTAAAAGCAGCAAGCCCGGCAGACCTGCTTGTGATAAAACCCGGTCATGAAGACAGCCTCCATGTCATCGGGACCGGAAGCGCCAGGAGGAAAGCCGCTGTAATGCGCTTATACCCTGATGCAGTCGTAAAAAATATCCGCGGCAATGTGGAGACAAGGCTTAAGAAGCTTTCCTCAGAGGACTATGACGCTATTGTTCTTGCGAGAGCCGGCGTCGACAGGCTAGGCATCGATCTGAGCGGTTACACTGTAAAGGAGTTTTCGCCAGATGATATGATACCTGCCTGCGGTCAGGGCATTGTGGCGGTAGAGTGCAGAAGCGACGATTCTTACGTTCTCAAGGTCCTTGAAAAAATAAACGATGCTGAAACCGGCAGGCGTTTTGCTGTCGAGAGGTATCTGTTTGAGCTGATGAAGGCGGACTGTTCACTGGCTGTCGGGGTGCATGCCGTGATCTGCGGTGACGACCTGAGGGTCTATGGACTTTTTGAAGGCAGGACCTGTGTAAAAAGCGGCAGGTATAGCGACTACAGGACGCTTTGCAGACAGATAGCGGACGAGATATACAGGCAGCAGGCGAGGTGAGCTTATGGGAAAAAACGGACATGTATACCTGGTCGGGGCCGGATGCGGCAAAGGACTTATCACTGTGGAGGGACTTGGGGTGCTGAAAAGCGCTGAGGTCCTTGTCTATGACGATCTGATAGATGAGGGCCTGCTTTCGGAGGCGCCGGAGGACGCCGTCAGGCTCTATGTAGGGAAGCGCGCCGGAAGGCACAGTAAAAAGCAGGACGAAATAAACCAGATCCTTATCGAAAATGCAGGCGAAGGGAAAAGAGTAGTCAGGCTGAAAGGCGGAGACGCCTTTGTATTCGGCCGCGGAGGCGAAGAATTTCAAGCTGTGACAGAAGCCGGCTTCAGCTGCAGCGTCATTCCGGGAGTAAGCTCGGCGATAGCTGTCCCTGAGCATGTCGGGATTCCGGTCACGCACAGAGGAGTCGCACGCTCTTTTACGGTGGTGACCGGACACACTATGGACGGCAGATCTGAGGATTTTGAGGCACTCGCACACCTGAAGGGAACCCTTGTTTTTCTTATGGGACTGCATTCCTGCGCTCATATCTCAGAGCAGCTGATAAAATACGGTAAATCGCCCGATACTTTTGCCTCCATTATTTCAAAGGGTTTCTCTCATAAAGAGAGACGATACGATACAACGCTTGCGGATCTGGCTCATACATCAGAGCAGGCGGAGTCTCCGGCAGTGATCGTGATAGGGGATACCGCCGGAATGCATTTTTCAGATGAAGCGTCATGTAAAGGAGACAGGAAGGTCTGTCTGGATGACCTGCCGCTGTATGGCACGCAGATAGTTGTTACCGGGACAGAGAGCTTTTCGGAAAAAACCGCGGAGGTGCTGAGAGGATACGGAGCAGAGGCGGAAGCTGTAAAGACGATGGAAATCGTACCGGAAGAAAATCCTGATCTCTGTGACACAGAGCAATACAGATGGCTCGTCTTTACCAGCCCGAACGGGGTAAAGACCTGGTTCGGACGCTTATTAAAAAGCGGACTGGACCTGCGAGAGCTGTATGGAAAGCGTATTGCGGTCATAGGAAGAGGAACGGCGGATACACTAAGAGGCTTTGGCTTAACGGCGGATTTTATCCCGACAGAGTATACTGCCTTCTCTCTCGGCAGGCAGCTGGCTTTAAAAATCTCCTCCGAGGGAGATCCTGAAAATGACAGGGTGCTGATCTTAAGGGCCGCAAACGGCTCAAAGATGCTTACCGAGGAGCTTTATAAAGCCGGAATAGCGTTTGAGGACAGAGCTGTCTACAGGGTCGTATCGGTTCCTGACGCTTACGACAGATTTTCTGACTGCGACTATGTCGTCTTTGGCAGTGCCGGAGGAGTGAGGGCATTTTTTAAGGAAGGCAGAGATTTTCGTGAGGGAAAAAAAGATGTAAGACTTGTGGCCATCGGCCGGTATACTGCAGGTGAGCTCGTTAAACACACCAGGTGTGATATCATAACGGCGCATGAATTCTGTGCCGAAGGAATAGCGAAGGCCATTATAAACGACATGAGGCAGGCTGCTCGCGGCCTGCTGTGAACTTATCAGGAGGAAGAAATGACACTGCAGCAGCTTAACTATGTCGTAAAAATATCCGAGACCAAGTCAATGAACAAGGCGGCGAAGAAACTCTACGTCACGCAGTCGGCGCTTTCGAGCACCATCAAGGCGCTTGAGGACGAGCTCGGAGCGCAGATTTTCATCAGGACGAACAGAGGGATGGTACTGACCGCTGACGGTGAGAAGCTGCTGTCTTACGCCAGGCAGATAGTCAGACTCTCAGATATGATAAGCGAAGATTTCAGCAGTGAAAGGTCGAAAAAACGCTTCAGTGTTTCAACACAGCACTATTCATTTGCTGTTGCTGCTTTCGTTAAACTGGCTTCTGAGCTGAGCTTAAGCAGCTATGAGCTGTCGGTCAGTGAAACTAAGACTGCCGATATAATTGAAAATGTCCGGGGCCTGAGGAGTGATCTCGGAATCATGTATATAGACGAGTTCAACCGGGCACCGATGATGAAGACCCTGAAGGAGAACGAGCTCGAATTTGTCCCGGTGGTCGACTGCCCGGTATACGTATTTATCAGTAAAGACCACCCGCTGGCCGGGAAGGAACGAATCTCATTTGAGGAGCTCTCCGAATATCCGTGCCTTGCCTTTGACCAGGGAGAAAATAACGCGTTTTATTTTTCAGAGGAAGTGTTCAGTACCAAAAAATATCAGCAGATAATAAAAACCTGTGACAGAGCGACGATGATAGAGCTGATGATAGGACTTAACGGGTACACCCTCGGATCAGGCATACTGGTTAATGATGTGAGTGACACAAGGTTTGTCGCGGTGCCATTCGACAGCGACGACGTGATGACGATCGGCTACATCCACCGCAGGGATTTACCACTGTCCGATCTGGCTGTCAGGTATCTGGAGCTGCTTCGCGCCGAGTGCGAAAAAAAGGGAGCATCCGTCACGGTACTTGAGAAATTCTCTGATTTGATGTAGAGTATAGAGAATAGTAATAAATGAGGAAAATATATGAAGACTGGACTTATAGTAGAGGGCGGAGGAATGAAGTGCGCGTACTCAGCAGGAGTGCTCGACGTGTTTATGGAAAATGGGATAGACTTCGACTACGTAAGTGGGGTTTCGGCAGGAAGCGCATGCGCAGCATCTTATCTGACAGGGCAGCGCGAGAGAAACCGCAGGTTCTATTCAATCCACTCCATGTCTAAAAAATACGCAGGAGTCGAGAACCTGATAAAGACCGGCAGCTTCTTCGGACTCGACTATATCTACTCGACGCTTACGAACAGTGACGGGGCAGATCCCCTCGATTATCCGGCTATCATGGCAAACCCGGCAGAGTTTGAAGTCGTGGCTACAGATGCAGTGACAGGACATGCAGCTTATTTTAATAAGAACGACATGAGCCAGGATCACTATGAAGCGATAAAGGCGAGCTGCGCGCTTCCAGTCATGAGCAATCCGCAGGTAGTAAATGGAAGAGAGTATTTTGACGGCGGAGTCAGCGATTCCATCCCTATACAGAGAGCATATCAGCAGGGAGTCAGGAAGGCAGTCGTCATTTTTTCAAAGCCAGAGGGCTATCTGATGAAGCCACAGGGCCATAAGCTGCTCTACTCAGTGGCGCTGCTTAAGTATCCGGCAGTGGTCTATAGGCTAAGTCACAGACACGAGTTCTACAACAGGCAGATCACAAAGGTCAGGAAACTGAGAGACGAGGGTAAAGTACTCACATTTTCACCGTCCGCAAAGATAAAGGTCAGCACGTACAAAATAGACCAGGACGTGATGGAGGCACTTTACGCAAATGGAAGACAGGACGCAGAGGCGAGAGTTTCAGAACTTAAAGACTTTTTAGGACTGAAATAGGAGATTATATTTTGTCATACAAAGTGAAAAATTTCTGGATGGCGTTTGTCCCACCGATTATGATCCTGGCGATCCAGAGCATCGTCTCGTGGGTCGGCGCGATGTTTCTGCTGATGTCGAAGGCTATCACGTACCGTGGCGGTGATGCGCAGAAAATGGCCGAAAGCTTCACTTCTGCGCTCTCAGGCTCCACGTTTATGTCGGTATCGCTACTTATATATAGCATTATTTCAACGCTCATATTTGTGCCGTGGTGGAAGAAAAAAAGAGTCACTTTCGACGCAAGAGGCATGTCGTTCCGGGGATTCAGGATCGTCAGAATGGTCATCGGCATCATTTTTTTCGTGATCGGCGCGCAGATCGTGGCAAACTACCTGGTCAGTTTCCTAAGCGCCGTGTTCCCAAAGGAGCTTGTCAGGTATTCGAAGCTGATGAAGTCAGCCGGGCTTGATCGGATGTCGCTTACGCCGGTCATGGCGATATACACGGCTGTCCTTGGCCCGATCACCGAGGAGCTCGCATTCAGGGGACTTTCCCTGGGCTACCTGAAAAAATCCCTGCCGTCTTTTGCTCTGGCGAATATAGTACAGGCACTTCTTTTTGGTTTTATCCATCTGAATTTCATCCAGGGCGCCTATGCGTTTATGATCGGGCTGCTCTTAGGCTATGTGGCGCACAGGACCGGAAGCCTGCTGCTTTCGATGGTACTCCACATCTGCTTTAATTCGAGCTCGTTCATCCTGCAGGCGGTTTCACCAAAGGCCATAAATGGTGGCGCTTTCGTAGCCTTTGCCACACTGGTGCTCGCTATGATGGCAGTCTACATCGCCATCGTGCTGCTCATATCATCGCAGCCCATCGCCAAAGAAAAATAAAAAGGGCGGCCCGACTGGTTACTGCGTCCCTGACAGGGGCAGCATTTAAAGAACCAGTCGGGCCGCCTTAAAAACCCATCCATAAGGAGATACATGTCATTCGTTCATCTGCACACGCATACGCAGTACTCGATACTCGATGCGTCGAATAAGATAGATAACTACATAGCGAGGCTTAAGGACCTGGGCATGACGGCCGGGGCGATAACCGATCACGGCAATATGTACGGCGCCATCGAATTTTACCAGAAGGCGATGAAGGCTGGCATAAAGCCGATCATCGGCTGCGAGATGTACGTCGCGACTGGAAGCAGATTCGATAAGAATTCACAGAAAGGTGATACGAGATACTATCACCTTGTTTTATTATGTGAAAATATGACCGGCTACCAGAACCTGATAAAGCTGGTCTCCATCGGAAACACCGAAGGCTTTTACTTCAAGCCACGAATAGATCACGAGTGCTTAGAAAAATATCACGAAGGCCTGATCTGCCTCTCAGCCTGCCTGGCGGGAGAAGTCTCACAGGGCGCCCAGGTCTCCTATGAAAAGGCGAAGGAGGCAGCACTCTGGCACGATAAGGTCTTCGGCAGAGGAAACTATTTTCTTGAGATGCAGGATCATAAAGACGGCAGTATGCTGCAGAGGGTCACAAACCAGGCAGTCATCCGTATCCACCAGGAAACCGGAATCCCTATGGTAGTCACAAATGACTGCCACTACACGCTTCCTGAAGACGCAGCGGCACATGATATCCTGCTCTGTATGCAGGAGAATAAGCTGGTAACAGACGAGGACAGAGTTCGCTACGACGGCGGCCAGTATTATGTAAAGAGTGAAGACGAGATGCACGAGCTCTTCCCTGGCTTTGATGAAGCGATAGATAACACCGGAAAAATAGCCGACCGCTGCCATGTACGCTTTGAGTTCAATGTCTACAAAAAGCCGTCGTACACGCTTCCGGAGGGACATGAGGACCAGACGGCACTCGAATTTTTAACGGAGCTTATAAAGAAGGGCTTTAAAGAAAAATTCGAGAATAATCCGGAGTACGATGTGGCTCAGGTCGAGGCTATTAGAAAAGACACAGAAGACGAGCTAAAGGTCATCACCGAGAAGGGTTTCGTAGAGTATATCCTGATAGTCTGGGACTATATCAACTGGGCGAACACCCACGGCTGCAAGACTGGCCCTGGGAGAGGCTCGGCGGCTGGAAGCCGTGTCTGCTACTGCATCGGGATCACTACAGTTGACCCGGTCAGGTATAACCTCCTGTTCGAGCGATTTTTGAACCCGGAGCGAGTCTCAATGCCTGATATCGACGTCGACTTCGAGGATAAAGAGAGAAGCCGGGTCATAAACGACTATATTTTTAAAAAATATGGCGAAGACCATGTGAGCCTTATCACGACCTTCCAGAATATGAAGGCAAAGGCAGTCATAAAGGATGTCGGCCGCGCGATGGGAATACCGTATTCAGTAACGAACAGGGTGTCCAAAATGATCCCGAACGAGCTGAACATCACCCTGACCGATGCACTGAAAAAGAGCCCGGATTTAAAAGAGGCAGCAGAGGAATCAGAAGAGAACAAACGCTGGTTTTCGACCTCGATAGAACTCGAGGGAATCCCTAAGTCTACCGGAGTCCATGCGGCGGGAGTCGTTATCTACCCGGAGAGAGCGGACGAGTGTATGCCGCAGGGACGCTCAAAGGACGGAACCCCGGCCTGCGAGTATAACATGATCCAGCTCGAGCAGCTCGGCTACCTGAAGATGGACTTCCTTGGACTCCGTACCCTTACAGTCATAAAGGACGCGGTGAAAAACGTAAAGGATTCGCGTGGGATAGACGTGGACATCGACCATATCGACCTCAATGATCAGCAGGTATTAGGCTTTATCGGAACCGGAAAAACCGACGGAGTTTTCCAGCTCGAGTCATCGGGAATGCAGTCTTTCATGAAGGAACTGAAGCCTTCACATTTCGAGGATATCATAGCAGGCATTTCGCTGTACCGCCCGGGTCCCATGGATTTTATCCCTGCATACATAAAGGGAAAAAAGGACCCGACAGCCGTAGTCTACAAGTGCAGGGCCTTAGAGCCGATACTTAAAGACACCTACGGCTGCATCGTCTACCAGGAGCAGGTCATGCAGATAGTGCAGCGGCTTGCGGGCTACTCGATGGGACAGGCCGACATCGTGCGTCGCGCGATGTCGAAAAAACACCAGGATGAGATAGATGCCGGACGCCGCACCTTCGTGTACGGAAACGATATCCCCGAGGGAGAAAAAGGCTACGTGCCTGGCTGTATAAAAAATCACATCTGCGATACAGATGCCGAGTCAGAGCGTATCGCAAACGAGATCTACGATTCGATGATCGACTTTGCGAAGTACGCGTTCAATAAATCCCACGCCGCCTGCTATGCCGTGCTTAGTATGCAGACAGCCTGGCTTAAGTTCTACTATCCGTCTGAGTATATGGCTGCCCTGCTGACGTCTGTCATCGACTCATCGACAAAGATGATCGACTACCTGAACGCTACCAGGGAGATGGGGATAAAAGTCCTGCCGCCTGACGTAAATACCGGATTCAGCGAGTTTTCGGTAGAGGACGGCAATATCCGCTTCGGGCTGAACGCGATAAAGGGCATAGGTGCTTCACTCGTGAGCGAGATCTTAGGAGAGAGGGAGCGGGCTGGAAAGTTTGTCTCATACGACGATTTTCTGACGAGATGTCTCCCACTCGGCCTAAAGAAAAATCACGTCGAGAACCTCGTGAAGTCCGGTGCCTGTGACTGTTTCGGCTATCACAGGAGAGAGATGTACGCCGGGATAAATTCGATGATGGACGACATCGCAAAGGAGCAGAAGGAATCGGTTTCAGGACAGATGTCATTTATGGACATGCTGGGCGGCGAGGAGAGAAAGCGTTTCGAGCACAGAGTTCCTACAAGTCCTGAGTTCGATCGTGACATGAAGCTCTCCTTTGAAAAGGATGTCTTAGGCATATACATCAGCGGCCATCCGCTCGAGGAGTACCTTCCTGTCATAAAGAAAAATGCGACCCTGAGTTCCAGGGACTTCAGATTAAGCGATGAGTCAGGAACTCCGGCGGTAAGGCAGAACCAGAGGGGAACTGTCGCAGTAGTCATTACCGAGGTATCGGTCAAATATACGAAGACGAACAGGGCGATGGCTTTTGTGACCGGAGAGGACATGCAGGGACCACTCGAGATCATATTTTTCCCGGACTGCTACGACAAGTACCGCAGTGACCTGGCGGAGGATGTCAAGTGCCTGATAAAAGGGCACGCATCGGTCGATGATGAAAAAGATGCCACTTTTATAGCGGATGACCTCATAAAATTTACCGACATACCACAGGAGGTCTGGGTGCGCTTTGCTGACATGGACGCTTATAAGGCGGCTGAGCCCCGGATGGAAAAAATGTTCGGCCTTGCGAATGAAGGACGCGACAGATGCATCATCTACATATCAAAGACAAAGCAGATGAAAGGCCTGCAGAGGACGTTTGAGGCGACCGGACTTGTCATAGACCAGCTTATGAAACTGGCCGGAGAAGAAAATGTCAGCGTGACCGGAGGGCATATCTG
>ONIH01000018.1 GCA_900317825.1 uncultured Lachnospiraceae bacterium | reverse complement strand
GGATGTAGAGCCGGACGGCCCTGATCCGATCATCATAAGAATACATGTGCGAACCTCCTTCTGGTCATTGTCAAAGTCCAGGTTTTTGTCCGCACCCCCTTTTTATCAGAAATCCCGGTGTCGCAGATTCAAACCAGTAGTTGTTAAAATCTTTGTCTGCAAAGGCATTTATCAGACTATAAGGGTTATAAACACCATCAGCATTCTTTGAAAAATGGTATCCATCGTACATTTTTCTCAGCTCAGCAAGGCATTCCTGGTCACTCATTCCCTGTGCCAGAGCCAGTTCATGTATCTCAGGTCCATAGGTGGATGTCATCTCTTCCTCAGAAAAGCCACAGATCCCTGAAAACTGATCCAGCAGAGATATATCCTTCAGCTGGTTTAAATCGCTGAATATCGATACTTTTGAAAACTTAGTCACACCCGTAAAAAATACGAACTTCAGGTACTGATCCTGATCTTTTAAGACTCCGAAAAACTCCTTATAGAGCTGTCTGTTTGCTGTTTCCATTTCTATGCTGTCAGCCTTAAGGAGTGGATTGTCATATTCATCCACAAGTACAACTACCTGACGTTTTCCCATCTTATGGTAGAGGTTTGAGATAAGGTTGTAGAATCTGACTGCCAGGGTTTCTCCCTCTACTGAATAATTTCCTGTCAGATCATACTTTTTAATACATTCGTTTAAAGTAGCATTAAGCCTGTCCCTAAGTCCATTTCTGCTGCTGAATTCTCCCCCAGAAAGATAAAACGAAACTACAGGAAATTCAGTCCAGGCTTCTTCTCCTTTGGCATTTTCCGTCTTTTCTATGTCAAGTCCCCTGAACAGATCTTTTTTTCCAAGAAAAAAAGCTTCAAGGGTTGAGATGAACAGGCTCTTTCCAAAACGCCTCGGCCTGCTCAGGAAAAACTGGTCTCCCAGATTCATTAGTTCATTTATGTATCTGGTTTTATCTACATAGATACATCCATTGGTTCTCAGTTTTTCAAATGATTGTGTAGTTGTAGAAAGCCGTCTTTCCATATGACCACCTCACTAGTTCGATATAAACTCCCCACATGCCTCCAGGATTCCACGGAGGTTTCCGATGTCTGTCATGACTTCACCGGTCTCGAGGGAATGGTTCGCATCGGTGACTTCGTAGTATGTCACGCCGCATTCCTCGGCGTCTTCAGACAGCTGCTCGTTATCCGGAGCCCACGGGTCTTTCAGCCCGTGAAATACTATGATGTCCTTTGCTCGCTCTGAGCCCTGGGACTCGAGAAGCAGCCTCAGTTCATGCATCGTCTCTGCGAGCGGCGTAAAAAGGATATGCCTGGCACGGATGCCCTTCTTCAGATCAGCATGAAGCGAAACTGCCGTACCAATGCTTTTCGATATAAAAATATCTCCTTCAGCCGCATCCTCAGGGAGCTGTTCTGTCAACTGATTATACGCGTGCCTGAAAGCACGCTTCATTTTTTCCGGGTCTCCCTTTACTCCCTTTTCAAAACCGCCAAAGCCTATCACATCTCTAGTATAACCGGCGTTTTCGGCCATTTTTCCAGTGAAATACAGAAGCGACCGATCCGCCGTGTACCCGATCCCGGGTACTATAAATGCTTTCTTTTCTGACATATCACACCAGCCCTGTCGTCTCGTCGAGTCCCAATGCTATGTTCATATTCTGTACGGCGGCGCCGGAAGCTCCCTTGCCGAGATTGTCAAAAATAGCTGTGACTGCAGTGTTCTCACTGTCTCCGCTGACGTAGATCTTCAGCTGGTTTGAGCCGGCAAGCTCGTTTGCGTAGATAGTCCCCGGCTTTTCCTCGAAGTCAGCAACTGTCACAAAGTTCTCGCCATCGTAGTGCTTTTTATACGACTGCCAGATGTCCTGAGCTGAAGGAGCACCGTTTAAAAGCCTGTTCTGAAGCGTCAGTGTCCCCGCCATTCCCTTGTAGTAATCATCTACTACCGGAAGGAATACCGGCGCGTGTGATAGTCCGGTGTACTTTACCATCTCAGGTATATGCTTGTGCTTTAAGGTCCTGCCGTAAATGCCTGGTGATGAGAGAAGCTCTGAACGGCCGTCAGCCTCGTATTCGGCGATCATCTTCTTTCCGCCACCTGAGTATCCTGTCAGTGAAAAGAAGCTGACCGGATAATCGACTGGAAGGATACCTGCCTGTACCAGTGGCGCCACAGTGCTGATAAATCCAGTCGCATGGCAGCCCGGGTTTGCTATACGGTGTGAAGCGACAATCTCGTCTCTCTGGCCATTTTTTAATTCAGGAAAGCCGTAGGTCCAGCCATCGGCAGTCCTGTGAGCAGTCGAAGCGTCGATTATTTTTACATGGTCGTTATCCACTAGAGATACAGCGTGTACTGCCTCAGCATCAGGGAGACACAGGAATACGATGTCAGCTGCGTTTATGAATTTCCGTCTCTCATCCTCGTCGTGGCGCTTGTCCGGATCTATCAGAATGAGCTCCAGATCATCCCTGGCCTCTATCCTGTCATATATCTGAAGGCCCGTCGTTCCACTCTGCCCGTCTATATAAATCTTTGGTTTCATCTTTTTCCTTTCCATATATGTGAAAAAGGGGACTTATCCCCTTTTTATAAAGATCACTCTTCTGTTTTCTTATCCTCTGTATCTGTGCTTTCTTCTGTAGGTTCTTCCTCAGCCGGTTCGTTCCAGAGTCTGCCCGGATTCGGTTCTGGAGGAAGCTCTTCAACCTTAAAAGGCTGATCCTCGAGGTTCCTGTCACGTGAGCGCTTGATGTCGAGGTAAGTCTCGGTGTAAGGCTCGTCTTCGACATTCCTCTTAGCTGATAGCGCGAGCCAGCGCTCATACTTTACACTCCTGATGAAGGTCATCATAAGTGAGAGTAGTCCGAGGATCCCTGCGAGCATCACCCCGAGGTAAAAATATACGAGATTTGCAAAAACTGTCTTACCGTCAACTACCAGGAAGGCTCCACCCAGGGCGATCATCGCTGCCGCAAAGACGAAGTTTAAGAAAGCTGAAAAAGGTCCGCGCATGAAAGCGCACTGAAGGAAAAACTGGAGCACACAGACGCCCAGCACTATCAGCAGGCAGCCAAGCACATAGATAAAATACGGTATAAGCGCCTTTGCCTGAATGATGACTAAAACTCCGGCTGCAATGAGCAGGATGCCTGTCGAGAAATCATAGTTCGAGACCGACCTGTACTCTTCTTTCATGAAGAACCTGAGCACCAGCCAGCAGCCTCCGATTATCGCAAATCCGCTCGTCACATACAGAAAGCCTGCTACAGGAAACGCCGGATCTATCGCCAGTATCGCGCCTACTATGATAAAAAGCACCGACAGGACAATGACGGCCATCATCGCTGCGTAGTTTCTGTTTACTCTCTTCTCCTCCATATATCCTCCTTATGCCTCTACGACAGAGTCGCCCTTTTTGAGCTTTATGCCGGTATTTCCGACTGAATTCTTATGCATCAGCGGGAAGTCACAGGCTTTGATCTTCGACTTATGCTTTTTCTCAGTGCTTATCGTGATCTCTGAACCAGGCTCAAGGATGCCGACTGCCACCAGCTCATCGTTGTCTTTAAACTTCGTAGCCGCTATCGTCTTTCTCGAAGACTCGAACTCATCTCCGGCTACTTTCTTTATCATACCCCTTTTCGTGACAAAATACATCTCTTTTCCGAGAATTTCAGAAACTGATCCTACAAAAAGTGCCCTCTCCTTCGAACCGTCAAAGTTACTTACGTTATCGACAGGTTCACCCTTGTCTCGGAATTTGCCGAGCGGCAGGTCTAAGACCTTCAGCGTATCAGCCTTTCCGGTGTCGGTAAAGATAATCAGCTTATCAGTATTTTTACAGAAAATAACCCGCTTGCTCTCGGAATCAGCAGCCTCTTTGTTCCTCTCGTAGGTCGGCATATCGATTCCTCTGGCGTAGCCGAACCTGTCGATAAGGACTACCTGGTCTGTCTCCTCGATAGGCTTCTCTACGATGACAGCCTCTTCGACATTGTCAATAGTCGTCTTTCTCGGAACTGAGTACTCCTTTTTCAGTTTCTTCAGGTCGTCGATGATGACCTTTGTCATGGAGTCACGGTTCTCAAGGATGTCCGTATAGACAGCGATATTCGCCATGGTCTGGTCGTAGTCAGCGCGCAGTGCCTGGATTTCAAGACCGATCAGTCTGTAGAGCCTCATATCTAGAATGGCGTCAGCCTGTCTCTTTGTAAAAAGCAGGGTCTTTGCAGCCTTCTCTGAAGTCTTAGTCTTGAACTTTATGCCGTCTGTCTTTCCCTCGACCAGGCAGGCCTCTGCCATAGCCCTGTCCTTACTGCCACGCAGGATCTCGATGATCAGGTCTATGCAGTCGCAGGCCTTTATAAGTCCTTCCTGGACTTCTTTCTTCTCCCTCTCCTTATTCAGGAGTGTCGTGTATTTACGTCTGGCAAGCTCGTACTGGAACTCTACATGGTGCCTTATGATAGGAACTATTCCCAGAGTCTCCGGGCGTCCGTCACAGACACAGAGCATATTGACCCCGAATGTGTCCTCGAGCTTTGTCTTCTTATACAGCAGATTTATAAAATTCTCGAAATCCGCACCCTTCTTAAGGTCGATGACGATCCTGATGCCTTCCTTTGAAGACTGGTTCGAGATATCAGAGATGTCGCTCGTCAGATGGTTTTCCTGAAGAGCTGCTGTATCAGCTAAGAATTTGCCAATACCAGAACCAATCATCGTATAAGGGATCTCTGTGATCACGACCTTCGTGTGTCCGGCTTTCCCGGGCTCTGTCTCCACGCGGCCTCTGAGTTTTATCTTTCCCTGGCCTGTAGAGTAGATTTCCTCAAGGTCGTCCTTATTTGTGACTATTCCTCCGGTCGGGAAATCAGGACCCTTCACATACTTCATCGCCTGCTTTGTCGACATGTCGGGATTTTTCATGTAGGCGATCACGAGGTCGATGACCTCACCCGGGTTATGCGTAGGAATGGACGTGGCCATTCCGACTGCGATTCCCTCTGCTCCGTTTATCAGGATATTCGGGATGCGGACAGGCAGGACTGACGGCTCTTTTTCGGTCTCGTCGAAATTCGGAACGAAGTCTACGACATCCTTATCTAAGTCCGCAAGAAACGTCTCCTGCGTCACCTTCGCGAGTCTGGCCTCGGTGTAACGCATGGCGGCTGCTCCATCTCCTTCTATAGAGCCGAAGTTTCCATGGCCGTCTACGAGGGGGAGCTCCTTCTTGAAGTCCTGGGCCATCACCACGAGAGCATCGTAGATAGATGAATCGCCGTGCGGATGGTATTTACCCATCGTATCACCTACGATACGCGCACTTTTTCTGTAAGGGCCATTGTAGCGGATGCCGAGCTCGTACATATCATAAAGGGTACGCCTCTGCACCGGCTTCAGTCCGTCCCTTACGTCAGGTAAGGCTCTCTGCACGATGACGCTCATCGCATAGTCTATATATGATTTCTGCATTATCTCGGAGTATTCCGAGTGAATCAGTTCTTGTGGCATTTATTCTCCTTATCATTTACGGGGCTGGGTATACCATGTGACTGCTACAGATCCAGTTCTGCTTCCCTCGCATGCTTATGTATAAACTGCTTTCGGGGAGCCACTTCGTTTCCCATCAGCATCTCTGTGACGTCGCTTGCCATACGACCATCTTCTATCTCTACCTGTCTGAGCTTTCGCCTCTCAGGGTCGAGAGTCGTCTCCCAGAGCTGGTCGGCGTCCATCTCTCCAAGTCCTTTGTAACGCTGGAGAGTAAATGGTCCCTTGTGCTTCTTCCTGTACTGTGCGAGGGCTTCATCGTCGTATAAGTACTCTTCCTTGCCCTTCTTCGGCATAGCCTTGTAGAGTGGCGGCATAGCGATGTAGACATGTCCCTCGTAGATAAGCTCCGGCATGAAGCGATAGAAAAGCGTCAGCAGTAGTGTCGCTATGTGTGCTCCGTCTACATCGGCATCTGCCATTATGATGATCTTATCGTATCTGAGTTTCGTGATGTCAAAATCATTTCCGTAACCTTCTGAAAAACCGCAGCCAAAGGCATTTATCATCGTCTTTATCTCGGCATTCGCTAAGACTTTATCTATCGAAGCCTTTTCGACATTTAAGATTTTTCCACGGATAGGGAGGATGGCCTGATACATACGGTTTCTCGCGGTCTTAGCGGAACCGCCGGCTGAGTCTCCCTCTACGATAAAAATCTCGCACTTTGAGGAATCGCGGCTCTCGCAGTTTGCGAGCTTTCCATTCGAGTCAAAAGAATACTTCTGCTTTGTCAGAAGGTTCGTCTTTGCTTTCTCCTCTGTCTTACGGATCTTCGCTGCTTTCTGGGCGCACTCTATTACAGCCTTAAGCGTATCGACATTCCTGTCGAAGTAGAGAACTACCTGCTCGTTTACGACTGTGGACACTGCCTTGGCAGCGTCCTGGTTATCGAGCTTGGTCTTCGTCTGTCCTTCGAACCTGGGGTCCGGGTGCTTTATCGAAATGACGGCTGTCATACCATTCCTGACGTCGGCTCCTGTGAAGTTCGGGTCCTTGTCCTTAAGGATTCCGAGAGTCCTCGCGTATGAGTTTATGACCGTCGTAAAAATAGTCTTGAATCCGGTGATGTGGGTTCCGCCTTCGGCATTGTAGATATTATTACAAAAGCCCATTATATTCTCATGGAATTCGTTTACGAACTGGAAGGCTACGTCCACCTGGATGCCGTCACTCTCACCGCTTAAAGTCACGATGTCGGTGACTGGTTCGTTATTCGCATTCAGATCTCTGATGAAGCCCGAAAGTCCGTCCTCTTCATGGTAGACCTCGTGCTCATCCATTCCCTCGCGATTATCGTCGTAGATTATCGTAAGAGCCGGATTTAAGTAGGCTGTCTCATGCAGACGGCTCTTTATCTCATCTTCTTTGAATCTCGTTTTTTCAAAAATGGTCGGATCCGGAAGGAAGGTGATCGTAGTCCCTGTCTCCTTCGTATCTCCGATGACAGGAAGCAGTCCCTTTATCAGCTTCTGAGCTGGCTTACCCTTCTCGTATCTGTCGTGATAGATATGTCCGTCTCGCTTTATCTGCACATCCATGAATGACGAAAGCGCATTTACGACAGACGAACCTACTCCGTGCAGTCCTCCTGAGGTCTTGTAGACAGAGTGGTCGAATTTTCCTCCGGCATGCAGTGTCGTAAACACCACTCTCTCTGCAGAAACTCCCTTGGCATGCATTCCCACCGGGATTCCTCGTCCATTATCCTCGACAGTACACGAACCGTCGTCATTTAAGGTGACATGAATGGTATCACAGTATCCTGCGAGATGCTCGTCGACTGAATTATCGACTATCTCGTAGATCATGTGGTTTAAGCCCTTTCTCGTAGTCGAGCCTATATACATGCCGGGGCGGACCCGGACGGCCTCGAGCCCTTCCAGGACAGCGATACTGTCAGCACCATAGTCGCTGTCATTTGTTTTTTTACTCATTGAATTTTATCTCCTGACAATGGGGGCAAATGGCACAGATGTCTCGAGAAACATACTGTGCCATGAGCCCCCTTCACTTGAATTATAAAACAGTCCTTACTATCTTCGGTTTGTAGCCGCCTTTTTCAAGCGCATCCATGATCTGCGCCTTATGGTCGGTTCCGAATGCCTCAAGCGTGATGCGAAGCTCCACCTGTGCGCTGCGGTTTACAGCGACGAACTGGTTGTGCTCGAGCTTGATGACATTACCCTGCTCCTTTGCGACAGTCTCTGCGACAGCTGCCAGCTCACCCGGCTTATCAGGCAGCAGGACAGAAACTGTAAAAATACGATCTCTCATGATAAGTCCCTGCTGTACGACTGATGACATCGTGATGATGTCCATATTACCGCCTGAAAGGATGCAGACTACATTCTTATTCTTACACTTCAGCTGTCTGGCAGCTGCTACCGAGAGGAGACCTGAGTTCTCAACTACCATCTTGTGGTTCTCGACCATATCGAGGAAAGCCACGATCAGCTCGTCATCGCGGACTGTCAGGATGTCGTCGATATTCTTCTTGATATATGGGAAGATATGTGAACCCGGTGTCTTTACTGCTGTGCCGTCTGCTATAGTGTTCACGTGCTGAAGCGTCGTGACTTCACCGTTCTTAAGTGACTCCTTCATGCAGGCAGCCCCGGCAGGCTCTACTCCGATTACTTTTATCTTCGGATTTATGAGCTTCGCCAGAGTCGATACTCCGGTAGCCAGTCCGCCGCCTCCGATAGGCACGAGGATGTAGTCCACCAGCGGAAGCTCCTGGATGATCTCCATAGCTATGGTTCCCTGGCCGGTAGCTACTACGGGATCGTCGAACGGATGGATGAAGGTGTATCCATTCTCCTTTGCGAGCTTCAGCGCGTAGTCACAGGCGTCATCGTAGACATCTCCGTGAAGCACTACTTCTGCTCCGTAACTCTTCGTGCGGTTTACTTTTATCAGAGGGGTAGTCGTAGGCATTACAATGACTGCCTTGCAGCCGAAGTGCTTTGCGGCGTAGGCCACTCCCTGCGCGTGGTTTCCTGCCGAAGCCGTGATGAGTCCCTTTGCTCTCTCCTCATCTGATAAAGTCGAGATCTTATAGTAAGCTCCTCTGACCTTATAAGCACCTGTTCTCTGCAGATTCTCCGGCTTCAGGTAGACCTTGTTCCCGGTCTGCGCGCTGAAGTAATCACTGTACACGAGCTTTGTCTCGAGTGTCACCTCGTGGACTTTCTTAAAAGCCTCGTCAAAATCTTCTTTCGTAAGCATAATCTCTGTTCCTTTCATCTTTTTCTTTTTCCGTAAGTATGTTCTATTCTACATCTGTTTCGTCTTTTTCGTCAAGTTCAAAAAGTGCCTTCGCGAACTGCTCCGCGTCAAAACGCTCCAGATCCTCGACTTTTTCACCAACTCCTATGTACTTTACAGGGATCCCAAGCTCTGTCGCAATGGCTATAGCAATGCCTCCCTTGGCTGTTCCGTCCATTTTTGTAAGAACGATACCAGTCACATCTGCCACCTGTGAAAAATCCTCTGCCTGATGTAAGGCGTTCTGTCCGGTAGTTGCGTCGACTACGACCAAAGTCTCCCGGTGAGCCTCAGGAAAGTGCGAGTCGATTATCTTATTCATTTTGGACAGCTCGTCCATCAGGTTCTTTTTATTATTGAGCCTTCCGGCTGTGTCTATCAGAAGGCAGTCGGCGTGTCTTGCCTTTGCAGCTGCTATAGCGTCGTAGACTACGGATGAAGGGTCAGCTCCCTCGCCTGCTCCGATGACTTCGGCTCCTGCCCTGTCCGACCAGATCTCAAGCTGCTCTTTTGCAGCCGCGCGGAAAGTATCTGCCGCCGCTATCACGACCTTTTTTCCTTCGTCGTGCAGCTTCGCCGCAAGCTTTCCTATTGTAGTCGTCTTTCCGACTCCGTTTACTCCGATCACGAAAACTACCGAAGTAGTCTCGGTGAATTCGTAGGCATCATCCGGAAGTGCCATTTTTTCGGTGACATACTTCACGAAGTATTCGCGGAGAGGTCCCGGCTTTTTGATGTGCTCCTTCTTTGAAGCCTTTTTTAATTCCTCGATGATGTCCTCTGTCGTGTGCACCCCGATGTCGCCCATGATAAGCGTCTCCTCGAGGTCATCATAAAAATCATCGTCGAGTTTTTCATGGCCCATGAAGACCGCGTCCATGTCAGCGACAAAGCCGCTTCTGGTCTTAAAAAGGCCATCCTTTAATTTTTGAAAAAATCCCATTTACACTCCTTACTTCAGCTGATCTTCTATAAGGTTTACGGAGACTAAGGTCGATACACCCTTCTCCTGCATCGTGATTCCGTAGAGTCTGTCGGCGGCGTTCATCGTGCCTCGTCTGTGCGTTATCACGATAAACTGTGTGTGGTTCGTGAGCCTGTTTAAGTACTGCGCGAACCTGTCGACATTCGAATCGTCGAGGGCAGCCTCAATCTCGTCTAAAAGGCAGAACGGCGACGGGTGCAGGTTCTGTATCGCAAAAAGAAGTGCTATCGCTGTAAGCGACTTCTCGCCTCCTGACATCTGCATCATATTTGTAAGCTTCTTTCCAGGAGGAGATGCAATGATATTGATATCCGCTTCGAGGATATCCTCATCCTCGGCAAGAGTTATCTTTCCATGACCGCCTCCGAAGAGCTCTTTGAATGCTTTGTCGAATTCCTTCTGGATGTCTGCAAATCCCGTCTCGAACTGCGCCCGCATTCCGGTGTCGAGGTCGTTTATGATCTTTAGCAGTTTCTCCTTCGCGTCGAGCAGATCATCATGCTGGGTGTTCATAAATGTATATCGTTTCGAGAGTTCATCGTACTCCTCTACTGCGTTTACATTTACAGAACCCATCTGCCTGATGTCTGACTGGAGTCCCTTTGACTCTTTTCTGATCTCTGTGAGGTCTGTAAGTGTCTCATCCTTCTGCTCTTCAGCTTCGTGCTTCGTGATCTCGTACTGATCCCACATATAGTTTGTCAGCTCGTCGAAGCGTTCTTTGTTCTTCTCGGCTCTCTGCTCGAGTCTCAGGCTCTCTTTCTCCAGGACTGAGATCTCTGAGGAGATGCTCTCACTCTGATCAAAAATGCTCTGACTCTTCGTATCAAGCTCTTCCTTTGAAGCAGCGAGTTCTTTTATCTGAGTGACAAGAGCATCCTTTTCAGCCTTCCCGTTCTCGATCTCGGCTTTTAAGTCTTCGATTTCTTTTTTCTTATCTTCGGTCTCCCTCGAACCAGACTCTGTCCGGTTCTTTAAGTCCTCGATCAGCTTCTCGGCATTTGCTTCGCTCTCTTTGAATCTCCCGAGTCTCTCTGAAGCTGCGTTCAGCTTCTCGGAAAGGGAAGCTTTCCGAACCCTGATGTCAGAGAGCTTGTCAGAAAGCCTCGTGATGCTTCCGTCGAGCCTTACTTTTTCTTTTTCGAGCTCTTCGGACTTCGTCGCGATGTCACTTTCCTTTAAATGGATTTCAGAGAGCTTCTCGTCAAACGAGTTCTGCTCCTCTTCCATCGCAGCGAGTTTTTTCTTTATCTCAGCTTCTTCCTTTACGATGTCTTCGTAGGCCTTGGCCTCGTCTGCCTTCTGTTCATTAAGAAGTGAGAGGTCGTGCTCTTTATTTTTCTTCTCGATCAGGATACGGTTGTACTCATCACGCTTTTCCTTCTCGCTTGAAGCTGCCTCTTCTCTCTGCCGCGATGACTCGTCCATCGAAGAGTTTATCTCTTTGAGGCGCTCCTGTAATTTTTTACACGTGTCACTTAACTCATCGAGCTGTCTCTTTCTTCCGAGAAGGTTCTCAGACCTGCGGTAAGCACCACCTGTCATGGCGCCTCCCGGCCTCATCGTATCTCCTTCCAGGGTCACGAGATTAAGACTCTGGTGGTATTTTCTCTCAAGCGCTATCGCGTCATCGATAGAATCTACGACTACTGTCCTGCCTAGAAGGTATGAAAAAATCCCGTCGTATCTGCTGTCGTGCTTTACTAAAGTATCTGCAGTCCCGATGACTCCTCTTTCAGAAGATACTCCGTCAGGAATTCTCGAATAGGATCCTTTTACAGAACTTACAGGAAGGAAAGTCGCACGGCCTAATCTTTCTCTTTTTAGGTAAGAGATAAGCTCTTTGGCAGTATTTTCCGTATCGACTACGACGTTTTTCACGCTTCCGCCTAAGGCTATCTCGATAGCGACCTCGTATTTTTTCTCGGTACTCACGAGATCTGCGACTACTCCGTAAATGCCAGGGTACTGGCTCTTTTTCTCCATGACCCGCTTTACGGTATTTCCGAATCCCTCGTATCTCTCAGCTATATTTCTGATGGACTCAAGTCTCGTGTGATAGACAGAATACTGCTGGTTCTTTTCTTTTAGCTCATTTTTAAGTGAGTCTCTCTCAGTCTCGATCTGCTGCTTTTTTTCAGCTAGTTTTTTAAGTTCGTCTGTGGTTAATTTAAGCTGGCTGTCGAGGGCTTCGTTATCCTTTGTCGCCTGCTCTATCTGTCCGTCGAGGTCAGAGTTTTTCTCTTTTCTCGAAAGAAGGCGGGCCGCGGTCTGGCTCTTCTGAAGAGAGAGCTGTTCCTTTAAGGCTTTGTTCTTAAGCACTAAGGCCTCGTGCTCTGACTTAAATGATGCGACTTCGTCTGAAGCTTTATTTACTTTCGCGATGTCCTCTTCGAGTTCAGAGACGGACCTTTTAGCATTAGCTAATAGGCGTTCTGTCTCTTTTTCCTCGTCATTTACAGAGGCAGTCTCTCCGTTTAACTCTTTTAAGTCTTCTTCTGCCTTTGCCTTATCAGCCTTGTGACCTTCCAGAATCTCCAGAGTATCTTTTCTTCTCTGCTCTAATTCTTCAGCCGTCTGCTTCTCGTATTTGAGCTGCTCGTTAAGGAGTTTTATCTGGCCCTCGCGCTTCTCATTCTCTACATCGGCCTGCTGCTTCTTTTCTCTTAAAGAGTCAAGCTCGTTTTCTTTAGCGGCGATATCCTCTTTTATCTGGTGGAACGAATTTTTAATCTCGTCACTTTTTTTGTAAAAGTCATCAAGCTGACTCTTCGTCACATCCTGGTCGGACTTTATTTTTTCATCATCTGAAGAGAGAGAAGCTGTCTCTAAAAGGAAGGCATTGATGTCTAAAGTCTTTAACCTGTCACGCTTTTTTAGATACTCACGCGCGGTCTCTGCCTGCTCTTTTAACGGTCCCTGCTGTCTCTCGAGTTCGGAGAGGATATCCTCTAACCTTACGAGACTGTCTTCCTCTTCATTTAATTTTTTGATCGATTCGGCTTTTCTTTTTTTATACTTTACGATGCCGACTGCTTCGTCAAAAAGCTCCCGGCGCTCCTCTGACTTTCCCGAGAGGATCTTATCGATCTGACCCTGTCCGATGATAGAGTAACCCTCTTTTCCGATACCGGTGTCCATGAAGAGTTCGTTTACGTCTTTGAGCCTGACGGTCGAGCCGTTGATCAGGTACTCGCTCTCTCCTGATCGGTAAACGCGTCTCGCCACCGTAACCTCTTCATAGTCTGTCGGGAGCACATGATCTGAATTATCGAAGGTGATCGCCACATAGGCGTAGCTTAGCGGCTTCCTCTGCTCCGTCCCCGAAAAAATGACATCTGTCATGGAACCAGATCTCAAGGTCTTCGCCGACTGCTCTCCCAAAACCCATCTGACAGCATCTGCTACATTTGATTTTCCTGAGCCGTTAGGGCCCACTATTCCCGTAATACCATTGTGGAATTTAAGAACTATCTTGTTCGCGAAGGACTTAAATCCCAGAAGTTCCATCTGCTTTAAATACATGAGTCTTTAGTCCTTCAGTACATCAGCCCTGTCCTCTTCGTGAAGAGAGACTAAGGCATTAAATGCTGCTTCCTGTTCGGCATGCTTTTTCGAGCTGCCGTTTCCCTTGCCGAGGATCTTCTCCCCGACTTTTGCAACAGCAGTATATACTTTTGCGTGATCAGGTCCTGACTCATTTATGACTTCGTATTCGAGCGGTTCGTCGTGCTTCGCCTGCACTATCTCCTGGAGCGCGGTCTTGCAGTCGTGGTAGAGCTTTTTGTGCTCGATGTCCGTCAGCACAAATCTCCTGATAAAAGTGGATGCAGGCTCCATTCCGCCGTCTAAATACATGGCTCCTATGACTGCCTCAAAAGCGTCTGAAGTGACAGACTTTCTCTTTCTGCCGCCTGTAGCGTCCTCGCCGCGTCCGAGCCTTATAAAGTCTCCGAGGTTAATCTCCTTTGCGCAGAACGCGAGAGTCGGCTCGCAGACTAAAGACGCACGGAGCTTCGATAAGTCTCCCTCGTGCATCTGCGGATAATTTTTATATAAAAAATCACTGGATACCACTTCAAGGACAGCGTCTCCTAAAAACTCCAGACGCTCGTTATCAGAAAAAGGCTTCAGGTTCTTCTCGTTCGCGTATGAACTGTGGGTCAGCGCGTGCCTTAAGAGCTCCTTATCCTTAAACTGATATCCAATGCATTTCATCAGCTCATCCAAGTCTCTGTTCAAAATATCCTCCAATCGAGTAGGGCGGAATTAACCGCCCTCTCACACCACCGTACATGCCGTTCGGCATACGGCGGTTCAGTGTAATTTCAACGCGTGCCTTTGATTGTAGTAATCAAGACAACTTACAAGACCAGCCTTCTTAAATATATCTTTTGAAAGCGCATATCTCACACATGTTTTGGTTGCCACCCAATAGTAGCGGTCTCCACAGTATGCGGTAAGTCTTGCAAGGTCTTTACCTATACCGAGTTTCTGCAATCCCCATTGCCTTTTCTTTGGAACTTTCCATTGTTTCCAGATGATAATGCGCAACTGCGTCCGCAAATGGGCGTCTATCTCTGCCATTTTCGTCTGCATTGAACCCAGTGCATAGTAGTTTATCCAGCCTCTTGTAACCTGATTGATTTTCTTTATCTTTTCAGTCACATGCCCTGGCATTTTCCTACATGTGAGCTCCTTGAGTTTTCTCTTGAGCTTTTTCACTGACTCCTCATGGGGTCTGCATTTCCACTCTTTTGCCTTACTGTCTTTGTAGAACCCGAAACCCAGATATTTAAGTTTGTTAGGTCTTGTGATATGGGTCTTGGTCATATTGACCTTGAGTCCCAATTTTCTCGTTATCCAGTCTGTTACTGTCCGCATGACACGCTTGGCACTCGCCTCACTCCTTACTGCTATGACACAGTCATCTGCATATCTTGTGAAGTGAAGCCCTCTGCGTTCAAGCTCCTTGTCAAGTTCATTCAGCATTATATTTGACAACAGAGGAGACAGATTTCCACCCTGCGGTGTGCCTTTTTCCGTCTGCTCAAGTCCCTGTTGCGTCATGACGCCTGCTTTAAGATATTTTCTGATAAGTGACTCCGTATCCCCGTCCTTTATTATATCGTGGACAAGACTCATGAGCTTATCCTGCGGGACGTTATCGAAGAACTTTTCAAGGTCTATATCTACTATCCATTCATATCCTTCATTTAGATATTCAAGCAGTTTCCTTATCGCCATTTCACAGCTTCGATTCGGTCTGAAACCATAACTGAAATCAGAAAACTTCGGCTCGCACATCGGGCTTATTATCTGTACTATTGCCTGCTGAATTACCCTGTCCATTACAGTCGGTATTCCGAGATTTCTTACACCACCATTGGGCTTTGGTATTTCTACTCTCCTTACAGGTAGCGGTTTATAGGTTCTCTGTCTTATGCTGTCACTGATACTGTTCCAGTTCTTTCTGATATAATCAAAAAGTTCTTCCACTGTAACGCCATCAACTCCGCCTGCACCCTTATTAGAGAACACTTTCTTATACGCGGTATTCATGTTGTCTTTGTTCAGTATCTTTTCTAACAGCTCTGACATACGCGTTGTGTGCTTTTCTCCTTTCCGTTCCTATGGGTTCGCCGTAGGTTATGTGGTTTCGGCTCGTTACGTCTTGCCTGTCCCGCTGTCGGGTAGTCTCATAGGACATACATTTGATTAACACGGTTACATTGTTCAGCCCTTTGGCAAAGCCCATTTCAAAGCCATGCCTACTACGGCCTCTGCTGACTTCTCACAGTTCGTTGTTACTACGGCTAATGAGACCGTCTGTGAGACCTCACGGGATAAGCCTGTCAGTCTTTCCTCGTCTACCTGCCTGATTTACGCACATGAGTTACGGTTGCCTTTTGGACTTCGCTGCTTTGAGCCAGCTTATCCGCCATGTACGCCTTATATCAGGTTTCTGTTCGTCAGGCTACGATTTCGCTATCCCTTCTTCTCGCCCACACCTCACGATGTAAACCTTGGGAGTCGCTATGGGGTTCGTCGGCAACTACGCCCCTTGTGGACTTTCACCACAGACTGACAGCATGCCCGTCATACTCAAAAAGATGAAAAAGGGGTCTGTCCCCTTTTTCATGTGTGTGTCAGTCTTTTACGTCGTTTATCATGTCGAGTGCATCCTGCACTGTGACGATCTTCTCGGCGTCCTCTTCGTTCACCTCGATGTCAAGCTCTTCCTCGACTCCCATGATGATCTGGTAGATGTCGAGCGAATCTGCTCCGAGGTCATCGATGAACTTCGTGTCCGGCTTTACTTCGTCAGGATTTACAGAAAGAACGTCTACTATGATGTCTCTTAACTTTTCAAATTCCATTTCACTGTTCCTCCGAATTTAACTCTGCTGCTATTTTTCCGTTTATATCTTCTTTTGAAAATACCATGCACTGAAGGATGGCGTTCTTTATCTCGACTGCCGTGCTGCTGCCATGCGCCTTTACGACAAGTCCCCTGAGTCCTAAGAGCGGTGCTCCGCCGTAGCGTGAGGCATCGAACGCCCTCAGGTGCTTCTTCAGGGACGGAAGTGCCATGGCTGCTCCGAGCTTCGACCTGAGATTCTCTGTAAGGCTGTCCTTTAGGACACCCATAAGCATCTTCGCGGTTCCCTCGTAAGTCTTCAGGGCTATATTCCCGGCGAAGGCTTCTGTCACGATGACGTCTGCCGCTCCGAACGGCAGGTCTCTCGCCTCTACAGGTCCGATGAAGTTAATGCCTTTGCACTCTTTAAGGAGAGGAAGCGTATCTTTTACCAGGGCATTTCCCTTCTCCTCTTCGGTCCCTATGCTGAGGAGCCCTACCGTCGGATTCTTTTTCTTCAGGACGTGCTCCATATAGATAGAACCCATCTGCGCAAAAGATACCAGATGCTCCGGTCTGGCGTCAACATTCGCCCCGCAGTCGATAAGAAGGGTAACTCCCTTCGTCGTCGGTACAAGAGGTGCCAGAGGAGCCCGCTTTATGCCTTTGAGCTTTCCTACTATAAGCTGTCCGCCTACGAGGATGGCTCCGGTAGAGCCGGCTGAGATGAAAGCGTCTGCTTCCCCCTCCTTGACCAGGGTAAGCCCCTTCACTATAGAGGAGTCCTTCTTATGCCTTATAGCCTTTACCGGCGGCTCTGCCATCTCTATCTGCTCAGTGGCATTGCAGTAGCTGACGCGCTCTGTCGGCATGTCGGCGTAGCTCTCGACCTTCGCCTTTATCTCGTCTTCAGGTCCTGCAAAAATGATCCGGAGATTTTCTTTTTTCTTCAGTGCTTCATAAGCTCCCTTTATGATCTCGTCAGGCGCGTTGTCTCCTCCGCACGCGTCCAGTACAATGCTTAGATCTGCTCTCATGTCTCACCTCCATAAGCATGAATATACTACATAGATAAAATTCTTTCAAGCTTTAAATAACTCTCATCCTGACTATCTCACGGCAGAATTCGTAGTTATCCTTCGTGCGGGAGATGAGATTAAGTACTGTCTCTATCGCGTCTTCGCTCTTCATGCCGCTAAGTCCCTTGCGGATGATATTCATGGCGACCATCTCTTCTCTTGAAAGAAGCATGTCGTCTCTTCTCGTAGACGACTTTGCTAAGTCGATAGCCGGGAAGACCCTTCTCTCTGAAAGGCTTCTGTCGAGGACTAATTCCATATTGCCAGTACCTTTGAATTCCTCGAATACGACGTCATCCATTCGTGAACCAGTATCTACAAGTGCAGTGGCAAGGATCGTAAGTGATCCTCCCTCGCGCATATTTCTCGCTGCTCCGAAAAATCTCTTCGGCATGTAGAGCGCTGTCGGATCGAGTCCTCCTGAAAGTGTCCTTCCTGATGGCGGAACTGTCAGGTTGTAGGCTCTCGCAAGTCTCGTGATAGAATCGAGAAGGATCATTACGTCCTTTTTATCCTCGACCATTCTTCTCGCGTGCTCTATGACCATTTCGGAAACGCGCTTGTGATTTTCCGGTGTCTCATCGAAAGTAGATGCCACTACCTCTACGCTGGCGTTCCCGTCTGCGTTTGCCTTGGCGATGGTCTCACGCATATCAGTGACTTCCTCAGGTCTCTCGTCGATGAGCAGGATGATCAGATGGATCTCCGGGTTATTGTGCATGACCGAAAGAGCGACCTCTTTTAAAAGTGTGGTCTTTCCGGCTTTAGGCTGAGAGACGATCATTCCTCTCTGTCCCTTTCCTATAGGGGATACGAGGTCTACGAGCCTTGCAGCGTTGGAGCCGCCCTCTCTTTCGAGTCTGATCCTCTCATCAGGGAAAATAGGCGTCAGCTTCTCGAACGGAGTCCTTCTGGCGTTTACATCCGGATTCTTGCCGTTTACCGAATCCATGAAGAGAAGCGCGCCGTACTTGTCTGTCGTGTTATTTTTTCTCGTCTCACCTGTAAGCATATCCCCGGTGCGAAGGCGGAATCTCCTGATCTGTGAAGGTGATACGTAGACGTCGTTTTCCGCTGTACTATAGCCGTTGCATCTCAGGAAACCGAATCCGTCCGGTAAGACTTCGAGCATTCCGCTGCACGGATGAGCGTCCTTGTATCTAGGGATCTCTGCCTGCTCACGGGCTGCTTCCCTGGCTGCCTCGCGCGGAGTCATATTCTCAGTATCCGGTGCCTCTGTGATGACTTCACCTGCTATATTATCGCTTGTTGCTTCGGCATGATTCTGGTTCTCCTGAGGCTGCTGGTTCTGTCTCTGCTGGTAGTTATTATTTTTTCTATTATTCTGGTAGTTCTGGTAGTTTCGTCTGTTGTCGGATTTATTATATCTGTTCTGTCTTCCCCTGTTCTCTCCGCGGTTATTTCTCTCTTCCGGCTCTTTTGACTGATACTTCTGTCTCGGCTGTTTTCTGTAGTGGTTCTCCTCCGGCTCTTTTTTCTGTACTGTCTCCTGCGGCTTTACCGCCTCCCCTACCTCTGCCTTTGGCTCTTCAGTCGTTTCTCTCGTCTCTTCCGGCTGGCCTGCCAGCTGCTGCTTCGCGTCGTAATTTAACAGTACCTCGATCAGCTGCGGCTTTCTCATTGTCGATGTCCCTCTGATGTGCCTCTCTTTTATCAGGGCCTTCAGGTCCGGGAGCTGCATTTTCTTATAAGTCTCTTCTGTTGCCATGCATGTCCTTTCGTAGATTCATGTATATTCTATGAATTTAATTTTTAGATTTGTGAAAAAATGAAAAATCGAATGAACTTATTATAGTAAAAAATTAAAGTGATTTCAAGTACATGAAAAAGGGACTGCCCTTTTTCATATACTGCTATGTGTTATTCTTCAGAGATATAATTGTCCTTGACGGCTTTGGCAACGACGTCGGCGACGCCTGGGTTGAAGGCGTCGGCGATGATGTTATCGCGGGTAAGGTCAGAGTCAGGGATAAGAGAAGCGACTGCCTTGGCGGCGGTGAGCTTCATATCCTCTGTGATGGCCCTGGCTCCGCACTCTAAGGCGCCCTTGAAGATGCCCGGGAAAACGAGGACGTTATTTATCTGGTTAGGGAAGTCGCTTCTTCCTGTAGCTACGACTGCGGCTCCGCCTGCCTTTGCCTCAGGAGGCATGATCTCAGGTGTCGGGTTGGCAAGCGCAAAGATGATGGCGTCTTTATTCATAGTGGCTACCATCTCTTTTGTCACGATACCAGGCGCTGAGACTCCGATGAAGACATCTGCTCCTTTAAGGGCGTCTGCAAGGGTTCCGGTCTTCTGTGAGAGGTTCGTCTCTTCGACCATTTTTTTCTGCATCCAGTTAAGGTCTTCCTTCGTGCTCTTCGAGAGGATTCCGGTCTTGTCGCACATAGTGATGTCCTTAAAGCCGTATCTCAGTAGAAGCTTTGTGATGGCGACTCCGGCCGAGCCAGCGCCGTTTACGACGATCTTCGTGCCTTCGACTGTACGGTTCGTGACCTTCAGAGCGTTTATGATGCCTGAAAGAACTATAATGGCTGTGCCATGCTGGTCATCGTGGAAGACCGGGATGTCGAGTTCTTTTTTAAGGCGCTCTTCTATCTCAAAGCATCTCGGTGCTGAGATGTCTTCGAGATTTATGCCGCCGAAGCCCGGTGCTATGGCCTTTACAGTCTTTATGATCTCCTCAGTGTCCTGAGTGTCGAGGACGATTGGGAATGCGTTTACTCCGCCGAATTCTTTAAAGAGCAGGCACTTTCCCTCCATTACAGGAAGAGCTGCATAAGGTCCGATATTGCCAAGGCCTAAGACGGCTGATCCGTCGGATACGACAGCGATGGTGTTGCCCTTTATAGTGTAGTTATAAGCCTCATGTGGGTTCTTTGCTATGAGCCTGCAAGGTGCTGCAACTCCCGGGGTATAAGTGACGCTTAAGTCATGTCTGTCCTTTACATGTGTCTTTGCCTCGGTGCTTATTTTTCCATTTAGTTTGCGGTGAAGCTCCATAGCCTCTTCATCGACTGTCATTTACGCTTCCTCCTTATTTACATAGTTTATAAGTCCGCCCGCATCGATGAGCTTCTGCATGAACGGCGGGAATGCCTGTCCTTTGAATGTCTCACCGGTGGTCTCATCCGTGATGATTCCACTGTCGAAATCTACGGAAACTGTATCACCATTTTTTATTTTTTCAGCCGCCTCCTTACTCTCGATGATCGGAAGGCCTATATTTATCGAATTCCTGTAAAAAATGCGCGCAAACGTCTCTGCTATGACGCAGCTGACGCCTGCTGCCTTTATAGATATCGGGGCATGCTCTCTCGATGAGCCGCAGCCGAAGTTCTTCTCTGCAACGATGATATCGCCCTTCTTTACGTTCTTTACAAAATCCTTGTCGATGTCTTCCATGCAGTGCTTTGCAAGCTCTTCAGGATCCGATGAGTTTAAATACCTTGCCGGGATGATGACATCTGTATCTACGTTATCGCCGAATTTATGAACTGTTCCTCTTGCTGATTCCATGTAATTCCTTTCTAATGAAGTTCTTTTCGTTAAGTTCGAGCTTCGTTTCACTCGCTCTCACTAAACTCAAAGAACGACCTCGCTTCGGATTCAAACTTCGACTTTGTCTTGTTTTCATCTCGAAGCTTTCGGTCATACGTTTGCCGGGTCGGTTATTTTTCCAGTTATGGCAGATGCTGCTGCGACTGCAGGCGATGCCAGATAGATTTCTGAATCTGTGGCACCCATTCTGCCTACAAAGTTCCTGTTCGTCGTCGAAACACACTTCTCGCCCGATGCGAGGATTCCCATGTAACCGCCAAGGCACGGTCCGCAGGTAGGTGTCGAAACTACTGCTCCTGCCTCGATGAAAGTCTTCAGGTAGCCTGCTTCCATGGCATCTAAGTAAACCTGCTGAGTAGCCGGGATCACGATGACACGGAGACCCTTCTTTACTTTCTTGCCCTTCAGGATATCTGCTGCGATCTGAAGGTCTGAGAGACGGCCATTCGTACATGAACCGATGACTACCTGATCTATCTCGACGTCTCCTGCCTCATCGACTGTCTTCGTATTCTCAGGAAGATGCGGGAATGAAACTGTCGGACGGAGCTTCGATAAGTCGATAGTGTACTCTGATGTATACTCAGCGTCTGGATCTGCCTCATAGACTACAGGCTTTCTGTCTGAATGCTCGCTGATATACTCTAAAGTCTTGTCATCTACAGGGAAAATGCCGTTCTTTCCACCGGCTTCTATAGCCATATTTGCAATCGTAAATCTGTCGTCCATAGTCAGGTACTGAAGACCGTCTCCTACAAACTCCATCGACTGATAGAGCGCACCGTCTACACCGATCATACCGATGATGTGTAGGATAATGTCTTTTCCGCTGATGAACGGAGCCGGCTTTCCGGTCAGGATGAACTTTATGGCTGACGGAACCTTGAACCAGGCCTTTCCTGTAGCCATGCCTGCTGCCATATCGGTAGAACCTACTCCTGTAGAAAATGCTCCGAGAGCGCCATAGGTACAGGTATGCGAGTCTGCTCCGATAACGGCGTCTCCTGCTACCACGAGTCCTTTTTCAGGAAGCAGGGCGTGCTCTATACCCATCTGTCCCACATCGTAAAAGTTCGTGATGCAGTTCTCACAGGCGAACTCACGCACTTCTTTTACGTGCTCTGCGCTCTTGATGTCCTTATTCGGGACAAAGTGATCCATTACGAGGGCGATCTTCTCCTTATCGAAAACTTTTTTATCGTTCAGATTCTCCATGGCATGGATTGCCACCGGGGAAGTGATGTCGTTTCCGAGAACGAGATCCAGGTCTGCCTCTATCAGCTGTCCGGCCTCTACATGATCGAGTCCGGCATGCTTTGCAAGGATCTTCTGCGTCATAGTCATTCCCATAGTAATACTTTTCCTTTCCAGCATTATAATCTTTTCGTTTAATTTTAATATTTCCGGGGAATTTTGTAAAGAAAAAAGAGCAGCTCCTTACGGAACTGCCCCGATTTTTTAAAAATAAGGATTAGTTGTTGATCAGCTTGTCCTCGCCGTCATTCCAGCTGTAGAGCTTTCTGATCTGCTCGCCGACCTTCTCTGAAGGATGCTCTGAGTTCTTCTGACGCAGCATCTTGAAGTGTACCTGACGTCCTGCCGGGCTCATATCAAGAAGGAAGTCCTTAGCGAATGTACCATCCTGGATGTCTGAAAGAACTGCTTTCATGTTCTTCTTAACGTCCTCTGTGATGATCCTAGGTCCTGATACGTAGTCACCATACTCAGCGGTATTTGAGATAGAATATCTCATGCCCTGGAATCCTGACTGATAGATCAGGTCTACGATCAGCTTCATCTCATGGATACACTCGAAGTAAGCATTTCTTGGATCATATCCTGCTTCGCAAAGTACTTCGAATCCTGTCTGCATCAGCTTTACAACGCCGCCGCAGAGAACTGCCTGCTCACCAAAGAGGTCTGTCTCTGTCTCTGTACGGAAGGTAGTCTCAAGAAGTCCTGCACGGGCTCCGCCGATTCCTGCACCATATGCTCTGGCGATATCCCATGCCTTTCCTGTAGCATCCTGCTCTACTGCGATAAGGCAAGGAGTTCCCTTTCCAGCCTGATACTCAGAACGTACTGTATGTCCTGGTGCCTTTGGAGCGATCATGGCTACATCTACGTCTGCTGGCGGAACGATACATTTATAATGGATATTAAATCCGTGTGCGAACATCAGCATATTGCCAGCTTCGAGGTTCGGCTCGATATCCTGCTTATACATGTCAGCCTGTTTCTCATCCGGTGTCAGGATCATGATGATATCTGCCCACTTAGCTGCTTCCGGAGTAGTAAGAACCTTAAGTCCCTGCTTCTCGGCCTTAGCCTTTGACTTTGATCCTTCATAGAGACCTACTACTACATCGCATCCTGAATCCTTGAGGTTAAGTGCGTGTGCGTGTCCCTGGCTGCCGTAGCCGATGATAGCTATCTTCTTGCCCTGAAGGTATGACATATCACAGTCCTGCTGGTAAAAGATCTTTGCTTCTGACATAAAAATATCCTCCTTATGTGAGTACTTATATCTGAAAGTGGAGTTATATCCACTCTCTGTCTGATTAAAGTGAATGCATCTTCCCGTCTTCATCTATCATGACTACGTCCTTCGTGCCACGGGTAAGTCCGGTGAGTCCGGTTCTCGCGAGCTCCAATATATCGTAATCTTCAAGCATATCGAGGAAGCTGTTCAGTTTGTCCGCCCTTCCTGTGACCTCGAGGACCATTGAATCCTTCGTCACATCGACGCACTTTGCATGGAAAATCCCGCAGATGGAAAGTACCGACTGTCGGTCTGTATCACGGGCACTTATCTTTACGAGCATCAGCTCCCTGGTGACGGAATCCTTAGGGTCTAAGGTCTTTACGTCTACGACGTCACAGAGCTTTGCGACCTGCTTTTCGATCTGCTCGAGGATCATATCATCTCCGTGTGTCACTATTGTGATCCTCGTATATCTCGGATCTGCCGTGACTCCCGAGGAGAATGAATCTATATTGTATCCTCTCCTTGAAAAAAGCCCCGATACATGACTCAGAAGTCCGGGTGTATTCTCTACGAGGATTGATAATACCTTCTGCATTTCTCTTTCCTTTCCCTAAGTTGTTTACATTCTAGCACTCTTTTGTATGATGTCAAGAGTTTTTTTCAAGTATGCGGTGAATTTTATTCAACTTTAATATTTACTATTGTTTTGGCCTCAAAAAACACGTTGTCATCACATAATTTTTTGATGCCATATACATGAAATCTTCCTTATTGTGAAAATCTCCTGCAGGCGCAGCTGATTCAGTTCCATTTTCTCTCAGTGTCTGCGCCAGTGGAACCCGCAGTGCCTTCATCCTGGCCTCCTTCTGTGTCCAGAGGTTTAGGAATTCAATTATCGGATCCTCTGAGTCCCGAACCCGGATGAATTCCTTCTCCGGGAAAAAGCGCTTCGCGATTCCAGGTATATTTCTTTTTCTTGCTCTTTCTATTTCTTCTATATCTATCCCTATTGACAGTTCCGGGTTGCTGGTTATGGCAACTACCGTGTAATGACCGCTGTGGCTTATGGAGATATCTCCTCTGCCGCCTGCTATATACGGCCGTCCTGAGTAGGATACCATGTACTGTTCAAGTGGGATTTCATACTGCCGGAAGGCCTCATAGATAAGTGCTGATGCTGAGCGGTAATCCCACGTCGTACTGCGGTTCCGGTATGGCTTCATCATCGGCTCTGTCTCTTCAACTGCCTGTTCAGAAATTTCATTTTTTTCACACAGAAATATTGACGTATCCGCGGTCTTATGAATATGAAACCACGGAATGACTGTATCCTGACTCATTGCTCCTCCATCGCGGATATGAGCGCCGGGATGACCTGCTTCTTTCGTGAGACGACTCCAGGAAGGAGCTGGAAGTGGCCATTCGCATCTTCGAGGATCGGTTTGTCCGGAAAGGCCTGACGGGCGATCTCCTCGCTGTTTGCGCCGTAGCAGATCAGGCGGGTCGACTGGTCCAGGATATTCGTAAGCATCACGTAGACCTGGCTTAAGTTCCTGTCTGCGAGCACTTTTTCAAGATACTCGCTTAGAGATTTGCGGATGCTGTTCAGCTGCTTATCTGATACGGCCGAGATCTGCGAGACACCGAAGTCCGTATCTCCCTGGTTAAAGGTCTTGAAGTCTGTGTAGAATATCTCTCCTATGGACTTTTTAGAGAAATTCGAACCGGCTTCGAACATCGCCATAGCGTGCTTTTCTATGTCGACTCCGGCTATTTTTGCAAGCTCCCTGGCGGCTGACTTGTCGGCACCGGTGCAGGTCGGGGACCTGAACATCAGCGTATCTGAAAGGATAGCGCTAAGCATAAGTCCTGCCATCTGTGGATTTACCTTGACTTTTCTCTCCTGATACATCTGGTAGATGATCGTCGAGCAGCATCCCAGCGGACGGTTTGTAAAATATATCGGAGAAATGGTCTCAAGAGAACCTATCTTGTGATGATCCACGACTTCCAGAATCTCGGCCTCATCTATGCCGTCGACAGCCTGATTTTTTTCGTTATGGTCTACGAGGATAACCTGCTTTTTCTCCGGATTTAAGAGGTTTCGCCTGGAGAACATACCGACATAGCGCTGGTGCTCATCTAGTATAGGGAAGTCTCTGTGGCGGACCTTTCCGATGACTTTTGTCACATCGTCTAAGTAGTCGCTCTCCTCGAAAGTCACGAGTCCGTCGGTTGTCATGAAATACCTGATCGGGATGCTCTGGTTTATGAGTCGGGCTGTCGTGAAACTGTCGTATTCTGTGGTGATAAGCACACAGTCTATAGCTTCTGCTGTCTTTACTACCTCGGGATCTATGGTCTTTACGCCGGTTACTATCATGCAGCCGGGGATTTCCTCGAGAACTGCCTTCTGGCGGCTGACTACATTTCCGAGGATCACCAGGTCATCACCATCGACCTCTGCCCTGATGGTCTTCGTATCGCCTGAAGCCACGACTACTTTGCCGTGGTTAAAGTAGGCATGCTCGTTTCCACAGATCAGCTTGCCGTTTAAGGTCTCGATGATATTTTTGTACTGGGTCCTTGCGCGGCCGAGCTCGCGGTTATCGTACACGTCCATGTACGAATAGGCGATATCTCCGTTTACGATGATGCCGTCGAGCCTCCCATCCGGCTTTACGACCGGCAGGGTAACGACATCCAGCTGTCTCATCAGCGCCCAGGCTTTTTTCAGGGAAAGGTGGGAATCCACGCCCTCTGTGTGGCGGTAATCCATATCCCTTATCTGGGTGCCGACATTTCTAACTGTCTCAGGCTCCGTCACATGAAAAGTGTCGAGTACGTACCTCGTCTCTTCATTTATCGGGCCAGCTTTCTTTGGAACAAAATCTCCCTCTTCTGTCTGATTCTTAAGATTTGCGTATGCTATTGCCGCGCAGATAGAGTCTGTATCGGGGTTCTTATGACCGATGACCCATACCGGGCGGCGACGTTCTAATTTTTCCATAATATCAAAATAAGGGCCGCAGAACGGCCCCTTCATTTAAAAAATACCAAGTGAATGTAGAAGAATAACAATGGAAACTCCGAAGTTCACGATCAGTACCACAAGAATGCCAATAAACCTGCTCTTCATCGCCTGGTACTTCTCTTCGAATGAGATCTCCTGCTCCTCTGAGTGATCCATCTCCTTCATAGTGTCCTGGATGTTCCGGAATACCTTTACGTTCTCGGAGTGGATTTTCTCAGAGAGCTCCTGCTTTACGTCCTCGAGGCTTATGCCCTCGCTGGAGTTCGCTAAGGTCTCCTTTATCTCACCGACTGAAGTATTTACGGTATTAAGCAGAGTCTCGAGCTTATCGGCTCCTGCCTGGTTCTCCTCTGATATCTTATCCGAGATATTCTGGTTAAGGTCTGAGAGGTCAGCCTTTACAGAGGTAAGCATCCTATCGACCTGTGTCTCCACAGTCGTGACAAGAGCGTCTGCTTCCTTCTGCTTCGAGTCGAGCTCTGACTGGAGAGCTGCTATCTGCTCTTCCTTGTCGGCGATGTCTGCTTCTCTTTGCTTTACTAAAGCCTCGAGAGCCACGACCTTCTTCTGCTTTGCTCCGATAAGGCCTGAGAGCTTTACAGCCTTGTCCCTGAACGCGTCAATCTGAACTAAAAGCGCGTCAGAGCCGTAATCTTCGCCTGTTGTGATATCTGTATTTTCATCCATTGGATCTATTCCCTCTGTGTGTGTTTTACTTAACCAGAATAGTTTACCACATATTATTCAAGCAGGTCAAGAAGTTCCTCTTTAGACAGGTTGAAAAAGCTCGTGCCTTCACCGTTCAGGATCTCATCGGCGAGATTCAGCTTCTCCTCCTGCATCTTCAGGATCTTCTCCTCGATAGTGTCCTTTACTATCAGTTTAAAAACTGAGACCTTAGACTTCTG
Organism: uncultured Lachnospiraceae bacterium; assembly: GCA_900317825.1. GTDB lineage: Bacteria > Bacillota > Clostridia > Lachnospirales > Lachnospiraceae > Weimeria. The sequence continues at coordinate 4,069 of ONIH01000018.1, read as the reverse complement.
ACCTATCCTGTGCGCACGGTCTGTCGCCTGGTTCTCGGCAGCGGCGTTCCACCACGGGTCGTAATGGATGACCACGTCAGCGCCTATCAGGTTAAGTCCGGTGCCTCCAGCCTTAAGCGAGATAAGGAATACCGGCACTTCATTCCCGTTAAAGTCATTCACCAGTTCAAGACGCTTCTTTTTAGGCGTGGCACCGGTGATCAGGTAGTACGGGATTCCCCGCTCTGTCAGGTCTTTTTCTATCAGCTCGAGCATCGAGGTAAACTGCGAGAACACGAGCATTTTGTGGCCGCCGTCCATCGCCTCTTCGATAAGCTCCAGAAGAAGCTGCCTTTTCGCCGACTCGCCCTTATAGTCTTCGATGATAAGCGACGGATCACAGCAGATCTGCCTGAGTCTCGTGATGTCAGCCAGGATCTTCATGCGGTTTTTGTTAAAGTCTTCCTGCGAAGTCTGATCTATCAGATTCTTCATGCGGACAAGCTGGCTGTCGTAGATTTTTTTCTGGGAGGACTCGAAGGCGGTGTAGCGGACTTCCTCGATCTTATCCGGGAGGTCTTTAAGCACAGATTCCTTCTTTCTTCGCAAAATAAACGGAGACGTCATCGCAGAAAGGCGTTTTGTCAGCTCCTCGTCCTGATCATTTACGATCGGCGACTCGTAGTCAGTCCGGAAAGTGTCGTAGTCGTATAAAAATCCCGGCATCAGGAAATCAAAAATGCTCCAGAGCTCAGAGAGCCTGTTCTCTATCGGGGTTCCGGTAAGCGCGAACCTGTGAGATGCTCCTACTATCTTTACAGCCTTGCTGATGCCTGACTTCGGGTTCTTTATGTACTGGGCTTCGTCTAAAACCATGTAGCCGAAATGCTGACCGTCGTAGAGATTTATGTCACGGCGGAGGAGGTCGTAGGAAGTGATCAGCACGTCACCTTTGCCGCTTTCTATTATTTTTTTGCGGCCTGACTTCGGGCCGTCGATAGGGATAACTTCAAGCTCTGGCGCAAACCGTTTGAACTCACTCTGCCAGTTGTAAACTAAGGATGCCGGGCAGACGATAAGGCTTCTCTCAAAGGTCCCCTGCTCTTTCTCGTAGAGCAGGGCAGAAATCATTTGAAGAGTCTTGCCTAGTCCCATCTCATCGGCGAGGATTCCGCCGAAGCTGTAGCCTGCCAGAGTAAGGATCCATCTGAAGCCCTCTTTCTGGTAGTTCCTCAGCACATTCTTAAGCGACGCTGGCACCTCGTAGTCCGCGTCTTTCATGGTCTTGAAGTTCTTTACTAAGGACTTGAAGTTCTTGTCCCTGTCGGTCGCGATCTCATCGTGGTCTTCGAGCATTTTATTCAGGTAAAGCGCTCTGTACGCTGGAACGTCCATTTTTCCATCGGTAAACTCCTTTACCGACAGGTGCAGGTCCTCCATCATCTCCTCTAAGGCTGCGACAGAGTCGTTATCCTCAAAAGACAGGAAATCCCCGTTCTTCAGTCGGTGGTACTTGCGCTTCGCCCTGTAGCTCGTCAGCACGTCAGCCAGTTCGTCCATCGGTATGTCACTCGAGAGGACATTCAGCGACAGCAGGTCGCTCTTTACCGAGACTCCGACAGATAAGTGCCAGCCCCGGCGGACTGTCAGACGGTTAAACTGATCTGAAGTATTTACATCGCCGAGCTTCATCAGCGAATTCACGCCTTCAGTGATGATACGGTACACCGTGTCCGGATCTTTGTCGCACGAGAACCTCCCGCTCTTCGGATCATAGTCCGGGAAGAAGCTGTTCACCGCGTCGATGATATGATTCTCCCGTTCGATGTCACGGTAGAAATTGTCGCCGCTCTTCTGCTCGTTCATGTCAGTCAGACTGTAAGAAAAATCGCCGTAGACCGCCTTAGCCTCGCAGAACACATCATCTGTATCGGCATCTAAGAAAAATGAGAACGTCGATTCAGGCGGCAGATAATTCTCTATCAGCTGAGTGTCCTTACTGTCCAGATGGACGTACTTTTCTATCTGCGGAAGGATGTGATAATAAAACTGCGCCAGGTTCGCACGGCCTATCACGAGCTCGACTATCCCGTCGTCAGCCGAAGAAATGAACGGCTTTAATGCGCGGACATTTTCTTTGGAAATACGCGCGAACATTCCCCCACTGAAAAAATATGCTCCCTTTATGCCTTCGATGACTGTCGGCACATAACCGTTCAGGGTGATCCCGTCGAACTCGCCGTCCCTGTCCTTGTGCGCTGTCGCAGTGAGGTTGATCGTAAGGTCGTGCTCCACTGCCTTGACCGGGCTTCTGACCTCATCCTCCATGTTCTTGGCGCTTATCTCGATGGATCGGCCTTCGACTAAGTCAAAGAAATCGTCCAGCCGCTTGCCGTAGAGCATCAGCTCCTTTGCAGTCATGGTCTTTGAGCCCTCAGCCACGTCCTGCCTGTAGGCTTCCTCCTCTATGTAAGAGACGATGAAGTCGTACATCTTCTTCGAAGCATCGGTGAAGTCCTCCTTTGAAAAAAGCAGGTCGGATTTTTTGCCGAGGGAATAGACGTCCTTATCCCGGTATTTTTCGATCAGTTCGTTTAAGTTCTTTACGAGGTAAGGTCGGTCGTGTCCTACCTTAAAATCCACGGCCAGCTCTGTCCTGTCCTGATATATCCAGCGCGAACCGTAAAAGGAGCCGCCTGTCCTGTGGTTTACCTTCAGGCGCGGAGTGATGACTACGTCCTTTACTATCTTTTCCGTATCAGGAACAAAGCCGGACTCGGCAAAGCTCTCAAGCAGCCGGTGTCCCGCAGCATCTGTAGTATCTGTGATATTCGGATTTCTGACCAGGTATTCGTTTGTCAGGTAAAGTGCTGCGATCAGATGCTCGCAGAGAGGCTTTTTTCTCTCGTAGGCGGTCAGCACATACGCTGTCCCATACGGGTCGTAGCGGTTACAGCCTGGAACCCCGCAGCTGTACGAGAGCAGCTCATTCCGAAGCATCACGAGTTTCACTATCCGCTTCGAAGTATATCCATAGTGCGTGGCTTTTCCGCCGGTAAATTCGCATGTCACGAAAAGTGCCTGGTTATCATCGTCATCTATTGATACATCCCGCTGCATCCTGCTGATAAAACCGCTGTGGATATTCGAGATCCTGATCTCGTTCCGATGCACTATGTCTAGTGCCAGGTCGTATTTTTTCTTTGGAATGGTCAGATCTCTTACGGCGCGGGCAACTACGTAATAGTGGTATTTTTTCTGATAGGCCGGAAGATCATCGTCATCTGATTCAGGCATGGGAAAAGCCTCTTCAGCTGAGAGATTTGAGGCAGTCTTTTTCTGCCCGGCAGCCGGTTTGCTCTTCTGCTCCTCAGCATCGAGGAAGTGAAAAAAAGCCGCGAGATGCGCGCATCTCTTCCCATTTGAAAAATCATCGCAGTTACAGTAAAGCGATGGCGGCATACCGTTTCCGTTATCTATGATCTGAACTGTGTATGTGTGCCCGTCAAAGTCTGTGACATTACCGGTATAGAGGCTCGTGTCTTTAGAATAAAGCTCTACATTACCGGCTGTCATCAGGTCACTGCCCTGCTTGTCGACAGACGGGTCGAATAATTTCTTCCAGTTCATTAGTTATCTCCTTTTCGGATTTTCATATTGATTTTATTCTAACACAAGAAGAGCGGCGCCGCAATGCGACGCCGCTCTCTATAGAGCAATTATATAATTCCTGTGGAATTAGTCTGCTTTGTAAAGGTCTACCATCTTTGTCAGATACTTGTAGTGATCCTTTGATTCCTGCTCTGACTCTGCGAAGAGCTTTGCAGCCTTGTTAGGGTTGAACTTTGCAAGAGCTGCATATCTGTTCTCGCCCTTCAGGAAGTCCTGATAGCTGCCTGTCGGAGCCTTTGAGTCGAGTGAGAATGCATCCTTGCCTTCCTTAGCAAGAGCTGGGTTGAAGCGGAAGTTGAACCAGTAACCTGCCTCAACTGCAAGCTTCTCCTCTGTCATAGCCTTGCTCATGCCCTTCTTGATACCATGGTTGATACATGGAGCATAAGCGATGATAACTGAAGGACCTGGATAAGCC
>ONIH01000021.1 GCA_900317825.1 uncultured Lachnospiraceae bacterium | reverse complement strand
TTTCCATATTATAACGTGATACACTTGAAATATACAAAGGAGGTCGTCTGATGTCAGAGAATAATATTTTTACAAATCCATACAATCCTGGTGCCGGTTCTTCTCCGAAGTATCTGGCCGGCCGTGAAAAAGAGATTGAAGCTATATCAGTCATGTTTGAAGCCCTGAAGCGTGGCATCAGTCAGCGTTCTGTCATCTACTACGGTCTCCGTGGTGTCGGAAAGACTGTGCTGCTCAATGAGTTCGAAAATATCTGTGATCAGAAGGCTATCTACTATCAGCATATAGAGATTACCGACAGCCTCCGTTTCATACCAGCTATCACCACAGCTGCGAACCGGTTCTTACGGAATCTATCTTCAAAGGAAAAGCTAAAGAATTATATCAACAAGGTGCTCGACGCTATCAAGACTCTTACCATCTCCTTCTCACCGGGTGACGTCACTTTTCAGATCACTCCCGAAGAAAAAGAAATGTACTATTCTGCTGACTATGAGCAGTCATTTACTGAGCTTTTCGAGTCGCTCGGCAGTATCGCCAGGGAATCTGACCAGCCTATCTGCTTTTTCATTGATGAGATTCAGTACATGAGAAAAGAAGACATTTCTGCGCTGATCTGTGCGCTGCATCGCGTCAGCCAGAAGGGATATCCTCTTATGCTTATAGGTGCCGGCCTGCCAAAGGTATTCCAGTTCATAGGGAATGCGAGGACTTACGCTGAGAGAATATTCAGATACGAGGAAATCGATACGCTCACCGATGATGAGGCTCGTGATGCTATTGTCGTACCCGCCGAGGAGGAAGGCAAAAAATACGAGCCTGCTGCCATTGATGAGATCATCAGGGCAACCGACTCATATCCATATTTCATCCAGGAATTCTGCTACCAGGTCTGGAACAACGCCGGCGGAGATACTATCACTCTCAAAGATGTGAAAGGTTCTGAAAAGCAGTACATTGAGACTCTCGACAATGGCTTCTTCATGGTGAGATTCGAACGTTGCACCGACCGTGAGAAGAACTTCATGTATGCCATGGTCGACTGTGGTGAGCTGCCATGCACGATCTCCAATGTCGCAAAGAATATGCAGAAACATGTCACTCAGATCTCCCCGATCCGCGCACAGCTCATCAACAAAGGACTCATCTACGCAGCGAAGTATGGAGAGATAGACTTCACAGTACCGAAGTTTGATGAGTTCCTGATCAGGAAAAGAGGATGAGCATTGGCAATCAGGCAAACAGGTCGTCCATCGTAACTTCGTTCTGCACTATCCCTGAATATTTATTCTTTTTCACTCCGTAGGTAGTAATGAATGTGAGCTGCAGAGTATCCTTCGTTCCTGTCTCGCTTTGGAATGCTGTGATCTTATTTCTCAGAGCCAGATCGTATTTCTTATCGATGGCAAACTCGCCTGTCGAAAATTTTATCTCACAGATATTCGTCACTCTGTCACGACGTTTAATAAGAAGGTCTATCTGCGCTCCATCATGACCATCATCTCCACGGGATGTCCATACGCTGTTCTCTGAGAGCACTCCTGAAATGCCAAGTCCCTTCTTGATCTGCGGGATGTGATCCATACATACCTGCTCGAATGTCAGCCCTGCCCAGGCTCTTCGTGCAGGATTATCGAGCATATGTGACCAGAAATGCTCATCTCTGCCGTAATTATCCTTTATGAATCGGAAATAGAATAGAGAATAGTAATCGGACAGCTGATACCTTTTGCCTTTGACGCCATACTGATCATTTATTCTGACAAATCCCGAGTATTCCATATCATCGAGCATCTGTGTGATACGGCCGTTATTCGGAAGGCCACTCGCCCTGACGATTTCATCACGCGTCATACCATTTCTCTTCCTGCTAAGTGCCTCAGCAATACTGATATAAGCAGCGCTATTTTTAAAAAGAGTCTGATATAGAAATCTGAACTCATCCCATAGCTCGGCTCTTTTTCTGAAAAAAATATTGTCAACGTTCTGAGCTAGTGACATATCCGGCAGCAGAAGACTCTGATAGTATGGAATCCCGCCGATTATCATATAGCATTCGACTATATCATATCTGGACCAGCTGATGCCACGAGACTGCAGATACTGCTCAGTCTCAGCGAGGGTAAATGGTCTGAGATACAGTCTGCATGTCAGGCGGTTGTACAGGCCGCCCTTATTCGCATCCAGATTCGCCCGCATCCACGAGGTCGCAGAGCCGCATATCACAAATACCAGATTCGTCCTGGCATTCCCGTAACTGTTCCAGAACCATTCAAACGCTGCTACAAATCCTGATTTCACAGTGTCCATCCATGGCATCTCATCGAAAAATACGACTACCTTGCTATCGTCAGGTCTGCTCTCGATATAGCTTTTTAGCATTGAAAATGCTTCCATCCAGTCAGACGGAATGACCATATCATCACCAGTCTGTCCAGACAGTTCAATTGCGAAATTCTTCAACTGAATATCAACAGGCTGATCGTATATACCTGTCAGCTTGAAATCGAACCGTCCATTGAAATAGTGATTCACCAAAAATGTCTTCCCAACTCTTCTCCTGCCATATAGAGCAATAAGCTGTGGCTCACTGCTATCCATACACCGATCAAGCCTGTCTATCTCCTGCTTCCTTCCGATAATCTCACTTCTATCCATGGTCGACACCTCCTGTAAATATATTAACAGGAATTTAGACATATTTCAAGGCAAAACGAGTCTAAATCAATATTTTCATTACTAATTTAGACTCGGTATAACATCAAATGTGTCTAAACACCTTTTTCCCTGCCATAAGATTATCTCTCGTATAATTCGTATGATCAACATAATAATTTCATAAAAGACAGCTGCTATAATCCTATTTCCAGTCCTTCATTGGTTCGACCTTCAGTCGATAGATTCGTTTCAATAGAAGAACTGCTGCTACCGCTGCGACTGCTTCTCCTATCGGGAAGGCCCACCACATCACGTCTGTAGCTTTATTGAGAAATGTAAATGCGTAGGCGAGCGGAAGCGGTATTACAAGGAGCCGCAGGAAAGAGACTATCAGAGAGCTGTTTCCTGACATCAGTGCCTGGAAGACTCCCTGGGACGCTATATTTATCCCTGCAAAAATAAATCCGGTAGCTATGATACGCATTGCAAGCACGCACAAATGCTCTGTGCCTGCCGTGAGTCCGAAGATCTGCGCCAGTGGATGAGCAAAGAGCTCCAGGATCACTACTCCGATTATCATCACGACTGTCGTGTCGATCATTCCCCATTTCACACCTTCACGGACACGCTTGCAGGAACCTTTTCCATAATTATATGACACAAGTGGTGTGATCGAATCCCTGAGGCCGAATCCCGCGAAGTACACGAACTGCTGTATCTTGTAGAAAATGCCGTATGCAGTGACTGCGCTTGCTGAGACGCGGCCGAAGATGATATTCACACCATATGTCATGAAGCTCATAAGCGCCTGCATGATGATGGCTGAGACTCCGATGGAATAGATGCCTCCGATGATCTTCAGATTCGGTTTCCAGTATTTCAGACTGATTGAGATTTCTCTGTTTCTCGTGATCTGGAGCACGATCGCGATGATAAATGACACCGCCTGTCCGAGAACCGTCGCGTATGCTGCACCTTTTACTCCGAGTCTCGGAAATCCGAGTAGTCCGTAGATCATGATCGGGTCCATGACTATATTTGTGAGCGCTCCGCAGACCTGTGCGACCGTCGAATAGATGGTCTTGCCGGTGGACTGGAGCATTTTTTTCAAAAATAGAGAAGAGCAGCGAGAACATTCCGAGCGCCGTGCAGATGAACAGATAGTCCTGTGCCATTCCGAGCACTACTTCATCCTTCGACTGTGTCAGCAGATACGGGCGGATGCCTGCGAATGCGAATACGAGGAAGATCAGATAAATGACTATTGCAAGAAAGATTCCGTTTCCGGCAGTTCTTGATGCACCCTTCTTATCGCCGCTTCCGAGCTGTCGCGATAGCATGGCTCCCATGCGGTTTTCCTGTTCCATCTTTTAACACACCTTTCTTTTTCGCATAAAAAAATACCGCACGCTGGGAATGAATCGTTTACCAACGTGCGATATCGCTTATGTCTTTTTAGTTCGTTAAAAACTATAGCATATTTTTCTCAGAAAAATCAAGGGGGTTTTGTCAAATTAGAAAATTGCAACAAAAAACCGAGTGAGCCTTTTCGGCTCACCCGGTTTTCTTTTATACTTACTTCGCTCTCACGGTCTTGCCATTCGAGTACTTGCTGAAGCTGCGCTTCACGCCTGACTGCTTGTAGGAGATGACCTTGTATGTGTATTTCCTGCCGCTCTTCAGGCCGGTGTTCGTGAAGGAAGTGTTCTTCGTAGTCTTAACACGAGTCCACTTCTTTGAGCCTGAAGTTTTACGATAAACCATGTATGCAGTGGCATTCGACACTTTTTTCCAGGTCAGCTTTATCTTGCCCTTTTCGGTGCTCTTCGCAGAAGCGATCTTCGGCTGTGTCGTCGAAGTGGCGATCTGCTGAACTGAAGCAGAGCTGTAACCGTTCTGGCCGTTCGCTCTGACGTAGCTCTGCAGACCCACGGTATAGAGGACACCTCTGGTCAGACCAGTCAGGTAAGTGGTCTTCTTGCTGCTGCCGATATTCACCTGCTTCTGGCTGCCATTCTGTGGAGCGTAGAAGATACGGTAACCACTTACTCCGCTAACCTTGTTCCACGATACTTTCAGACGTCCACTAGGCATAGCCGTAACTTTCATCTGCGGAGCTTCTTTGACATTGATCGAGAAGTACAGGTTCGCGATACCGGTATAGTTATTGATACCGTTGATGGTCACAGTAGCTGTGCCAGGCTGTACGTTATTATAATACGTATATGTAAAATCAGCAGAGCCATCTGACGATGTCGGAGAACCGGTCAGCAGATGCGTGCCATCTGTGATACGGATCGTCGGCGTATGAGCCTTGCCATTATAATCCACATCAGCTATCGGAGTCATCGAAGCAGTGTTGATGTCACGTGCCTGGATCTGATAGTTATACGGGATCGTCACAGTCTGGCCGTGGCTTGTGATGACTATCTGCATCCTGACATAACCGGCATTCACACAGGTGTCGCCATCCGAAGTGCTCGAGTAAGTCACTGAATCAGTCGGATATACAGTACCTTCCTTATCCGTGATCACCGGAACCGGCTTATGAGCCTGGCGGTCATATACGTAGGTTGCAGCTACACCAAGGACATTATACATCGAAGCGTCATTTCCTATGTCGAAATTTACCGTCTTCGTGCCTTCGTAGTAGTCGCCCTTTCCTGTAAATGTCGCTGTGCCCTTTGTTCTGAAGCTGTCAGATGAACTGATCACCAGACTATAATCAGTATCAAGTACCAGATTATTTCCACCAGCTTTTATCGTCACACCCTTCAGTTCTGTAATCGGTTCACCAGTGTACATCTGCTTCGGAACAGTGATCGTAGTAGTTTTATCAGTCAGTGAAGTCCAGATAGCATAGTCGAGATTCACCGTTCCTGTATAGCTTCCTATTCCTGTTACTGTAGCAGTTGCTTTTCCGGCATTCGTGTTATTCTTATACGATACAGTAAAGTCAGTACCCTGCGTCAGTGTGACTGTAGCTCTGCTTCCAAGCATAGTAACTCTTACAGCCGGCGATATAGCGCTTCCTGTATACTTACGTCTGGTCACACCATCCGTAAATCTGACTCTGAACTGCGAACCGGTAATATCAGCTCCCAGAATTCTGAAAGTCAGAGGGTTATCATTCGCACAGCGGTCTGCTGAATAATTATTCGGTGTTACCTTTACTGAAGCTGTGCCTGCTTTTGTATTATTCGAATATTCTACCTTATACTCGCTCTTGTCAAGAACAGTCTGATTTCCACCTGCATCGAGAGTATAAACCTTTACTCCTGGTGTTACAGCTGCTCCCTGATACTCAACGGCATACTCACCATTCGAATTCTTATCCATGTCAAGTGAGAAGCCCCAGACAGTGGTAGCATTTGGGCTTATAGTGTACTCGAATGTAGTAGTACCATAGAAGCCACCTGCATTTCTGTTTGCCTCAAGCGTTACCGTCTTTACGCCGCCGTTCACATAATCGTTATCATCGTCGACTATATTGTACCAGTCAGCACTTACTTCTTTTCCTTTATACCTGACGGTAAAATTCTGTCCCTTTACTGGCGGGTGCTCTTTTCCATCGTACTGCGCTCTTTCTGTCTGCGTTGCGGTAACTACATCAAATGCATCACCGATGCCAAAATTCAGCTTTATTTTACCTGTGTAATTACCTTTTCCTGTGATCGTCACAGATGGAAGATCATCTGATGAGAAACCGTCATAATACTTCTGCATCTCACCCAGGTAACGGCTGCTCGGCTTGACATCGTTCTTCCAGTCTGACAGAGTGTAGTCCTTATTGCTTACCTTTACTCCGTTTCTGGTTACATTCGGCCTTACAGATGTTCCTGTATACTTAGCATCTTCAACTGCAAATTCACTGGCATGAGCATTTAGAGAAATCGGATTAATGGTAAACCCATCATTCACTACTTTATTTGTTCCTGCCTTTACCACCTTACTTGATGACACAGCTGTAAGGATTACTGTATAATCACCTGCATCCTTAGGTGTTACATCTGTTCCCTGAACCAGTTGGTACGAAACTGTAAAGTCTGTATTCAGCTTCAGCTGACCGCCATGCTCATCTCCATCTACTGTATAGTAAACTACTATCTGATTAGTCGGATCTATCTCTGCACCTGTATAATCCCTGCTTTCCAGTGGAAGATTCGTCTCTGCGTTATTCAGATCCAACTTCACTATTTGGAAATCAACTCCATGTACTGTACCGCGATAATTCCCTATTCCAGTAATGTCTACTTTTCCGGTAGTTCCGACCTTTTTGTTTTCGGCTCCTTCACTCTTTTCAGCCTCATAATTCGTGTGAAGCTTCAGTGTGACCGGCGTACCGGTTGAGTTCATTCTCACCTTTATAGTATTCGGCTTTACTTCATTGCCGCCATTGTAGACAGTATCATCCGCTGTGATATTATCCTTTGTCAGAGTAAACGGTACTATAGTCCCTTCGTGTATCGCCGAAGTTCCTTTGTAGTTTCCTTTACCAACTATATAAATGCTGTGTTTTCCGGCATTCGTCCAGTCACCCGACGCAACAGCTATAGTATAGTCCTCCGATGTCAGCGTATGCTCAGTCGTGCCATCGTTATATGTTACTGTAAGGTCTGCGTAATCAGGTATATGCTGTTCGCCATCATATGTCCTCTTTTCGTCCGAGAAAGCGCCTCTATTCAGCAGAATAGTCAGCTTACTTGAGTCTGTAAGTGACAGTGCGTCTATATAATAGGTGACTGTCAGCGGATCAGAACTCGTTCCATCGTCAAAAGTATATGAACTCGATGACTTTGCATCAATTGTCAGTTTATATCTTCCGGCTCCGTTAGTAGTAGTGGCATCTGTATCTGGGCTCGGTACACTGAAGTCTGTTCCATTTTTCAGTTCCTGTCCACTCTTTGTCGTTACTTTAATATTTGATGTCACTACCGGATTGTTACCGTTATAGTTATAGTGATGTCCATCCAGAGCATATGCGTTTGAAGTATCTTCCGTTTTATACGTTACCTTCGCTGTAGACAGATCATAAAGAATCTTCAGGGTCAGTTCTGTACTACCAGTTGAATTTTTTGGTCCGGTTACCGTAATAGTGTACGTCCCGGGATTGGTAAACGATGCAGCTGTATTATTACTGTTTCCGCCATCTCCTATTGTCGGTTCATCATGTTTATCAGCTTTCAATGTGCTTGAAACATTGGCATCAGTTATTTTTACAGTATCTTTTGTTGCATCCAGTGAGATGTTTCCGCCTGATGCTTCATTCTCTACTGCAAGTAATCCTGAACCAAGTGTATACGATGAGCCTTTATACGGCAGAGTTAACGTAGTTGAACCATTCCTACTCCACTTCAGATTTGACCTGCTGACAACTATAGTTGTATCAAAACTTATTGAGCCTGTGCAGTAATTCAGATTTGTTCCTCTGAACGTAATCCTCCTGTTTCCTGGTGCCAGGTCATCTAATCCATCAATAGTATAATCAATATCCGGATCAAGCTCATTGTTACCTATTGTGGATATAGATATAGTAGATTTACTTACCTCTTTTCCATCCGCAGTCTTAAGCGTATTACCATCATAGTAAAGTGTTTTAAGGAATGTTTCAAGTGCTGCGCCGCTTTCATCTTCGTCATTTACTTTTACAGTGTAAAGTTTATCATTCTTTAACTGGCTCAAATCAGCCTGCACATAGTAGTAGCCGCTTGTACCATACTGATCAGAGCTGAACTCTACTCCTTCGTATTCTCCTTTTCCTATAATAGTTACGGCTTTTTTGCCAGGAGTCATAAACTGATCCCAGTTGGTATCATCTGCTTCCTTTACAATGTAATCATCATTATATGTCAGCGGTTTGTTACCATCATATACCTTAAGAACAGGTCCCTTGTTGTCCTTATCGTCGTCATTATTTTTAAGACGAGGCAGTGGCGTGTTATCTCCTGCGTACTTAATAGGGTTCGTCTGGCCTTTGCTGAAACGGGCTTCGATGCCTGACTTCGGGACAACTTTGTACGTAAGAGTTATTACTCCTTTGTAAGCTTTGCTCTGTCCCTCATCAGCATTAAGTACTATTGAGTACGTTCCAGTTGCCTTAAAATTATCTTTTTTGTTTGTATCACTATCTGATTCACCCGGCTTATAAGTTACATCACCTTTTTTATAAGTCACAGTATAATCATAGTTTTTGCTATCAGCTACACTACTCGTTTTAGCTTTCAGCTGAACTTCTGGTTTTCTCTGATTAAGTGTTACCTGTGGTAATCTAGGTTCCTGATTAAAGGTATAAGTACCCAGATCATAAACTCCCTCAGAATTCGGTTTTATTTCTTTACCATTTTCGTCAGCTACATAGTAGTTGCTGCTGGTTATACTTGGAGTACCAATGCTATATATCGCCACATCATCAAAGTTATCACCCTGACCTGATATAAGGATCTGGCCACCAGTTAAAGTTTGCTTATTTCCATTAATAACTACCTCTGATGGCTGTGAAACACTATAGTCTGTTCCATCGTCCTTCAGTGTAACTGTATTAAAGCTAGGCACATCCCAGTATATACCATCACCATTTCCTTTTGAGTCAGCAAGTGTTATCCTTGTCTTCTTCTGTCCATTAGGATCAGTATACGTTGAATATTTCGGGTATGTAGTAGTTGCACTACTATCTACTTTTATGCTCAGGCTAGGGTTGAAGTCTATCTTTATATCTTTCGTTGTTACATTTGCTGCATTCTCTGCATTAGATGTAACCATAAATGCATCTGCCAGCGTCTTATCACTTTTAAAGCTGAAGTGATATGGGTAGGTGTCATATGTTATTTCTTTTGAGCCATATAAATTACTACTTCCTTCTACACTGCTTATCAGCATACGGTGTCTTGTTTTGTTCGTATTCTCGACCTTTTCAGTTGTCCCTGTTGGCACTACAGTAAAATCAGCATTTTCCTCAAGACGCACGTAGTTACCGTTATCATCTTTCTTTTCTATCTCTACATGTGGAGTGACATTATCCCCATAATACATCATTCCAGTATTAGAGATCTTCTGACCTGTAACCGGATCATATAGAGTGTAACGAAGGTTGGCCGTAGTGCTACTGTTTGCAGTAGCTAAATCTGTTCCTGCTGATACTGTTTTAGTTCCAGTCAGATAGAATCCATTTGATACCGCCGTAAGCTTAATCTGGACTGATGTTCCTGCTGCCGGCATTTCACTTATCGTATAGTCTGTGTCCTCTTCTAGATCTACCTGATTGCCCTTATCAGATGTATATGTGACTTTAGCCTTTATTTTGCCATCACTATTTGTCAAACCAGAGACTGTTATTCTTTTATCCGAAAGAGGCAGTTTCTGCTGTCCGAATGTCAGAGTGAATTCTCCGCTATAATTCCCCTTTCCTGTAATATGCACCTGCCAGTTTGCAAGTGCCTTTGGCCACACGATTGTACTTGTTTGGTTGACTGGGATCTTGCTACTTCCTGAACTAGCGGAGCCACCTACTATATCATAATCTTTACCTTCTACCAGAGTATTTCCCTTGTCATCCTTTAATGTTATATCCGGATACTCTTCTTTAACCGGGTTATAATACGGCCAGGCTTTTGCATCAGCCATAACAGAGCTTACTGTATTTGTAAGTTTGGCAGCTGAAGCCCCATTAATTAATACCTCTACATTATTACCATTAATCGGTGAAGTACCTATCTTAAACGCCTTATATACAGTTCCAGTATAATTCCCCTGATAAACCACTTTTATATAAGGTTTTTTATACTTTGACGTATCTTCAGCTTTCAGGAGCTTTTCTTCGTCACCCAACTGATCATTATTATAATAATTCAGAGTATAATCCGTACCTCTTGTGAGAGTTTTTAGAATATCCTGCTGATTTTCATCTTTCTCTCCCGTTTTTATCTCTGTATCCGTTATAGTAACTTCCGGTTCTTTTTTCGTGCCATCGTAAGTTGCAGGAGAAACATTGATCTTTACTTTTGATGTATCATCAACATTCTTCGGCTCAATCGTAAACTTTTTAGTTACCTCAGCTCCCTTATAATTATTTAAGCCATGAACAGTCGCTGTAGCTTCACCTGCATTTAGATTGTTAGCATATGTGACATAATAATCATTATTAGTATAATTGCCATCTGAGTCTTTTGCAGACTCTGTTAGTTCTTTTCCTCCTCTTGTTACTGTTACTTTCGGTGTCTGTTTCTGACCGTTATATGTAAAATTCTCTTTATCCAGCGTAACCCATTTATCTTCTATGTCACTGGCTGAGATTTCGTACTGGATAGTTATTGTTTCACCTGCATAGACAGAATCGCTCGGCACTGTTGCTTTTACAATCGCGTTCTTTGTTACTTTGTCATTTCCACTATAATTTGGTTCCTTTGTCACTCTTGAATTCGCTTTTGTTATATCCTCCCACTCCGGATTCCCCTGGTTATCATATGCTCTAACAACCTTTACAATTGGTTCTACCGATCCTCCATTATATGTAAATGAACCTTCTGCCTTTCCAGCTTTATTTACAAAAGATACTCTATGCTGATTTTCCTCGTCACCTTCAAGATAAAGTCTAACTGCATCATTATCTGTAACTATTGATTTTTTTATATAAAAGCTTATTTTACAGCCTTTGTCATTATTGGCACTTATCCATGTATCTGTTGGATTTATAGTTAATGTTCCAGTTAAATTACCACCGCTACTGCTATACGAATTGTTATTACCATAATCAACAGAAAAATCAGTTCCCCAAGTTAAATCAGTGTTATTATATTTTACGCTCACTGACGGTTGAACATGTCCATTTGGATTTCCATCGTATATATATCCCACATAGTAGGCAGATACATTTTTTGAATTTGTTGACGTTACTTGAACTGGTGCTCCATAGTTTCCTGCGGCTCCAAGTGTAACGCTCCATTTTCCTGCTTCAACTGTAAACGATCCGCTAGTCTTTACCTCTGCCCCCTCATCTAAATCTCCCGATGCTTTTTTCGGAGTCTTATTCGTCTTTGAACTACTAGAAGATGAATTCTTACTACTTGCCTTCTTAGGTGTCTTCTTCGTCGTCTTTGGCTTTATCGTGGAGACCTGGGTTACGCCTGTTCTCTTTGTAGTGCCGGTATAATCCCCTTTTCCTGTTATCGTAACCGTGTAGACATAGTTATACTTGGAGCTATTTTGCTTGCAATCCGTTCTCTTAGCTGTAGCCGTGAAGTCCTCTCCAAGTCTCAGGAGACTCTGGTTATACTTGATGGCAGCTGTCTTTACCTCATTGGTTTTTACATCTATGTTGAACCCTGCATCCTCTACTGCTTTTTTAAGGGTTTCATTCGTGCTGAAAGAGAGTTTTGACTGTGCACCGACTTTTGCATCTTTTTTCTGCAATGCTTTGTTGGCATTTTCATCAACCGTATTTTCAGTTGTCTGTTTTGTCAACTCATTTGCATTTGCTGTCAGCAGGTTCACATCTACGCCGGATGAGGTCACTATAGTAAGTGCTGCCATCGTGATCGCTGCTATTCTCTTTAATAATCCTCTTGTCTCCATGTATTACCTCCACTTGTCTTCCTTGTGGTTTTCTTGCAAACTCTCGTCTTTCTGCCACCTACCGTTTAGGCGCACTTATAGTATATCTAATTATTATTTCGGCGGACTTTATAAATAGTTTAGCATATTTTTGTCCTTTAGGTGGTGATTTTTTCAATTTATTTATTTTTCCACTAAAAAAGGCGCCCTCAGGCGCCTTTTCGGATTCAGATCTCATAAAACATCGAGCGTTCTTTTACAAGTTCGTTTTTATTATACAACCTTTTACAACCTTTTACAACCTTTTACAACCTTTTACAACTTCTGAATCCTTTTACAAGCTTTTACAACTTTCTACAAGTTACGCATTAACTATCCTGCCAGTGTAGAGCTGGTAGTACTTGCCCTTCTTTGCGATCAGCTCGTCATGGTTGCCACGCTCTATGATGCGTCCCTGGTCGAGGACCATGATCACATCGGAGTTCCTGATAGTGGAGAGCCTGTGTGCGATGACAAAGGTAGTTCTGCCGGCCATAAGCTTGTCCATTCCGTCCTGAACTATTTTTTCAGTGCGGGTATCGATCGACGAGGTTGCCTCATCGAGGATAAGAACTGGCGGGTCTGCTATGGCTGCACGGGCTATTGCTAAAAGCTGCCGCTGGCCTGTCGACAGATTGGCGCCATCTCCCTTAAGTACAGTATCATAGCCATTTTTCAGATGGCTGATAAATCCGTCAGCGTTCGCCAGCTTTGCTGCTGCCCTGACTTCTTCGTCTGTCGCATCGAGCTTTCCGTAGCGGATATTCTCGGCTACCGTGCCTGTGAACAGGTGCGTATCCTGAAGTACGATTCCGAGCGAGCGTCTGAGATCCGGCTTCTTTATCTTATTTATATTTATCCCGTCGTAGCGGATTTTTCCGTCCTCTACATCGTAGAAACGATTTATCAGGTTCGTGATCGTGGTCTTTCCGGCTCCGGTTGCGCCGACGAAAGCCACCTTCTGTCCAGGCTTAGCATAGAGATTTATATCATAGAGCACCTGCTTGTTGGGCACATAGCCGAAGTTCACATCCTCCATGACCACATCGCCTGCGAGCTTTCTGTAATCGACTGTGTGATCTGCCTGATGCTCGTGTCTCCAGGCCCAGAGCCCTGTCCTCTCCGGAGTCTCTGTCAGCTTTCCGCTCTCTTCCTTTGCATTAACCAGCGTGACATAGCCGTCGTCTGTCTCTGGCTTCTCGTCAAGAAGAGCATAGATACGCTTGGCTCCCGCCATAGCCATTACGATGAAATTAATCTGCTGGCTGACCTGCGAGATAGGCATGTTAAAACTGCGGTTGAACGTCAGGAAGCTGGCGAGCTTTCCGAGCGTAAGTCCTGCAAATCCTGTGATAGCCATAGCTCCACCGACTACTGTTATGAGCACGTAGCTGACATTTCCGAGCTGGTTATTGATAGGTCCGAGGATATTCGCGTAGGAGTTTGCGTTAGACACGCTCTTATATAACGCATCATTCAACTTATCAAAGTCCTTTATGGCCTCTTCTTCGTGGTTGAATACTTTTACAACTTTCTGGCCATTCATCATCTCCTCGATCTCACCGTTCAGTTCGCCGAGGTCTGACTGCTGCTGCGTGTAAAATCTGCCCGAAAGCGAAGCTGCCTTACCCGTCACAAAAATCATTATAGCTGTCATTCCAAGTGTGATAACTGTAAGTATCGGAGACAGGTAGATCATCGAGATCAGCACTGACACTATAGTGAAGGTAGCGTTTATGATCTGCGGTATAGACTGGCTGATCATCTGGCGCAGCGTATCGATATCATTTGTGTAGCAGCTCATGATGTCGCCGTGAGCGTGCATGTCAAAATACCTGATAGGAAGCGTCTCCATGTGTGTGAACATGGCATCACGCATTTTTTTCAGCATACCCTGATTGACGTAGATCATCAGGAGGTTATACATATATGTAGAAAAAATACCCAGGATGTAGAATGCCGCTACCCGCCTGATGGCTCCGAGCAGCGGTCCGAAGTCGTGGCTTCCGTCTTTTATCATCGGTGTGATGTAGCTGTCGATCAGGGTCCGTGTGAAAAGGGTTCCCTGGACATTCGCCAGCACGCTTACTATGATAAAAATGACTACAAGTATCAGATGGATCGGATACGTCGTAAAAATATCGTGAAACAGCCGCTTCATCGTCGCTCTTGCAGCTTTTCTGTCTGCTTTTGTCGCTCTTCCCTGATTTCTCGGTCTAGGCATCAGTCATTCTCCTTTTCATCAAAGTCTCCGGATCCGCCAGCCTGTGACTCATACACATCTCTGTAGATCTCGTTTGTCTTCAGGAGTTCATCGTGAGTTCCTACTCCGTTTATTTTTCCCTCGTCCATTACTACTATCCTGTCAGCATCCTGGACTGAGCTGATCCTCTGCGCGATGATGATCTTCGTCGTTCCCGGGATTTCTTCTCTGAATGCCTTACGGATCTTCGAATCTGTAGCTGTATCTACAGCGCTTGTCGAATCATCGAGGATAAGTACCTTTGGCTTCTTTAGTAGCGCTCTGGCGATACAGAGTCTCTGTCTCTGCCCGCCGGATACGTTCGTTCCGCCCTGAGAAATTCTGGTGTTGTAGCCCTCTGGGAATCTGTCTATGAATTCGTCTGCGCAGGCGAGCTTTGCCGCTCTCTGGCACTCTTCGTCTGTAGCATCCTTATCTCCCCATCTGAGGTTATCGTAGATGGTTCCCGAGAAAAGTAAGTTCTGCTGAAGTACTACCGATACTCCGTCTCTCAGCTTCTCCAGGTCGTAGTTTCTGACATCGATTCCTCCGACTTTTACATCTCCGGTTGATACGTCATACAACCTGGATATCAGGCTTACCAGCGTAGACTTCGAGCTTCCGGTCCCGCCTATGATTCCTATGGTCTCTCCGCTTTTTATATGGAGGTCTATGTCCTGGAGCACGTAGTTATTATTTTTTAAATAAGAAAAATTCACATGGTCGAAGTCGATGCTTCCGTCCTTTATATCCATTACCGGATGCTCCGGATTCTGGATGGCCGGCTTCTCGTCGATCACTTCGCTGATACGCTGGATAGATGCTGTACTCATCAGGATCATCATGGCGACCATAGCGAACATCATAAGACTCATCAGGATGCTCATGCAGTACGTCAGGAGCTGTACGAGTTCTCCGGTCTGAAGGCCTCCGCCTACGATCAGCTTCGCGCCGTTCCACGAAAGAAGCAGGATGCAGACATACACAGTTCCCATCATGACAGGCATGATCAGAGTCATCAGCTTCTCTACTCTGAGGAAGCTCTTGTAGATGTCACCGCTCTTTTTAGTGAACTTCTCATTCTCATGGTCTTCACGGACATAAGCCTTGACTACTCTGATAGCTGATACGTTCTCCTGTACGCTCTCGTTCATCGCGTCGTATTTTTTGAATACTTTTCTGAACATGCCGCCGGTTATAGGCATGAGGATGACCATGATGATTATAAGAAAAATGATCGCGTAGACATAGATCATGGCCATCTGCCTGTTTACTGCAAATGACATGACCAGAGCCACTATCATCGATGCCGGTGCGCGCATTCCCATTCGGAGAAGCATCATGTATGCATTCTGCACATTCGTGACATCTGTCGTAAGTCTCGTGATAAGTGACGAGCTCTCGAATTTGTCTATATTCTCAAAGGAATAGGTCTGGATCTTTCGGAACATCGAGCCCCTGAGGTTTCTGGCCAGTCCTGCCGATGCCTTCGCTCCGAATACTCCGCCGCCTACACCTGCTGCCAGTCCCACTAATGCCACAAGAAGCATCCAGCCGCCATCCTGCAGGATAATGGTCTGGTTTCCTTTGTTTACTCCATTATCGATGATGTCTGCCATAAGGCTCGGGAGCACCATCTCCATCGCCACTTCGAGAAGCATCGCGAGAGGTGTCAGGATCGAGACTGTCCAGTAGCCTTTTATGTTCTTTACTATGTCTTTCAAGTATGCCTCCTACATGCAAAAGGACTGTCTTTTTACATCAGTTATCATAGTGTGCTGTATTAGTCAGGTTCTTGAATCCGCCCACATATCTGAAGCAGGCTTTTCCGATAAATGCGCTCTTCTTTACATATGTGTATTTCTCAGCTTCTTTTTCGTTCTTTGCGACGCCCTGCTCGAGGGCTACTTCAGCCCAGTAACGGCTGTCCTGGGAGTTATTACGGTTATCGCCGAGCATCAGGTAGCAGCCTTCCGGCACATGAAAAGTGAATCCGTCATTTTCCTCCACCCAGGTCTCTTTCAGGTAGTCCTCTTTCAGCGGCTTGTCACTGCCGTTGATGTATATCTTTCCCTGCTTTATCTCGACTGTCTCTCCCGGAAGTCCGATAACTCGCTTTATATAGATGGTATCCGGATCTACCGGCCAGTGGAAAAGTGCTATATCTCCTCTCTGTGGTCCCTTAAACCAGTATGAAAAGCGGGTCCCGATCAGCCTGTCTCCTGTCATGATCGTGTTCTCCATCGAGCCCGACGGGATCCTCGCATTTACTATGATAAAATGCGTCAGGAACCAGACTGCTGCCAGGATGATGATGACCATCATAAACCACTGGATTATCTCTTTTATCCAGTTGGTTTTTTGTTCAACCTGCGGTTTTTCTTCTCTGTTTAGCTTAGTTGTCTCTTGGGACAACTTGTTTTCTTCTTCTGACACTTTTGTTTCCTTCCTTATATCTTTTTCTTCTGCTGGTGTGATACCATCGGCAGGATAAGTCCCACCGGCAGAAGTTTCGCTCCTGACGCTGCTGCTTTTATCGAAAGTCCCGGGATAATGACTGCCCGGTCTTTCTTCATGCCATTTATGGCTGCCTTCACACAGTGCTTCGGGCTTATTCCCGGAAGCGCGTTCCGGACGTTTGCCCGTGCATTAAAGGCTGTATTCACCGGTCCCGGGCAGAGTGCTGACACCCGGACAGGACTGTGCTTTTCTCTAAGCTCCTGTCTCAGCCCGTTCGTGAAGCTCACGACAAATGATTTCGACGCATAATAGACACTCATATGCGGGCCTCCCGGAAAAAGTCCGGCCGAACTGGCAACATTTAAGATCCTCCCGCCGCCGGCTTTTTCCATCAGCGGAAGCACCCTGTAGGTCAGGTACATAAGTCCCTTGACGTTCACATCTACCATGGCTTCCTGCTTCTCTATCCCTATATCTGAAAAATCTCCGACTGCGCCGAATCCGGCACTGTTTATCAGTATAGCAGGCAGATTTGTCTCTCCTGTGAAATCCGAGGGCCTGATGATACTTTCTATCGTATCCGCAAGCCTCTTCATGCCTGCTGCCTCTCCTATATCCGCTGCGATCAGCTCTACTCTGATATCTCTGTCCGGTCTTCGTCTCTTTTTCTTCAGAAGTCCGGCCTTTACTGCTTTAAGCCTCTCCGGTGTCTGCGCTGTAAGGATCAGCGAATATCCCATGTCATACAGCTGATGCGCGAACTCTTCACCGATACCCGATGAAGCCCCGGTTATCACAGCCCATTTCCTTTTCCCCATAATTCCGTCTCTCCTTAAACTATTCTGCGTTAATAAAAAAGGCTAAGGATGAAAACCCTTAGCCTAGTTAGTAGTCGATGCGACTGGATTTGAACCAGCGACCTCTGCGTCCCGAACGCAGCGCTCTACCAAGCTGAGCCACGCATCGCAACCGAACAGATAGCATTATATCACCTCTGTCCGGTAATTGCAAGCATTTTTTATTTATTCAGTACAAGGCTGACTCCGCCATAGATGCCGGCGTCATTTCCAAGTGTAGCAAGCTCTATCTTCGTGCCTCTGCAGGCGTGGAAGGCTTCCTTCTCGAATGAAGGACGGAGCTTGTCGATGATGATCTGACCGGCTCTGGATACACCGCCTCCGATGACAAAAATCTCTGGATTTACTACATTTGCTACGATAGCGAGCATTTTTCCAAGGCGGGAGCAGACGTCATCTGCTATCTTATTCGCCAGGACATCGCCTGCCTTTGCCTGATCAAATACATCCTTTGAAGTGATGTGCTCCATCGTGCGAAGCGGCGAATCCATGCTTTCTTTGAGTAATGCGCGATGTGCAAGACGGACTATTCCTGTAGCCGATGCGTACTGCTCAATGCAGCCTTTATTTCCGCAACCGCACTCTTCAGTCTCATCATCGTCCACATGGATATGACCTATCTCGCCGCCGGCACCGTTGAAGCCTACGATCATTTTGTTCTCGATGACTATTCCGCCGCCGATTCCGGTTCCAAGTGTCACCATGACCATGCTCTGTGAGTCCTTACCTGCTCCCATATAGTTCTCGCCAAGAGCTGCGACATTTGCGTCATTTCCAGCCTTTACCGGAAATCCACAGAGCTTCGTCATTTCTTCTTCGATCGGTACTTTCTTGTCCCAACCGATATTCACGCATTTGTTTACGACTCCGTCAGGTGTGACAGCTCCCGGAACTCCGATCCCAGCTCCGATCATCTCGTCTAGTGGAATCTTCTTCCCTCTAAGATAGCTGTGGATGTTCTCCGCCAGGTTCGGCAGGATATTTTTCCCATTGTCTTTCTTATCTGTGGGAACTTCCCACTTTTCTAATAGTTTTCCTTCTGCGTCAAAAAATCCTACCTTGCATGTGGTTCCGCCAAGGTCAAAGCCTGCTGCGTACTTCTTCATTTTTTACTCGCTGTCGTCCCTTTCGTCTGTCGGTGGTGTCTCGGGCTCATCGCCGCTGTCATCACCTGTGTCATCGTTGTTATCTGTTTTTCCACTGTTACCGGAATCATTACCGGAATCTGAATTATTCGTGTTCTTATTCTGATCCTGGTTATTCTGGTTAGTGTTATCAGTATTCGTATTGGTCTTCTGCGTGTTATCTGTCGCAGTATTCTGATCCGTATTCTGTCCTGATGATTCTGCCTGCTGTTTTTCCTCTTCTTTCTTCTGCTTCAGCTCTTCTTCAGTCTCTTCGGCTTCATCATCACCTATGACTTCGCGAATCTCGCCTTCTACCTTAACCGGCTCCGGGAATTTCTTCGGTTCCTTGCCTTTGTTCACCTTCAGCATGAAGTTCTGCCAGATGTGGCCAGGATACGAAGCTCCCTGCAGTCCATAGATGGTCACTGGCTGGTCGTTTCCTACCCAGATAGCTGTCGTGTAGTACGGAGTATATCCGCAGAACCAGCCGTCCTTGTAGTCATTCGTGGTTCCGGTCTTTCCTGCGCAAGGCATATCGCCGAGCTTCAGGCTTCTCGCGGTTCCCCATCCGGTAGTGAAAACTCCCTGAAGTATCTGTGTCATCTCACGCGCTGAATCCTGCGTGTAGACTACAGACTCTTCATGCTCGTTTTCCCATACCTTTTTACCATCTGATGTAGTGATACGTGCTATACAGGTAGGATCTCTGTATGCACCGTCATTCTCTATAGTGGCATATGCTTTTGCCATCTCTAGCGGCGATACACCATTCGTCAGACCTCCAAGTGAAGCAGCAAGTGTCTCGTCTGTCTTCACTATGTTCGAGAAGTCCATCTTATACAAATAGGATATCCCGACCTTCGGCGTCAGCTTGTCAAAAATCTGCCAGGCGACTGTATTCAGTGAGCGCTGTACCGCCTCTGAGAGTTTTATTTTTCCATGGTAGCTGTCCCCGGCATTCGAAGGTCCTCCTTCGAACTTGTGGTCATCTACTATGGTGTTTGCCGTGTAGCCATTCTCCAGTGCCGGAGTGTAGACTATCAGCGGCTTTATCGAAGAACCCGGCTGCCTGTAGCTCTGGAATGCCCTGTTCAGGGTATAGCCCGTGAACTTCTGGCTTCTTCCGCCAACTACTGCAACTACAGATCCGGTCTCATTATCGATGCAGACACCGGCGCCCTGGGTCTTGTAGATTTTTTTATTGGTCTTATCTGTAAAGGTCTTCAGTCCGTCGTTTATGCTCTGTTGGAGCTGCTTCTGGATCTTCTGATTCAGAGTAGTGTAGATGCGGTAGCCGCCGGTGTAAAGCTTTTCGTTACATGCGGCATACTCTGCATCATACCTCTTCTGATAAGCCTTTTTCTCTGCGCTATTCTTGAATTCGTACTGGAACTCAAATCCATCGACATCCATCAGTGCTCTCGTAGCACACCAGTAGACGAACGTCTCCATGTAATTATGGTAGTACTCTTTCGGCTTGCTGATCTTTATCTCTTCAGCAACTGCATCCTCGTAGTCAGAATCTGTAAGTATGCCGTCTTCGTGCATATTTGACAGGACTCTGTCCCGTCTGGAAACTGCAGCCGAGAGATTTTTCCTGGGATCGTAGCGTGTCGGTGCATTAGGAAGTCCGCATAGAAAAGCTATCTGAGAAGTATCGAGATCTACGGCATCCTTCCGGAAATATCCCTGTGCTGCTGCTTCTATACCATAGTAACCGTTTCCGAAGTAGACGTTGTTCAGGTAGAACTCCAGAATATCGTGCTTCGTGTATTTTTTTTCGAGGTCCAGCGCTATAAACATCTCTTCGATCTTTCGCTGCCAGGTACGCTTCTGCGTCAAAAATACGTTCCTGGCCAGCTGCATGGTAATCGTCGATCCGCCCTGCCTTATCTCTCCGCTGTTTTTTACTAGCGAAAAAGCAGCTCTCATGACAGCCTTGAAATCGACACCGTGATGCTCCTCGAACTTCTTGTCCTCGATCGAGACTATCGCCTGGCGTACTTCGACCGGTATCTCATCGTATGTCAGGTAATAGACGTCCTTGTCCTTTTTTAGTACCGAGATGGTCTTTCCGTCTGTATCGTATGCGACACCGGTTTCCTCTCGCTTGAAGGTGTTCCTGTTCGAACCTGCCACCAGGTAATCAGCTTCATCCTTCAGCTTGCTTACCTTTGAGGCGAGCCCGCTTCCATAATAAAAACCAAGCCCGCCAAGCACTATCACCAGGATCACCAGCTGAAAAATAAGGAATCCCTTTGCTCCTCTATGCTTCTTTTTCTTTTTTGTACTACTCATAGGCTAAATATGGGTTTAACCCTTCAGGTACTCCTTAACCTGTTCTGCTATACCCTCTCCATCGAGCTTATACTTATGTAAGAGCTCTACTGCAGGTCCTGATTCTCCGAACCTGTCGTAAACGCCGATTCGCTTTACAGAAAGCGGATGATTCTCTGAAAGTACCTCGCAGACTGCACTGCCAAGTCCTCCGATAACTGAATGCTCCTCTACTGTAACGACCTTTCCGGTCTTCTCGGCTTCTTTTATGACTAACTCTTTATCTATCGGCTTTATCGTGTGGATATTTACTATCTCGGCACTTATTCCGTCCTTTGCGAGAAGCTCTGCTGCATCGATAGCTGCTGATACTTCAAGACCTGTAGCGATGATAGTTACATCTGTACCTTCTTTTACTACGTATCCCTTGCCGATCTCGAACTTATAGTCCGGTCTGTCGTTTATGACAGGAACTGCAAGTCTTCCGAAACGCAGGTAAACAGGTCCCTCGTACTCATAAGCTGCCTTTACTGCTGCCTTTGCCTCTACATCGTCAGCCGGGTTGATGACTACCATTCCCGGGATGACTCTCATAAGCGCGAGATCCTCGAGACACTGATGTGTAGCTCCGTCTTCACCTACTGAGATTCCGGCGTGTGTAGCTCCGATCTTTACATTCAGATGCGGATATCCGACTGAGTTTCTTACCTGCTCATAAGCTCTTCCAGCTGCAAACATAGCAAAGCTCGAGCAGAACGGAACCTTACCGCATGAAGCAAGGCCTGCTGCGATGCCGACCATATCTGATTCCTGGATACCGCAGTCTATATGCCTCTCCGGAAACTCTTTTCTAAAAATAGCAGTCTTTGTAGCTTCTGCCAGATCCGCGTCAAGAACTACGAGATCGTCGTGCTCTTTTCCTAACTCTACGAGTGCCTCTCCATAACTCTGTCTTGTAGCTATCTTCTTTACTTCTGACATAATGCTTCACCTGCTTTCGTTAATTCGTCCATTGCCTGCTTGTACTGCTCTTCGTTCGGAGCCTTGCCGTGCCAGCCTACCTGGTTCTCCATGTAGGAAACGCCTTTGCCCTTTACAGTTTTCATAATGATAGCTGTAGGTGCGCCCTTTGTATCTCTGGCTTCCTTGAATGCTCCTCTTAAGAGATCAAAATCACTTCCGTCTGCGACTTCTACTACGTGGAAATTAAATGCGCGGAATTTGTCAGCAATAGGATACGGTGAATCTACCTGATCTACTGGTCCGTCGATCTGGAGTCCATTATTATCTACGATGACTACGAGATTATCAAGCTTTCTGGCTCCTGCGAAAAGTGCTGCTTCCCAGACCTGGCCTTCCTCGATCTCTCCATCTCCTAAAAGTGTGTACACTCTGTAATCTGCGTTATCGAGCTTTCCGGCAAGAGCCATTCCGACTGCTACGGAAATGCCCTGTCCTAATGATCCGCTGGATGCGTCGACTCCAGGAGTCTCATTCTTACACGGATGACCCTGGAGATATGAACCTACGTGTCTTAAGGTCTTTAAGTCCTCTACCGGAAAATATCCTCTGTTCGCAAGTACCGAGTAAAGCCCCGGTGCTGTGTGTCCCTTCGACAGTACGAATCTGTCACGGTCCGGCTTATCCGGGTTCTTCGGATCGATGTTCAACTCCTCGAAGTACAGATAAGTGAACACATCTGCTGCGGAGAGTGAACCGCCCGGATGACCGCTCTTAGCATTATAGACCCCTTCTATAATGCCCTTCCTCACTTCATTTGCTTTGATTGCAAGTTCCTGATTTGTCATTTGATTCCCTTTCTATAAAAATCCTGGTTTGACAACTGCCTTTGATTATAACATATCTTTCAAGTCTATTAACATGATATTTCGTATTGTCTGAGATACAGTCTGTACGTTCTCCGCGAAACCGCTCACTGAGAAGAACAGATAGAAAGTGGATATTTTATTATGGATCTTCTTCGTCAGGTCGATCAGTTCCTTGACATCCATCATATCCACCTGCTTCTCCTGGAAGAAGCATCTCGCAAAAATATACGCTGATTTGCCTTCCGCTTCACCGGTTGCCATTAGGTCAAAGCCTTCACTTTTACCAGTAGATTCGTCATTTTCCCACCAGCTGCCGATATTCCTAACAGAAAATGGCAGCTTCTTATTCTCTGACTTCCTGGCGAGATACTCGTGGCAGATCCTGACAAATACAGGCTTCATATAGCTCTCCATGTGGCTTTCCCAGTACTCTTTTATCGCCTGTTCATCACCTCTGCAGAACTCATCATACCTGGCTATAACTATCTGGTACCAGAATCTGTCATAGTCAGAAACCAGTGAATAGCGCGTCTTTCTGCGGTTTGTAGGCTCTGTGACCGGATTTTCCTTCGTCACGAGTCCGAGCTTCATCAGAGTCGAAAGGTACGGCACTACGACGTCCTTCGGTCTGCCTAGCTTCTCAGACAGCTGGTTTACCCTCTGATAACCCTGCGCGAGAGAATACATGAGCCTGTCGTAGTATGCTTTCTCTCTGAGCTCTTTCTCGAGGATATTCTCCGCAGAGCCTTTGAAATCAAAGAATTCTGATAAAAATATCCGCTCTATCGTCCGCCATACTGCATTTTCTGTATCCTGCTTCAGCTCTTCTGACGCTATCTGAAGCAGGACCGGAATGCCGCCTGTGATACCGTAAAGCTCACTCTGTATGAGTCTGGTGGCTTCCGGAAGCATTTTTACAGCTTCATCGAAATAGAGCGGGCCGAGCGGAAGGACCTGCGGAGACAGGTCCTTCCAGACCGCTTTGTTACCGTAGACTGCCTTTTCCATCTGTATGTATGAGGAGTCGATCAGGATCAGCTTTACGCTGCCTTTCTGCCACTTCTCTGCCATATACTGGTGCAGAGCAGCTGGAAATGCCTTATCTGTCTTTGCGAAATCTGCGTAATGGTCGATGACCAGGACTGCTGTACCCTCTTCAGACATCTCTGTGACTTTTCCGAAGATCTGATCAAGCGTGGGCTCCTCGTCATCTAATCCTACTATCTTCGCGAATAATGCCCTCTGATGCATTTCCGTGGTCGAGTAAGCGGAAAAATATATGCACTGTCTATCCTTTACGAATTCCTTCACAAGAGCTGTCTTCCCTATACCGCTCCTGCCTGTCACTGCCATGACATTCGTATCTGTATTATCGTAAAAATCCCGGAGGAATTGGATTTCCCTCTCTCTTCCTACCATGTGTATCTCCTTTTTACGTCTCCCGTGCCTTTCCATTGTAATACGTTTCAACTACTCTTTCAAGCTATTTTTTCTTTACATATCCTTTTTTTCTGTTATAATGTGTCGGACAGACAGGGACTTTCCCGTCCGAAAAATCATCGGGAGGTAATCGATTATGCCTGGTTTTCGTTCTCATTATATATTCGGAATCGAATCCAGAAACGAACTGAAGAAAAAGAACACTAAACAGAGTCTTGAGATATGGGATATGGTCCGCAGGTACCCGGCAGTCTACGCGATCGGCGAACAGGGGCCGGACATTTTTTTCTATAATCCGCCATCATACCTGCACAGGAGAAATATCGGTGAGCGGATGCACCATGAACAGACTCTTTCTTATATAATGCACCTGATCGACACAGCTGGAACTATAAAGCACGAGCATCTGCGCTCGATCGCTGTCGCTTACACTGCCGGGTATATCGGGCATTATACACTGGACACTGTCTGCCACCCTTACATTCACTACCGTGCATGCAAGAACATAGATGATCACTCAAACAAGGGATTCTATAATCACATGCTGCTCGAGACTGATCTGGACTGTGCGCTCCTGGCGCATTTTCTTCGGATGAAGCCATCGGAGTTCAGACCATCGGAGACCATTAGGCTTTCACACGAGCAGGCGCTGTTCCTGTCAGCCTTTATCGACCGTGCTATAGATGTGACTTACCCTGGTTCTCTGGTGCTTACCACGGAGGTCTCCTCGGCGTTCAGGTTCAGCCGTTACGTCTACGATGCAATGGAGGACCCCCGTCTCTGGAAGAAGAAATTCGTTCGCTCCCTGGAAAGTCTTTTCCTGAAGCACCCACAGTTTTCCGCTATGATAGCAAATGACAGGCAGATGTCCTACAACGACCCGTGCAACCTGAGCCACCATCTCTGGCGGAACCCTTGGAAGACTGAACTGTTTTCTACTGAGTCGTTCTACGACCTCTTCCACAAGGCCATGCACCTGTACTTACGCCGCCTGTCTCTCCTGGAAAAAATAGCCAGCTCCGACTTCGGTTCTCGCGATTACTTCGAATATGTCCGCATGATAAAGAAAGATCTCGGAAACCTGTCCTACGACAGCGGACTTCCTCTATAATAATAAAATGACCGGTTACAGTCTGTGTACTGCAATCGGTCATTCTTTTACCTCCGGATGATTCTTAATCCCTGTACTTAAGTCCATCTCATAAGTCCTTATAATATTCGCTCGTCAGTTTCGAAACGTCGTCGATCATGTCTTTTCCAACGCTGCGCGCGTCATCGTCATCAACAGCCTTGTAGAATTTGTACTTGTCTGGCTGCCAGATCTTCATAGCTGATGTGAAGTACACCCAGCCGTAAGCATAATCGTCTTTCGAATTCTTTGCCTTATACTTAACTCTGTATTCGTAGTTCTTATATGGAGAATCCACATAATTCTGCATACCTTTGGTAGATATGGACATGTCTCCTTTTTCGATCTTCACGATCTGGAAGGAGCTCGGTCTCTTGAGGTCGTCTACTACATACCTGGCAAGAGCACTCGCCATAGTCTTTTCAGTTTTAGTATAAGAATCGGCGTATGCCTGAATTCCTACCAGCGCGAAAGTAACTGACAGAGCAACCGCGGTCAGCATAAGGACAGCTGCGAACCGCTTAAGCTTCTTAAAAAACACTGCTCTGCACTCCTTTCTTAAGCGCGAATGATGAAGTCGGTGCGCCTCTCACCGTCTTCGATACTATGTTATTATATACCCTAGCCACGGAAAATATACTTTTTAGTTGCAATTCCCTTCGAATTTATTTTTTATATGAAATTATATTAATACCGATATTAAAAAATTCTTCAAGTAATCTTCAAGTTTTCTTAAGAATTGATCTGACAAAAAAGGACCCGTCTTTCGACGGATCCTTTCAAGGGCTGCCCAGTTCCGGAATCGAACCAGAGACACGGGGATTTTCAGTCCCCTGCTCTACCAACTGAGCTAACTGGGCATATCGTTATAAAAAAATAGCTCCTGTGTCATCCGGCCTTTTAGCCAATGACCAGAAGTATAAGAGTTGCGGGGACAGGATTTGAACCTGTGACCTCCGGGTTATGAGCCCGGCGAGCTTCCAGACTGCTCCACCCCGCGATATCCATAAAGGCTTTCGCCAATGGGTGGTGATGGATTCGAACCATCGAAGCAAGATGCAGCAGATTTACAGTCTGTCCCCTTTGGCCACTCGGGAAACCACCCATCTGTCTGTTTCCAGACAAAAAGCCGATGAACGGACTCGAACCGTTAACCTGCTGATTACAAATCAGCTGCTCTGCCAATTGAGCCACATCGGCGTATTAAATTAAAGAAAAATGGGACCTATAGGGCTCGAACCTATGACCTCCTGCTTGTAAGGCAGATGCTCTCCCAGCTGAGCTAAGATCCCATACGACCTGAGAGGGGTTCGAACCCTCGACCTCCGCCGTGACAGGGCGGCGCTCTAACCAACTGAGCCACCAGGCCTTAAATTTTCATTGTACTTAAAGTACCTTCAAAACTTCATACAGACTTCAAAACCTTCTCTTGATCAAGCCTTCGATCTATTAGTGACAGTCAGCTGAGTGTCTCACAACACTTACACCCCTGCC
>ONIH01000047.1:13618-19637 GCA_900317825.1 uncultured Lachnospiraceae bacterium | reverse complement strand
GGCCGGCGGCATCGGCGAGGAAGACCTCGTAGTCATCACCCTGCCTTATATCAAAAGTGCCCGTGAGGGTGTCAAGCGCCTCGGAAAGCTCCATGAGATGTACGGCACCTACGAGGAGAACGGCATCGGATTTTCAGATAAGGATGAAGTCTGGTGGTTCGAGTCAGTCGGCGGACATCATTGGATTGCAAGAAAAGTAGACGATGACGGCGTAGTAGTCATGCCGAACCAGCTCGGGATCGACAGCTTCGATGTAGATGACGCCCTGGGCGATCAGGAGGCAAATATGTGCTCGCCTGACCTCAGGGATTTTATCGAGAAAAATCACCTGGACGTAGATGAGCACTTCGATGATGACGACGAGGGAGACGGCGGCCACTACATCATAAACCCGCGTCTCGTATTCGGAAGCCACGATGACGCAGACCACGTGTACAACACTCCGAGAGCCTGGTACATGCTCCGCTATTTAGACGATGACAGATCAGAGTACGACGGCGATGATGCAGTCTACAAGCCAGAGGATGATGACCTTCCGTGGCAGATCTTTACCGACAGGAAAGTCACACCGGAAGATGTCAAGTACCTGCTCTCCTCTCACTATCAGGGCACAAAGTACGACCCATATCTGACTTATGGTGACAGGTCATACGCCGGAGCTTACCGTTCTATCGGCATCAACAGAAATGACGTATTAGGCTTCATGGAAGTACGTCCTGACGACCAGCCGGTAGAGTGGGTAGCCTTCGGAAGCAACGCTTTCAACACTATGGCTCCGTTCTATACGAATGTATCGAGAACGCCTGAGTATCTGTCAAACACTACAGGCCGCGTCTCCACCGATAACTTCTACTGGAGTTCAAGGCTTCTGGCAGCGCTCTCAGATGCCACCTACGGCAAATGCTTAAATGTCATCGAGCAGTACACAGACGCCGTGCTTTCTAAGTCACACGCCCTCTTAAATCACTGGGACGCAGAGATAAAAAATGCAAAGCCAGCCGACATCGAGGGACTCTGCGAAGAGGCAAATGACGAGATCGCCGATATGCTAAAAAAAGAGACAGACAAGGCACTGAGCAAAGCACTTTTCTTCAGATCAAATGATATGATAAACCAGTACGCCCGTTCAGACCACTAAAAGAAATGGACAGCACCCACATCCGGGTACTGTCCATTTTTTATCTGAGCATTTCTTTGGCGAAGGTCGAAGTGGCCTGCTTGAAAGTAAAGACCGTAAGCCGCTTTTTCGCGCGGGTGGCTCCGACGTAGAAGATACGCCGTTCCTCCTCGTAGGTCTCCTGCTCGAAAGTCACATCGCAAGGATCGGTTATTTTTTTAGGAGGCTTCGAAGCCTTTGGAAAAACGCCGTCCATCACATCGATCAGGTAGACATTGTCGTACTCCAATCCCTTGCTCGAGTGGATCGTCGAGAGGATCAGCGGCACCTTCGAATCATTTTCTTTTT
Organism: uncultured Lachnospiraceae bacterium; assembly: GCA_900317825.1. Classification (GTDB taxonomy): domain Bacteria; phylum Bacillota; class Clostridia; order Lachnospirales; family Lachnospiraceae; genus Weimeria. Next base: position 18,172 of record ONIH01000047.1, on the reverse strand, counting down.
CAGCTATAGTCTTATTTAAAAAATCCAGTCTCTGCAAAAATCCTTTCAGGTCCGGGGTTCCTTCGGAGATTTTTTTCAGAGCGAATAGCTTCCTCGTATCCATCTGCGACCTCTCGAGGTAATCGAGATATCCCATCGTGTAGAGGATGTAGATAAGTCCGTCCTTGCCGGACATTTTTTTCAGTAGACGGAAGTCGGAGTCAACCTTTTCTATGGTCGCACGCTGCCGCTTTTTTAACAGTGAACTGTTATATGCAGCGTCAAATACCGGAATTCCGTTGGCCTGGCTGACACCACAGAGTGCCCTGGCAGTTTCCTTCTTCAGATAAGTGTGCACTTTGAAGTAGATGTTCATAAAGGCGTCCGTGTCACACGGATCGTATGCGAAGTGGATGATATCCGTTAAGTCCTTTACTATCCTGCTTGTGAAAAAATTCAGCTCAGACTTTCTCATGCGGTAGGGGATGCTGTGTTTTTCGAGCAGGTCGACAAACGGGATGATGCTCTCGTTGTCTCGATATAAAACGGCAGTCTCCTCCTGGATATCTGAAGCCGCCTTCAGCAGGTAGTTAAGCTGCGCGCTCCTCGTGAAGACCTCGACCTGCTTCACCGGAACCTGCGCCGGATGGCTTGCTATAAGCTTCTTTTTGTGGCGGAGGACATTGTGGTTTATGACATTTTCACAGGCTTTTACGATGTGCGCGTCGCTCCTGAAATTCTCCTCCATCAGAAGCACCTTCGCATTTTCGTGCATTTTCTGAAAAGACATCAGAGCCTCAGGATAGGCGCCGCGGAAGCCGTAGATACTCTGGTCCTCGTCTCCTACCATAAAGAGGTTATCGGCGTCTTTTCTCTTTGCGATCATCGAAATGATCACATGCTGGATCTTTGACGTATCCTGCGCCTCGTCGACTAAGACGTAGCTGAATTTCTGCTGGATGTGCTCCAGGACTCTCGGGTCGCTTTTTATCATCAGATGCGCGTAGACCAGCTGGAAGCATCATATTTTTGATATAGGTGATCTGGGTGCGGATGTCCTGCAGATCAGACTCAGTCGCAAAAGTATGGGCCACCTTCGTATAAGCCTGACTTAGAAAAGCCGCCTGCTTTGGTGAATAATCAGAAAAAGTAAAGACAGTGTTCCCTGTCACCCTGGCGTACCAGTGGATGATCCGGTGGCAGATCGAGTTTATCGTCGAAAAATGCACGCGTTTCCCCAGTTCTTCGCCGAACTTTACGGCGAAACGCTTTTCCATATCCCGTGCAGCAGAGACAGTGTAGGTAAGCACCAGAATGCTCTCCGGCTTCACACCGCAGCCGTATATCATCCAGCCGATACGGGTCACAAGAACTGTGGTCTTCCCGCTTCCGGGTACACTAAGAAGCAGTACCGGCCCTTCAACTGCCTGTACTGCTTCTTCCTGCTGCTTTGTCAGATCTATATGAAACTGTGCTTTAAAATCCTTAAAATCCATTGAACTGTGTTATGCTGCGTCATCGACATGCCCGCCGATGGCTCCGTTCGCGGCGTCCGAAGACTTCGCGTTCGCCTGATACGGCTGACTGTCGTCAGTGTATTTGATCTGGGTCGTCGTCTCACCGCCAGATACGTAGACCCTGCCGCACTCCGGGCAGACTGCAGTCTTTATGCTGACAGACGCCTGAAGTACCTTTCCGTTATTTACCGCTGCTTTCTTATAAGCGTTCGATACATGCTCACCCTCGTGCGCCCTGACAGCAGCGCCCGCTGCCTGCGGACTGATATGAGCCGCCGACTTGAAGGAGACGTTACACTCGTCGGAACCGTCCTGATACTTACGGTTCTTACACGTCTCGCACTCCGCTGGAGATGACTTTCTTCCAGGCTTTACTTCCTCTGACCTGCCCGGGTTCAGAATAGGTTTGTTTTTTTCTGCGTCATCTGTGCCGCCTATTGAAAAATTCTGATAGCCGCCGTAGTATCCGCCGGCTCCTGAAATACCGCCTACTGCCATGATGCCACCTCCTGTTGTTTCCGTTCGACGTAGTTATTTTTATTTTACCACGAAAACTGTTATAATGCCATAAGTGAGGTGAATTTTTAATGAAAAAATATAAAAATATAGTACTTGACGTCGGAAATGTCCTGCTTTCCTACCGCTGGAAGGCGATGCTCGAAGACTACGGACTTCCGGCAGATGAAGCCGAGAGAATCGGCCGGGAGATGTTCGACTGCCCTGAGAAGATCTGGTCGAAGTTCGACCTCGGAGTCGAGACAGATGAGCAGATCATAGAGGATTTTGAAAAAATATATCCTGATGACAAAAAGCCGATCCGCTGGTTCATAGAGCACGGCGAGTACATGGAAGTCCCGCGCCCGGCCATCTGGGAGACAGTGCACCAGCTAAAGGAGGCCGGCTACCGTCTCTACATCCTCTCGAACTACCCGGAAAGCCTCTTTAAAAAGCACACCGAGTATGCCGATTTCATGAAGGATATGGACGGGCTGATGGTCTCATACATGATCCACAAGGCAAAGCCCGGCCGCGACATCTACGCCGCCCTCTGTGAAAAATACCAGCTCACTCCATCAGAGTCGATATTTTTTGATGACAGAGCCGAGAATGTTCAGGGCGCCATCGACTTCGGAATGGATTCCGAGCTTGTGACAGATGCAGAGAGTTTCCGCAAGCGGCTGGAGGAATTCATATGATAACTATAGACCTGATCACAGGGTTTTTAGGCTCCGGGAAGACCACTTTTCTAAGGAAGTACGTGAAGTACCTGCTCGCCCAGGGCGAAAATATCTGCATCCTCGAGAACGACTACGGCGCGGTAAATGTCGATATGATGCTGCTTTCAGACCTGATCGGTGACAGGTGCGACATGGAAATGGTCGCCGGCGGATGCGACAGTGACTGCCACAGGAGGCGTTTCAAGAGCAAGCTGATAGAGATGGGAATGATCGGCTACACCCATGTGATCGTCGAACCGTCGGGAGTTTTTGATGTAGATGAGTTCTATGACAGCCTGCATGAGGAACCGCTGAACCGCTGGTACAGAGCTGGTGCCCAGATCACGATAGTCGACGCCGGGCTTTCCATTCCACTCTCCGACACTTCACAGTATGTCTTCGCGTCAGAAGCTGCAAACGCCGGAAAGATTCTTTTTTCCAAGACTCAGTTGAATCCACCCGAGGCTCCTTCAAAAATCCTTAACTATCTTAACGAGTCACTTAAGAAAATAAACTGCAAACGGCAGATTTCAGAAAATGAGATAATGGCAAAAGACTGGGATACGCTTACAGATGCTGACTTCAAAGAGCTCGAAAGTTCAGGCTTTAAAGACTACTCGTTTGAAAAACAGCAGGTCATGGACTCCCACAAGTACGAGTCACTCTACTTCATGGAGAAGGAGTTCGCTCCAGATGAGCTGAAAGAGAAAGCCGAATCTGCGATAAATGATCATGACTGTGGCGGCATCATCCGCATCAAAGGATTCTGCAAGGACGGCACAGACGGCTGGCAGGAGCTGAATGTCACAAAAGAGAATTTCACCGAAGCTCCGATAGAAAACGGTCAGGATATCGTGATCGTGATCGGCGAGCACTTAGGAAAGGAAAAGCTCTCCGCTATCTTCGGGGAGCCGGCGGAAGTCCATGCTGATTAGAGTCGCGAGAGCTGCCCTACACTTCTGGGAAGAGCCCTGTATTTCAGGCACAGCAGGCTCCGGCGCGGTATTTTTTTCAGGATGTAATCTGGGCTGTGTATTCTGCCAGAACTATGCGATAAGCCGTGGTCATGTCGGAAAGAATATCACAGTCCAGAGGCTCTCTGACATTTTTCTCGAGCTGCAGGGTAAAGGCGCGAATAATATAAATCTCGTGACTGCCGGTCACTTTCTTCCAATGGTCATCGATGCGTTAGAGGACGCAAAGAACAGAGGGCTTTCGATCCCGATAGTCTACAATACCTCTTCCTATGAGAAAGTCGAAGCTATAAGAGACCTGGACGGGTTGGTAGACATCTACCTGCCGGACTTAAAGTACGTAAGCAGCAGGCTTTCAGGGGATTTTTCAAAGGCGCCTGACTACTTCGAAGTCGCGTCAAAGGCGATAGAAGAAATGGTGCGGCAGACCGGAGAGCCTGAGTTTTTTGTAAAGAAAAAGGCCTCACTTAACCAGCAGATGTCGCTCTGGGAATCAGAGGATGTCATGGACGCCGCCACTTATAACGAGTGTGCCGATGATCTGATGAGTGAGGGCAGAGAAGTCCTTATGAAGCGTGGAACTATCGTGCGCCACCTGCTGCTTCCAGGCTGCACTGAGGACTCCAGGGCAGTCGTAAAGTATCTGTACGATACCTACGGAGACAGCATTTTTATAAGTATAATGAATCAGTACACCCCTATGCCGCAGGTCGCAGGGCATCCGCTCCTCTCACGAAAAGTCACGGACGACGAGTACAACGAAGTGCTCGATTACGCGATAGATTCAGGCATAGAAAACGCCTTCATGCAGGAGGGCGATGTCGCCGAGGAGAGCTTCATCCCGGACTTCGATTGCGAAGGCCTATA
>ONIH01000047.1:6923-13591 GCA_900317825.1 uncultured Lachnospiraceae bacterium | reverse complement strand
TACTTTCTGATTTTTCTCTAAGAACCTGATGTACTCATCCCTCGGGAGCGGCTTACTGAAATAGAAGCCCTGGATATAGTCTATCTCGAGTTCCTTCATCGCATGCATGTCCTCGTCGGTCTCAACGCCTTCGGCTACGACCTTCAGGCAAAGACCCTTTGCCATGTGGATCATTGAATCCATGATAAGTCCGACACGGCTGGAGATAGCATATTTGGTGACCATCGAACGGTCAGCCTTAATGAAATCTATAGGCATGTCGACCAGGTAATTCAGGTTACTCTCGCCATTTCCGAAGTCATCGAGAGAGCAGCTGCAGCCTGCTGACCTGAAGGCATTCAGGTTATTGAGGAGCATGTCGCGGTTTACGATCATCGCAGTCTCGGTGATCTCGAAGCAGAACATCCTCGGTGAGACACCCGCGTCTTCCATTTTTTGCAGATATCTGGTGGACAGCGTTTTATCCTCGCACTGCAGCACCGACAGGTTTATATCTATAAACTTCACGCCCAGATCCCGGACGCCGCCATTTTTTATGATGTCGAGCGTCTTTTCAAACATCCTGTCACCTATCCGGGTGACCTGCCCAGTCTTCTCAGCTACCGTAATGAAGAGTCCCGGAGTCATGATCGAACCATCTTTTCTTCTGATGCGGGCCAGCGCCTCAGCGCCAGTGAAAGCATCATCCTCAAACGAATAGATAGGCTGGAAAAATGCTTCTACTCTGTCCTCGTCGAGCGCATCGTCTATCTCTTTGATGATGCGTCTCTCCTGCCTGAAACGCTCGTAAGTATCATCTGTCACAGTGATGATTCCGGTATCTGAATACTCATCGTTCAGCGAGATCTGCCCCAGGAGCTCCATGATCTCATTGATCGAATGCGCCCGGCGTCCCTGCGTCTCCAGAATTTCTAAAAAGCTGTTCCCGTGTCTGTGGCAGAATTCTGTAAGAGATTCATTTATCTCACCTGCAGTATCCGCTGCGACTGAAGGGTCACGGAATACCATGATGTACCCTGACTGCCCGGCATAGAAGGTCTTCGCCTGCCTGAAGCCGCTGAGAAACCGGGCCACATGCCGCATGACCGCTCCGTTGCTGTCAGCCGGAGAAGCCAGATTATAGACCAGCTTCACGAAGATATATGAAAACTGGAGATCCTTCTTGTAAAAATCTCCGATGTATGACTGAAGGGTGCTCAGATTAAAAAGTCCTGAAGACCTGTCTATCTGAAGTACCGGGTTCTCGAGCTCGAGGTAGATAACGCTGAGTCCCAAAGCTGATGCAAATCCCACGACCAGGATCTGCGGAAACAGGAACTGTATCAGCGCCGAAAGACACTCGGCACATATCCAGAGAGTAACTGTAACGAAGACATTTAGCGGTAATTTTTTCCGGTAGAAAAGTGCCATCAGAAATGTCATTATCAAAAAAAAAGGTGCGAAGAAATATGCTACATTGCAGGCCGGGCCGTATGAATATGTCGCCTGACCGTTCGTCCTGTAGCTGATGGGAAGGACTGCTATGATGACAGCAGCCGCTATGAACAAGAACAGTGCAGACTGCTCACACCTGTGTCCGCCCTTCTCTGTCATCGGCGTCTGAGAGACCATATAAGCAAAACCGATGTAAGCCATGAATACAAGCGCCATCAGGTACAGCTTGCAGAGTATCTCTGTAGCCATCGCCGAAAATCCGTTTTCTGCGTAAACTATCGCAAATACAGAGAGGATATCAAGGATCAGGCATCCCACGTCTGCCAGTATAGCGGTCCCGAAGATCCCGCTGCTTTTGAAATCGACCTTTTGCTGTCTATGATAAAAAAAGAGGATTACGAAAAGTATCGTAAGTCCGCATAACTGAGTTGCAATATTCATATTCCTGTCTCCTTGATTTCTGCGACAAAAAAAATCCGGATAGAAAGACCATCCGGATTTATTATAACATGATTTCATAATCCTGTCACAATTTTATTATTACTACTTTCTAAAGGCGACCGAGAACAGAGTGTAGCCGTTCTCACTCGATACAGAGATAGTACCGTTGTACCTGTCGGCAGTGGCTTTTGCTATCGCAAGTCCCAGTCCGAAGTGGCCTTCACGCCTGTTTCTCGCCTTGTCTACCCTGTAGAATCGCTCGAACAGATGCTTCTGCGACTCAGGATCGATAGTCTCACCATGATTCCCCACAGAAAAATAGATGTGGTTCTTTGAACGGGTCAGCTTCACATCTATCGCGCAGTCATTGTCTGAGTGGTTTATCGCGTTCTCGATAAGAGTCTCAGCCATCCTGCTGATGTCGACAGGATTTCCGTAGAACCCGACCTTTTCCTCGATGTCCTGATCTATCGTGACGCCTTTTTCAAAAGCAGCCGCTTCAAACGGAAGGATGACGCCTTCGATCGTCTCAGACATATCGAAAGTCTCCCAGCCTTTTTCTACTGTCTCGGCATCCTCGACAGACGCAAGAGTCAGAAGCTCCTGGATCAGACGGTTCATTTTTTTCGTCTCACCCTTGATATAGGTCAGGTACTTGTCGTTATCAGGCGTGCTGCGCGCCATGTCTATATTCACATCGACTACTGCGAGCGGTGTCTTCAGCTCATGTGAGGCATCGGCGACGAACTGCTTCTGCTTTTTGATATTCTCAGCGATAGGCTTCACCAGATAGCGGGCGAGCAGGATACTTATGATGATCGCAGCTACTACCGCTACCGCTCCGATAGTTCCCGAAAGAGCAAATACCGGTATCAGCCTTCTCCTGAGGATCGTCGTGTCGATGAAGGTGATCTGCTTCATGTCATCGATCTCACGGATGTCATACATATAGCATGAGTACACGCCGGAATCATTCCCGGTCTCCTTCATCTGCTTCGCGAGTGAGGCTACATCGTCTTTGTCTGCGTCGTTATTGTAGACATAGGCTATGCCATCGTCGTTATTTTCTACGGTGACATCTCCGGCGTCTCCCGAGGCTTCATCGGTGATAGAACCCGATTCACTGGTATCCAGTGAATCCGCATCCTCGATAAATACCGCATAGGAAGGCGATTCCGGAAAGGCATCTCCGGCCTTTGACTTCGATGCCTCGTCCGAGTCTCCGGCCTCCTTCACCCTCACGTCGAGAATGCTGTCATAGTAAGAGTCATACGAGGCGTCCTCAGCCCTGCGCAGCTGCCTTTCAAGCGACGAAGTGTTCTCGTTGTACTGGGTCGCCATCGCAAAAGCCAGGATCACTATGACTATGGTAGCGATAGTTATCGAGAGGATCAGCTCGATCCAGTGCTGTAATTTTTTGATCATGAGGCTGTCTCTTCCACGTCAAGCCTGTAGCCGACGCCGCGGACCGCACGGATCTTCACGTTCGCCTTCAGGAACTTGAGCTTTCTTCTGATAAATGACACGTAGACCTCGACGTTGTTATACTCGACATTATCCTCGTGTCCCCAGATACGCTCGGATATCTGCTCACGGGTCAGTGCCTGACCTGGGTTATCCATGAAGTACTCCAGGATCTTGAACTCTTTTCCGGCAAGGGAAATGGTCTGGTTGTCCTCGGTGTTCACGAGCGAAGCATTTTTACGGTCGAGCTTCAGATTACCAACGGTCAGGACATTCTCCTCCTTGCCGTAGTTTCTTCTGATCAGGGCGCGAAGCCTTGCGAGAAGCTCCTCCACTTCGAACGGTTTAGTCATGTAATCGTCGGCTCCGGCATCAAGGCCTTTGAGCTTATCCATCAGATCTGAGCGGGCGGTCAGCATCAGCACCGGCGTCGTGACTCCGGCCTTTCTCATCTCATAGATGATCTCGATGCCATCCTTTCCCGGAAGCATTCCGTCCATGATGATGATGTCGTAGGCGCCTGTCATGCACATGTCGTACCCGGTCGTGCCGTCATTTGCGATGTCGACCTCGTACTTCTCCTGCATCAGCCTGTCCCTCAGGGCATCGGCGAGCGCGAATTCGTCCTCTACTATAAGTATCTTCATATAAAAATTCTCCTGAAAAACAAAGTTCTTTCTATATTTTACACCATGTGGTAAAATTTTTCCATGAAAAATAATCGGATAAGAAAACAGGTATACACTCACATCCCGGTCTATTCCGGGGACGTTTCGGGTGCCGCTTCGGCGCTCTACGAGTTCGACGGGCTCACGGTGATCCACGACCCGAGCGGCTGCAACTCGACTTATAACACTTTTGACGAACTCCGCTGGGCGAAGCGCGAAAGCGCCATCTACATCTCAGGGCTCCGTGAGAGCGACGCGATAAACGGAAATGACCAGAGGCTTTTAGACGACATAGTCACGACTGTCGACGCATTAAGCGAAAAGCCGTCTTTCATCGCCCTCTGCAATTCCCCGGTTCCCGACATCATCGGCACTGATTTTGCGGCTCTCTGCCGCCTCCTCGAAAAAATGACCGGAATCCCCGCTTTCTACGTACACACGAATGCAATGCACGACTACACAGTAGGCGGCGCCAATGCGCTGGAAGCACTGGCGGAGAAGATGACAGCGAAAGAAAGGATTGATGGTCATGCATGCGAAATCGGTGCCGCCAATCATGCTTCACATGCGAAATCGGTAAATCTACTCGGGCTGACTCCGTTTGAATTCCCCTATGATGAGCAGGTAGATCATCTCTATGATCTGCTCGAGTCCGCCGGCTTTACGGTCTGCGCGAACTGGGGCAGAGGAACTAAGAAGCACCCGGTAAGCTTTAAGGACGTATCTCACGCTTCATGCGCTGACGTGTCACTGGTCATCTCTTCTATCGGGATAAAGACTGCCATGTATCTCTACGAGAATTATGGTATCCCTTATGTCATCGGAAATCCGCTCGCCTCCGATGATTTTGATTCAGTTGTCTTTAACGATCTGCTAGCTTCCATAAGCTCTCAAGTAGTTAAAAATTCTTATCTGTCTCTTCTCGATGATTCTGCTTCCACTGCCTTCATCGGCGAGTCTGTCACCATGGGCTCCGAAGCCGCAGCTTCTGCTCTTTCAGGCACTCCTGCCAGGCTCATCCGCACCACAGAATGCCAAGTTGATGTCAAGTCATTTTTTCATGGGGAAACGGAAATTGCTGAAGAACTGAAAAAAGCCGCCGTTATTCACGGCGACCCACTTTTTAAAAATGCCCGCTCACACGGAGTCAGGGGCTTTGATGCGACTCGCCAGACGTGGATCGATGAACCGCATCTGGCGATGTCGGGAAGGCTGTACTTCCGGGATTAGAAGTCGATCTCGGTATCGTAGTAGCAAGCCTTGAGGACTTTTTCCATGTCCTCCTGTGACGGCTGGCGCGGGTTAGAACCTGTGCAGGCGTCGAGGATGGCGTTTGCTGCGATATCATGGAGTCTGTCAAGGAAGACGTCTTCAGGAACGAATCCCTGCTCTGTCGGATAGCTGTCTGCTCCGTAGTTCTTGATGCAGTGAGGGATGTTCAGCTCATCGTTCATGCCACGGATGTACCTGATCAGGTTCGCTATCTTCTCATCGTCATTTGCTCCGTCGATGTGCATGTAATCAGCGATAACTCCGTATCTCTGCTTTGCTCTCGCATCTCTGGCATTGAAAGCGATGACCTTTGGAAGGTACATGGCATTTGCTGCTCCGTGGATGATATGAGCGCCGTAATCTGCGAATGCTGCTCCTGTCTTATGAGCCATCGAATGAACGATTCCTAAAAGTCCTGAGGAAAATGCAATTCCGGCAAGGCACTGTGCTGAATGCATAGTGTCACGGGCATCCATGTCTCCGTTATATGACTTAATCAGGTTTGCCTGGATCAGCTCGATAGCGTGGATAGCCGGTCCGTCTGTGAAGTCGCTGGCTGCTGTCGATACATAAGCCTCGATGGCATGTGTCAGAGCGTCCATTCCGGTGTGTGCCACCAGCTTCTTCGGCATAGTCTCAGCAAGCTCCGGATCTACGATAGCCACATCCGGTGTGATCTCGAAGTCAGCGATAGGATACTTGATTCCCTTGTCATAGTCTGTAATAATAGAGAATGCTGTAACCTCTGTAGCTGTTCCAGATGTCGATGAAACTGCGCAGAACTTTGCCTTGTGGCGGAGCTGCGGAAGGCCGAAGACTTTACACATATCCTCAAAGGTGATGTCAGGATACTCGTACTTGATCCACATGGCCTTCGCTGCGTCAATCGGGCTTCCTCCGCCCATGGCTACGATCCAGTCCGGTCTGAACTCTTCCATGACCTTAGCGCCCTTCATGACTGTGTCTACTGACGGGTCACTCTCGATCCCTTCGATCAGCTTCACTTCCATTCCGGCTTCCTTCAGATAGTCCTCTGCCTTCTGAAGAAATCCGAATCTCTTCATAGAACCGCCGCCTACGCAGATGACTGCGCGCTTGCCTTCGAGTGTCTTTAAGGCCTCGAGGGCGCCTTTTCCGTGGTAGATGTCTCTTGGGTTAGTAAATCTCTGCATGTAAAAATTTCCTCCTTTATACATACTGCGGGTCCCTGCCCTTGTTAATACATTCATAAAATTTTAACATACTATCAGGCGAATTGCTATGATTTTTTTGTGAAAATGTACTAAAATTGTTACTATTCACGGCAGGCTTCTGTGGGGGTTCACGACGGACGCACTTGTGCGGACGTTTGAATACCCACAGAAGCCAGCCTGTGAAGCAGGAACCTCC
>ONIH01000047.1:0-6909 GCA_900317825.1 uncultured Lachnospiraceae bacterium | reverse complement strand
CCCCAGCAACCGCAGACTTTTAGCATCGAAGATGCGGCAAACGCGCGTAAGCGCGGTTGGTCTGCGGTCTGATTGGGGAGGTGCCGTGAATAGTAACCTAAAATTTACCGCCGCATCAGCTGGATGGGCGGTGTCGGAAGCAGGTGAGGTGTCACTTCTCACTCACGACCTGGAAGATCAGGAACTTCAGGTAATAGCTCGTGTCGAGACCCCAGAGTATAGGGTGGTCAGGCGCCTGCGTGCGGAACTCGACCTGACGGAGGCGCTTGTGGGCTGAAGTAGCCGCCTGCGCAATGACTTTTTTAAAAAGGTCTTCAGTCATAAAATGCGAGCATGAGCAGGTAGCGAGGTAACCGCCGTCTTTTACGAGCATCATACCCTCACGGTTTATCTCACGGTAGCCCTTCTCCGCCTGCTTTACGGTATTTTTTGACTTGGTAAAAGCCGGTGGGTCGAGGATCACGAAGTCGAACTGCCTGCCATCTTTTCGCATCTGCGGGAGTGCATCGAGCACATCAGCCACTTCAAAGCGAGCCACAGAATCCAGTCCGTTGAGCTTCGCATTTGCCGTCGCCTGCTGCACAGCGAGTTCCGAGATGTCCAGTCCGAGCACCTCCGAAGCCCCGCCCCTGGCCGCATTCAGCGCAAAAGTCCCCATATGCGTAAAACAGTCGAGCACTGACTTGCCCTTTGCCAGTTTCTGGATTTCAGCCCTGTTGTACTTCTGATCAAGGAAGAAGCCTGTCTTCTGCCCGTTCTCGACGTCTACAGTGTAGTGCACACCGTTTTCTACTATCTCAGTCAGCGGATTTTCAGGTCTATCAGGATACTCACCTTGTGGGTTCCACTCACGCTGCATGTCGTTAAACGGCTCATCGATAAAACCAGTAGAGGCAGTATAGAGCCATCCCTTGAAAGGCTTCATTCCCTCTTTTTTGCGGACAGAAGCATCGCTGCGCTCATATATACCGCGGATCACAAATCCACGCTCTTTCAGTTCAACGAGCAGAAGCCTGAGGATCATCGGCTTAAGCCTGTCTATCCCGAGCGCCAGAGACTCCACTACCAGCAGGTCGTTATACTTATCTACGACCATCCCCGGGAAGAAATCTGCCTCTGAAAAAATCAGCCTGCAGGCATTCATATCCACTGTATTCACGCGGTAGTCTACAGCCGCCCTGACTCTCTCCATGAAGAACTCCTCATCCGGTTTTTCCTCTCTGTGCCGGCAGAGCATTCTGACCCGTATCTTCGAATGAGAATTGTAGAATCCCCATCCCATAAAGTAGTCATCGAAGTCGAGCACTCTGATGACCTCCCCGTCCCCGGCATCATCAGACACTTCGCTTATCTCATTATCAAAAATCCAGGCACCGCCGCTCTTTAAAAGCCGGCCTTGGCCTTTTTTCAGTTTTATATACATTAGCAGATCCTCGGTAATAATTCATTTCCTGGCTCCGGGAGGTAGGTCTCTGCACCTATCTCAGTCTCGACTATGACATGACCCGGCTGCTCGTCTGTCACTTCACCTATCACACAGGCTCCGTCAGTGTCATCATAATGCTTAAGGATACTTACGATCTCATCGGCCTTTGAGACAGGTGCCATGATGACCATCCGTCCTTCGCATGCTAGATACAGCGGGTCAAGACCAAGCATATCGCAGACTCCTCTCACTTCGGGCTGCACCGGAACCTGTTCCCGTGACAGCCTGATTCCTACTCCGCTCTCATGCGTTATCTCATAGAGCACAGTCCCCACGCCTCCTCGGGTCGCGTCCCGGACCACATGCACTTCCGGGACTTTTTCAAAGACTTCGGAGAGTGGCTTCCAGAGAGGTGCACAGTCACTCGTCACGTCAGCTTCTATCCCGTATTCGTCTCTCGATAAAAGTATCGAGCAGCCGTGCCTGCCGACATCCCCTGTCACTATCACAGCATCGCCCGGCCTTGCGAAAGCGCCCGAGGTACTGACACCTGAAACTATTTCACCTACACCGGCAGTCGTAATAAAGCATCCGTCCACCTGGCCTTTACCGGCGACCTTCGTGTCACCGGCGACTATAGAAACGCCACACTTGGAAGCAGTTTCCGCCATCGAAGCGACTATTTTTTCAAGAGAAGCTATAGGATAGCCCTCTTCGATCACAAACGAGCAGGTCAGATATAGCGGCTTCGCGCCCATGCAGGTCAGGTCATTTACAGTCCCGCATACGCTGAGTTCTCCGACATTTCCTCCTGGGAAAAATGCCGGGCTCACGATAAAACCGTCTGTCGACATAGCGATCCGTTCCGCCGGCTGCGGCAGCACAGCCGCATCGTCCGCAGTAAAAAACCGATTTTCCAGATTTTTCTTAAATACCTGGCTGATAAGCTCGGCGGTCTGTTTCCCGCCGGCACCCATCGCCAGAGTCACATAGTCAGTCATTTTTTCCTCGTTTCTAATCGGATCAGATGCAGAACGCAGCGTATAAAGGCACTGAGAACGGCCAATCCTCAAATCCAAAATTCATCTCCGAAATCCTTATAGCGTAGTATCGTTTTTCTGCTCATAGAAGTTTCATCATCACCAGCGCGTCTTCTGTCGGATTGTCGTAAAAATGCTTCCTCGTCCCCGCTGTGATGAAGCCGTTCTTCTCGTACAGTGAGATGGCTGCGTCGTTTGACTCGCGGACTTCAAGGAACATCTTAGCAGCGCCGTGACTTCTTACCTCGTCAAAAAGTGCCGAAAGCAGCGCATCCCCGGCACCGAGCCGCCTGCAGTCAGGACTTACAGCTATCGACGGAAGCTCCGACTCATCCGCCGCAAAATACCCTACCGCATACCCTACCGGATCACCATCACTTACAGCCTCGAGGATCACAGCGAACTCATTTTTCTCAGCCGACAGAAAATCAGCCTCATGCCACGGCTCACTCATAGACGCCACCGAGATTTCCTCGAGCCGGTGAAAATCATTTTTTTCAGCTTGCTTTATACTAATCATTTGTCATCGCGAATAGTTCATCTCCATTTATAAGTCTGTATCTGTCAGAGCTGAAATCAAATCCAGCCGGGCAGACAAATCCAGTGACAGCCACAGCCACACCAGGTATTTCTTCCAGCTGTTTTTCCTCTTTAATGCACTCCTGCTCCGTCATAGGATTTTTGTAAAATTTGCACTCGTAAAATTCGTATCCAGCCTCTGACCTCAGCACACAGTCAAACTCGCCATTTTTTTTATGAACAGGATCATCGTACCAGAATGATCCGATGTCAAGGATGTCAGTCCTCTGACCGCTCCTTGCCAACCTGCCAAAATACTGCAGAGCGACGTCTTCAAATCTGCGGCTTACAAACTCCAGAAGCCCGCCGGCTATGAACTGCCTGTAGAAAGCGTCCTCCCCGATACGCGCTATAACGCCGTCATTTCCAAATACAAAAGTAAAGTAAAACCGCATCAGGTTGTCCCTGATCACATAGAAGCTCTTCTTTTTATCATCAGGTCGATTTATTGGAAAAATTTTCTCGATAGTTTCCATTTCCGATAAATTTTTCAGCTGCTTGCTCAGAAGACCGTTATTATCCCTGGAAAGTGACGACTGAATGTCCGAATACTTCTTTTTGCCATTGCCTATCACCTCAAGGATCCGCACGTCATAGGCTTTTCCGATTTCTTGGAGCATCACATTCTCTATGTATATGCGGAGGATCCCGGTCGAACGGATCAGCAGTTTTTTTATGTTCTGCTCTAATGAAACCGAGGTATCTATCGTCGATAGCACATACGGTGACCCGCCAAAAATCGCGTAGTAAATGATTTTGTCCCGGGTGGTAGCGTCCGGATAAAAAAGTGACGCATCGAGGTAGTCAAACTCTTCTATATGCATGACGCAGGTAAAACGGCCGAACAGTGGATTCTCCTCCTCCAGCAGCTCCTTCATGACAGAGATGTATGAGCCGCAGAGAACCAGCTTTATATTCTCTGCCATGTGGTCGATCACATTCTGCATCAGAGAATCTACTTGGCCCTTCTTCTCCGACTCCTTCAGATACTGATATTCGTCCAGCACTATGAGCACCGGCTGCTTCTGTGTCGACAGAAAACTGAATATATCCTCCAGATTTGAAAAATGCATGTCCGGAAGTCCCATAGCCAGTGAAATATCCCTGTTCAGCAGCGCGAGGTTCCCGTCAAATGAGCTCCTGACACACATGTGCTCTATGACGATCCCCTCAAAATCCCTCGCCGTCTCTGAAATAAGCGTCGATTTTCCTATCCTGCGCTTTCCATATATGAGCACCGCTGCTTTTCTGTCAGAGTGCATAGCCTCCCTCAGCTCAACCAGCTCCTTCTGCCTTCCAACAAACATGGCCCGCCTCCAGATTATACTGAATTATTTTTCACTGAATTTGTTTTCAGTATAATCCATATATGGGGAAAATGCAAGCAGTGATATTCCCAAATATTTTTACATTCATGGCCCTGACACTGCATCACGCCGCTCTCACGCGGCCGCTCTCACTCCTGCTCGCCAGAATCCTGACCCCCCCCCAGAACCCACGTTCGATTAAGCCGGATGCCGTTTCAGCAAGCTCTGAGAGGCTCAGGGTTTTCTCCTTAGAATCGCGCCACGCCCTGTAAATAGACGGAATCGCAAACAGGTAGCCGCAGGTGATCTCGGGATGCTCGGTGCCACCGTAGTATTTTCTGAAAAAGTCACTTGAAAAAATATCCCGCCATAACCGCTTCTGAAACCTGCCATATGATGCGTCGAAAAACAGCAGCTGATAAGAAGCGTCATCTGTATCCAGTGTCTCATAGATCACAGTAATGTTCTGAGTCAGCTCATCCGAAAAATGCCTGATGATCTTCCCAGCCGTCTCATCTGCGATGGTGTCCATCAGATCATATATATCGGTGAAATGCAGATAAAAAGTCTTCCTGTTTATCTCCGCGATCTCCGCCAGATCAGTCACTTTTATTTTTTCAAGAGGCTTCTTCAGAATCATGCGAAGGAACGCCTCTTTCAGGTGCTTCCTCGTCCGCCTGACCCTCATGTCCTGCCTCTTAGTCGTCTCTTCAGACATCGTAAGTCCTTTCTAAATACTCTCACATCTTCTCGACAAGCTCCCGGAACTCATCCTCATCCTTCGCAAAATGATACGGCGCATACTCACCATAAGCCGTCGGGCGGCTTATCGTGACAAGCTGGATGCCTCTTGAAGCCGCACCAGCTCTGTTCAGTTCGTGTATCATTCCTGAAAGATGCTTTCCCAGATTCGTTTTTAACGCAAAGCATCCGTGTTTATTTTTATCTTTAGCTACGATATAACACATTTTTTAATACCTCCTCAAAATCTTCAGCACTATGAATTTTACCATTCTCATAAGCTGAACGCATTTCCTGTCCAACAGATAACGAGTAATTCTTCTTATACAGATAATCATGAAGCCAGTTATTCAACTGCCTGTCATAAAGAGTATTGAACTGAATCTCTATCGGGTAGCACTCACTATCCAGCTGATAGTACACATGTATGCCTCTATACCCATCATCATGTGCCTTTCCATGAGACATATCAGCTATTCTCAGTTTATCAACTGATCCAAGCCCTAATACATCATTATAATCATCGCAAAATGCCCTGAAACCCATGATATCATTGAACACCTTGCGAACCTGATGATCCGGATAGTACCTGTCGTACTTTGACCTTATAGATTCCTCACTCTTTACCCTGAAATCAAGTGCAATTTTATCTAAAATCGGCTGTTCCGACAGCCATTCTGACATATCTATAAGCTCCGTCAAAAGAGCATCTTTATCAAAATAATGCAGATTTTTCTTAAGGCTTACCCCTAGTCTTGACCTGTAAGACAGTGCCTCAAGTATATCCAGAGACAGGCCATTTACTTCAAGTACATTATCCACTAACTTATCCGTTCCTTTTTTATGAATGATTATAACCCGTTTAAGTAAAAATGTAAAATAACGCCTACCAGAATCGATACTCATCCAGTGTATTTTTTTCTAGGTCAGACAGGTCATCTCCAAGCCATGGAATCATGTTATTAGCTTTTTCCACCAGATCATTAGCAGCATTTTGCAAGTCTCTTACCATTCCTTTGAAGTCATTTTTTACATAATCGGTCTTTATTTCTGTATCTTCAAGCAAATCACTGAGTCTTTCAGAAAATCTCCGTTCATCATGATAGGCTATATAAGCATCCGAAATAAATCCAAAGATATCATCTATATCTTTATTATTATCAGGATAATCACCGTAAAGACCATCGTAATTGTCTATCAGATTCTGATATTCACTCATTATTTTCTTAAACTCATTTCTATACTTTTTAAAATTTCCTTGTTTTGCGAGTGGCATTTTTTCCTCCAATCATTTGTGTATGTATGTACTCACCGTACTCTGTGAGATGTCGAGCATCTCAGCTATGTCTACCTGTCTGTAGCCCTGGCGGTACAGTTCTTTCACCTGTTCGATAGCGGCCTCACGGCCTATAGTCGTTGAGTGCTTTACCTTCTTGTCAAAATCCGGTGTATCTGGGCGGAGCGTCGTCGTGCAACGAACTCCATCCTTTATACCAGTTATAGTTGCAGTACCCGAACGTGCATCATACTGTGTTTTTGCACTGGAAAGTCCCAGTTCATCAATAATGCGCGCGATCAGATGCAGCATACTATCATTCTGCTTTTTTTCTCTTTTCATCCTTTTTTGGTACTTCTTCAATAGTATAATATGCCGTTCTGTACAGCATATCCCATGCCTGCTCCTTTATGATTAAAAATATTGTAGTATCGTTTCCCGATATTTCTTTCTGACAAAATCCGGGATGCTGGGAAGTGCATCCCGGACTATTACGTCTTAGTCAGATTCAGGGGCGTATTACAGGGAGCCCCTGAAAAA
>ONIH01000049.1 GCA_900317825.1 uncultured Lachnospiraceae bacterium | reverse complement strand
GATCTTCTCTACTGCCTCATTTACCTGCTTTCGTCCTTCATCAGCTGCGAGTGTTGTCTCATTTATCTGCTCGGATGAAGCTGAAAGCCTGTCTGAGAATCCGCTCATATCATTAGAGAATGTATTAGTCTGAACTCCGGCGCTGTTAACTACCTCGCCCTGGTTGGAACATGATGCCGCTACATTCGTAATAGACTGCGCTACTGAATCAGAAGCTTCTGCAGACTGATGTGCTGATGCGGTCAGCTGCTGCGCTGATGTAGCCAGATACTTTGTAAGTTCGTGGATCTTCTGCATAAGTCCGCGTAGTTCACTGATCAGGCTGCCCATAGACCGCGCCATGACACCGAGTTCATCATTTCTTCCTTCTATCTTCTTCTGTATGGCAGCTGCCTGCTCACCGTGAGCCGCAATCTCAGAAAGGTCACCCTTTGCTACTTTTCTGAGGTTTCCGGTTACTGCATTTAAGGCCTCAGTTATCTTCTTCACTGGGAATGAGAAAATGAATATAAGACCTATAGCCAGCACAATAGCGGCTATACACATGCTGATGATAGCTGTATTTATCTGGTTTCTCGTATCAGCATAAAAACGCTGAGCCAGAGTATCGATATCATCTACCCATACACCGGTTCCAAGTACCCAGTCATATGGTTCATAGGTCACTGTATAGTTTATCTTTGGCTTTTCTTCAGTTTCGTTCGGCTTTGGGAAATTCAGATTCGTATATCCGCCGCCGTCTTTCTGACCATTTTTTATCATCTCCTGGATGTATTTACGGCCTGTCTTGTCCTCTGCATCCCAACGTGACTTTCCCTCTGTGTCACGTCCCAAAAGAACGACATTCACACCTTTTGAAGTATCGATCCAGAAATATCCGTTTCCATCATCGTACCTCATCTCACGTACCTTATCTGCAGCGGCCTTTTTGGCCTCCTCTTCAGTCATCGTTCCGTCTTCCTGCAGCTTATGATACTGCTCGATCACTGATACGGCGATCTGTGTTTCATTTTTAAGCTCACTCTTTATTTCTGCGGTCAGCTGCTGTTTGTATTCCTTTACGCAGCTGTTACCAAGTCTTACGGTCGTAACGCCTGAAATCACGATCAGTAAAAAACACAGAACCAGAACTGCTATAAATACGCAGATGGTGATTCTCTGCCTGAGAGAACCTGTCTTTTTCTTTTTTGTCTCCATAAATAATCTCCTCATTTTTCAGAAAAAGTTAATAATGTATTCTTATATTGTACCATTCTATGCATAAAAAGCAAGGGCGCAAAGGGCGCATCGCTGCGTCCCTGTCTTAAAAATCATTCATCAAAAATTTCGTCATCCGAGCTTACTTCAGGCTTTGAAGCATCGTCTGCTTTATCACCAGCCGATGTCGTTGTAGTATCATCGCTCTTACCGGTTGCCTTTGATAACTCATATGAATCCATCTCACGCTGTAGTCTCTCGGCCACCTCGTGGTTCTCATCGACCTTCTTGTCTTCGGTCTCCTTTTCAGGATCTGCTTCGATTCCAGTGATCTGGCGGAACATATCCATGAATTCCTTACCGGTGATAGTCTCCTTCTTGTACAGATACTCGGAAATCTGGTCGAGTGCATCCCTGTGCTCTGTCAGAAGCTTCTTCGCCTGGTTATAGGCACTCTCTATAATACTATGGACTTCTGCATCGACTTCACTCGCAGTCTGCTCGCCGCAGGTCATCTGAGCGCCGCCATCGAGATACTGACTTTCTACTGTAGCAAGTCCCATCATACCGAATTTGTCGCTCATACCGAAACGAGTGACCATATTTCTCGCGATATTCGTAGCCTTTTCGATGTCGTTCGCCGCTCCGCTCGTGATAGAGTGGAATACGATCTCCTCGGCTGCACGACCGCCCATGAAGGTAGCGATATCCTCTTCGAGTTCTTCCTTTGACTGAAGGAACTTCTCCTCTTCAGGAGTCTGGAGAGTATATCCTAAAGCACCCATGGTACGAGGAACGATAGTGATCTTCTGTACCGGGTCTGTATTTTTCTGTAAAGCAGATACGAGAGCGTGACCGACTTCGTGGTAGGAGACAATGTGTCTTTCTTTGTCGCTCATCGGACGGTCTTTCTTCTCCTTGCCGCCGACTGCCACACGTTCGAATGCCTCGAACAGATCAGGCTGTGAAACGTACTCCCTGCCATTCTCGACTGCAAGGATAGCTGCTTCGTTTATGATATTCGCAAGGTCGGATCCTACTAATCCTGCCGATGCTAAAGCTATAGCCTCGAGATCGCAGGTCGAATCCATTTTTACATCCTTCGCGTGAACACGGAGTGTCTCAAGACGCCCCTTCATATCAGGTCTGTCTACGATGATTCGTCTGTCAAAACGTCCCGGACGAAGGAGTGCCTTATCGAGTACTTCCGGTCTGTTCGTAGCCGCGAGGATCAGAAGTCCCTTTGAAGTATCGAATCCGTCCATCTCTGCGAGCAGCTGGTTAAGGGTCTGCTCACGCTCATCGTTTCCGCCGCCATATCTCGAGTCACGGGATTTACCGATGGCATCGATCTCATCGATGAAAATGATACACGGCGCCTGTCTCTTCGCTTCATTGAAGAGGTCACGTACACGGCTGGCTCCGACTCCGACAAACATCTCCACGAAGTCTGAACCTGCCAATGAGAAAAATGGTACGCCGGCTTCTCCGGCTACTGCCTTTGCGAGAAGCGTCTTACCTGTTCCAGGAGGACCGACAAGAAGCGCGCCCTTAGGCAGCTTCGCACCGATCTTCGTGTATTTGTCTGGATTCTTCAGGAAATCTACTACCTCCTGCAGTGACTCCTTTGCCTCATCCTGTCCTGCTACATCTGCGAAAGTAACGCCTGTCTGCTTCTGTACATAGACCTTGGCATTTGACTTTCCGACTCCGCCGAGCATTCCGCCAGAGCTTCCCATCCGTCTCATGACTACCGCGAAGATGATCCAGATGATCACGAGTGGTACTATGAATGAGACGATATTATAGATCAGGGCTGATGTAGATGATGAGTCCTCACGGTTTATCGTCACATCGTTCTGTTTTAAAAGTGGGAGAAGCTGATCATCTGCGATGTACCCTGTAGAGTAGTTCACCGACAGCTTCTGTCCTGTACTCTGCCTGTATATCTCCTGTTCGGTCTTATCCTCGCTGTTCGCGTAGAATGTCGAATTGTCACGGACCTTGAAGTTTATCTTCGACCCATCAAAAGTGACCGACTTCAGTTCATCCTTCTCTGCGAGCTTGTAGAACTTATCGTAGCTTACCGTCTGGTTGGCGCTGCTGCCGATCCCTCTGTAGAGCATCGTAACGATAAAAAGCGCCACAAGTGAAAATAACACGAATGCCAGGATCGGGTTGAAATGCGGATTCTGGTTATTCGGCCCCTGTCCGTTTCCATTCTGGCCAGGGCCATTCGGGCCGCCGTTATTATTCTGATTATAAAAATTATTATCGTCCAAAAATGTCACCTGCCTTCTAATGCTTTTCATTGTACCATTTATGTCAACAGTTTTTTGTAGAAAAAGCCTTTTATCATTATAGGAAAAACGCCATTTAAAAGCAAGTAACCTGGGTTGGTTTCATAGAATTTTCATACATGATAAGGCAGTCGATGATAGAGAGCACTATCAGAACTATGATTTTTCACAAATAAAAAAAGCAGGCGCCTGCATACGCAGGCACCCACTGGTAGTTCGTTATAAAATCAAGTCTTACTCGATGATAGTAGCAACACGGCCTGATCCTACTGTACGACCACCCTCACGGATAGCGAATGTAAGACCCTGCTCCATAGCGATAGGATGGATGAGCTCGATGGTCATCTCAACGTTATCACCAGGCATGCACATCTCTGTTCCTTCTGGAAGAGTGATGACACCAGTTACATCAGTTGTTCTGAAATAGAACTGTGGACGGTAATCATTGAAGAAAGGAGTGTGACGACCACCCTCGTCCTTTGTAAGAACGTAAACCTGAGCTGTGAACTTCTTGTGGCAGGTAACTGTTCCAGGAGCAGCTACAACCTGTCCACGCTCGATCTGGTCACGGTCGATACCACGAAGAAGAGCACCGATGTTATCTCCAGCCTCAGCGAAATCAAGAGTCTTACGGAACATCTCGATTCCTGTTACAGTTGAAGTCTCAACATCATCACGGATACCAAGGATCTCAACCGGGTCATTAAGCTTAAGAGTACCACGCTCTACACGGCCTGTAGCAACTGTTCCACGTCCTGTGATGGTGAATACGTCCTCGACAGGCATAAGGAAAGGCTT
>ONIH01000051.1 GCA_900317825.1 uncultured Lachnospiraceae bacterium | reverse complement strand
TGATGACTTCGGTCTTTCCATGTCATCCGCAACGTTGGCTTTGATACGGCAGGCAGTTCGCACACAGAGCATGAGCTTTTCCATGCGTGATGAGAATGGTTTCACTCTGGCTCAGGCGGCAGAACTACAGAAGAGGATTGATGAAATTGAACAAGGCAATGTTATCAGGCACGATTTGATTGAGGAGTGAGCATGAGAGAACTTCTTTGGTCAGTGGGTGCCTGGGATGATTATTTAGGGTAAAGTGAACATTGATGTCTTTCCATCCTTTTGGAAATAGGAAGAGTTAGACGATTTAGCTTTCAATATTCAGATTTTCCTGATATAATAAAGTCAGAGTAGTTTATACAAGCTAAGACAGAACGGGGGTTAAATGAACAGGGAGACTGATTTTGAAGGAAAGCATAAGGAAGATCTAGAGCGCCTTCACAATTTGCGCCTGCTCGATGATGACTTCATGACGAAGGTCTTTGAGGACACAAAGTGCGCAGAATTTCTTCTACAGATCATTCTGAAGCGCGATGATCTGAAGGTCACAAAATCCACTAGTCAGTACGGGATCAAGAACCTTCAGGGGCGCTCCGTCAGACTTGATATTCTGGCGGTTGATAGGAAGAATCATGTGTACAACATTGAGATCCAGCGCAGTGATCATGGCGCAGGTGTGAAGAGAGCCAGATACAACAGCAGCCTGATCGATGCAAACGTAACAGAACCCAGGGAACAATATGAAGCGCTGAACGAGAGCTATGTGATCTTCATCACAGAAAACGATGTGCTAAAGAAGGGACTTCCGATCTATCACATTGAGCGCATTATTACTGAAACCGGAGAGCTGTTCGGAGATGAAGAGCATATCGTCTATGTGAACTCACAGATTAGAGACGATACTTCTCTCGGAAGGCTGATGCATGATTTCGCTTGCATAGAGGCGAAGGACATGTACTATCCGGTGTTGGCTGATCGGGTTAGATATTTTAAAGAAGACGAGAAAGGAGCGGCGGTTATGTGCAAGGCTATGGAAGACATGAGAAATGAAGCAGCAAAAGAACAAGCTATTCGCGCGGCTCGTGAAATGATCAAAGACGGAGTGTTAAGCTATGAGAAGATAGCTCAATATTCAGGATTAACCGTTGATGAAGTAAAGGAACTAGCCGATAAGCAATCTGCCTGAGCCGAGAACAGTTTGTATAGGAGCGGCGGTTATGTGCAAGGCTATGGAAGACATGAGAAATGAAACAAGAGCTGAAGCACTAAAAGAAAAATCAATTAGTGTGGCTCGTAAAATGCTTAAATCTGGAAAGTTTAGCTATGAGGAAATTGCTGAATATTCGGATTTAACCGTTGATGAAGTAAAGGAACTAGCCGATAAGCAATCTGCCTGAGCCGAGAACAGTTTGTATAGGAGGGACGGTTATGTGCAAGGCCATGGAAGATATGAGAAATGAAGCTGCTAGAGAAAATGCACTGCAGTTAGCGAAAGACATGCTTGCTCTTAATAAGTTGTCGTACGATGAAATTGCTAAGGTTACTGGACTGACTGTAGATGAGATTAAGTAACTGGACTAATAATTGGCTAAAAAATCATTTCTATAATACCTGCGGTCCTGGTCATCCTCCTGATAGCCGCCTTTACACTGCAGCCGGGGGGAAGCTTCTTCGGCGCTTACCATGCGTTTTGTCAGGGTGGTGGCTGGGATTAATAACAGGATAAATCATACTCAGGCGGACTGGTCGATATCACGGATATACCGTTCGATGTGATGGGATATCTGATCGGGATCATGGCTTTCTATATCATCCGGCTGGAGTGGAAGAGACATCGTATGGTGTAGGAAGCTTTTATGAAAGCAAGTAACAGATCTATATGAGTATTATTACAAAGGTTTTGGCTTGAATAGCAAAGGGGGCATACAATCGGGCGAGTAGAAATCGCTATAGCCCCGGGAGGATCAGCAGTGGAGATAGTGCAGTACGACCCTAGATATAGGGACGCCTTCATAGAGTATAACACAGACTGGATCGAGGAGTATTTCGGACATCTGGAGGAAGAGGATTATGAGACCTTCGCTCACATAGATGAGGAGATAAGAGAGGGCGGCATGATATACTTCGCGATAGAGGAGGATACTGTGCTTGCCGCCTGCATGACCAAACCGATGAACGGCACCACCTGGGAGATCTGCAAGCTCTGCTCGAATAAGCACCGAGAGCACAGCGGAAGCGGCAGCGCAGTATTTGCTGCTGCGATGCAGTGGGCAGAGGCTCACGGGGCGAAGCGGCTTTTTATCATATCGAACAGCCGGCTAAAGCCGGCGATTCATATCTACGAGAAATACGGATTCAAGGAGCTGAAGCTCGGCGACTACGGCTATGAGAGGGGCGATATCGCCTACGAGAAGATCCTATCATAGAGCTGCAGAGATTATCTTGATAGCGAATGGAGGTATTACATGGAAAAAGAAGCCACCTGACCGGGACCTGAGGGCATGATACCGGCACTTCCCAGGGATGCGTCGAATGCGAGCTTTATCACCAGAAGATATCTGGATGAGATCTGGATAGAGGAGAGAAGTATTGGGACAGGAATAGCTGACCTGACATATGAGCTGTGGGGCAGACAGTTCTCATCGCCTATCATGATGCCGGCTTTTTCACACCTGAATAAGGTCGGGACTGACAGTCAGTCGATGGAGGAGTATGCCAAGGCAGCGAAGGAGCTGGGACTCGTGAACTGGGTCGGCGATGAGCCGGACGAGGAGTATGAGAGGATAGCGGACATCTGCGCTGATACGATCCGCATCATTAAGCCTTTTGCCGATCATGATATGATCAGGTCGCAGATATCATTTGCAGCATCGCATCAGGCACTGGCAGTCGGTATAGATATCGACCACAGCATAGGAGCCGATGGAGAGACGGATGTCGTGGACGGCGAGGTGATGGGCACTCTAAACGAAGAGGAGCTTAAGTCTCTGGTCTCATACGCGCATGGACTTAATTGTCATTTCGTGGCGAAGGGAGTCCTAAGTGCGAGGGATGCCCTTCTCTGCAAAGCGGCCGGAGCAGATGCGATCGTAGTCAGCCACCATCACGGCAGGCTGCCTTTTGCCGTGCCGCCTGCCATGGTGCTTCCTGAGATAAAGAAAGTCTCGGGACAGATGATAGTCTTCGCCGACTGCAGCGTCGATGACGGACGAGACGCGTACAAGCTTCTGGCACTCGGCGCCGATGCAGTATCTACCGGCAGAGCTATCCTGCCGTCCCTACTGACATCAGGAGCTTCAGCCGTCGAGGAGAAGCTTAATCAGATGAACCGACAGCTAAAGCAGCTGATGGGATATACCTCGGTAAGGACGGTGGATGAATTCGATCCGACGGTACTCTGGTATCACGGGAGACATCTATAGGATACGACTATAACGCCACAGGCAGATATGAAAAAAGCAGCCCTGTGGCCGCTTCTTTTGTATATATAAGCCATACATATGATGATGCTGGGGTCAAAAGGTCCCAGCAGACCTGTTAACATTTAGTGTTTCTTAACACCATTCTGTACCTTGAAAAGTTCACACAAACTTGAGAAATCT
>ONIH01000052.1 GCA_900317825.1 uncultured Lachnospiraceae bacterium | reverse complement strand
AAAGCCAAAGGAGTATACGTATTCTATAGAGCTATACGGACTGAGCGGGAAATACGCAAGCTCGAGAAATCCAAACCAGAAGCACATCGTATATCAGAGGGATATAGAGCTTCTCGACAGCGCGAGCGCACAAGCTCAGGTGACGTATTTTAACGGAGCGCAGTACAGCTATGATCTGCGCACTGGCAGGATGAACACATACACTGTCGTCTCGATAATTCCAGATAAGCTTTCTGCGAAAAACGACCTGTTTAACCGGATAGCTACGGCAGCTGCCAATATTCATGTAGCCTGTGTTCTTGCGATAATTGGTATCATAGCGGGCATCATCTGTTTTGTGACAGGTGTCATTTTATTCCTTAGGGCAGCAGGCCATGTAGCAGTGCCTGTTCACCCTGAAAAGGAATGGAATATAAGAAAATTAACCGACACTGACTACATAGAGAGAAGAGGTTTTGCCAGAATTCCTCTCGATTTAGGATTTTTTATCTACCTTCCCGCGATGTCTGCAGCTCTTGCAGCTATTTTTATAGGAGCAGATATGTCCGATCTGGGTTCTCCTAAAGACCTTCTGATCATTTTAGCTATCACTTATCTGGTGGTGCCGGTAACGGCCATCTACCTGTACTCCTGGGCAGTAAATGTAAAGCTCGGGAAGTTCTGGAAGAATACAGTGATCTATAAGCTTATAGCCCTGATCCCTAAGGCAGCGGCAAAAGTAAAGGAAAACGAAGCTAAGAAAAGAACAGTCGCTGATCTAAACCGCAGAGGACAGATCTATTACTTTACGGATCTGGCTATAAATGTATTCTTAGGGATTCTGGCAGTCCTTACCGTCTGGGACGGATATGTGACAGGTGTCATTTTAGCTCTGGCTATTTTTATAGTAAAGGAGTTTATAAAGCACCACGCTCTTGGAAGGATTGTAATAAGCTTTGCAGTCGTAAAGACCTCAGCTGCAAAAATAGCTTCGGGAGAGCTCTCATACAAGGCTGGAACTGAGGAGCTTCCAGTAGACATAAAGCAGGTGCAGGATGACCTTAACTCCATAGGTGATGCCATAGACTCGGCAGTCGATGAGAGGCTTAAGTCAGAGAGAATGCAGACCGAGCTCATCACGAACGTATCTCACGACATCAGGACACCGCTTACTTCGATCATAAACTACACGGACCTTCTGTCAAAACCTGATGTGACTTCTGAGCAGAAAAAAGAGTATTTAGATGTACTTAAAAAACAGAGTTCTAAGCTAAAAAAACTGATCAACGACCTGATAGATGCGAGCAAGGCTGAGAGCGGCAAGCTCGTAATGCATCCTGAAAAAATAAATGCTGGAACTGTCATAGACATGATGGCAGGTGAATATCAGGAGAAGCTAAAAGCAAAGGATATAACCCTTGAGACTTCAGGTACGGAGAACGACAGCGCGTCTATTAACGCGGATCCGAATTATTTAGGCAGGGTGTTCCAGAATCTTTTCGGGAATATGTATAAGTATTCGCAGCCTGGAACGAGGGCATATGTGGACTTGGACGAGAAGGATTCAAAGATAACTATCATATTCAGGAACATCTCATCAGAGCGGCTTCATATAACTGCCGACGAGCTGACAGAGAGATTTGTAAGGGGAGATATCTCGCGCACTACTGAAGGGTCGGGCTTAGGTCTCTCGATCGCAAAGAACCTGACTGAGCTGATGGGTGGAGAGTTTAATGTCACTATAGACGGTGACCGTAAACTGATAAACTATACGCATGAGTAAAAATAGTAGGGGAAAAAATTCATTCTGGACAAAGACACCTGTAGTGATCATTTTCGCATTCATCTGCTGCTTTTTATGGGGAAGTGCGTTTCCATGCATCAAGTCAGGCTATGCGCTTTTTAAAGTACCGTCGGATGACGCGGCTTCGCAGATCCTCTTCGCGGGGATCAGATTTTTCTTCGCCGGAGTCATGGTTATAATAGCAGGGAGCCTGATCAACAGACGGGTTCTTAGAGTGAGCGTCAGAGGCATACCAAAGGTATTTGGACTTTCGATGTTCCAGACGGCTGGACAGTATTTCTTCTTTTATATAGGACTTGCTCATGCGACAGGAGTCAGCTCATCTATAATAGAAGCGTCGAATACTTTCTTTGCGATACTTATCGCAGCGCTTATCTTCAGAACAGAAAATCTCACTCTTAGAAAAATAGCCGGCTGCATCCTAGGCTTCGTAGGAGTTATTTTAGTTCAGTTAAACGGTGCTTCACTTGAGGTACATTTTACGCTTCAGGCAGAGGGCTTTGTGCTTATCTCGGCATTGCTCGCGGCATTTTCGTCTTCTCTTATAAAAAGATGGTCAGCCGATGAAGATACCGTAGCGCTTTCCGGCTATCAGTTCATGCTTGGCGGTCTGATACTTGCGATAGGTGGTGCCTGTGCAGGAGGGCACCTGAGTTTCTCTACGGCCGGGGCAGCAGGCTACCTGCTACTTACCTATATGGCATTTATATCAGCCTGCGCCTATACGCTCTGGGGACTCCTGCTCAAATATAACCCGGTAAGCCGTATATCTGTTTTCGGATTTATGAACCCGGTTATCGGAGTCCTGCTATCAGCTGTTATTTTAGGCGAGTATTCACAGGCATTCAGGCTTTCGGCACTTTTTTCGCTGATACTCGTTTCCCTAGGGATCATAGTCGTAAACAGGCAGAAAAAAATGACGGAGAGGTAGGGCAAAGAAAAGTACATGGAAAAATATATCGACAATCAGGCAATGCAGCAGGCCAGAAAGCACTGGGATTCTATAGCTCATCCGCTTCACGGACTTGGTGCTATGGAAGACATAGTAGTGCAGATAGCGGGAATTACCGGAAATCCCGAGGTTAATTTAGCTAAAAAGAGTGTCCTGATTTTCTGTGGTGATAACGGGATTTCAGAAACAAAAGTCTCACAGAGTGACAGTACGGTCACAGCCATGGTAGCTGATGAGCTCGCCGAAGGAAAAAGCTCGGTAAATAAAATGGCTGCTGTCGCAGGAGCTTCGGTAAAGTGTATAGATGTCGGGATAAAGGACGAGACTCATTCTGATAAGATAATAGACCGCAAGGTAGTCCATGGTACGAAGAATTTTCTAAAGGAACCAGCGCTTACTGTAGATCAGGCTAAAAAAAGTATCGAAGCTGGAACTCACGAAGTGAAGGAAACTGATGCTGACATTATAGCAGTCGGCGAGATGGGAATAGCCGATACTACCTGTGCTTCGATAATCACTGCGTCATTACTTAATTTAACTGCAGATCAGGTGACAGGCAGGGGAGCAGGTCTGGACAATGATGGATTTTTATTCAAAAAGAGCGTCATAGAAAGTCAGATACATCACGGTGAAGAGCCTTTAGAGTTATTAGCCAGGATAGGCGGGACAGAGATAGGAGCCATGACAGGAGCTTTTATCGGGGGAGCATTGTACCACAAACCAACAGTAGCAGACGGAGCCGTAAGCCTTACGGCGGCATTACTTGCCGAAAGACTCTGCCCCGGAGTGAAAGATACTATCATAGCTTCAAACTCCGGCCGGGAGAAAATGTCCGGAGTCATCATAGAAGAACTGGGATTAAAGCCGGTGATCCATGCAGACATAAGTCTTGGAGAAGGGACAGGGGCTGTCATGCTTTTCCCTCTTTTAGACCAGACACTCGCAGTTTACAACGGAGCACACTCTTTTGACGGTATGAAACTGGAGCCCTATAAGCGATTAAACTAGAGGAAACTTTGCTGATTTTGGCGAATTTTTGGATTTTAAAAAGAACACAGGTTTAGAAAATTTTCATTGACTTCTGAAAAAAAAGTGGTATTATCGTATGAAAAGATTTGAGGAAACGATTTCGCAAGAAATAGTTTTCACCGATCACTGTAAACAAAGTATAATGAAGAGGTGTTTTTTATGAAGTTTATGATTCGCTTACATAGTCCTAAGGACGCAGAAGAATTCGTAAAAATTGCATCCGGCTTCGATTACGATATAGATCTTAAGACCGGTGCAGCTTATCTGGATGCCAAGTCTCTCCTGGGTGTTATTTCTTGCGCCCTGAATAAGAAGGCCATGGTCATCTGCCAGTCAAAGGACGCAGATAAGTTCAGAAACAGCGTACAGAAATTCGCTGTTGCATAAATATACAGCAAGTGCTATAATGCATTTGTCTTTGAAAAGAAAGAAAAGACGTTACAACTAAATAACTCTTCAGGGCAGGGTGCGATTCCCTACCGGCGGTAAAGCCCGCGAGCCTTTTGGCATGATCCGGTGAGATTCCGGGGCCGACAGTATAGTCTGGATGGAAGAATGAGTTTCATAGATAAAGTGTTTGTTTACAGTGTCCTGGGATTTTTCCCAGGACTTTTGTTTTGTAAATAGATGCTAATGGCTAATTGTTATGCCCTGAATTGTGTTTGCAAGTCTGCTTGCAAATGTGGTTCAGGGTATTTTTTATTAATAGGGTGAAAGGAGACTTATCTTTGTTTACAGGAATAGCAGAGGAAACCGGCACTATAAGAAAAATAACAGATACAGGTGGAGGCAGAGTGCTTAATATAAAAGCTGATAAAGTCCTCGAAGATTCAAAACTCGGAGACTCTATCTGTGTTGACGGTGTATGTCTTACCGCTACAGAATTCGGAAGTGATTATTTTCTGGCGGATGTATCAGAAGAGACGCTCAGATATACGATACTGGGCAGCCGTCATGCCGGCGATAAGGTAAATCTCGAGAGAGCGCTACGGGTAGGTGACAGGCTCGGAGGACATATAGTTGCTGGTCATGTGGACGGTGTCGGGACAGTAAAACGTATAGAAAAAGACGGCGATTCGTACCTGTACGCTTTTTCATGTGATGAACATATAAAGGATCTGATCGTAAAAAAAGGATCGGTGACAGTGAACGGGATCTCACTTACTGTGGCTGAAGTTTCTCCAGATGATTTTTCCATCGAAGTGATCCCGCATACCAGAGAAGTCACGAATATCGGCCTGCTGCATGCCGGAGACAGTGTGAATCTGGAGAATGACATGATAGGTAAATACGTGGAGCATTTTTTAGCTAAAAAAAATGAAAGCCACGGCCTTACATATGAGATGCTTGAAAACCTGGCCTGAAAGGAAGCTTTATGGAAGAAGAATTTGATCACAACACAGTGGAAGAGGCATTATCTGACCTGCAGCATGGAAAGATCATAATGGTCTCCGATGATGAA